>JAFSGB010000006.1 GCA_017434895.1 Clostridia bacterium
GGATTTTTATACAAAATCCTTTCTTTTTAAATAAAAATATGATATAATCATTTCACAAAATATAATAAAACAAATATATTTAAGAAATTAAAGAGGGCTAAAAAATTGGCTTGGTATAACGAAGCAATATTTTATCATATTTATCCGTTAGGGATGACGGGTGCTCCAAAACAAAATTCTTACAGTGAGCCAGTGCATAGGCTTAATACACTGTTGCCATGGATATCTCATATTAAAGAAATCGGCTGTAACGCAATTTATATAGGGCCGCTCTTTGAATCGGTAGGACATGGATATGAGACTACAGATTACAAAAAACTAGACAGCAGACTTGGTACGAACCAAGACCTGACTAATTTTGTATCAGAATGTCACAAACAAGGTATTCGAGTGATTTTAGATGGTGTTTTCAACCATACAGGTCGCGATTTCTTCGCATTTAGGGATATTAAACAAAATAGAGAAAACTCCAAATATAAGGATTGGTATTGTAATGTGAATTTTGGGGGTAATAACTCTTTTAATGATGGTTTTTCTTATGAAAATTGGGGCGGATATGACCTACTTGCAAAATTAAACCAACACAACCCAGATGTTAGGGACTATATTTGTGATGTGATTCGTTTTTGGGTAAGTGAGTTTGATATTGACGGAATCCGTCTTGATGCGGCAGATGTAATGGATTTTGATTATATGAAAGCGCTTCGCGAGGTGGCAAATGATGTAAAACCCGACTTTTGGCTTATGGGTGAAGTTATTCACGGAAATTACTCCCGTTGGGCAAATGACGGAACTCTTCACTCCGTAACAAACTATATGCTTCACAAAGCCTTGTATTCCGCACATAACGACCACAATTATTTTGAAATTGCACATACAATCAAATATGTAAGCGATATGGTTGGAAATCGTCTTAAGCTTTACACTTTTGTTGATAATCACGATGTAGAACGCATTTATACAAAGATTCAAAACAAATCACATTTTGTACCTGTACACATTATGCTTTATACTTTGCCGGGTATTCCGTCTATTTATTACGGCTCTGAATTTGGTGTCGATGGGAAAAAAGAATGTGGCTCTGACGACTCTTTAAGACCTGCTCTTAAATATGATGACTACAAAGGTGCGATAAAAACTAATCCTTGCACAGGGCTTATTGCTTCTCTTGGTAAAATTCGAAAAAACACCCCTGCTCTTTGTTATGGAGATTACAAGGAATTGGAATTACAGACCTCTTATTTTGCTTATGAGAGAACCCTTGACGGTAAGTCTGTAATTATTACAGTGAACAATGGCGATAATGATGTAAATTTGAATCTTCCTTGCAGTAATTGCAATAAATATGTTGGTGCATTAACAGGCAAACAAGTATTTGTAAATGGAGGATATATTGCGGTGCAAGTACCTGCAAACTACGGCGAAATTTGGATTTCCGAAGAATCTGTCGTTGAAGGCTTTGCGCCCATAAAAATAGAAATATCAAAAACAACCGAAACAGTAATAAATGTAGAAAAACCTGAAAATTACGAACCTGAAAAAACACGAGAAGAAAATATGGTAGAAAAAGTAAACATAGACCCGAACAAACCATACGAAGAAATGTCAGTAGCAGAACTCCAAGAAGCAATTTTGGAAAAAATGAAAGGTAATGGTCCTGTAACGAACTATATGTTAGACACAGTACGAGAAAACACACATTATGGTTCTTTGGTAAATTGGATTAAAAGTTTTAACTGAAGAAAATTAAATAGAAATTAATTTATCGAAAAAACAAGTAATATGTTTATTTACCCCTTTTGTGCGTAGGAGCACAAGCTGCAATAAGTTGTGAGCAAGGTTAAGGGATTTAGGTTTGCCAAAAGGGTGAGATTTGGGTGCCCAAATGTCCTGCTTGTTACGGTACGAGACAAAATTAAAAGAAGCACGAAATTTTGTGCTTCTTTTTTACTGTACTCAAAAAATCTATTTTGATAGTGTTATTGTGAGACAGGTCTCACAGTGATATTTTTGATAAATCAAAAGTGATATTGAAACCCTGCGGCTTCAGTGGTATTTTATTCACCTCTAAAACTGCCGAAGGCAATATTACTTGGGCGAAGCTTAAATATCACTGCGAAGCAATAACACTCGCGTGCCAAGGCGAATAAAACCGACGTTGTATCCTTACGGGTACAACGCCTAGGCTCCGATTATTTGTGTTTGATTATTTAATTCTGCCGTTTGATTCCTTTTGGATAACGTCATGGGCACCGCCCTCAATAATACTTGTTGAGGAAACAAGGGTCAGCTTTGCGTTCTTTTGAAGCTGGGGAATTGTGAGTGCTCCGCAGTTGCACATTGTGGATTTAACCTTTGAAAGGGAGAGGGCTACATTATCTTTTAGGCTTCCTGCATAAGGAACATAGGAGTCAACACCCTCCTCGAAGGATAGCTTCTTATCACCGCCGAGGTCATATCTTTGCCAGTTTCTGGCTCTGTTTGAACCTTCGCCCCAGTACTCTTTGTAGTAGTTGCCGTTAATGGTAATTTTATTAGTCGGACTTTCGTCGAAACGGGCAAAATATCGGCCCAGCATTATAAAGTCAGCACCCATTGCAAGGGCTAGGGTGATGTGGTGATCGTGAACGATACCGCCGTCGGAGCAAACGGGAATGTAAATACCGGTTTCCTCAAAGTATTCGTCACGGGCGGCACAAACCTCAATAAGAGCGGTAGCCTGTCCACGGCCGATACCCTTGGTTTCACGGGTGATGCAGATAGAACCGCCGCCGATACCAACCTTAATAAAGTCTGCACCCGCTTTTGCAAGGAATAAAAATCCGTCTCTGTCTACAACGTTACCAGCACCAACCTTAACACTGTTACCGTATTTTTCACGTATAAAAGCAATAGTTCTTGATTGCCACTCGCTGAAGCCCTCGGAGGAGTCAATGCAAAGTACATCGGCACCTGCTTCAATTAAAGCGGGAACACGCTCGGCATAGTCACGGGTATTAATACCTGCACCTACAACATAACGCTTGTCCTTATCAAGTAGCTCGTTGGGGTTGGATTTATGAGCATCGTAATCCTTGCGGAAAACAAAATACTTTAAATTACCGTTTTTATCAACAATGGGAAGTGAATTCAGCTTATTGTCCCAAATTATATCGTTTGCTTTTTTTAATGTAGTGCTTTCATCAGCAGTGATAAGCTTATCAACAGGAGTCATAAATTCCTTAACCTTAAGGTCCTCACTCATACGGCTTACACGATAATCACGGCTGGTAACAATACCTAAAAGCTTTCCTGTTGCGGTACCGTCGTCGGTAACTGCGACGGTAGAAAAGCCGTTTTCAGTTTTAGGGCGGAGAATATCAGCTAAAGTATCCTCAGGAGTAACATTAGAAGCGCTTACTACAAAGCCGGCTTTATAGGATTTTGCACGGGCAACCATTGCAGCCTCGTCCTCAATAGACTGGGAACCGTAGATAAAGGAAACGCCGCCCTCTTTTGCTAAGGCTACTGCTAATCTTTCGCCCGAAACTGACTGCATTATTGCAGAGGTCATGGGAATGTTCATAGAAATTGCAGGCTCTTGACCCTTTTTGAATTTAACAAGTGGGGTTTTAAGACTAACATTGGCGGGAATGCACTCAGAGGAGGAATAACCCGGAACCAGTAAGTACTCATTAAAGGTATGAGACATTTCTTTGAAATAATAAGCCATAAATATTACTCCTTATTTAAATTATATTTAACTAATTATATCTGTAAACCCTTTCGATGTCAACCCAAAAATGCAAAAATCCCCACTCTTTTGTAATAATCATAAAAAAACCTTGACAAAGCACTTTAAAGGGTGATATCATATATTAAACAATTAAACCGATGATTAAGAATAGTAGCCATATTTAAAGCTTAAAGAGAGCCGTTGTTGGTGCAAAACGGTAGTAGAGAATTTGGTGAATGGACTTATGAGGGCGACCGAAAGCGAAAGTGAGTAGCAGTCGACGGGAGTACCCGTTACAGTACGGATCGCATGTCAGTGCGAGGTAGAGCGGATGAGTTTTCATCAATTTGGGTGGTACCGCAGGATTTTTTCAGTCTTGTCCCATAGGGGATAGGACTGTTTTTAGTTTTGGAGGCACACAATGTTTTTATTGGTTAAACGATGGCGAAACGGCTCGGCTTTGAATAAATAATAATAAGGAGAATTAATTATGAATTTTGGAAATGTAGATTTTAATACTTATTTTAAAAATTATCCCGACGAGAACGGCTTTTTCGGAAAATACGGCGGTTGCTATATTTCTCCCGAGCTTAGTAATGCTATGAAGGAGATTACCGAGGCTTATTTTTCGATTTGCCAGTCCCGTAAATTTATTAACGAGCTTCGCAGAATAAGAAAGGAATTTCAGGGCAGACCTACCCCCATTTCTCATCTTGAAAGACTTTCTAACCGCATCGGCAATGTTCAGCTTTATGTTAAGCGTGAGGATTTAAACCACACAGGCGCTCATAAGCTTAATCATTGTATGGGAGAGGCTTTGCTTGCAAAGTATATGGGCAAGAAAAAGATCATTGCCGAAACAGGCGCGGGTCAGCACGGTGTGGCGCTTGCCACCGCGGCTGCTTATTTCGGACTTGAGTGCGATATTTATATGGGTAGTGTTGATATTAAAAAACAAGCTCCCAATGTTGCAAGAATGAAAATTTTAGGTGCCAACGTTGTCGAGGTTACCCACGGTCTTGCCACCTTGAAAGAGGCTGTTGACGCCGCCTTTGCCGCTTATGCTAATGAATATAAGGACGCTATCTATTGTATTGGCTCGGTTTTAGGTCCGCATCCTTTCCCAATGATGGTTCGTGATTTCCAAAGTGTTGTGGGAATTGAGGCAAGAGAGCAGTTCAACGATATGACCGGACATTTGCCCGATGCCATTGTGGCTTGTGTGGGCGGCGGCTCCAATGCTGCAGGCTTTTTCTCTGGCTTTTTAAATGACAGTGTTGATATTTACGGCATTGAGCCTTTGGGTAGAGGTCCAAAACTTGGCGACCACGCTGCAAGCCTTAAGTACGGTACCGAGGGAATTATGCATGGCTTTAACAGTATTATGCTAAAGGACGAAAACGGCGAGCCCGCTCCTGTTTATTCGGTTGCCAGCGGACTGGATTACCCGTCCTCAGGACCGGAGCACGCATTTTTACAGGAAATCGGCAGAGTTAAGTACGATGTAATCGGTGATGACGACACAATCAAGGCTTTCTTTGCGCTTTCCCGTTTGGAGGGTATTATACCTGCAATTGAAAGTTCTCACGCTGTTGCCTATGGCATTAAGCTTGCCAAAGAAATGGGCAAAGGCTCTGTGCTTATTAATCTTTCGGGCAGAGGCGACAAGGATATGGACTATATTTTAGAAAACTACGGCAACGGTGAAAACTTCAACCTTGACCAATATCTTAAATAATTTTAAGGGCTGCTTCGGCAGTCCTTTTATTGTGTTATTTTACTTGACGAAAGCACAAAATATGGTGTATAATATGTTATATATAATTATTTTAGGGGTATGCAAAATATGGCAAAAACCAATGTCAAATATGATAACGAAAGCATAACTAAATTAGAGGGTCCTGACCGAGTACGAAAACGTCCAGGCGTTATTTTCGGATCCGACGGGCTTGACGGTTGTGAGCATTCTGTTTTTGAAATTATTTCCAACTCTATTGACGAGGCTCGCGAAGGCTATGGCAACAAAATAGTTGTGACCAAGTATTCCGACGGCTCTATTGAGGTCCAAGATTTTGGCCGCGGTGCCCCCGTTGATTTTAACAATAAAGAACAGTGCTACAACTGGGAGCTTTTATACTGCGAGCTTTACGCCGGCGGCAAATATAATACCAACGATGGCGCCAACTATGAATATTCCGTCGGTCTTAACGGTTTGGGTCTTTGTTCAACACAGTATTCTTCGGAGTATATGGATGTTGAAATTAAACGTGACGGCTTTAAGTACACCCTTCACTTTGAAAAGGGCTACAATGTGGGTGGTCTTACAAAGGAGCCTTACAGTGGCAGAGACACAGGTACTAAAACCCGATGGAAACCCGACCTTGATGTATTTACCGAGATCGATATCCCTACTGAATACTTTATTGATACACTAAAGCGTCAGGCTATTGTTAATGACGGACTGCTTTTCCAATTTCGCGAACAACAGGGCAGTAAGTTTATAAGCCAAGATATTGTTTATAATAACGGTATTGTGGATTATGTGAATGAAACTGTGGGTGAGGACGGACTTACAACAGTTCAGTCTTGGCAGACCGAGCGTAAGGGTCGCGACCGTGAGGACAAGCCTGAATATAAGGTTAAAATTAAAGCCGCTTTGGCTTTTAGCAATAAGAAAATTTTAAAGGAATATTACCATAACTCAAGCTGGCTTGAGCATGGCGGCGTTCCCGAAAGGGCAACAAGAACTGCTTTGGTTTCGCAGATTGATAGTTTTATTAAGCAAACTAATAAGTACAAAACGGGGGAAAGTAAAATTACCTTTTCCGATGTTGAGGAATGTATGGTTTTGGTGATTTCCTCTTTCTCCACAATGACCTCCTACGAAAATCAAACAAAAAAGGCTATTACTAATAAATTTATTTACGAGGCAATGGCAGATTTCCTACGGCACCAGCTAGAGGTTTATTTTATTGAGAATAGGGCAGAGGCAGAAAAAATTGCCGACCAGGTGCTTATTAATAAAAGAAGCCGTGAGCGCAGCGAGAGGGAAAGAATTAACATAAAAAAGACCCTCCAAAGCTCCAACAGCATGCTGGATAGAGTGGAAAAATTTGTCGACTGCCGTTCTAAGGATGTAAACCTCAGAGAGGTATTTATAGTTGAGGGTGACTCGGCTTTAGGCTCCTGTAAATTAGCCCGCAACGCCGAATTTCAGGCAATAATGCCTGTCAGAGGCAAAATTCTCAACTGCTTAAAGGCAGATTACGACAAGGTATTTAAGAGTGAAATTATTACTAACCTTATTAAAATTTTAGGTTGCGGTGTTGAGGTCAAGTCCAAGGCGAACAAGGGTCTTGCTACCTTTGATTTAGGTGCTCTTCGTTGGAATAAGGTTATAATCTGTACCGATGCGGATGTGGACGGTTTTCATATCAGAACCCTTATTTTAACTATGATTCATCGCCTTATGCCCACCCTTATTACCGAGGGAAAGGTGTTTATTGCAGAAACACCTCTTTACGAAATAGGCACCAAGGAAATGACCTATTTTGCCTATGACGAAAAGGAAAAGAATGATATTTTGGCTAAAATCGGGGATAAAAAGTATAATTTACAGCGTTCGAAGGGACTTGGCGAAAACCAACCCGATATGATGAACCTAACCACTATGAACCCCGAAACCCGCCGACTTATTAAGGTTATGCCCGAGGATGCAGAGCGAACGAGCCAAATGTTTGATATGCTCCTTGGTGATGATTTGCAAGGCAGAAAAGATTTTATAGCCGAAAACGGATACCTTTATTTAGATGATGCGGATATTAGTTGATTTTTACAAAATCAACAGTGAAAAGTGAAGAGTTAATATGTCGGCACGCCGATTTATATAATTGTCGGGCATATGCCCGACACCGAAATTATTCATCATTCATTACTAATTATTAATTTTTAAGGAGAAAGACATGGCTCCAAGAAAAAAGCAAGAGACCAAGAAAACTGTAAAACCGAATATCAATGCCTTTATTTCGGGGGCGGGGCTTACTGTTGAGCAACCCATTACCGAGACTATTGAAACCAACTTTATGACCTATGCTATGAGTGTTATAGTCTCCCGCGCTATACCCGAGATTGACGGTTTTAAGCCCTCCCACAGAAAGCTTCTCTACACTATGTACAATATGGGGCTTTTAAATGGGAGCACCATTAAATCTGCCAATATTGTGGGTAGAACAATGCAGCTAAACCCTCATGGTGACGCAGCCATTTACGAAACAATGGTTCGCTTGTCTGAGGGCTATCAGGCGTTACTACACCCCTTTGTAGCTTCAAAGGGTTCATTTGGTAAGGCTTATTCCCGAGATATGGCTTACGCCGCCTCCCGTTACACCGAAGCAAAGCTAGCTCCCATTGCAAGTGAATTGTTCAATGATATTGATAAGGACACTGTCGATTTTGTGGACAACTATGACGCCACAATGAAGGAGCCGACTCTTTTCCCCGTTACCTTTCCTACAGTGCTTGTTAATGCCAATACAGGTATTGCGGCGGGTATGGCAAGCTCCATTTGTCCCTTTAATCTGCGGGAGGTTTGCGAAACCACCATTGCCTACATTAAGGATGAGGATATTAATGTTGCCGATACCCTTTTGGCTCCCGATTTTCCTATAGGAGGTCAGCTTTTATATAACAGAGCCGACATTGAAAAGATTTACGAAACGGGTAGAGGAAGCTTTAAGGTTAGAGGCGTTTACAACTACGACAAGAGCGAAAACTGTGTGGAAATCACCCAAATTCCCCCTACCACCACAGTAGAAGCGATTATTGAAAAGGTTATTGATCTTGTAAAGCTTAAAAAAATTACCGAAATTAATGACATTCGTGACGAAACCGACCTCAACGGTCTTAAAATAGCCATTGACTTAAAACGCGGCGCTGACCCCGAAAAGCTAATGAAGAAAATCCTTAAAATGACAACTTTAGAGGATAGCTTTTCTTGTAACTTTAATATACTAATTGCCGGCTCACCCCGTGTTATGGGTGTTAAGGAAATCATCGGCGAGTGGGTGGCTTTCCGCGAGGAATGTGTTAAGCGCAGAATTTATTTCACTCTTTCCAGGGCTAAGGAAAAGCTTCACCGCTTGCAGGGTCTTGAAAAAATCCTTTTGGATATTGACAAGGCAATTAAGATTGTAAGGGAGACAGAGCAAGAGTCCGAGGTTATTCCAAACCTTATGATTGGTTTTTGTATTGATGAAATTCAAGCTGAATATGTAGCAGAAATTAAGCTTCGCCATTTAAACCGAGAGTACATTTTAAAGCGTACCGCCGAAATTGAGGAGTTGCTCCGTCAGGTAGAGGAATTTGAGGGTATACTCAAATCTCGCACTAAGCTGCTTAAGATTATTATTAAGGAGCTTGAGGAGGTCGCCAAGAAATATGGTGACGGTAGAAAAACCACTATTATTTCTGACGACTCTATGGCTGACAATGATGCGGAAATCGAGGTTGACGATTCTCCCGTAACACTGTTCTTTACTAAGGACGGATACTTTAAGAAAATCACTCCCCAGTCACTTAGAATGAGCGGGGAGCAAAAGCTTAAAGAGGGGGATGAAATTACCCAACAAATTGAAAGCACCAATGCGTCAGAGCTTATGTTCTTCTCAAACAAGTGTCAGGTTTATAAAACTAAAACCGGAGAATTTGAAGACTCAAAGGCAAGCATATTAGGTGACTTTATTCCCGGAAAGCTCGAATTTGACCAAGGTGAAAACGCTATTTACATGCTGGAAACCAACGATTATAAGGGTTTTGTGATATTTGTCTTTGATAACGGACGAATTTCCAAGGTGCCCCTTTCCTCATATGAAACCAAAACCAACCGTAAAAAGCTTATTAAGGCTTACAGTGACAAGTATACTTTGCACACAATTATTCATATCAAAGAGGAAACCGAGCTACTCCTTAAATCTACCAATGGCAGAATACTTATTGTTAACACTGCCTCTATTCCCGCTAAGACCACTAAGGACAATGGCGGAGTGGGTGTTATGACTCAGAAAAAAGGTCAGCGAATTTTAGAGGCAACACTCTATGACGGAGGGCTCCAGTCTGACCATCGTTACAGAACACGCAACATTCCGGCTGCGGGCAGTAAAAAGCCGGCGGGTGAGGATATGGAGCAGGCAAAACTTGATATTTAATCTTGACTATGCTAAATATTAGTGTATAATTAGAAAAAGTCGCCTTTGGCGGAAATTACATTATTCCGCCAAAAACGACATTAAACGCTTATGTTAGAATAATTTTTTCCGTAAAGACGGCTTTAACTGTCAGCTTAATGCAAACGCTTTTGTGCTGACAGTATTATGATGTGACGATTATAAGAAAATATCACAGTTAAAATTTTCCAAAGGTGGGACAAAAAATATGGCAAAGGAACTCGCCAAGCAGTACGACCCAAAGGATGTTGAGGACCGAATTTATAAGCAGTGGTTAGACGGTAAGTATTTTCATGCTAAATGCGAAAAGGACAAGGATACTTATACAATAGTTATTCCCCCTCCGAACATTACCGGTCAGCTTCATATGGGTCACGCACTTGATAATACCTTACAGGATATCCTCATTCGTTTCAAGCGTATGCAAGGGTTCGATACCTTGTGGTTACCTGGTACCGACCATGCTTCAATTGCAACCGAAGCTAAAATTGTTGAAAAAATGAGACAAGAGGGCGTCACTAAAGAGGACATCGGACGAGACGGCTTCTTAGAGCGCGCTTGGGATTGGAAAAAGCAGTACGGCGGCAGAATTATCGAACAGCTCAAGAAATTAGGCTCGTCCTGTGACTGGGACAGAGAGCGGTTCACCCTTGACGAGGGCTGTAACGAGGCTGTTAAAGAGGTATTTGTTCGCCTTTACGAAAAGGGTCTTATTTACAGAGGAGAACGCATCATTAATTGGTGCCCCCACTGTAAGACTTCCATTTCCGATGCTGAGGTTGAATACGAGGAGCAGGCAGGTCATTTTTGGCATTTGCGCTATCCGTTCAAGGATGGCAGTGGCTATTTAGAGCTTGCAACCACCCGACCCGAAACACTGCTGGGTGATACTGCCGTTGCGGTTAATCCAAATGACGAGCGTTATAAGAATATGGTAGGCAAAACCTTAATTTTGCCTTTGGTGCACCGCGAAATTCCCGTTGTTGCTGACGATTATGTTGAAACTGATTTTGGTACTGGCGTAGTTAAAATCACCCCTGCACACGACCCCAACGACTTTGAAGTAGGACTTCGTCACAATTTGCCTGTTATTAATGTAATGACCGACGACGCAAAAATTGTGGATGATTACCCCAAATATGCGGGAATGGATCGTTACGAGGCAAGAAAAGCAATTGTTGCTGACTTAGAAGCCGAGGGCGCGCTTGTTAAAATTGAGGATTACAACCACAATGTAGGCACCTGCTACCGTTGTTCGTCTACTGTGGAGCCGCGCGTTTCCAAGCAGTGGTTTGTTAAAATGAAGCCACTGGCTACCCCAGCTATTGATGCGGTTAAGAACGGTGAGACAAAGTTCGTACCCCAAAGATTTGAAAAGGTTTACTTCCACTGGCTTGAGAATATTCGTGACTGGTGTATTTCCCGTCAGCTTTGGTGGGGTCATAGAATTCCCGCTTGGTACTGCGCTGACTGCGGTGAGATTACCGTTTCCAAGGCCGATGCTCACGAATGTGCACACTGTGGCAGTAAGAATATTACCCAAGACCCTGATACACTTGACACTTGGTTTTCTTCCGCCTTGTGGCCGTTCTCAACTCTCGGTTGGCCCAATGAGACTGAGGATTTCAAGCACTACTATCCAACTAACACTTTAGTTACAGGTTATGATATTATTCCTTTCTGGGTTATGAGAATGATGTTCTCCGGTCTTGAGCAAACCGGCGAGGTACCCTTTGATACCGTTTTAATTCACGGCTTGGTTCGTGATTCACAGGGCAGAAAGATGTCCAAATCTTTAGGCAACGGTGTTGACCCCTTAGAGGTAATTGAAACCTACGGTGCCGATGCGCTAAGATTTTCTCTAGCTACCGGTAACAGTCCCGGAAACGATATGCGTTATATACCTGAGAGGGTAGAGGCAAGCCGAAACTTTGCCAACAAGATTTGGAATGCTGCAAGATTTATCTTAATGAACCTTGAAAACGACCAAATTATTCCTCTTGATACCGATAATCTGGCATTGGAGGATAAGTGGATACTTTCGAAGTACAATACCTTGGTTGCTGAGGTTACCGAAAACCTTGATAAGTTTGAACTCGGCTTGGCAGTGCAGAAACTTTACGATTTCATTTGGGATGTTTTCTGCGACTGGTACATTGAAATTTGCAAAGCCCGTCTAAACGGCAATGACGAAAAGGCAAAGAATACCGCAAGAAGCGTACTAGTGTATGTTTTCACTAACACCTTAGCATTGCTTCATCCCTTTATGCCCTTTATTACCGAGGAAATTTGGCAGTCTATGCCTCACGCAGGCGAAGCGCTAATGGTTACCGAGTGGCCTAAATTTAAGAATGACCTTAAGTTCACCTTAGAGGAAAGCGATTTCGAAAAGATTATGGCTGTAATTAAGGCTGTAAGAAACCGCAGAGCTGAAATGAATGTACCTCCTTCACGCAAAGCAAAGGTACAAATTGCCACTTCTTTTGCCGATACATTTAAGGAAGGAACGGCTTATATCTGCCGTTTGGGTTATGCTTCTGAGGTGGAAATCGGTGACGATTTTGAAAGCGAAGGAGCAGTTCGTGTAATTACCGATGATGCAACTGTTTATATGCCAATGAAGGAGCTTGTTGACTTTACCGCTGAGCTTGCCCGTTTAAATAAGGACTTGGAAAAGGCGAATGTGGATAAAGAGTTCTTCGAAAAGAAGCTCAACAATCCCGGATTTGTTGCAAAGGCTCCTGCTCAGCTTATTGAGCAGCAAAAACAGGGTCTTGCAAAAGTACTTGAAAAAATTAAAATGATAGAGGAAAGTATTTCCGATATCAAAAATATGAAATAAATGGATGAAGATTATGAAAACTATTTTGTTTCAAGGCAACAAAACCGAGGGCGCTTGGGATATTTTTCGCCCTGAGGTTGAAAAGCGTGCCGCAGTAGAAAAGAAAATTGGCGAGAAATACAATTTGGTTTTCATTCCATTACAGGGAAAATTTGACGAGGAAGCAAAACGTGCGCCCGAAAGTCATTGGCTCTGGGACGGTGTTCATCCAAAGGCTGCCGGTCACGATCTCATTAAGAGAGAGTGGCTAAAAGCCTTTAATGAAAATTTTACTGAATAAACTACTAAGGCCTACCCGTACTTCGAGTAGGTCTTAAAGCTTTTATTGGATAGGTGATATTTTGAACTATAAGGAAACCTTGGATTATATCCATTCTCTTGGTAATTTTTCCTTGCCTGCTGGCTTGGAACGGATTAATAGGGTTTTAAATGCTTTGGGTAATCCTCAAAACAACTTCAAAGCAATACATATTGCAGGTACCAACGGCAAGGGCTCGGTTTGCGCAATGGTGTCAAGCGTTTTTAAAAACGCTGGCTATAAAACGGGTAGCTTTATTTCGCCCTTTATTATTGATTTTCGTGAGCGAATACAAATAAACGGAGAGTTTATTAGTGAAGAGGACTTGGTGTCCTGCGCTGGGCTTGTTAAAAATACAAATATAAAGCTGACTGAGTTTGAATTTATAACTGCGATGGCTTTTCTCTATTTCGCCGAGCAAAAAATTGATATTTTGGTTTGTGAAACAGGACTTGGCGGCAGACTTGATGCTACAAACACACTTGAAAACTTGGCTTGCACAGTAATTACTAAAATTGCTCTTGACCACACGGTAATACTTGGCGATACAATAGAAAAAATCACAGAGGAAAAGTGCGGAATTTTGCGTGATTGCACGACAATAACTACACCATATCAACCTCAAAAAGCCTTAGATGTAATAAAAAACAAAGCCAAAGAGCTAATTATTCCTAATTTGTCGGCGTTGGAGATTTTGGAAAACAACACTTATATATATAAAGGTGAAAAATTTGAGCTTTCCCTAAGGGGAGATTATCAAATCGAAAATTCTCTTGTAGCTATTGAAACTGTACGCAACAGTGGATTTGAAATTCCTTATAACATTATATATAAGGGACTTAAAAACACCTTTTTTCCTGCTCGACTTGAAGTATTTTCTAAAAGGCCACTACTTTTGCTTGACGGTGCTCATAACGAGGACGGCGCAATTGTTCTGGCAAAGGAACTTGAGAAACTTAAGGAAATGCCCGTTGCTATAATAGGTATGATGAAGGACAAAAATGTGGATGGAGTGCTAAAAACTGTGCTAAAGCATTGCAAATCTGCTGTTGCAGTGGAGGTGAAAAATAATCCCCGTTCTCTGCCGGCAGAAGAGCTTTCGGTAATGGCGAACAAATATTGCCCCACCGAAATAGCGGGAAGTCTTGACGAAGCGCTGAAAAAAACAAAAAATCAAGATACTGTGATTTTCGGGTCACTGTATTTAGCCTCGGATATCAGAAAAAAATTAATATAAGTCCTCTTTTGCGACAAACTTTTTAAGGACAAGCCTTTACAATGTTAGTAAGGCTTGTCCTATTTTAATTTTCGGGAGGGATAAAATGTCTGTTCAAATAAATGTAACGGGGGAGGTTGTTACCGCCTATCTCGGCGGAGAACTTGACCACCATACTGCTAAAGAAATGCGGGAGGCTATTGACAGTGCAGTGGAGCTTAATATGCCTACGCTCCTTATTCTTGATTTTAAGGATGTCACCTTTATGGACAGCTCGGGAATTGGACTTGTAATGGGTCGCTACCGCAATCTTTTAAAAACAGGTGCCGAGCTTCATATAATGGGTGCTCCGCCGCAAATTTATAAAATGCTTAAGTTGGCGGGGATTGAAAGATTAGCAAAATTGGAAAGTAGGTAAAAAAATGCAGATAACAAACAAATTCACTCTAACATTGCCCGCACGCTCAAGTAACGAAAGCTTTGCCCGTGCGTGCATTTCGGCATTTGCCACTCAGCTTGACCCCACTATTGAGGAAATCAGTGATATTAAAACTGCTGTTTCTGAGGCTGTGACCAATTGTATTGTCCACGCCTATAAAGAACAGGTATTGGGTAAAATTTACATAACAGCATTTTTGCAGGATAACAATTCTATAAAAATTAAAATCAGAGACAAGGGTTGCGGAATTGCTAATATTGAGCAAGCTATGGAGCCGCTTTATACCAGTGTGGGTGGCGAGCGGGCTGGTCTTGGCTTTGCAGTTATGGAAAGCTTTATGGACTCGGTTAAGGTTTCCTCCGTTGTGGGTAAGGGTACAACTATTACAATGACCAAAAAGATAAGCCCCCGCATCAGCGTTAATGGTTAAGGATGAAAAACGGCGAGAGGAGTTTATCGAACAAAATCTCGGGCTTGTGCATACAGTATGTAAGCGATTTGCGGGTAAGGGTATAGAGTATGACGATCTTTACCAGTCGGGCTGTATGGGATTGGTCAAAGCCTATGACGCTTTCGAGGAGGAGCGAGGACTTTGCTTTTCTACCTATGCCGTGCCAGTGATTATGGGTTCGGTTCGACGGCTTTTCAGAGACGGTGGTGCCGTAAAGGTTTCAAGAAGTGTAAAGGAATTAGGAATGAAAATTGCGCGGGAGAAAACAAAGTTTCAGCAAAGTAACGGTTTTGAGCCTACAGTTTCTCAGCTTGCGGAAATACTGGGGGTAGAAGGTGAGGATATAACCGAGGCGCTTTGTGCGGCACAACCGACTGTATCACTTACCTTCGAGTCAGAGGAGGGTATAAAGGAAACCGATTTGCCTACCGCCAATCCCGAGGATGAAATAAATGAGCGACTTTTAGTACACAATGCTCTTAAGGAATTAGATGATAGGGAAAGACTAATAATACGATACCGCTATTTTTGTCATTATACCCAAAGTAAAACGGCAAAGGTGATTGGTATGACACAAGTGCAGGTGTCCCGCGCAGAAAGAAAAATACTTTTAAAGCTTAGACAATTGATTGATTAAAATTAAGCGTTATTTTACCCACGATTTTTCCCGAAAAATGGTTAGTTTTAGAGTAAAACAACGAGAAATTAAAAAAATGAAAAAAATTTAAAAAAACTTGAAAAAAAGTGTTGACAAAGTAAAAAGTGTGTGGTATTATAATCGGGCGCCCTTGAGAGGGCGAGCAAAAAACGGACCTTGAAAATTAAACAACGACAAGTAATAAGGACCCGACGATTCTTATGAGAAATCATATAAATCA
>JAFSGB010000007.1 GCA_017434895.1 Clostridia bacterium
CTCTTCACTCATATCACAGGAAAAGAGTCGCCGATGAAGACAGACTTCCTTTAGGAAAAAAGGTTGGTCTTGGAATGATAATTATAGGCATCTCCTTAATCATATTTGGTGGTCTCTCCCTTGTAACCGAGTTATTAGAAATCGAAATTTTTCGAATAATGGGTTGTGTACTTTTGATTGTTGGTATGGTGATAGGTCTGGTCATAAGTTTATCTGCCATCATAAAATACAATAAAGGTCTCTTTTGAAAAACCACTATTATCAACATCGTTTAAAAATATGTAGGGGTTCGAACACATAGGTCAAAAATTCAAAGGGGTTCGAATTTGTGCTCCCTTTCCAAAGAAAGCGACAAGTTTCGACGGAAACTTGTCGCTTTCAGTTATATTCGCCTTTGGCGAGTTATATTGCTACGCAGTGATATTTTGACTTCGTCAAAGTGATATTCGCTTCGCGAGTTTTAGCGGCGAATATAATATCGCTTCTGCCAACGGCAGAAATATCACTATGCCGAAAGGCATAATATCACTCTGTTCGTCAGAACGGAATATCACTAAAAACAGTAGTGGTTCGAACACATAGGTGAAAAATTCAAAGGACATCAAATTTGTCCTACCTTTCCAAAAAAGAAAAGTGTATCCGTAAGGATATGCTTTTTATTTTTGTTTAACTTTATGAAAGATCCAAACGATGTTGCTTTTTCAAGTTAAAATGGGCGGTTGAGCGCTGTCTAACCTTATCGCCAACCTTGACTTTTTAAATTTTAGGAATTATACTACCTTTGACTTCATTAATGTTGAAATTCGCAAACAATTACCAACGGTAATCGAACATATTTATTATTATATGGTACAGCATTGAAAGGAATAACAAGAGTGTAACCATGCAAAATATTAAAAAATTATATATAGAGCCGTCTTCGTTTTGCAACTTAAACTGCAAAATGTGTTTTCGAAATAATTGGTTTGACGAGACAAAGAGTATTATGTCTGAAGAAACGGTGTCTAAAGTTTTACAGTTACTTAATGACGGCAATTATGACAGCGTTTTTTTCGGCGGTATGGGAGAGCCTTTAGTTCATAAGGATATATTCTCAATGATTGAGTCGGCTGCTTCGCAGGGCAAAAAGGCAGAGCTTATTACGAATGCCACACTTTTGAATGAGGAAACCGCTCAGCATTTAATAAACAGTAAATTGGATGTTCTTTGGGTATCCATGGACGGATTTTCTGAGGAAAGCTATGAGAGTGTAAGGCGTGGCAGTATATATAACAAAATTATAGAAAATCTGGAGTATTTTAATAAAGTAAGAGGCAATGTAAAACTTGGATTTACCTTTGTAATGATGAATGAAAATTTGTGCGAGCTTGATAAAATAAATAATTTTGCCGACCGCTTTAATGCTGAGTATATAAATTTAAGCCATGTAGTACCTGCCGACGCACTAAAAGAAAATGAAGCGGTATACGAGCTGCCGTATCGCGTTGGGAAAATGCATCGGTTTGATAAAAGTGAGAATTTTAAAAAGCAAGCAGATTATTGCCCGTTTGTACATGACGAATGTTGTTTTATCCGTCATGACGGAGAGGTTACGGCTTGTATGCAGCTTCTTCATAATTCTTATACTTATCTGTTTGAGGAAAAGCGTAAGATTTTTTCTCATTCATTCGGCAACATAAACACAACGCCATTGAAGGATATTTGGGAGAGTGAGGAATATAGTGCTTTTAGAGAACGGGTTTTAAATTTCGAATTCCCGTGCTGTACAATATGCTTAGGCTGTGATTACAGGCAAGAGAATATTAAGGATTGTATGTATAATGATGCTCCTACCTGCGGGGCGTGTCTTTGGGCACAGGGGTTCATACGTTGTCCTTAATTAATAACCATAATGACATTTTAAAACTTCGCTGACCTGTGTCGGCGGAGTTTTATTTATTCGCTTATATTATAATGTATGCCATTTGGTGATGTGAAACTGTAAAAATATTGACAAAATGCAGAGTTGTTTGGTATAATAATATGAATTATTATCTTCTATAAGGAGGGATTAAAATGGTTAGAAGTATGACCGGTTTCGGCAGAGCGGTGGAAAGTATTAACGGACTTAACATTACTGTGGAGATTAAATCGGTTAACCATAGATATTTTGAGTTTAACTCCCGTTTGTCCCGAGCTTACCAGTTTGCCGAGGATGCTTTGAAGTCACTTTGTGCAGAAAAAATCACAAGAGGAAAAATTGAACTTTCGGTTTTTGTTGAGGACAATACTGAAAAGGGCACTACAATCGAAATTAACCGCCAGTATGCCGGCGCTTACATTAGCGCTTTAAGAAGCCTTGCCAAGGAGTACAAAATCAAGGATGATTTAAAGCTTTCGGCATTAGTCGGTAATCCCGAGCTTTTAACGGTTAGAAAAACCGCATTAGAGGACGAGGTTGTAATAGAAGCTCTTAAAACCGTTACATTAAGCGCACTTGAAAGCTACAACACAATGAGGGAGACCGAGGGTGAAAAGCTTAAGGCAGATGTTTTATCACGGGCCGAGACAATACTTTCCAAAGTGGAATTTGTGGAAAGCCGTTCCCCTGAAACAGTTAAGGCGTACCGCGAGAGAATTGAGGAAAAAATGCGTGAGCTTTTGGGCAGTGCCACTGTTGACCAGCAGAGACTGATAACCGAAACCGCAATTTTCGCCGACAAGGTGGCTGTAGACGAGGAAACCGTAAGACTGAGAAGTCATATCAGTCAGCTTAAAGCAATGTTGGAAAGTGACACTGCAACGGGCAAAAAGCTGGATTTCCTAATCCAAGAAATGAACCGCGAGGCTAATACTATTGGCTCCAAATCTCAAAATGTGGAAATTGCCCACACTGTTGTGGACATTAAGGCAGAGATTGAAAAGATTAGAGAGCAAATTCAAAATATAGAGTAGGTGTCTTATGAAACTTGTAAATATAGGCTTTGGTAATATGGTTAGCGCTAACCGAATTGTCACCATTGTAAGCCCCGAATCAGCGCCTATTAAAAGAATAATTGGTGATGCCAAGGAGCGTGGCACCTTAATTGATGCTACCCACGGCAGAAGAACAAGGGCGGTTATTATTACCGACAGTGAGCATATAATTTTAACCTATCTGCAGGCGGAAACCTTAGCAAACCGTATTGAGGAGAACGAAGAGGACGAGGAGGATGACGATGAGTAAGGGCTCGGTTTTCATAATTTCTGGTCCCTCCGGCTCGGGTAAGGATACCTTACTTGGCGAGCTTTTTAAAAAATATCCAGAAATTCTTTTTTCCATTTCGTCTGTCACCAGAAATATGCGCGAGGGCGAAAAAGAGGGGGAAAAGTACAACTTTATAACAAGAGAAAAGTTTGAAAGTATGATTAAAGAGGATAAGCTCCTTGAATACAATCTTTATGTTGACAATTACTACGGAACCCCGCGGGAGCCGGTTGAAAAGGCAGTTAGCGAAAATAAAGACATATTCATTGAGGTGGACGTTAACGGAGCTAAAAGTATTCGTGAGAAGCTGCCAGAGGCTATCAGCATTTTCGTAATGCCCCCTTCTTTTGAGGAACTAAAACGCCGACTTTCCTCCCGTGGCACCGAAACCGAAGAGGTTGTTAACCTTAGAATGGCGGCGGCTCTCGGTGAAATTAAAAGAGCTCAAGAATACGATTACATCGTGGTAAACGATGATTTATCAACTGCAGTTGAGGATATAATTGCTATAATGAAGGGAAGCAAATTTTCCCTTAAAAAACAAAACTATATTATTAATGAGGTGCTTAAAAATGTTAAATCCTAACATCGGAAAATTAATCAAGGAGAACGACAACAGATATCGCTTAGTACTTGATATCGCAAAAACTGCAAGAGAAATCTCCGGCGAGGCAGAGGAAAAGGGCGAAATTATTATTGAAAAGCCCGTTAGCATCGCTATCGATAAGCTTGCAAATAAGATTTAAGGAATTTTAAAATACGGGGAGGGTGAGGTATGAACTGCAAACTGGCTTTGGTCGCCTTAGAGGGTGCAACCTTTAGCTTTGACAAGCTTTATACCTATATTTTGCCTCCCGACCTTTTGGCTAATGCTAAAGAGGGGTGCCGAGTGTTAGTGCCCTTCGGCAGAGGAAACACAAAGCGTCAGGGTATGATTTTCGGTATATCGGACGGTGACGGCAAGGGTCTTAAAAGCGTTTTTTCGCTTATTGACCGTGAGCCTGTTTTATCGGGCGAAGCTTTAAGTGTTTGTGAATTTTTGTGCGAGCGTACCTTTTGCACCTACTATGATGCAATTCACGCTTTACTTCCCGCAGGTCTTACCCACCGCCTTGTAAATTACTATTCGGCAAACAAAGAATTTGCAGATGTTTCCTTACTTAGCGACAGTGAAAAGGATATTTATTTGTATCTCAGTAATAACACCGAAAAGTCGGACAGTGATATTGTTAAAATTTTCGGTGTACTACCCGAGCTGCTTCAAAAAATGGCGGAAAAGGGTGCAGTGCTTAAAAATCTTGATACCAAGCAGAAAATTAAGGACGCCACCCAAAAATGGGTAAGAGTATCCGATGATTTTGACCCCGATCAAAAGCTTACACCCCGACAAAAAGAGGTTATGGATTTGGTGGGGGAGGTCGGTTCTGCTGCTGTTAAGGAAATTTGCTACTTTACGGGGGTTACGACTTCGGTCGTTGAGGGACTAATCCGAAAAGGAATACTGATTTCCTTTGAAAAAGAGGTTTACCGCAGTGTAAAAACGGTAAGTAAACCGCAAAATACCGAAATTATTTTAACCGACGAGCAACAAACCGCTTTTGAGGGATTGCTCAGTGAATTTAAGAGTGAAGCTCCGAAAACTGCCTTGCTTTATGGTATTACAGGCTCGGGAAAAACTCAAGTCTTTTTAAAGCTTGTTGACGAGGCGGTAAGGGAGAACAAGGGCGTTATTGTAATGGTGCCCGAAATTTCGCTGACCCCACAGCTACTTGGTATTTTTTCCTCGCGTTATGGGGATAAAATTGCCGTTTTTCACAGTGCAATGTCACTGGGGAAGCGAATGGACGAATGGAAGCGAATTAAGGAGGGTAAAGCTTTAATTGCTCTTGGTACCCGCAGCGCAGTGTTTGCTCCAATGGAAAATTTGGGACTTGTTATAATGGACGAGGAGCAGGAGCATACCTACAAGTCGGAACAGTCTCCCCGCTTTCACGCAAGGGATGTTGCCGCTTTCAGAATTAAACGCTCGGGCGGGCTTTTGGTATTGGCGTCGGCAACACCAAGTCTTGAAAGTTTTACTAAAGCAAAGAAAGGTAAAATTTCTCTTTACACCCTTAAAAACCGTTACGGAAATGCGGTTTTACCCAAGGTGGAAACTGTGGACACCCGCGCAGAGCTTAAGGACGGCAACCGCGGAATTATAAGCCGTCGGCTTTATGAGAACCTGTATGAAACCTTTGAAAAGGGTGAGCAGGCAATTTTACTGCTTAACCGCCGTGGGCACGATACCTACATTTCCTGTCCCCAGTGCGGAAACGTGGCAGTTTGTCCTAATTGCAGTATCAGTCTTACCTACCACTCGGCCAATAATCGGCTTATGTGTCACTATTGCGGTTATTCCGAAGCGGTGACGAAAAAGTGCAGTGAATGTGGTGGTGACCACATTAAATTTTCGGGCTTTGGCACCCAAAAGGCTGAGGAGGAGCTTAAGACCTTATTCCCGAAAGCAAGGATTTTGCGTCTTGATGCCGACTCTACTATAGCTCGCGACTCCTACGCTAATTATCTCAAACGCTTTGGCGAAGGGGATTACGATATAATGCTCGGCACACAAATGGTGGCAAAGGGACTTGATTTCCCAAATGTTACCTTGGTGGGTGTTCTGTCGGCGGACAATGCAATGTACAGTGAGGATTTTAAAAGCTTTGAACGCACCTTCTCGCTTTTGACCCAAGTTATAGGCCGTGCGGGCAGAGGGGAAAGTGCGGGCAGTGCCATAATCCAGACTTCCGACCCAGAAAATGATATAATTGAGCTTGCAAAGGCTCAAGATTACGACAGCTTTTATGAAAGTGAAATTTTAAACCGCAAAATGATGATTTATCCCCCTTATTGTGACATTTGTGTGGTTTCCACCCGCAGTGTATCAAGGGAAAATGCCGAAAAATCAATTAATTTGATTTTTGCGGAAATTAAAAAGGAAATAGAAAATAACAGTAGAGTTAAGGTGATTATTTTAGGTCCCTCGCCCGCAAGTATTCCGAGGGTTAACAACCGTTACCGCTACCGAATGATTATAAAGTGTAAAAATAATAAAGATTTCAGAAATATGCTAAAAAAGGCAATTAGTGTTAAGTTACCCGCCGATAGTACGGTTGCGGTGGACTTTAACCCCGAAAATATTATATAGGTGATAAAATGGCATTAAGAAATATTGTAAAGGTGGGGGACGATGTGCTCCGTAAGGTGTGCAGAACCCAAATGACCTTTGACGAAAAGCTGTGGAGCCTTTTAGATGATATGGCGGACACAATGTACAAGGCAGAGGGTGTGGGACTTGCCGCCCCTCAAGTAGGAATTTTAAGACGTGTTTGCGTTGTGGACATAGGAGAAGGCTTAATCGAGCTTGTAAACCCCGTTATAACCGAAAAAAGTGGCTTCCAAAAGGGAAACGAGGGGTGCCTTTCGGTGCCTGACCGCTTTGAAGAAGTTGTAAGACCTATGAAGGTTACTGTCCGCGCTCAAAACCGTAAGGGTGAAAATATTGAAATTAAGGGCGATGGCTTTTTAGCAAGGGCGCTCTGCCATGAGATCGACCACCTTGACGGAATACTTTATATTGATAAAATTTAGGGTGGAAATATGAGAATTATGTTTATGGGTACCCCTGATTATGCGGCGGTAACTTTAGAAAAATTAATAAAAAGCAACCACGAAATTGTAGGTGTTTTTGCTCAACCCGATAAAAAGGTTGGCAGAAAGCAGATTTTAACTCCACCCCCCGTAAAGGTAGTGGCAGAAGAAAACGGCATTCCTGTTTTTCAGCCTAATACACTTCGTGACGGGTCCGCATTTGAAATTTTAAAGGATTTAAACCCAGATATAATTGTCGTTGTGGCATATGGCAAAATTTTACCCGAGGAAATTTTAAATTTACCCAAATTCGGTTGTGTTAACGGTCACGCTTCCTTGCTTCCTAAGTACCGAGGAGCCTCACCCATTCAGTGGTGCATTGTTTGCGGTGAAAACAAAACGGGCATTACCGTTATGAAAATGGACAAGGGTATGGATACGGGTGATATTTTAAGTCAGTGTGAGGTTATTATTGGTGAAAAGGAAACTGCCGAGGAGCTTTTTGACCGTTTGGCGGTTATCAGCGCTGATTTAATGCTTGAGACCATCGAAAACATAGAAAATATTACCCCCGTAAAGCAGAACGAGGCGGAGGCGACCTACGCCCCAATAATTCGAAAAGAAATGGCACTTTTAGATTTTTCGAAATCTTCCAAAGAGCTTTATAATGCGGTTAGGGGCTACTACTCTTGGCCTTGTGCTTATTTCTTTTTAAACGGCAAGCGAATCAAGGTAATTGAAGCTGAGGTTGGGGGAAAAACCAACCAAAAAGCGGGTACGGTGGTAGGAAACACCGACTGTTTGGAAATTGCTTGCGGTGACGGGGTAATTTTAAAGCTTTTAACGGTTCAGCCCGAGGGCAAGGGACAAATGACTTCGAAACAAATGCTTTGCGGAACCAAGGTTGAGAAAGGCACAGTTTTAAATGGCTAACGCTAGAAAAGTTGCAGTAAAGGTCTTAGTGAAAATTGAAAAAGAAGGCGCATACTCAAATTTAGCAGTAGCAGATGCCCTTAAAAACGGCGAGCTTAATCCCCAAGATAAGGCTCTTGCAACTGCCCTAATTTACGGTGTGCTGGACAGAAAAATAACCCTTGATTATATTTTGTCGCAGTTCCTTAAAAATCCCGTTTCAAAGACCGAGGTATTTACCCTTAATGTTTTGAGAACGGCTCTTTATCAAATTAAATATATGGATAAAATCCCGACAAGTGCAGCGGTTAATGAGGCGGTAAAAATAATGAAGTCCTCAAAATTTAGCCGAAATTCGGGCTTTGTAAATGGTGTTTTGCGGTCGGTTTTGCGAACGGAAGTGAATTTACCGCAGGGCGATAGTGCAACTGATTTGAGCATTAGATTTTCTTGTCCTTTGTGGGTTGTGGAAAGCTTTTTAAAGGACTACGGACTTGACGCTACTAAGGCACTTTTAGAGGACAGTTTAAAACCAGCCCCGACGGTGCTTAGAATTAACACCGCCAAAGCCAATATAAATGAAATAAATAAGGATTACGAAGTTAAAAACAACTCCATTGAGCTTAAAAGAGGTATGGATATAACCGAAAATGAGCTTTACAAAAAGGGTCTTGTTTTCGTCCAAGATTATGCAAGCCAAAAAGCAGTGGAAACTCTTAATCCTAAAAAGGGAGATAGGGTGCTTGACCTTTGCGCCGCTCCAGGCGGAAAAAGCTTTACAATGGCTTGTCTTATGGAAAACGAGGGGGAAATTATTGCCTGTGACCTTTACCGCCACAGGGTTGAATTAATTGAAAAATCTGCCCGACGTTTAGGGCTTGACATAATTAAAACAAGGGTTGCAGATGCCACTGTTTTTGACGAAAATCTAGGTCAGTTTGACTGTGTGCTTTGCGATGTTCCGTGCTCGGGACTGGGTGTAATCAGACGAAAGCCAGAGATTAAATATACCAAAACAGAGGATTTGGATGGGCTTGAGCAAACCCAAAAAGCTATTTTGAAAACTGCTGTAAAATACCTCAAAAAGGGCGGACGGCTTCTTTATTCCACATGCACGCTAAGGCGCGCGGAAAACGAAAACCTTGTAATTTGGCTTAAAAAGGAGTATAATGAACTTTACCATATAAGTGAACACGCCTTTATGCCCTATAAGGACGGCACAGACGGATTCTTCTGTGCGCTGTTCGAAAAGAGATAAAAGAGGAGTGAAACTAAGGCTTGACCGATATAAAATCTCTTGATTTAAGCGAAATCGAAAATTTAATAACTGAAATGGGTGAGCCTAAATTTCGCGCTACTCAAATTTTCAAATGGTTGCATTTAGGGGTGGACTCCTTTGATGAAATGACCGATATTTCTTTAAAGCTTCGCGAGAGGCTGAAAGAAAGCTGTTATATTGCTTCCCTTAAAATTGTGAGACGGCTTATCTCCCGAATTGACGGCACTGTGAAATATCTTTACGAGCTGAGGGACGGCGAGACTATCGAGTCGGTGCTTATGAAATACGAGCACGGCTATTCCCTTTGCATTTCCACGCAGGTCGGCTGCCGAATGGGTTGCGGCTTTTGTGCTACGGGATTGGGCGGTCTTGTTCGTGACCTTACACCCTCCGAAATGCTAGCTCAAATAACAACCGCACAAAAAGACCAAAATGTCAGAATTTCCAATGTTGTTATGATGGGTATGGGCGAGCCGTTAGATAATTTTGAGGCTTCTGTTAAGTTTTTACAGCTAGTCTCCCACCCCAAGGGACTAAATATCGGGCTAAGACATATTTCGCTTTCCACCAGCGGTGTGGTAACGGGAATTGAGAAGCTTAGTGATTACGGTTTTCCGATTACGCTTTCGGTGTCACTTCACTCCCCCTTTGATAATATCAGAACAGATATGATGCCGGTCAATAAAAAGTGGAATATTGATGCTCTTTTAAGCGCCTGCAAGACTTATCAAAAGAAAACTACAAGGAGAATTTCCTTTGAATATGCCTTAATCGAGGGCAAAAATGACACTAAGGAATGCGCCGAGGAGTTAGCGCACAAATTAAAAGGCATAATGTGTCATATAAATTTAATACCCGTAAATCCGGTTAAGGAAAACGACAACCGTTCGCCGGATAAAAATAAAATCCTAAAATTCAAAAATTGGCTTACCGATTTAGGGTTAAACGCCACCGTAAGGCGTACCTTGGGAGCGGATATTAACGCTTCCTGCGGTCAGCTAAGACGCAGAGAAGGAGGGAAAAGCAGTGATAGTTAAAGCTAAAACTGACATTGGCATTAAAAGGCATACTAATCAAGACGATTTTGCTATTTTGGAATTGTCAGACGACGCTTGCCTTGCCGTTGTTTGTGACGGTATGGGAGGAGCCAATGCGGGAAATGTTGCCAGCAAGAAAGCTTGCGAAGCTATAACATCCTTTGTGGAGCGTTCCTTTAGGCGTGGACTTGACGTAGGCGGTGTTACCGCACTGCTTCAAAGCGCAATTATTTCGGCAAATATTGAGATATACGAAATGGCGCAAAAAAATGATGACTTACGGGGAATGGGAACTACTGTTGTTGCCACATTTGTATCAAAGGAATTTACTGTTGTTTCCCATGTGGGCGACAGTCGCGCTTATATTGTGGGAGAGGATGTCCTTCAGATTACACGCGACCATTCGGTGGTGCAAAGCTTGATTGAAAGCGGAAAACTTACTCCCGACGAGGCCCGCATTCACCCAAGACGAAATATTATAACCCGTGCTTTGGGTATTGAAGCAGAAATTTTAGTGGACAGTGACGAGTATCACCTAAAAGAGGGCGAAAGCCTGTTGCTTTGCTCTGACGGTCTTTCGAACTTTGTAAACGATATTGAAATTAAGGAAATTTTCAGTAGCACCGAAACGGAAAAAATAGCCGAAAAGCTAATAGATACAGCCAACCAAAACGGCGGTGGCGACAATATTACCGTAGTTACGGTTACAATGTAGTGAAGGGATGGAAATTATGGAAAGATATTTAAGAAAACGCCTTGACGGCAGATATGAAATTCAGGAAATTATCGGTGTCGGCGGAATGGCGGTAGTTTACAAGGCACACGACATCCAAGAAAACCGCACCGTTGCGGTTAAGATTTTAAAGTCGGAGTTTGTTTCAAATCAGGAATTCTTACGCCGATTCAAGAATGAATCAAAGGCTATTGCAATGCTTTCTCACCCAAACATCGTAAAGGTTTACGACGTTTCCTTCGGTGATCTTATTCAGTACATTGTAATGGAGTATATTGAGGGTATCACCCTTAAGGAGTATATTGAAAGACAGGGAAGTCTCCGTTGGAAGGATGCTGTTCATTTCACCATTCAAATACTTCGAGCACTCCAACACGCTCACGACAAGGGTATTGTTCACCGCGATGTTAAGCCTCAAAATATTATGGTATTGCCCGACGGCGGGGTTAAGGTAACCGACTTCGGTATCGCCCGTTTTGCCCGCAGTGACCAGAGAACCATTACCGACAAGGCTATCGGCTCGGTACATTATATAAGCCCCGAGCAGGCAAGGGGAGAAAAGACCGACGAAAAGTCTGATATTTATTCCGTTGGCGTTATGCTTTACGAAATGATTACGGGACAAATGCCCTTCCAAGCAGAATCGGCAGTGTCGGTTGCCATTATGCAGCTTCAAAGAGAACCTAAAAATCCCAGCGAGATTAACGGCTCTATCCCAGAAGGCCTTGAGCAGATTACAATGCACGCAATGCAAAAAACTCCCGAGCGTCGTTATCAGTCCTCGGCAGAAATGCTGTGTGATTTAGATGCCTTCCGTAAGGATCCTGCCATCACTTTCGGCTACACATATTTTGTAGATGATTCGCCAACAAAATTTGTTGGTACTGTTCCGGATAAAGCGGAGATTGTTACCGAGGAACCCGAGGAACAGGAAAAGGGCAGTATTATCCCCATTTTAACCGGTGTTGCGGTTACTTTTGTGCTGGCACTTGTTGTTTTGGGCATTATCTTTATTCCAAAATTTTTAAACGGCTCCACCGCCGAAATTCCTTGCCCTAATTTTGTAGGTATGAGATATGACGAAATTCTCGGCAATAAGGAATATACCGACAATTTCAAGTTCGAGGACGAGTGGGACCACAGCAGCGAATACGAGAAAAACTATGTTTTCGAGCAATCTGAAAAAGAGGGCGAAAAGCTTAAAAAGGGTGCTAAGATTACCCTTTATATCAGTATGGGTGAAAGCAGTAAGCAGGTGCCGGATGTTCACAACATGAGTGAGTCTGCTGCTGTTTCAGAACTGAAAAATAACGGATTTAAAAACTTCAAGGTAATTGAAACTCCGGATGAGGATGTAGAAAAGGGTCTTGTAATTAAAACCGACCCTCTGCGTTCAACTGTTGTTGAGGCCGATACAAATATTACCGTTACAATTTATATTAGCAGCGGAAAACCCGAGAAAAAGGTTGCTGTTCCTGATGTTGTAGGCATGACCGAGGCTGACGCCAAGAAAAAGCTTGAGAGTGAAAATCTTAAGGTTAAGGTTATGGAAACTCAGCTTACTAAGAACGATAAATTCTATCCCGTAGGCACTGTTGCAATGCAAAGCCCCGATAATTCCAAAAAGGATGCTTTAGAGGGCGACGAAATTACAATCTACGTTTGCAGCGGTTATAAGTTTAATTTGTCGGTAGATCTGCCTATGGATTACACCGATACATTCTATTTGGCTCTTTATGAGGACGGCGTTCTCTTTAAAGAGGGCGACAAGGTTGATAAAACTGTGCTTATGACCTATGTATTTAAGGATTTGGTTTCTAAGAAAGAGGTTTGCGAACTTACTGTTAAGATTTCTGACAACGGTAAGGAATGGTTTAATCTTTATGACGTAACCGTTAACAATAAAACAGGCAGAGAACCGCAGTTCGAGGATCCCGCTACAGGCAAATATACACCTGCGGGCAATGAAGAATCCAGTGTTCCGATTATTGGTGAAGTTGAATAATGACAGGTATTATTATTAAAGCCTTATCGGGATTTTACTATGTAGAAACCGAGAAAAAAATATATACCTGCAAGGCAAGGGGGAACTTCCGCAAAAGCGGAGTTTCCCCTTTGGTGGGAGATAGAGTTGAAATCAGTATTAATGACGGGCAAAACGGCACCATTGAGCAAATATTGCCCCGAAAAAACCGACTTAAGAGACCGCCGGTTGCTAATATTGACAAGCTTTTTATACTGTCATCCTTTGACAATCCAACCCCTAATACACTTATAATTGACAAGCTGACTGTCCTTGCAAGGCACGAGGGTATCGAACCGATTATCGCTTTCAATAAAAGCGATATGGGGGATTTTTCCGAGTTTGAAAAAATTTATAAAAATGCCGGCTTTAAAACTTATGTGCTGTCGGCCTTAAGCGGTGAGGGTCTTGAGGAGTTAAAGATGGAGCTTAAGGATAGCGTCAGTGCCTTTACGGGAAATTCGGGTGTCGGAAAATCAAGCGTGCTTAATGCACTGCTAGGTGAAAATGCAATCGCTACGGGTGAGGTTAGTGAAAAGCTGGGTCGTGGCAGACATACTACCCGTCATACCGAGTTTTATCCCTTGTCATTTGGCGGTTTTGTTGCAGATACGGCAGGCTTTGCGGCTATTGAGGTAGGCGACGACTATTCCTTAAAAGAAAACCTTGTTAATTGCTTCGAGGATTTTGCTGATTTTATTTGTGACTGCCGCTTTGCCACCTGTTCTCATACCAAGGAAAAGGGCTGTGGTGTAATTGAAGCGGTAGAAAACGGAAAAATTCAAAAAACACGCCACGAGTCATACATTTCGCTATTTGACGAGCTGAAAGACCTTAAGGAGTGGCAGTTCAAAGGAAAAAAGTAACAAATAAACAATCCTTCCATATACTGTAATGTAAGTCACCAAGGGAGGAAATCTTATGAGACGGCACTGCAATAACGGTAAGGCGACTATTGCCCTTACCTTTGCTATCGGGCTTTTAATAAGTTGTTTTTGTCCTCCCAGATTTTTGGTGGCAGTACTATGCATCTGGGTTATAATCTTAGCCCTTACCAAAAACCGTTGCTAGGAGGAAAGGTTTATGAAGGTTGTAGTTGTGAAAAGTCCAAAGTTGTTGGGTTCTTTGCTCAGAATGATTTTTGGAATAAAAAAGCAAACGGAAAATACATAAACCAAGAAAAAAAGCAAAAAATAAGCAGAGGCAAAATGCTATCTCTGCTTATTTTTTATGAAATAATATTTTTTTGTTGACATTTAAAAAGTTTGTGATATAATGATATGGCTATGCAAAAGATTCATTAGCTCAGTTGGCAGAGCACTTGACTTTTAATCAAGGTGTCCGGGGTTCGAATCCCCGATGGATCACCAAAACGAAAATCCTGTCGTTTATTGTCGGCAGGATTTTTGTTTTGTATTATTCATTTTTTATTATTCAATATTCATCATTAATTAAACGGATTTTCGTAATGAATAATGAAGTCGCTTACGCTGATGAATAATGAATAATTTCGGTGTGCCTACGGCACGAATATAAAAATCAAAGGTTCAAATTCTAAAATGAATGTTAAGTTTTCATCTTTTTTGTAGCCGCTTCACCAAAAACCGAGATGCCTTTTACGGTATTTCGGTTTTTCTTTTAGTAGGAGGGGATTCGAACCCTGAGAGGGTGAGGAGCGTGAAGAAAACAATCCAGTGGATTTAAATTGACATATAACATGGTTTGTGATAAAATATACAAGTATAATTGTACTTATAAGGATTGGTTGAATGTATAAAAATCACATAAAACGGCTTTTAGACATTTTATCTGCTCTTGGGGCGATAATCGTCTTTGGTTGGATTTACATAATCATTGCAATTTTAGTTAGAATTAAGCTGGGAAGTCCCGTGATTTTCAAACAAGCAAGACCCGGTAAAAACGAAAAAATCTTTAATCTTTATAAATTTCGTACTATGACCGACGCCAAAGACCAAAACGGTGAGCTTTTACCCGATGAGCAAAGGCTTACAAGATTTGGAAAATTTTTGCGTTCCACCAGTTTAGACGAGTTGCCGGAGTTTTTCAACATTTTAAAAGGTGAAATGAGTGTCGTAGGGCCCAGACCGCTTTTGGTGGAGTATTTACCTTACTACAACGAGGAGGAACGCTCAAGGCATAGTATACGCCCCGGTCTTACAGGGTTGGCGCAGGTAAACGGCAGAAATGCTATTTCGTGGGAAGATAAATTCAAACTTGATATAGAATATGTAAACAACATTACTTTTTGGGGTGATGTGAAAATAATCATTGCTACGGCAAAGGTTGTTTTAAAATGCGAAGGTATCAGTTCTGATACATCTGTAACAATGGAAAAATTCAAGGGAACTGAAAAAAGAGCCGGAATGGAAGCGGTGAGCCATGAATAATTTGGTGATAATAGGAGCAAGCGGTCACGGAAAGGTGATTGCGGATATTGCAGAAAAAGTCGGATATACCGACATTGTTTTTTTAGATGATAACCCTGCGGTTGAATCATGCGGAAGTTATAAGGTTGTTGGAGGATGTAAAGAAGCATTATCATACAAAAGTGCTGATTTCATTGTAGCAATCGGAAATGCGAAAATTCGCCGTAAGATTCAGTCCCAACTTGTTGAGGCGGGATTGCATATTGTTTCATTGGTTCATCCCGCAGCCGTGATTGCTACTAATGTGAAAATTGGGATTGGTACAGTAGTGATGGCAGGCGCAGTGATAAATCCTTATACAGAAATTGGACAGGGGTGTATTATCAATACTTGTTCATCAGTTGACCACGACTGTCAAATTGGAGATTATGTTCACATTTCAGTTGGTGCCCATGTGGCTGGAACGGTAACAATTAAAGAGAATACATGGGTTGGCGCAGGCGCTACAATTAGTAATAATATTGAGATTGTGAAGGATTGTATGATAGGAGCAGGCGCAGTTGTTGTAAAAAATATAGAGGAAAGTTCAACGCAAATTGGAATACCCGCCCGAAAATTAGGTAATGGACAACTCGTAGGTGGCTCACATTTATGAAAATTTTATATGTTATGACAATTTCGGCTAGTTTAACATTTTTCCCCGAGCATTTTAAATTGCTTAAAGATATGGGTTATACGATTGAGGTGGCTGCTAATTTTGACGGCGGCATACCGGATTGCTGTAATGAAATTGAATTTAAAATACATCATATTCCCTTTTCCCGTTCGCCCCTTTCTAAAATGAATTTGACGGCATTTAAAGAGCTTAAGAAGCTTGTTAAGGACGGCGGTTATGATATTGTTCACACCCACACCCCGAATGCATCAATTATCACAAGGCTTGCGTGTACACGACTTAGAAAAAAAGGCTTAAAGGTTTTTTATACCGCCCATGGCTTTCATTTCTATAAAGGCGCGCCTTTAAAAAATTGGATTTTATTCTATTCTGCGGAATGGCTTTGCTCCTTTTTCACTGACAAGCTAATTACAATGAACGCAGAAGATTATGAGCGCGCAAAAACAAAATTTCACGCTAAAGAAACCTGTTATGTTAATGGAGTTGGTATAGATTTAAACAGGTTTAAAGGTTGTACGGTATCAAAGACCGAAAAACGATTAGAATTGGGATTGCCTGAAGATGCCACGGTTCTGCTATCTGTTGGAGAGTTGAATAAAAACAAGAACCATCAAATGATTATTAGAGTCTTGGCAAGGCTTAACAACCCTAATATTCATTACGCTATTGCAGGTGTTGGCGAAAAGAGCGAGTATTTGCTTAATCTTGCTAAAGAGCTTGGCGTGGCTGAAAAGGTACATTTGCTGGGATATAGAAAGGATATATCTGAGATTAATTATACGGCCGATGTATTTTGTTTTCCGTCAATGCGTGAGGGGCTTCCGGTATCACTAATGGAAGCTATGGCTTGCGGACTGCCGTGCGCTGTAAGTAAAATTCGCGGTAATACTGATTTAATTGACCAAAATGGCGGAAGAATATTTGACCCTCACAGTGTTGAAGAGTGCGAAAATGCAGTTCGCGAGTTGATAAACGGTGACAAAGCTTCTTTGGGAGAATACAATATTTGTAAGGTTGAAAAGTATTCTAATGAAAATGTAATTAAGCAAATGAAAGAAATTTATCAGGAGTAATTTGTGTGCAAAGATTACGGTATTATTTCGCAAAAATTAAAAGCAAGCTATTGAAAAATCACGAGATAATGGTCGATTATTATCGTGCGGGGGGTAAAAATCGGTAGCGGCTGTATGGTTTGCTCTAATTTAATGACAAAAGAGCCTTTTTTAATTGAGATAGGCAACGACACGGTAATTTCAACTCGGGTTTCTTTTGTTACGCATGATAACAGCGCAAAACTGATTTTTGGCGACCGCGGTGATTTATTCGGTAAAATTTAAATAGGCAACAATTGTTTTATAGGGCAAAATTCTGTAATTTTATACGGAGTAACTCTTGCTGACAATATCATTGTTGCGGCAGGTTCTGTTGTTACAAAATCCTTTGACCAATCTGGTGTTATAATAGGCGGAAATCCAGCAAGGGTTATAAGCAACTGGGAAAATTACCGAAACAAATATGAAAGCAATGCAATCAGAAGAAGCGATATGATGAAGCGAATAGAGAAGGATAACGCATTTCTCGTTAAAAGATAGGATGATATTGATGGCAGAAAAAGCCCTTGTGTCTGTTGTAATTCCAACCTACAAACGCCCTACGGCGCTAAAGAGGGCAATAGAGTCGGTTTTAAGTCAGACCTATAAAAACACAGAAATTTTCGTGGTGGATGATAATGACCCCGACACCGATTTTCGGCGTGACACCGAGACGGTAATGAGTGAATATGCCGACTGTTTAAATATTACATACCTAAAGCACGAAAAAAACCGTGGAGGGTCGGCGGCTAGGAATACGGGCTGGCAAAACGCTACGGGCAAGTACATAACCTTTTTGGATGATGACGATGAAATTTCCCCGAACAAGCTTTTAAAACAGGTGGAATGCCTTGAAAAGGCTGATGGGTCTTACGGGGCTTGCTATACGGCATATAAACGGGTACAGAACGGTAGAGACAGTCAAATTTCTGCCGAAAACCGTGAGGGGTGGCTTTACATTCCCGCGCTTATGAGGACTCTTTATATGGGTTCAGGCTCCAATCTGCTTTTAAAAAAGTCGGTTGTGGACGAAATAGGCGGTTATGATGAGAGCTTTGTAAGAAACCAAGATATTGAATTTTTAGCAAGGGTACTGGAAAACTATAAGCTTGCCTTTGTGGACGAAATTCTTTTGGTAATTCATCAAGATGCAGCGCGGTTTAACCGATCCTTTGAGGAATTTGACGGCTATTCTAAATACTATCTTGAAAGGTTTGCCGATAGAATAGGAAGACTTCCAAAAAAAGACCAAAAGAGAATTTACAGTGTTGTTTCCCTTGAACGTTCAAGGGTGGCGGTGAATTTTAAAGAATATAGGGCGGCTTTCAAAATTCTACATGAGAACCGCGTTAGTATAGTTTCTGTTATTAAATATGTTATTTATTTAGCTAAAAGAGTTATTACACATAGCTCTTACGGGTTTAATTTAAAATAGATGGGATAATGCAAAAATGGTAAAAGAATTTAAAAACGATACTTTTAAGCTCATAAGCTTATTTATCTTTATTACTTACGCCGCGTTATATGATATTTTTTCCGCATTTTTCGGCGGAACCGTAATACGCTTAGGACTAATTGCTCTTTGCTACGGCTCATTTTTATTTATATTTGTATTTGGAAAGGAGAGAATATATTCGGCGTATTTGGTTTTTTTGTCGATTTTTGGCGGTGTTATAATATTTTATTCTGTTTTGAACGGAAAAAATAACTTTTTATTTGAGGAATACGCATTACCCACCAGCGTGACACTTTTTAGCGGTGTAGTAGGATTTTATTTTATGGCAATTCAAAGAGATGCCAAAGGTCTTAATAATATGCTGAAAATAACCACACTGATTTTAACTGCTTATTATTATCTTTACTCCTTTGATATTGTAAATTCAGAAGAATATGAATTTGGTTACAGCATGGGATTTGGTTTCAGAGTACTTTTACCCTGTATTTTGAGTCTCCATTTTGCATTCGAAAAAAGGGAGAAGAAAAAAATATTATCTTTAATTTGGTTTTTACCATTTGCACTATGTATGTTTTTGATATTAACATATGGATCTCGCGGACCGATTATAGGTGTGTTAGCTTATTTAATATTAAGGTTTGGTCTGGTATTTTTGCTTGATAAAAAGGTATCCTTTGCAAAGAAAATGGCAATGCTCTTATTAATAATTTTAGGGTCAATGGCGGTTTACACTTTCTTTGGATATTTTGTTGAGGTGTTTGCGGATTATTTAGATGATTTAGGAATAACCTCACGAACCATAACAAGAATTCTAAATCAAACTATTGCTGATGATAACGGAAGAGATTTCTTTTTTAAAAAAGCGCTTTCAAAGATTACAGTTGCCGGACTCGGACCCTTTTCTGACCAATATATGTGGGGTAGGGGCAACTACTGCCATAACTTCTTTCTTGAAGTTTTATTAGATTTCGGTTTTGTAATAGGTATGGGAATTATAATTCTTGTAATAGTTTTAATATGCAAAATAATAGGTCGTTCTGAGGATAATCCGTGGTTTTCGCTGTTTGTTGTTTTTCTAAGCTATTGCTTGGGACGATTAATGTTTAGTGGTACGTTTTGGTCGGAAACTATGTTTTGGATGACTCTGGGGCTTGGTTGGATTTGCCTTAAAAGACCCGATTTACAAACGGAGGAAAAAGAGAATGATCAAAAAAATCCTAAGAAAAATCAGAAAATTAGGATACAAAAAAACATTTAAAATAGTCTTAAGTAAAATTAAAGGTCCCTTTGTACCTCTTATTCACAGCCTTCGTTGGAGCTTATTTTTAAAAGCTAAAAAAAGCGGTATTACTGAATGTGAATACCAAAAGCCTTTAATCATTTCTCTTACAACCTACCCTGCAAGGATACATACGGTACATTTGGTAATAGAGTCGCTTCTTATGCAAACTTTAAAGCCTAATAAAATTATTTTATGGCTTGCAAACGAACAGTTCCCAATGGGCGAAGAGGATTTGCCCCAGAGCCTTTTAAAGCTTAAGGATTTCGGACTGACTATTGAATGGTGCGAGGATATCCGTTCCTACAAAAAGCTGATTCCTACCTTAAGGCAGTACCCTGACTCCTTAATAATTACGGCTGATGACGATTTATTTTACAATCGTAATATGGTAAAAAAACTATATAATGCATATCTTAAGGAGCCTGATTTAATCCATTGTCACAGAGTGACTAAATTTGAACGAAATAACGGTCAGTGGGATGTTATTGCAGGCGGTTATGATGTGTATTCAAAGCCTACCTTCTTGCATAAACTCACTGGTGGTTCGGGAGCATTGTACCCCATAAATTCTCTTTTTGGGGATATTACAAATGCTGATTTATTTATGACATTAGCTCCCTCCAATGACGATATTTGGTTTTGGCTTATGGCAGTGCTTAATGCCAAAAAATGTAATGTTTTAGAAAACGGGCATCCCGAACTTTATTTCACCAAAGGCAGTCAAGCCACAGCGCTTTGTAATGTTAATGATAACGGCGAAAAGCTTTTTTGGAAGCAACTTAATAATATCTTTGAATATTATCCGCAAATTGAAAAGATTTTGATAGACGAATGGGAAAGGGTGAGTAATTCATAATGAATAAACCCCTTGTAAAAAGACGGATTAGGCAGTTTTTCGCCAGAGTAAATTATTACGGAATAGGTTACATTTTTGATTATCTCGGCGCTTATGTGGGATTTAAAAGAAAAGAAACCGCAGTAGAAAGAAAAATGAAGCTATATCCCACCCTAGAGGGTAAAGAAATGGAAAGAGAACTTGGAAAATTGTACCATGCCACAACGGGTGACAAGGTAGATTTTAAAGCTCCAAAAACCTTCACCCAAAAAATCCAGTGGAGCAAGCTTTATGACCGTGACCCTTTAAGGACAACCCTTTCGGACAAGCTTGCGGTAAGGCAGTGGGTTGCCGATAAAATCGGCGAAAAGTATTTAACCCCTATAATCGGTGTTTGGGAAAGCTTTGACGATATTGATTTTACTGATTTTCCGCAAAAATTTGCGCTTAAATGCACCCACGGAACAGCCTGTAACATTATCGTAGAGGACAAAGAAAAATTTAATGTTTTGACGGCAAAGGAAAAAATTGATAAATGGATGAATACTAATTATGCCTACTTTTCTTTTGAGTTACAGTATAAGGACATTAAGCCCAGAATTATTGCCGAGGAATATATGGAAAACGCCGGTAAGGATTTGTACGATTACAAATTCTATTGCTACGGCGGAAAGGCTAAATATATACAATTTTTAAGTGACCGAAAAAGAGAACTTAGAATGGCGTATTTTGATACCAATTGGAATAAGCTTCCTTTTGTTCACGACCATCCAATGATTACCGAGAATTTGCCAAGGCCTGATAATTTGGATGAAATGATTATGGTTGCCGAAACTCTCTCTGTTGGCTTCCCTTATGTAAGGGTGGACTTGTACCGACTGGATGACGGTACAATCCGCTTCGGTGAAATGACCTTTACCCCAGCCGGTGGCGGACAGAATTTCACTCCCCCCTTTGCAGATATGCTTTTGGGTGAGGATTATATTATAAATAGGTGACAGAATGAATGTACTATTAATTGCGCCCTACTTCGCGCCCAGCAGTGAGGTGCCTTCGGTTAGAATGGTAAGTCTTTCAAGACATTTAGTATCAATGGGTCATAAGGTTACGGTGCTTTGCTATTCAAGAGAAATGCTCCTTACAATGTATAAGGAGGCTGAGCTTAGCAGTACGGTGCCGAAGGGTGTTAAGGTTATAGGCTTTAGCTGTAAGTCGAAAAGACTACCCTTTATTTCGGATATTTTGGACGGTATTCAGTTTAAACGGGATTTACCAAAGCTTTTAAAGGGCGAAAGTTTTGATATTGCCCTTACTACCTGCGGGCCTTACTTTACCCTTAAAGCAATGCCTATGCTGAAATCAAAACTTAAAATTCCCTATGTCCTTGATTTTAGAGATTTGGGCGCTCTTAATTACCGACCCCGCCTCGGAAATGAGGAAAAGCCGGTTTTTTGGAAGGAAATAATTAAAAATATCTATAAGGGAATTATTTTAAGAAGAGAAAAAAATGCGGTATTAGAGGCAGAACATATAATATGTATCAGTGAAATTGACCGCGAAAAGATGCAGAGTGCTTATGGTTTAAAAGATGAGAAGCTTGCTGTTGCGACTAACGGCTACGATGAGGTAAAGCTCAACGGAATGCTTCCCGCCGAAAAAACACAGGGCATTAAGGGAGCGGTTTTCGGCAAGTTTATGTATTACAGCCGCGAGCGTGCTTCTGCACTGCTTTTGGCTATGGATTCTCTTAGAAAAGACGGTATTAATATAAGCCTTATACACATTGGAATTACCTACCCCTGTATTTTGGATTGTATTAAGGAAAATGACCTTGACAGTGGAGTTTATGACCCGAAAGGGCTTAAAGAATATTCCGAAGGAATGAAGCTTCTTGGAAGCGCAGACTTTTTTGTGGTAGAGGACACAAGCCCCGATGATGTGGGCACTAAAATTTACGATTACATATTTTGGAATAAGCCTATTGTGGCGGTAACACCTGAGGATATACCGTTGGCAAAGCTCATAAAAAGTTTTAAAAATGGTTATGTTTGCCAAACCAAGGCAGAAGTGGAGTCGGCAATAAAGGATATAATCGATCGCGGTCTTACAGTGTTAGACCCAAATATTAACACCGATAAATATGCACGGAAATACCAAAATGAAAAAATAGAAAAGATTTTATTAAAAAGCAGATAAAGGAACAGCTATGCCTAAATCAAGAACAGTAAACTCAGTCAGAAATATAATATGGGCATGTATTCAAAAGATTGTAATGATAGTTTTCCCTTTTATTGTCAGAAGCGTTATGATAATGAAGCTAGGGGAGGAATACACAGGTCTTAGCAGTCTTTTTACATCCATACTCTCAATTTTGTCTTTGGCAGAATTGGGCTTTGGCTTTGCTATGGTTTACTGTATGTACGAGCCTATAAATAAGGGCGATAACCAACAAATTTGCGCACTTTTGAACCTTTACAAAAAGATTTATTCACTTATCGGCGCAGTGATTTTAGGTGTAGGACTTTGTCTTTTGCCCTTTTTGGAGCATTTCATTAAGGGCGCAGTGCCTAATGGTATAAATATTTATACTTTGTATCTTATATACCTGAGCAATACGGTTGTAAGCTACTTTATGTTTGCCTACAAATCATCCCTAATGACGGCTTATCAGCGAAGCGACATTATAAGCCAAATTATGACTGTTACCAATATTCTGCTTTACGCCTTGCAAATAGGGGTGATGGTGGTTTTTGAAAGCTTTTATCTTTATGCGGTTTTGATTCCTGCAACCACCCTTTTAATGAATATAAGCTATGAGATAATTTCCCGTAAGCTTTACCCAGAAATTACTCCTAGGGGTACGGTTTCAAAGGATGTTAAGGATAAGATTAAAAAGCGTGTTATCGGCATTATGCTTTACAAATTTTCCAGTACCACGCGTTCCTCCTTTAACAGTCTTATAATCTCTATGTTCTTAGGGTTAGTTCTCCTTACAAGATATCAAAACTATTTTATGATTATAAGCTCGGTTTTGGGTGTGCTTGCAATAATTCATTCCTCGGTTACCGCCAGTGTGGGTGACAGTATTATTGAAAAAGACCCTGAGGCCAATTACAAGGATTTTAACAAATTTGTATTTTTATATATGTGGTTATCTGCCTTTTGCACGGTGTGTATCACCTGTCTTATTCAACCCTTTATGACCTTGTGGTTGGGTAAAGAGTCGCTGCTTCCTTTCGGAATTGTGGCGGTAATGTCGTTGTATTTTTATGCGCAAACAATGGGTGATATGGTCTATCTTTACAGAACCGCCGCCGGTCTTTGGTGGGAGGATAGGGTGAGACCTATTGTTGAAGCGGCGGCAAACATTATTTTAAATATTTTATTAGTTAAGATTTTCGGACTTTACGGCGCAGTTTTGGCAACGGTGCTTACATTGATTTTCATAAACTTTTACTGGGGCGGAAAAATTCTATTTAAATTTTATTTTAAACGCTCTATGAGAGAGTATATTTTAAAACAGATATTTAGCGCATTGGTAACACTGACAGTTACCTCTATTACCTATGGCATTTGCTCATTTATTAATTTTAGTCCGATTTTAACCTTGATTGCAAGACTGCCTATTTGTGTTATAGTGCCGAATTTAATAATTTGGCTTTGCTACCGAAAAACAGATGCCTTTAATGAGGCAAAGAAATTTACAGTTAACGCGGTTAAAATGTTGATAAAAAACTGCTAGAGGAGAAGCTTTATGGAATTTATAAATTTAAAGGCACAGTATAATGCTCTTAAGCCTATGATTGACAAGATGCTTGAGGAAATTATGACTGACGCCAGATTTATCGGTGGCAAAGAGGTGGGCGAGCTTGAAAATAAGCTTGCGCAGTTTGTGGGCAGAAAATACTGTGTTTCTTGCGCTAACGGCACAGATGCGTTAATGCTCGCTTTTCTTGCCTACGGTGTAGGGGAGGGGGACGCTGTATTTTGTCCCGATATGACCTTTATTGCTTCTATCGAGCCGGCCTGTATGTTGGGCGCCACCCCTATTTTTTGCGATATTGACCGCGAAACCTACAATATCGACCCCGTTTGCCTTGAAAATGCGATTGAAAAAACCATTGCCGAGGGCAAGCTTAACCCTAAAGCGGTTGTTATGGTGGACTTTTTGGGCAACCCCGCCGATGTGGAGGAAATTACCCGAATTTGTAGTAAATACGGTCTCGTTTTAATTGAGGATGCGGCTCAAGGCATAGGCGCTGTGTATAAGGGTAAAAGGTGCGGAAGCTTCGGTGATATTTCAACTACCAGCTTTTTCCCCTCAAAGCCTCTTGGCTGTTATGGTGACGGCGGCGCCGTTTTTACCGACAGTGAGGAAATAGCCAAGCTTTTAAGTTCCCTTAAAACCCACGGTAAGGGAAGCAGTAAGTACGATAATGTAAGAATTGGTATGAATTCCCGTTTAGATACTGTTCAAGCGGGTGTTCTGCTTGCTAAAATGACGGTGCTTGAAAAAGAAATGGACAAGCGTCAAATAATAGCGCAAAGATACAACGAGGCTTTAAAGGATGTTTTGGAAGTTCCTAAAATTGAAGAAAACTGCAAAAGTGCTTATGCGCAGTATGTCCTTTTAGCTGAAAGCTGTGAACAACGGGATGGTATTATAAAGGCGCTCAAAAATAATGATATTCCGTCACTTATATATTACCCCAAGGAAATGCACAAAATGGATGTGTTTGAAGCTTACAATAATGAAAACTTCCCCAATGCCACAAAATATGCCCAGTGTAACTTTGGGATACCATTTTCACCATACCTTACCGATAAGGAGCAGGAAAAGGTAATAGAAACAATATTAAATTACTTCCAAAAAGAGGGTTAAACAAATGAAATATGCACTTATAGGCTGCGGCAGAATTTCTACAAATCATATAACAGCTGCTAAAAATAACGGCTTAGAGTTAGTGGCGGTTTGCGATATCGTACCCGAGAATATGGAGAAGCTTTTGGCAAAGCATTCCCTTGAAAATAACACCGAAATTAAAAGATACACCGATTATAAGCAGATGGTAAGAGATAACGATTTGGAGCTTGTGAGTATTGCTACCGAAAGCGGTGTTCACGCTGAAATCGCCCTTTACTGCATAAAGAACAGGATCAATTTGATTATTGAAAAGCCTATTGCTATGAGCATTAAGGATGCTAATTTAATTATTGAAAAGGCAAAGGAATACGGTGTTAAGGTGTCTGCTTGCCACCAAAACCGATTTAATATTGCCGTTCAGGAGACAAGAAAGGCTTTGGAGGCTGACCGCTTTGGAGTTTTGTCCCACGGGACAATTCACGTTAGATGGAACCGCAATAGGGATTACTACGACCAAGCGCCTTGGCGTGGCAAGTGGGCATCAGACGGCGGTGCGCTTATGAACCAGTGCATACACGGAATAGATTTACTTCGTTGGATGTTAGGTGACGAGGTTGAGGAGGTTTACGGAGTAACCGCCCAGCAGTTCCACGATTATTTAGAAGCAGAGGATTTAGGCACCGCAATCCTAAAGTTTAAAAACGGCGCTATTGGTACGGTTGAGGGAACTGTTAATGTGTATCCCAAAAATTTGGAGGAAACCCTTTACATTTTCGGCGAGACAGGAACCGTAAAGCTTGGCGGAAAGTCGACAAATAACATTGATGTTTGGCAGTTCGCCGACGAGGACACTGCCGACGGCGAAAGGCAAGGACTTAAAGAAGCAACAAGCAATGTTTACGGCAACGGCCACACAAGTCTTTTTGCCGATGTGATTGATGCTATTAAAACCGACCGTGAGCCTTATGTTAATGCGGTTGCCGGCAGAAATGCGGTGGAGACGGTTTTAGCAATCTACAAGAGTCAAAAAACCGGCAAACCCGTTAAGTTACCATTAAAAGATTTTGCGTCTATTGATATGATGGGTGAGTTTGATAAATAGATTTATCCTAAAATGGGAGGTAGTTTTATGAAAACCTATAAAATTGCAGTAGCAGGAACGGGTTATGTTGGTCTTTCCATTGCGGTGTTGCTTTCTCAACATCACAAAGTAACCGCGGTTGACATAGTCCCAGAAAAGGTGGAGCTAATAAACAGGAGAAAGTCCCCTATTCAAGATGAATATATTGAAAAATATCTTTCTGAAAAGGAGCTTGACCTTACTGCTACTCTTAACGGCGAGTCGGCTTACAGTGACGCCGATTTTGTGGTTATTGCCGCTCCTACAAATTATGACAGTATAAAAAATTTCTTTGATACCTCAGCAGTTGAAAATGTAATCGAAACGGTGCTCAAGGTTAATCCCAATGCAATTATAGTTATAAAATCTACCATTCCCGTAGGCTATACTGCATCGGTCAGAGAAAAGTACAATACTGCAAATATTATTTTTAGCCCCGAATTTTTGCGGGAGTCAAAGGCGCTTTACGACAATCTTTACCCCTCAAGAATTATTGTGGGCACAGATATGGCAGACCAAAAATTAGTTGAAGCGGCTCATATTTTTGCCGACCTTTTAAAGGAGGGCGCCGAAAAAGAGGAGATTGATACTCTTTTTATGGGCTTTACCGAGGCGGAGGCAGTAAAGCTTTTTGCCAACACCTACCTAGCTCTTAGAGTAAGCTATTTTAACGAGCTTGACACCTATGCTGAAATGAAAGGTCTTGACACCAAGGCTATAATTGACGGGGTTTGTCTTGACCCGAGAATCGGCTCTCATTACAACAATCCGTCTTTTGGATATGGCGGTTACTGTCTTCCTAAGGACACTAAGCAGTTGCTTGCAAACTATGCAGATGTGCCTCAAAATATGATGTCGGCTATTGTGGAAAGCAACCGAACCCGAAAAGATTTCATTGCCGACAGAGTGTTAAGCCAAGCGGGTTATTATTCCTACGAGGATGCCAACACCTACGATATGGCAAGGGAAAAGAATGTTACAATCGGCGTTTACAGACTTACTATGAAGTCAAATTCTGACAATTTCCGTCAAAGCTCCATTCAAGGGGTTATGAAGCGAATTAAGGCAAAGGGCGCTACGGTTGTAATTTATGAACCCACCCTTAAGAATGGAGAGACCTTTTTCGGCAGTGAAATTGTGAACGATTTGGATAAATTTAAAACAATGTGCGACGCTATTATTGCAAATCGGTATGATATTTGTCTTGACGATGTTAGTGATAAGGTTTATACCAGAGATATTTTTAGGAGAGATTAGGCTTTTGTGGAAAAAAAATTAATGTTAGCGTTAAGCTCGGGGGTCAATGGCACCGCCCTTGATTTAGAGCTGACCCAGAATGATTTAATTTCCCTTTTCGAAATTTCAAGTAAGCACGATTTAACCCACCTTGTGGGTTATGCTTTGCAAAAAAACAAGCTTTTACCCGAAACTAAAATTGGCAAAAGCTTTGAAAACTCTGTTTTTATGGCGGTTTACCGCTACGAGCAGATAAATTATGAGCTAAAAAGAGTGTGCGAGGCTTTAGAAAGAGCTGAAATTCATTTTATTCCTCTTAAGGGTTCGGTTTTAAGGGCTTATTATCCCGAGGCTTGGATGAGGACAAGCTGTGATATTGATGTTTTTGTGGAAAAAACGGATTTGGAAAAGGCTTGCGAGGTTTTCGAAACCGACCTAGGTTTTGATAGGGGCTCTTACAGTTCTCACGACGTTTCCTTTAAAACAAAATCGGGACTCCATATCGAGCTTCATTTTGATTTGATCGAGGACTACCGCTTCCCGAAAATTAACAGTGTGCTTAAAAATATTTGGGATAATACCCTTTTAAAGGAAGGTACAAGCTTTCATCACATAATGACCGATGAAATGTTTTATTTTTACCACATCGCCCATATGGTAAAGCATTTTAAAAACGGCGGGTGCGGGGTAAGAACCTTTTTGGATTTGTGGATACTGAATAACAGAATTTCCTTTGTTAGGGAAAAACGAGAAAAGCTGTTAAAAGAGGGCGGAGTTTATAAGTTTGCCAAGCTATCCGAAAAAATGTCGGAGGTTTGGTTCGGCGACGGTGAACACCAAGAGGAAACCCGACTTTTATCGGAATTTATACTTTTCGGAGGCGTTTACGGAAATATTGTCAACAGGGCGGCTGTAAACGGCGCCGCCGAAGGCAATGCAGGTGTATTTAACTTTAAAAAACTGTGGAAGCCTTACCGCGAGCTTAAATTCTGGTATCCCGCCTTGGAAAAGTACAAAATTTTATTGCCTTTTTATGAGGTAAGACGGTGGTTTGACATTGCCTTTGGCGGAACAATGGAACGAAAGCTTAAGGAAAAAAGCTTAACTGCCAATGTAGAGCACGAAAAGGCAGAAAAAACCAAAAAGCTTTACGATGCTTTGAATATAGATAATTAAAAGATGTTATATTGGAGACGCTTCGTAAAGAGGTTGTCTCCGTTTTTTATGTAAAGAAAAAACATTGTATTATATAACGGCAAAACAGAATCATTCGCCGTAAGGGAAACATAAATAGGATGCCTCTTTAAAAAATTTTTAAAAAATAAAGGTATTTCGACAAAAAAGACTAATATATTAATTGAGGAGGGTGAAAAATGGCAAGTATAAGAGAAATCACGGAACAAAATGAGCGACTTATACTGTCGGCGAATGCCTGCTTTTCGGCAGATACTCTCGGCAGGGCAGTACCTGAGGAAAAATGTCCTCTGCGTACTGACTTTCAGCGTGACCGCGACCGTATTATTCATTGCCGTGCCTTCAGACGCTTAAAGCATAAGACTCAGGTTTTTTTGTCTCCCGAGCTTGACCATTACCGTACCCGCTTGACCCACACACTTGAGGTGTCACAAATTGCCCGCACAGTGGCAAGGGCGCTAAGACTCAACGAGGATTTGACCGAGGCAATATCCTTGGGACATGATTTGGGTCATACCCCATTTGGACACGCAGGGGAAAGGGCAATCAACAGTCTTTATGAGGGTGGCTTTACACACTTTGAACAAAGTGTCCGCGTTTGCGAAAGATTGGAAAAGAACGGCGAGGGTCTTAATCTTACTGCCGAGGTGCTTGACGGTATTAAATGCCACACCAAGGACGAATGGGCAAAAACCTTAGAGGGCAGAATTGTACGCTTTGCCGACAGAATAGCCTATATAAATCACGATATAGATGATGCAGTCCGCGGAGGAATTATAAGCTACCGTGACATTCCAAAGGAAATTTGCGATAATCTGGGTAACAGCAAAAGTGCCAGAATTACAAGTCTTGTTAATTCCTTGGTGCAAAACAGCTACAACGATATTTTAATGGATGCCGAAACCGAGAAGTACTACGAAATGCTTCACAAGTTTTTGTTCGCGGCGGTTTACAAAAATCCCAAAGCCAAGTCTGAGGAATCCAAGGTTTTAGGTATTATCGAGGGTCTTTACAGATACTTTTTGCAAAACCCCGAAAAAATGGGCAGCGAGTTTAAAACTGTTTTGGAAAACGAGGGAAAAGAACGGGCTGTTGTGGATTATATCGCCGGTATGACTGACCACTACGCTATGACGGTTTATTCCGATATCTATATCCCAAAATCGTGGGGAATTTAGATATTAGATTGTATATTTTAGATGTTAGAAGGCAGTGTCGCAAGGCACACCAAAATTACGCATTACGAATTACGAAAAGGGAGGGTGAAAAATGGCAATACCCGAGGATGTTTTAAATGAAATCAGATACCGTAACGATATTGAAACGGTTATTTCTCAATATGTAACGCTAAATCGCAGAGGGAAAAATCTCGTAGGGCTTTGTCCTTTTCACGGAGAAAAGACCCCTTCATTTACGGTTTACCCCGAAACGTCTTCCTTTTACTGCTTCGGTTGCGGTGTGGGCGGTGATGTTTTTACCTTTACCGGACTTATAGAAAATTTAAATTATATAGAGTCCGTTAAGCTTTTGGCTGAAAAATCGGGAATCAGCTTACCGGACAACGGTTATGATGATTCAATGCAACGCCTTAAAAACCGCATTTACGATATAAACAGAGAAACGGGAAGATTTTATCATGAATATTTAATGAGTGACGCCGGTGCTTGGGCAAGAAACTACCTTTTAGGCAGGGGTCTTAGCCTTTCTACTATTAAAAAGTTTGGTCTCGGTGCCGCACCTGACAGTTGGGATGCACTTATTAATCACCTAAAAGCCAAGGGTTATTCGATTGATGAAATGCTTACCGCCAATGTTATCGCCAAAAGCAACCGTGGAAGCTACTATGACCGCTTTAGAAAGCGTGTTATGTTCCCAATTATTAATATTAGGGGAAATGTGGTTGGCTTTAGCGGACGGGCAATGCCGGGGGAGGACAAGCAGGGCGGAAAGTATGTTAACACCTCGGATACACCGGTTTATAAAAAAAGCATAAATCTTTTTGGTATTAACATTGCCAAAAACCACTGCGCCGAACGTATGATTTTGGTTGAAGGCAATATGGATGTTATTTCGCTTCACCAAGCGGGCTTCCCCAATACTGTAGCACCTATGGGTACCGCCTTTACCGAGGAGCAGGCATCATTGCTTTCCCGCTACACCAAGGAAATAATACTTACAATGGATGCCGACGAGGCGGGTCAAAAGGCGATAAAAAGAGCCGCAGGCATACTTGAAAAAACGGGGCTTAAGGTAAGGGTTATCAGCATACCCAACGGCAAGGACCCTGACGAATTTATTAAAAAGAATGGTCCAGACCGTTTTAGAGCTTTGCTTGACGGTGCGGTTAGTGATATTGAATATAAGCTTTTAATGGCGGCAAAGGGTATTGACCTTGATGCCGACGACGGTAAGCTTAAATATCTCGCCGCCGCTGCCGAAATTATCGCCGAGCAAAACGATGTTATGATTAGAGATATTTATATCGGCAGACTTTGTGACAAGTACGGAGTTTCCCGAACCGCCCTTAATACAAAGGTAGAGGAGCTACGGCGAAAATTTGTAAGGGTTAAAGAAAAAAAGGAAATTGCGGACATAATAAGACCAAAGTATAATAAGGACGATGTTAATCCCGAAAGACGAAATTCCATTAAAGGAACCGCCGCCGAGGAAAGTCTTATTGCGGTTCTCTTGCAACATCCCGATTTCTGTAAGTGGGCAGTGGAAAAGCTACCGCCCGAAAATATGATAACCTCACTTAATCGCCGAATTTACGAAATAATCGTAAAGGCAGTTGAGGAGGACAGGGCGCTTGATGTATCACTTTTTGCTCAAAAGCTTTTGCCGGCAGAATTGGGGCTTTTAGTTTCGCTTCAAAACGGCAATAAGGCGGGTCAAAATCCCAAGCGTGTATTAAATGACTGCATAAATGTAATATTGGGTGAAAAACAAAGACTCGAAATGTCCCGAAACACCGACGCTTCTGTTGAGGAATGGGCAAAGGGACTCCAAAACATTATAGATAAAAAACAAAAGGGGAATTAAATTATGAGTGAAAACGATAAAAAGGATATTATAGAGGAAGTAACAGTTCAGCCCGCAGAGACAGAGGAGGAAAAAGGCGAGAGCATTGACGATATTGAAAATGCACCCGAGGATTTGGACGAGCTTTTTGCAGAGCCTCCCGCTTTGGAGCTTGATTTCGATGAGGAACCTACAGATGATGAACTAAAGCTCGAGGAAATGGACGTTGATAAGCTGAGCGAGGATATGAGCTTCGAAAATATTTCGCTCGATGACCCCGTTAAGGTTTATCTTCGTGAAATCGGACGTGTACCTCTCCTTTCTGGTGACGAGGAGGTTGAGCTTGCAATTAAAATTACCGAAGGTGACGAATATGCAAAGAAAAGGCTGACCGAGGCGAATTTGCGTTTAGTTGTAAGTATTGCTAAAAAATATGTCGGTAGAGGAATGTATTTCCTTGACCTTATTCAAGAGGGTAATGTAGGTCTTATTAAGGCGGTTGACAAGTTTGACCATACAAAGGGATTTAAGTTTTCTACCTATGCTACATGGTGGATTAGGCAGGCAATTACCCGTGCTATTGCCGACCAAGCGAGAACTATTCGTATACCGGTTCACATGGTTGAAACCATTAACAGACTTAAGAAAATCCAGAGTCAGCTGCTACACGAAAACGGAATGGATCCCAGTGAGGAACTGATTGCTGAAAAAATGGATTTACCTGTTGAGCGTGTTCGCGAAATTATGAGAGTGGCTCAAGAGCCGGTTTCAATGGAAACGCCAATCGGCCCAGAGGAGGATTCCAAGCTTATGGACTTTATCCGTGACGAGGATGCTCTTTCCCCTGACGAAGCTGCACTTAAGTCCATTACCAATGAGGATATCGACAGTGTGCTTAAAACTCTTACCCCAAGGGAGGAGGCGGTTATCCGTCTGCGCTTTGGACTAAAGGACGGCAGATGCCATACTCTTGAAGAGGTTGGTATGGAGTTTAATGTAACCCGTGAGCGTATCCGTCAGATTGAGGCAAAGGCACTTCGTAAGCTTCGTCACCCTGTTCGTTCCAACAAATTTAAGGATAGATAGGAATATTTTAAATGGAAATCACATATAAAACTAAAGGAGTCTGCTCAAGGCAGATTAATATAGAGGTGGAGGACGGCATCGTTAAAAAGGTTAAGTTTGACGGTGGCTGTAACGGTAACACAAAGGGTATTTCCGTACTGGTTGAGGGAATGCGTGTAGAGGATGTTATTCAAAAATTAAAGGATATAAAGTGCGGATTTAAAAATACCTCTTGCCCCGCTCAACTTGCCGAGGCATTAAAGGAGCTTTAATCGCATATAATTGCTTTAAAGAGGTGAGAAAATGTATTCGGATAATGATATTAAAATTGCGGGGGACAGGCCCTCTGCAAGTGTAATACAGAATAGCTTTAAGTCCGATGATGAAAAAAAGCTTTCAAGAGAAGAAATCACCGTGGCAAAACGTTGGGGTGAAGCTGTGGCGCAAAAGTTTATAAAGGATATTGTGAAGTCAGAAATGGGAGAACGGGAGTCAAACCTCGAAATGCTTTCTCAAAGACGAATGCTTTTATCCTTTGCGGCGTCGGTTGGGTTTGAGACCCTTTGCGAAAATGACAGTGTCGGCGGTCTTGCCCAAAAAAGCTTTTTGGACACAGTAAAGAAAAATGACCCTAAGCATTATGTAACTGCACAGGATAACGGTGCATTTTCCTTTTACTACTTAGCTTTCCGCCGTGGCAGTGAGGTTGAGCGACGTATAGGTCAAACCTTTGCAATGCTTTGTTCACACGACGGCGACCCCATTTACCAAGAGCTGGGAGAGGCACTCTACTGCTGGTTCTTATCGGTGGTAAAAGACGAAGCTCAAGCTTTAGGTATTATAAATTAACATAAATCACCCAAAAGCCTCATAAGGTTTAATGGGTGATTTTTTTATGCCGATTATTTATTTAAGTCCCTCAACACAAGAATTTAACCCCTATGCGGGTGGGGGCAACGAGGAACAGTATATGAACTTAATTGCAGATGCAATGGAACCGTATTTGGCGGCAAGCGGAATAAGGTTTGTCCGCAATACCCCTGATATGACGGCGGCAAGCTCTATCGCACAGTCAAACCAAGGAAATTACGATTTACATTTTGCGCTTCATTCTAACGCTTCAAGCACGGGTAACGCTCGGGGAGTGGAGGCGTACTATTACCCACAAAGTGTTAACGGCAAACGCTTTGCCGAGATTGTGGCAAGAAATTTACAGCTTATTTATCCCTTGCCAAATGCAACGAAAATCGTGCCAACCACCTCTTTAGGTGAAGTACGGCGGACTAAGGCGCCGAGCGTTCTTGTGGAAATCGGCTACCACGACAATCCACTGGATGCGCAGTGGATTAGAAGTAATGTAAATGCCATTGCGGAAAACTTGGTGCTTTCCCTTACCGAGTATTTCGGTATCCCCTTCAACTATCCCCAACCTATATATGTAGCCAATGTTGCGACGAGCGGGTCTAATCTCAATGTTAGATATAATCCTTCAACCTCGGCGGCAATTGTGGGCAGTATCCCCAACGGTAGTGAGGTTACTGTCTATGCTAATCTCCCCGACTGGTCACTTGTCGGCTACAATCAAACGGTTGGGTATGTTAGAAATATATTTTTGCAGTAGCTAATTCAAATATTTGTCAATAAATGCTTTAGGATACTGTGCATAGGTTAACATTAATATTAAATCGCACATAGCAGAAAAAAGCGGTTGCGTTTTTCGTGTTTTTTCTTCCTGATATGCTTTAATTTTTTAGATACTTTACAATTTATAAAATTCGTGTTATAATGTGTTCACCACATAAAACTCTAAAATGTATTTTCCCACACAGAAGAGGGCATTTTACTTTGGTAAAAGTGCTGACTTCTTATTTCGCATTTCTGTGTGGAGTGTGGAGTTTTGTGTGGTAGCAAATCGGAGTCAAGCATTTTTCGGTGTGTGTAGCTTCGGTTGCACACACTTTTTTAATTTTGAGGGGTATAAATGCTAAATCGTGATTTTGCTATAAATAAAAGAATAAGAATGAGGAGAAGTTAACTGGGTTTTAACCAATCCCGCGTAGCTGAAAGTTTGGGGATAAAAACCAGCACCTATTCTCAAATGGAGAGAAAGGGCTATATCACATGCGAAACCTTGAAATTTTTGTCTGGGATTTTGAATATTAGTACAGAGTATCTTCTGTACGGAATGAAAACCGAAAAAGATGTTGAGGTAATACCACCGGACACAAAAAGATATGAATTTTTAGAGAATATATCTGATGCAGAGCTTAAAATCCTTAGGCGAACTTTATTTTATCTCAAAAGAGAAAAAAGAAATATGGTATATCGCTATGCTATTGAAATGATAAATAACAAAAAGACTACTTAAAGAGATGCACTCTGTAAGGAAGTGCGCCTCAGTTATATTCGCCAGAGGCGAGTTATATTATCTTTGAGATGGGTATAAAATCAAAGTATGTAACCCACTATGACACTTTCAAGTTGAAAGTGTCAATTTTTATATAAAAAGAAAATTGGGAGAACACTTCTTTACGAAGTGTCTCCCAAAAGTAGCCTTTTGTTTTGCTTGTTGCTCTTTTTTGAGTATCTTCTCTGTCACCTTATCCCCCTTAAACGACAATTATCTTGTCCTTGACCTGTTTAGGGGCGGATTTTTTGTGTCTGAAAATAGAGAACATCCCTATATATTGTATGATGAAAAGATTTTTGAAATTTCTGCAAAAAAATGCTTGCAATTGGGAATGGAATGTGTTATCATACCAAGGTACGCTGTGAAAGTATGGCGTAAAACATGCGTTGATGTGGGAGGTGGCCCGTCTAGAACGGGGAAATTTCCACGGAGTATGTCCGATTTTAAACCGGGCGAAAGAACTTAGGAGTGTGAGGAGTACTTGCGAACTCTGAGCACAACGGCCAAGCGATTGGCTGTCCGGAATTGACTGTGACCCCAGCCAGTACCGGTTTTATAATGGACCCAAATGAAACACGCGGTTCGTTGTAAGTTTTGCCCGCCAACTACTTAAGGAGGCGAAATTCACATGGCAGTGAAAGAAAAAATCCGCATCAGAATCAAGGGTTACGACCACGCACTTGTAGACCAGTCCGCTGAAAAAATAGTGGAAACCGCTAAACGTACAGGCGCTAGAGTATCCGGTCCAGTACCGCTACCTACTGAAAAAGAGGTTGTTACAATCCTTCGTGCTGTTCACAAGTATAAGGACAGCCGCGAGCAGTTCGAGATGAGGACACACAAAAGGCTTATTGACGTAATCAGACCTTCCAACAAAACTGTTGAAGCTTTGACCGGTCTTGAGCTTCCCGCCGGTGTTGAAATCGAGATTAAACTCTAATATATAATAATGTGCGGACAGTCGAGGGCGCCTGTCCCTACGATATATATTAAGGTGTCCGATTCACACTTACGGTCATGTTGGGAAATCCCAACCAATAACCAATAGGAGGAAAAGAAAATGCAAAAAGGCATCGTTGGCAAGAAGCTTGGTATGACCCAGCTTTTTGACGCAAACGGAAATGTTGTTCCGGTTACTGTTATTGAAGCAGGCCCCTGTGTTATTGCACAGAAGAAAACAACCGAGAATGACGGTTATGAAGCAGTACAAATCGGCTACGGCGATTTAAAGGCTTCAAAGGTAAACAAGCCCCAGAAGGGTCACTTTGCAAAGGGCGACGTTGCTCCCAAAAAGGTACTCAGAGAGTTCCGTTTTGAGGATACAAGCGCTATGAATGTTGGCGATATTATTAAGGCTGATGTTTTTGCAGAGGGTGACGCTGTTGACGTAAGAGGTACTTCCAAGGGTAAAGGCTATGCCGGTACCATTAAGCGTTGGAACTTTGGCAGACTTAAAGAGTCTCACGGTACAGGTCCTGTTCACCGCCACGGCGGTTCACTTGGCGCCTGCTCCAGCCCGTCAAGAGTTTTCAAGGGCAAGAAAATGGCAGGACATCTCGGTAATGAACGCGTAACCGTTCAAAACCTGAGTGTAGTTAAGGTTGACGCAGAAAAGAATCTAATCGCTGTTAAGGGCGCCGTTCCCGGTCCCAAGGGCGGTATCGTAGTTCTTTTCGATAGCGTTAAAGCTTAAGGGAAGGAGTGTTTTGAATTATGCCTAATATAGCAGTACTCGATATGGCAGGCAAAAATGTGGGCGAAATCACATTAAGCGATGCTATCTTCGGAATTAAGCCTAATGCTGCAGTTATGCACATGGCAGTTGTTAACTACCTTGCAAATCAGCGTCAAGGCACACAATCCACTCTCACCCGTACAGAGGTTTCCGGCGGCGGTAAAAAGCCTTGGAGACAAAAGGGTACAGGCCACGCAAGACAGGGCTCTACAAGAGCGCCTCAGTGGAGACACGGTGGTATTGTTCACGCACCCAAGCCGAGAGATTATTCTTACTCTCTCAACAAAAAGGTTCGCAAGTTAGCACTTCTTTCTGCTTTGTCTGACAAGGTGCTTGAGAACAATTTGATTGTTCTTGACGAGTTAAAGCTCGATAACTTCAAGACCAAGACTGTTGCAGATTGCTTAAAGGCAATCGGCGCCGGCAAAAAGGCACTTATCGTTCTTGAGGACAACAACGCTTTCGCAGTTAAGTCCATTGCAAACATCAAGGGCGTTAAATCTGCTCAGGTTAACACCATTAACACCTATGACATAATCAATGCTGATACATTGGTAATCGTTAAGGGAGCAGTAGCAAAACTTGAGGAGGTATATGCATAATGAAAACCGCACAGGATATCATTCTTGCTCCTGTTATTACAGAAAAGAGCATGTCAGGCATTGCCGACAAGAAATACACCTTTAAGGTAGCTAAGGACGCTAACAAAATCGAGATTGCCGAGGCTGTAGCTAAGCTTTTCAAGGTTGAGGTAGCTAAGGTAAATACCATCAGCGTTCGCGGCAAAGAAAAGCGTATGGGTCGTTACAGCGGCTACACCGCTTCGTGGAAGAAAGCAATTGTTACTCTAAAGGCTGATTCCAAGCCCATCGAATTCTTTGACGGTCTAATCTAAGAACCCGTCTGTTGGAAATCTAAGATTTCCGGTGATGTATGAAACTCAAAGGAGTTTCGCTAAGCCAAAATAGGAGAGTGAAATTAGAAATGGCTATTAAACATTATAAGCCGACTACTAACGGTCGCCGTAATATGACCACTATGGACTACTCCGTGTTGTCAAAGGTTGCGCCCGAAAGAAGTTTGCTTACAGCTATTAAGAAAAATGCCGGTAGAAACAGCTACGGCAGAATCACCGTTCGTCACAGAGGCGGCGGTAACCGCAGAAAGTACAGAATTATCGACTTTAAGAGAGAGCGTTTCGGCATCCCCGCAACTGTTCTTACTCTAGAGTACGACCCCAACCGTTCTGCTTTCATTGCCCTCGTTCAGTACGAGGACGGCGAGAAGCGTTACATTATCGCTCCTCAAGAATTAAAGGTTGGAGATACAGTAGTTTCCGGTCCCGATGCAGATATTAAGCCCGGTAATGCATTACCTTTGGTTAATATCCCCGTTGGTACCTTCCTACACAATATTGAGCTTTATCCCGGTAAGGGTGCTCAGCTTGCCCGCAGCGCCGGTAACATGGCACAGCTTATGGCTAAGGAAAACGGTATGGCGCTTCTTCGTCTTCCTTCCGGTGAGCTTCGCAATGTTCCTGCTAAGTGCATGGCAACAGTTGGTACTGTTTCTAACCCCGAGCACGCTAACATCAACTACGGTAAAGCCGGTCGTAAACGCCACATGGGTTGGAGACCCACAGTTCGCGGTTCTGTAATGAACCCCTGTGACCACCCTCATGGTGGTGGTGAGGGTAAATCCCCCATCGGCCGTCCCGGTCCTGTTACCCCATGGGGTAAACCCACCCTCGGTTACAAGACCCGTCAGAAGCATAAGGCTAGCGATAAGTATATCGTTAAGCGTCGCAAGTAAGTCAGCGAAA
>JAFSGB010000008.1 GCA_017434895.1 Clostridia bacterium
AGTATTTTCCGTTTTGTGTCAGCTCTCCGTAATGCTCAGACAGTTTTTTCATAACAATGAATTCTAATGCTTTATCACCGTAGAATTCTAAAACCTCGTTGTGGTAACTGCCGTCGTGCTCTTCAGAATATGACTTGCGAGTAAATGCCTGGCGAAGTAATTTAGGTTCGTCAAATTCATATTCAAGCTGATACTGTATGTCTGCTAAAATTTCGTTGTTCAAAAAAACAACCTCCTTGTGATTTACTACAAGAAGGTATAATTATAGCCCGACAAAGTCCACATAGACTGTGTGCTTTCTTCGAGCACCAGAAATTAAAATGCGTTACATAAATCATTTTTATTTGAAGTAAGTCACTTGCATAACTTAATTCAAACAAACTCACTTTATGTACGGCTCTTTAAAGTCTCGTACCGCCTTCTTGCAAAATTATTTTAACATAAGAAAATAGATAAGTCAATGCGGTTTAACTATCCGTTTTGGACATAAAATTTTCGTTCACAAAATTTGCTGTCAATTTATTAGGGCCTTTTTTTATTGAAAATGCACAACAAAATTGCCGTATGGTGTTTGTTTAACATCTACCTACCCATAGCCGCACTCACACCATAAGTGCTTTAAACCCGCATTATCAAAGGAAATTTTTGGATGATAAAAATTTATGGTGTTCTCTTGACATTTTCCCCTGCTGCTGCCTCTACTATAATGCACTTTTTTGCAGATACTAAAACAGGTCCAAAAGATTACGACCTGATTTTCACAGGAGACTTAGGTGAGGTTGGAACAAATCTTTTATATCAAATACTTGATAAAGAAGGGATTGATATAAAATGCCGTCATACCGACTGTGGCCTTATGATTTTTGACCACGAAAAACAAGATACTCATGCAGGCGGTTCAGGCTGCGGTTGCAGTGCTTCAGTTCTATGCTCTTATGTTTTAAAGCGTATGCGAGAAAAACAGCTTAATAATATACTTTTTATGTCAACAGGCGCGCTGATGTCCCCTACTTCGAGTTTTCAAGGCGAAAGCATTCCGTCTATCGCCCATTTAATTAACATTAAAAATCCTTAGATATACAAAAAAGCTTCCCGAAATTTCGGGAAGCTTTTTATTACCTTTACAAGTTTAGTACACACATTATCAGTGCCTTGGCGAATATATAAATCGCTAAATGAAATTTCACCGACACTCACACAATGTGAGCACTAAATTAACATAAAAATGTTTTAAGTTATATTAACTCGATAATTGCCATCTCAGCAGCGTCTCCGCGGCGCGGACCGGTCTTTATAATACGGCAGTAACCACCGTTTGTTTCCATATACTTAGGCGCGATTTCGTTGTAAAGCTTAGCAACAACCTCTTCCTTAGTAATGAAAGCGAAAGCCTGACGCTTGCTTGCTAATGTATTAGTCTTAGCGAGTGTAATATACTTTTCAGCCATAGATCTTACTTCTTTTGCACGAGTAACGGTGGTCTCAATCTTACCGTTTTCAAGCAAGTAGGTTACCATTGCTCTAAGCATAGCAGTTCTATGGTCGCTGGTTCTACCGAGTTTACGGGTACCTGGCATTTCTATTCACTCCTTATTCAGATTCCTTTTTTAGAGTAAAGCCAAATGAATTTAACTTGGCAATAACTTCTTCAAGGGACTTACGGCCTAAATTTCTTACCTTCATCATATCCTCTTCGGACTTGCCGATAAGGTCTTCAACCGTATTTATACCTGCGCGCTTTAAGCAGTTAAAGCTACGAACAGATAAATCAAGTTCATCGATAGTAAGGTCGAGAACTTTTTCCTTCTCGTTGTCAACTTGAACAGCCATAATGCTCTCAGTTTCGCTAACGCCTTCTGCGAGGTCTAAGAACAACTCTAAATGCTCAATCAAAACCTTAGCAGACATAGAAACTGCCTCGTTAGCTTTGAGAGAACCGTCGGTCCAAACTTCGAGAGTAAGCTTGCCTTTATCGGTAACATTACCAACACGGGTATTATCAACCGAGAAATTAGCTTTGAGCACAGGTGTATAAATAGAGTCAACGGGAATAACGCCGATTATATTTTGAGCAGGTTTATTCTGGTCAGCCGGAACATAACCTCTACCGTGTTCAAGTGTCATCTCCATATTAAGAGTAGCACCGTCAGCCAAAGTAGCGATATACATATCGGGATTAAGAATTTCAACCTCTGAATCAGCCTTAATTGAAGCGGCAGTAATCACACAGGGACCTTCTGCTTCAATGTAAATCTTTTTTGCCGTATCAGCATGAAGCTTTGCAATCAAGCCCTTAATGTTAAGGATAATTTCAGTAACATCCTCTTTAACACCGGGGATGGTTGTAAATTCATGCACTACACCGTCAATCTTAACATTTGTCACTGCAACACCGGGGAGTATGGAGAGCAAAACTCTTCTCATACTGTTGCCGAGTGTGGTGGCATAGCCACGCTCTAACGGCTCCATAACGAACTTGCCGTATTTACCGTCAGCAGTCATTTCAACAGTGTCTATTCTGGGCTTTTCAATTTCTATCATTTAAAAGCTCCGTTTCTCCGTACTGTTATTTTTATATTCAATATCTTGTACGGAAAGATATCAAATGTAATACCATCAATTATTACTTAGAGTAGAATTCGACGATGAGTTGCTCTTCAACAGGAGCTTCAATCTGGTCTCTGTTAGGAAGACTGATTACCTTAGCTGAAAGAGCTTCACGGTCAACATCAA
>JAFSGB010000009.1 GCA_017434895.1 Clostridia bacterium
CATTATTATATCACTAATTTACGATTTGTCAACAAAAAAATAAGGGGTCGTGATAAATTTGCGACCCCTTAACTGTGTCGTTCAAAATTAATCCGTAAAGCCAGACTCTACCAAAGCTACCAAACCATCAAGTGCATCCTTTTCATCAGCACCGTCAGCAATAATCTTAATGGAAGTGCCGCCTACGATGCCCAAAGAAAGAACACCTAAAAGACTCTTGGCATTAACCTTTCTCTCCTCTTTTTCTACCCAAATAGAAGACTTGTATTCATTAGCCTTTTGGATGAAAAAGGTTGCAGGGCGAGCATGCAAACCAACCTGATTTTGGATAACAACATCTTTAACGCACATTGTAAAATCTCCTCACAATTAAATTTCACTTGAAACGGCAAAACCATAATATTTAACTTGATACTTTAGTATTATACCACATTTAATGCAATAGTCAATTCTTTGTGAATAAGTTCTAATGTTTTTCCAACAAACGCCCTAAATCGACCCTCAGATTTATGCAAAATTACCAGTTATTTTTTATGTTAATTCAAAATCATTCTTTTTAAGCAGTTTTTTATCCGCTTCTGATAAATCCTCTGCACTTAGCATATCGGGACGCTTTTTCATAGTTAATAGCAATGACTGTATTTTTCGCCAGTCATTAATTTTCGCATGATTTCCCGACAATAGTACCTCGGGCACCTCTTGTTCACGCCAAACCGCCGGCTTTGTATACTGAGGATACTCTAAAAGCCCCGAAAAATGGCTTTCCTCCTCAAAACACAAATCATCAGACAAGACCCCCGGCAACATTCGGCAAACTGCATCAGCAACAGTTAAAGCAGGTAATTCACCGCCTGTCAAGACATAGTCACCAAGCGACAGCTCCTCATCAACAATTTTGTCAATGACACGCTGGTCAACACCCTCATAATGTCCGCAAAGCAACACAATTCTTTCCTTTTTTGACAGCTCCACTGCCCTCTTTTGTGTAAAAGTCTCACCCTTCGGCGACAAATAAATCAAATAGGGTTTTTCCTCATTTTCGCCGTAAAGACTTTTATAGCAGTTATAAATCGGCTCTGCCGACATTATCATTCCCATTCCGCCGCCGTAGGGTGTATCGTCAACCTTATTATGTTTATTGCCTGCAAAATCTCTGATATTAGTGCAAACAATTTCCACCTTGCCGCTTTTTCTGGCACGACCAATAATACTTTCGCTGACAACACGCTCGCACATTTCGGGAAAAAGGGTTAAAATATCAATCCTCATTATCAAAAATCCCCTTTAAAGGTCTAATTGAAACAAAATTTTCCTCGGGTTTTACCGAAACAATAACATCAGCAATAGCGGGAACAAGATACTCCTTATCTCCTCTTTTAATATGCCAAACATCATTAGCACCTGTTTCGGTAACATCAGAAAGTATGCCTAAAATTTCGCCACTATCGGCATCGGTCACGGCGCAATTCAAAATATCACTAATAAAATATCTACCCTCAGGCAGTTTCACATCCTTACGGTCAATATATATAACCTTACCGCGAAGCCGTTCGGCATCCTCAATAGACCCAACGCCGTCAATAGTCATTAAAATCACATTTCCGTGAGGTTTAGCGTTCACAATTTTAAGTTTATTACGACCCTCGTCATCGGTATAAAGGTACTTAAAGCCGGTTAAAAACTCGGCGCTGTCGCACCAAGGTTGAACACGCACCATACCTCTTACACCGTGGGTTCCCACGATTTTTCCTGTTTCTAAAAATTTTTTAATCATAATATCTCCAAAATTCTAATATATAATGATAATACCACAAACACAAAACTTTTTCAATAAAAAAGAACTGCCTTTCGGCAGTTCTTAAAATTTTTTAATTAGTTAGTGATAGTTAGCTCAGTATCCTTATCAAATAGGTGAATCTTCTCTGGCTCGATAGTGATAACAATCTTATCGCCGGGCTTTGCGGTATTGGTAGGAGCAACACGCGCATTAATGGATTGACCCTCACTGTTCATGTAGAGGTAGGTTTCAGCACCCATAAGCTCGGTAACCTCAACATTAGCCTCAACCTTGCCCTCGGGGAATTGGGCGATAAGCTCCTCCTCGTTGTGAACATCCTCAGGACGGATACCCATAATAACTTCCTTACCAACATAAGCATCAAGGCAGTTGTCCTTATTCTTGCTTGCAGGAAGCTTAATCTTAAACTTAACGCCTGCGCGGGTCTTAGTATCCTCAGTACCATACTCTACAAAGTAATCATTACCCTCTTTAAGAAGTACGGATTCAATGAAGTTCATCTGAGGAGAACCGATAAAGCCTGCAACGAATAGGTTGCAAGGATAAAGATATAGATTTTGAGGAGTATCAACCTGTTGAATAAGACCGCTCTTCATAACAACGATACGGGTACCCATTGTCATAGCCTCGGTCTGGTCGTGGGTAACGTAGATAAAGGTTGTGCCCAAACGAAGGTGAAGCTTAGAAATCTCAGTACGCATCTGTGCACGAAGCTTAGCATCCAAGTTGGATAGGGGCTCGTCTAGTAAGAATACCTTAGGCTCACGAACGATAGCACGGCCGAGAGCAACACGCTGACGCTGACCGCCGGACAAAGCCTTAGGCTTACGCTCTAAAAGGTGTTCAATATCAAGAATACGGGCAGCTTCCTCAACGCGACGCTTAATCTCATCCTTAGGAGTCTTACGAAGCTTGAGTCCGAATGCCATGTTATCGAATACTGTCATGTGGGGATAAAGTGCATAGTTCTGGAAAACCATTGCAATATCTCTATCCTTAGGTGCTACATCATTAACGAGACGGTCACCGATGTAAACCTCACCCTCGGAAATTTCTTCAAGTCCGGCAACCATACGGAGTGTGGTAGACTTACCGCAACCCGAAGGTCCAACCAAAATTATAAATTCCTTGTCCTTAATTTCGAGATTAAAGTCCGAAACAGCGGTAACGCCGCCAGGATATCTCTTGTAAACATTGCGAAGTGATAAACTTGCCATTAAATAACCCTCCTAAGGTCTAATTTTGCTATATTATTATATCAAATGCAAAAAGTGAATTCTATGCAAAATATCAACAATTCTCAAACTATTTTTTTGTCAATGTTGACCGCCATGCTCAAAAGTGAATGAAAAACTTAGTAAAAATAGGCAAAAAGCACTAAAAAATATATTAACTATTTATGAACGAAGCGTTTCTCAACATTTTTAAGCTCGCTTTCAGTAAGCTCGCGGCATTCGCCCTCATTTAATTCCTTAGGCAGGGTCAAGCCACCTACACTCAGCCTTTTAAGCTGATTAACTCCCAAATCCAAAACGCCGAACATCCGCTTTATTTGGTGGTACTTACCCTCTCTGATTTCCACCCTTGCTTTTTGCGGCTCTATGATTTTTAAATCGGCGGGAAGACATTTGGTTCCGTCCGCTAATACAACACCCGCCGAAAATTTTTCCACTGCATCGGTCGGAATTGGAGCATCAAGCAGGACCTCGTACACCTTTTTGATATCACTTTTCGGAGAAATCACCCTATGGGCAAACTGCCCGTCGTCGGTTATAAGCAAAAGCCCCGTAGTGTCCTTATCAAGCCTGCCGACAGGGAAAAGGCCGCTTCTTGAAAGTTCAGGCGGCACCAAATCAACCACGGTTTTGCGGTTTTTATCATTAGAGGCAGACAACACCCCTTTAGGCTTGTTCATAACAATATAAATATACTTTTTATAGCTTACAGCTTGTCCCTTGTAGATAATTTCGGCATTTTCCACTGAAATCAAAACAGACGGGTCACGGGAAACCGCACCGTCCACACTAACAAGACCATGCCTTATATCCGCTTTAGCATCGGTTCGGGAAATACCCGACTGAGATGCTATTATTTTATCAAGTCTTTGTAAATTCATACACCTTACCTTAAAGTTTTCATTTCACCGTGGATATCGGTTTCGGCTATGTCGCCGCCGATAATTTTGTCATCGCAAACGATAAGTGTGAGAATTTTTTCCTCACTTAGTAAAGGATAACCATACACCGTAACCGCTTTGCCCTTAAAGGGGGACAAATCAAATCCCGCTTTGTTTTGAAGCTCATTATAGCGATCATATACATAGCCAAATTTCTGCGGAATTACAGTTTCCTTGACAGTAACAGCTTCCTCGTCGACAGTAATGCCCAAGCTTTTAATAAAAAGCATTCTTTGTTCATGGGTTGAGCCGTCAATATTGGCAAGTCTAAGAGAGGAGCTCCACATAGCTGTCAAAAAAAGCACTACTGCCAAACAAAGTGTGATAAGTAAGCTTTTTTTGGTAATTATAAAAAACAGTTTCATAACATCACAGCCTAATACCTGATATTATAATTCTATTTTAATTTTCAGTCTATTATTCCTCCAATAAACAAACCGCTTGGGCGGAAATTCCCAAAAGCTCACCCGTAAAGCCAAGGCCCTCCTCTGTGGTGGCTTTGATATTTACTCGGTCAATTTCTAGTCCGCAATCCTCAGCTATATTTTTTGTCATTTCCGTAATATATGGTGCAAGCTTTGGCTTCTGTGCAATAACCGTAGCATCAATATTTGAAATTTTTAGTTTTTTTCCTTTTAAGAGTGTCACACAATGCCTTAGCAAAATGCGACTGTCTATGCCCTTGAATTTTGTGTCACTGTCCGGAAAATGCTTACCGATGTCTCCAAGCCCCGCCGCACCTAAGAGTGCATCACTGACAGCGTGAAGCAAAACATCGGCATCGGAATGACCGAGCAGCCCCTTTTCAAAAGGGATTTTAACACCGCCTAAAATTAAATCGCGGTTGACGGCGAATTTGTGCACATCATAGCCATGTCCTATTCTCATTCCTTACCCTCCAACAAACCTTCGGCAAAAGCAATATCACTTTTCGTAGTGATTTTTATATTACTGCGTTCCCCTTCAACCGTCAGCACCTCAAAGCCTGCCGCCTCCATAATAGAGGTATCGTCGGTAAAGCGTGATACATCCCCGACCTTTTCTATGGCGGCCCTGTAATCGGCAATATTTACGCCTTGTGGTGTTTGAACGGCAACCAAATTACTTCGATCAAGAGTTTCAAGTACCTTTCCACTCGCATCTACCCTTTTTACAGTATCAACAACCGATACTGCACAGGTAACTGCGGAATAGTTTTCAAGTCCCAACACCACATTTTTAATTATAGCTTTACTTACAAGCGGCCTTGCACCGTCATGAATTAAAACCCCTTGATCATCACTTGCAACACGTGACAAACCCTTAAGCACCGATTCTTGACGGGTATCTCCCCCGCAAACGATATCGGTCAGCTTACTTATCCCGTACTTTTCGGTGAGAAGCTGAAGTGTGAATACATCGTCGGCACGGACAACCAAAATTATATTGGAAATTTCTTCAGAATTTTCAAAGCTTAATAAGGTTCTGATTATTACAGGAACACCCGAAATTTCAGCCAGTTGCTTGTTAATGCCATTCATTCTTGTAGAGCTTCCTGCCGCCACAATAATAACAGGTATACCGCCGCGTGTCTTTTCGGTTATTTCATATTTAAAAGCGGTTTTGGTTTTCATAACTACCCCACTAAAAAAGAGGTCATTGCTGACCTCTTTTACTCATTATTCTTCGTCTTCTTTACTGCAATCGCAATCACAGTCACAGTCAAGGTCAAAATCAAACTCAAGGTCGGTGCCACAGTTAGGACAGGTCATACCTTCTTCAGCAAGCATATCAGCATCTAAATAGATAACATCGTTGCAGGCAGGACACTCAATCTCGTAAACCTCATCATCGTCACAACAGTCGCAATCGTCATCACAACACTCACAGTCACAGTCGCAATCGTCCTCGTAAATGAAATCTTCCAAACTGGAAAGATCCTCGTCCACAGCGTCGATTTGCTCCATAAGTTCGTCGCAACCGGCTTCGATTTCGCAAATCTCATCGGTAATATCACCTAAAAGGTCAATAATAGCGGCTAAGATTTTGCCTTCCTTTGTAGCCTCGTCTAAAGCGAGACCCTCAGCCAAGCCTTTAATATAAGCAATCTTTTCACAAATATCCATTTTTAAAACCTCCAAACGGATTATGCACGCTCCATATATTCGCCGGTGCGTGTGTCAATTCTAACTATGTCGCCCTCGTTAATGAATAAAGGAACGCGGATTTCAGCGCCGGTCTCAACAGTAGCAGGCTTAGTAGCGTTAGTTGCGGTGTTTCCTGCAAAACCAGGGTCGGTCTGGGTAACGGCAAGCTCTACGAATGTAGGAGGCTCAACACCGAAAACGCTTCCCTTATAGGAAAGGATTTTGCAAACCATATTTTCCTTAACAAACTTAAAGTTGTCCCCAAGCTCACTTGCATTAATGGGAACCATATCATAGGTTTCCTGATCCATAAAGTAGTAAAGATCACCGTCGGAATAGGAATATTCCATATCCTTTCTCTCAATATGAGCGGTGGGAAACTTAGCGGTTGGATTGTAGGATTTTTCAATAACCGCACCGGTAATAACATTCTTTGTTTTAGTTCTTACAAAAGCGGCGCCTTTACCGGGCTTTACATGTTGGAATTCAACAACCTGTAATACATTACCGTCCTCTTCAAAGGTAACTCCGTTTCTGAAATCGCCTGCACTTATCATAATTTATAAGTCCTTTCATTGCTAATTTTATTATACACAAATATTATATAGATAAACCCTTGCTTTGTCAAGTTTAAAAGGCATTTTTAATATAGTTTAGCTCAAATTTTCCGTCTTTACGAGCAGTCACCTCTGCCACATCAAAACGGGGTTGCAAATCGGGGTTAGTTTCACTTTTAGAAAGGTAATCCTCGGCCGTTAGTCTCATTCTGTTTTGCTTATGAAGATCCACTGCTTCACAAGGCTTTATAAGAGAATTCTCACGCCTTGTTTTAACCTCAATAAAAAGTAAAAGCTTTTCCTTACTTGCAACAATATCAATTTCCCCATAACGGGAAATGTAGTTTTGCTTGATTACGGTATACCCGTTTTTTCTCAAAAATGCGGCAACCATATCCTCGCCCTTTTTACCGGTCACTCCTAAATTCATCCATCTTCTCCCAAAAGCTTTTTAAGAAAGGAGGGTCGGTGCACAGGTGATACACCGTACTGCAAAATGGCGTCAGTATGCTCCTTTGTGCCATAGCCTTTATGCTTTTTGAAATTATACTGTGGATACTCTTTATCCATTTCCAGCATTAAGCGGTCACGGGTAACCTTTGCCAGAATGGACGCCGCCGCAATGGAAACCGACTTAGCATCCCCCTTAATAACAGTCTCGCAAGGCAGCTTTATTCCCGTAGGCGCTCGATTCCCGTCAATAATTGCAAAATCGGCGGATACGCTTAACCCCTCAATAGCCCTATTCATGGCAATAAATGTGGCATTTAAAATGTTATGCTCCTCAATTTCCTCAACAGTAGCAAATGCAATACAGTAGCTTTCCGCTTTTTGCTTTATTACATCAAAAAGCTGTTCTCTTTTCTTTTCGCTAAGCTTTTTGGAGTCGTTTAGCCCCTCGATTTCCTCATTTAAAATAACTGCCGCGGCACAAACGGGGCCTGCAAGAGGGCCACGCCCTGCCTCGTCCACACCACAAATCATTTTAAAGCCTTTTTCTTTTATCTCATTTTCAATCAAAAAATCAGGCATTGTTTTCCACCCCTTCAAGGGTAATCAAACCGATTTTACAGTTTCGGTATTCCTCTAAAAGCATATTGGCGGCACGCTCGGTGTCGGTTTCTCCCCCACGGATTATCATGCCGCGTTTTTTGCCGATTTGACAAAGCAGATCATAGCTATCGCAGTCAAAATCCAACTTGCCGTAGCGATTTTCCAGTAGCTCAGGATAGGAAGCAGATAAAATTTCAAGCAGTCTCATAGCCAGTAGCTCTGTATCTAAAATTTTGTCCTTTACCGCTCCCGTAAATGCCAAATGCTCGCCCACAGTTTGGTCTTCAAATTTAGGCCACAAAACACCTGGGGTGTCTAAAAGCTCCAACTGGCGGTCAATAGTAAACCACTGGTTGCCACGGGTCACACCGGGGCGGTTTTCTGCCTTTGCACGGGCCTTACCCGCAATTCGGTTAATAAAGGTAGATTTTCCTACATTCGGAATTCCGACAACCATAACCCTTAAAGGCTTGCCAACCATACCCTTACTTTGGTAATATTCCAGCTTTTCAGCCAAAGCGGTTTTAACAGTGCTTTTGAATTTATCAATTCCCTTACCGCTTTTACAGTCTAAAGGAATTGCGGTAATACTTTGTTTTTTGTAGTAGTTAATCCATTTATCAGTGACACTGCTATCCGCCATATCGCACTTGTTTAAAAGTATAATATGGGGCTTGCCCGCAATCAACTCAGCTATTTCGGGGTTGCGGGAGCTTATTGGTATTCTTGCATCCACAACCTCCGCCACAGCGTCAATAAGCGGTAAAATTTCCGCCATTTTGCGACGGGTTTTGGCCATGTGTCCCGGAAACCACTGAATACTTTGTATGTTGTCACTCATATTAATCCAATGCTCCTACCTGATTCAATGGAAAAAAACGGTAAACGGCGTGGCCTAAAATGTATCTTTCGTCAACCACTCCGCCGTTTCCTATTCTTGAGGAACGGCTGTCAAGAGAGTCACCTCTGTTGTCACCCATTAAAAATACGTGACCCTTTGGAATATAAAGCGGAAAATCAACATCACCTTTATCGTATGTGGGTGAGCCAAGATATTTTTCCTCTAAAGCCACACCGTCCACATAAACAATACCCTTTTCAAAATCAATATTAACGGTCTGTCCGCCAACGGCAATTATACGCTTTATAATAGGCTCATCGCCTTCTTTTTCCGTATCCAATGAATTATTATTATTACGGGAAACCACCACAATGTCGCCTTGCTTAGGCTTATAATTAAAATTAGAAATAATTACCTTGTCTCCGTTGTGTAGGGTATTTTTCATTGAATTGCCGTCAACAGTGGCAATTCTGAAAATGAAACAAAAAGCAATAACCACCGCAATTATAGCGAAGCAAAGAACCTCAAGCCACTCTAAAAGCTCTCCTGCAAGGGTAGGCTTCGGTGCTTTTATATCCTCGTCCGGCAAAGCATCTGCATAATCGATATCAATGTTAAAGCCGTCTTTCAATTTTTTCACCTCGAAAATAAAAAATAAAGGAGGGTAAGGCATTAAAAACCCGTAACCCTCCTCAAATTTCGATGAATTAGATAAGCTCCTTAACCTTAGCAGCCTTACCAACTCTGTCGCGAAGATACTAAAGCTTAGCTCTGCGAACACGACCCTTACGAACAAGCTCAACCTTAGCTACTGAGGGTGAGTGAACGGGGAATACACGCTCAACACCGCAACCGTAAGCTACGCGGCGAACAGTAAAGGTCTCAGCAATTCCGCTGTTATTCTTGGCGATAACGGTTCCTTCAAAAATCTGAATTCTTTCCTTCTCGCCTTCCTTAATTCTAACGTGAACCTTAACGGTACTACCGATAAGAATTTCAGGAACATCATTTTTAAGCTGGCTTTGAGCTATCTCTTTAATAGCGTCCATCAATTTTTCCTCCTTACTTTTTTCAGATGTTCATAAGGAAAAACCTCAGAGGACCACCCGTTTCTATGTCGAAATTTCGGCATGAATCCGCTTGATAAGGACTCAAGCGACTTAAATGCTCAAAGATTATAACATAAGTCGTTATAAAATGCAAGTATTTTTTTGAAAAGAATTTAAATTAATCCTGAGATTCTACTACCCAACCTCATATCCTCCGACGGGACGAACGGATAATATATGGCAAGAGCCCAGACCGAATACCTTTTCGATAAAGTACTTGTATTCCTCAACATCTCGAGAGGGTATATAGCACTGAATTGTACCTGCAAAGCCTCCTCCGTGAACACGGCAAGCACCCTTACCCTTTAAGAACCGCTTGGTTAATGCAATACCTAAGCACAAACCCTGTTCGGTAACATTTGAAGTGGAATAAAGGTTTTGCAGATAATCGTAGGATGACTGTCCCGATTCGTTTACAAGCGCTAGGAAGTCCACAAAGTTGCCCTCTTTAAGCGCCTTTCTCTGTGCCTCTACCCTTTGTTGCTCGTTAAAGAAATGGAAAGCGCGAAGTACCGCTCTGTCACCACAATCCTTACGAAGCGTAGCAATATTATCGTAAAACCTTTCGGTGTCAGCATCGCGAAGGAAAGAAACATCCAAGGCTTGACTGATTTCACGGCACTCCACAGTAATTCCGGCGTAATCATCGGTCAAGTCAGCGTGGTTGCCGCCGGTATCTACAACGCAAAGGCTGTAGCCGTATTTACTTATATCAAGCTCAATACTCTCTGTAATAGGCTCGACTGGGTCGCTGAAATCAGCGTAGGTAAAACCGCCGAGACTGCTTGCCATTTGGTCAAGAAGTCCGCAAGGCTTACCGAAATATTCCCTCTCCGCAAATTGACCGATTTTGGCAATCTCAATAACCGAAGTCTTATTATCGTTAAACATTCTGTTTACAATATTACCAATAAGCACCTCAAAAGCGGCTGAGGAGGAAAGTCCCGAGCCTTTAAGCACATTAGATGTGGTATAAGCATTAAAGCCTTGCAATGTGCAACCCATTTCTACGAATTTAGAGCAAACACCCTTAATAAGTGAAATTGCCTTACCGATTTCCTTTTCATTTTTGCCAAGGTCGTTAATGTCGACCTCATCCTCAGGGAATCCCTCAGATTTAATTCGAATCTTTCCGTCATCATTTAAGGAAACCACAGCGATAACATCTAAGTCAACACTGCCGGCTAAAACGCAACCGTGCTGATGGTCCGTGTGGTTACCGCCAATTTCGGTTCTACCTGGGGCAGAGAAAAGGCGAATGTCACCGCTCACAGGATACAAACCCTTAAAACTTTCGCAAGCGGTGGCGTATCTTATACGAGCTTTTTCACTTTCGCCGTAAAGATACTTAAAGTCATCGTCAAACTGCCCATTTTCAATGGCAATTTTAATTTCGTTAATATTCATAAGCTTACCCTTAATTTATTTTACGAGTGCCAGTGTATCCCTTGCAATAGCAAGCTCCTCGTTAGTGGGGATAACATAAAGCGCTACGCGGCTGTCGTCAGTAGAAATCTTAACTTCGCCACGCTGAGTGTTTCTTTCCGCGTCAAGGAAAGCTCCAAGATAGGTAAGGTTAGCGCAAACATCCTTGCGGAGGTTAGCGTCATTTTCACCGATACCGCCAGTGAATACAACTGCATCCACACCATTCATAGCGGCTACGTAAGAGCCAATAAACTTAATAATCTGGTAACGTTGCATCTGCAAAGCCAAAGCAGCACGCTCGTTGCCCTCCTTAGCGGCGGCAACAACATCTCGGTTGTCATTTGAAACACCCGAAACTCCCAAAATGCCCGACTCTTTATTGAAAATATGGTTAAGCTGAGCGGGGGTTAGATTTTCTTTTTCGGCAATATAGGTAATTGCAGAGGGGTCCAGCGTACCGGTACGGGTACCCATCATAAAGCCGTCAAGAGGGGTAAAGCCCATAGAGGTATCCACACACTTGCCGCCATCAACTGCTGTGATTGAACAACCGTTGCCAAGGTGGCAGGTAATAATCTTAAGGTCTTCCCTAGCCTTGCCCATTAATTCTGCACAACGGTTGCTTACAAAGTTGTGGGAGGTACCGTGAGCGCCGTATTTACGAACCTTGTAATCGGTGTAATACTTATAGGGTAATGGGAACATATAAGCCTTTGCAGGCATTGTCTGGTGGAATGATGTGTCAAACACTGCAACCTGTGGCTTTTCGGTACCAAAGGTCTTAATGCAAGCCTTAATAGCCAAAACATGGGCGGGGTTGTGAAGAGGTGCCAAAGCGCCTAGTTCGTCAATGTCATTTAACGCCTCTGGGGTGATTATGCATGAGCCTTTAAAGATGCTGCCGCCCTGCACGATGCGGTGACCGATAGCGCTAACCTCGTCAAAAGAGTCAATAACCTTAGCGTCACTCTTGGTCATAGCGTAAACTACTGCCTCGAAAGCCTCACTGTGGGTTGGCATTGGGGTCTCAGTTTCGTAAACACCGCCGTTATCCGCCTTGTGACTGATGCAGCTGCCCTCAACACCTATTCTTTCGCAAAGTCCTTTGCAGAGTACCTGCTCATTGTCCATATCAATTAGCTGATATTTAAGAGATGAGCTACCCGCATTAACTACAAAAATTTTCATTGTATTTTCCTCCTTGAATAATGCTAAAAAGTATGTTAAATTATTCTTATATATAATACTTTATATTTAAAGGTTTTTCAAGGTTTTTTAATAAAAAGAGGTGAAAGAATGGCAACTGTAGGCATTATTGCCGAATTTAACCCCTTGCACAAGGGACACGAGTACCTAATATGCGAAGCTAAAAAGCTCGGACAGGTGGTAACAGTCATAAGCGGTAATTTTGTTCAGCGCGGCGACACCGCCATTGCCTCAAAGGAAATAAGGGCAAAGGCTGCCCTTAAATCGGGTATTGACCTTGTGGCAGAGTTACCTGTTTTATGGAGTATGTCCACCGCACAAAATTTTGCCTTAGGCGGTATTAGCGCTTTGGTAAATTTAGGTTGTGATACACTGATTTTCGGCAGTGAATGCGGGGATATTAAGCCCCTTATTAAAATTGCCGATATTTTGACAAGTTCTAAATTCCCCCGCACACTTGAAAAGCATCTATCCGAAGGCATCACCTTTGCTACCGCCCGTCAAAGGGCTTGTGAGGAATTGGGCGCACAAAAAGGCATTTTAGATAAACCAAACAATAACCTCGGTATTGAATATATAGTTGCCGCAAAAAAGCTTGGTGCCAATTTGCAATTTAAAACCGTAAAAAGGAAAGGCACCCAGCACGATTCCTTGGAAATAGGTGAATTTGTTTCGGCAACGCTACTTCGAGAAAAGCTTTTACAAGGTGACCGAGAATTTTGTAGAAAATATATGAGTGAGGAAATTTTAAAGTTATTCACCGAAAGCGAGCTTTCCGATATTAAAAGGCTTGAAACAGGGGTACTCACCACCCTAAGAGCAAAATCCAAGTCAGAGTTTAGAAATCTGCCCGACCTTAGCGAGGGGGTTGAAAACAAACTTTACTTTGCAATAAGGCTTGCAACAAGCCTTGATATGCTTTATAATGAAATTAAGGTTAAGCGTTATCCCCTAGCCAGAGTAAGACGACTTGTTTTGTCCGCTTTTTTAGGACTTAATAATAGCTACTTTCTAAAACCACTCCCCTACATTCGAGTGCTAGGTTTTAATAATGTGGGCAAGGAAATATTAAAAAATGCGACCCCAAAAGTTCCAATTATAACCAAGGTCAGCGAAATTAAGGATAATGAGGTTTTTCTAACCGAAGCAAAAACCACCGACCTATATAATTTATCCCTTAAAAGCCCGAAACCGAGCGGTAGCGAATACACATTTAAATTAATTACGGAGGATTAATATGACTCAAAAAAAGATTTTAATAATAATTTCCGCTATTATCTCCCTGCTTTTAGTGAGTGGTATTGTAGCAACTGTATTTCTAATAAAAAACGGTAAAACAGAGAAAATAATAAGCCAAACCGACTATGTTATTGAGAATTCCACTGTTACAACCGTAACCACACAAAAAGAAAATACTCAAAAGCCAAATTCAAATCAAGACCATGGTGCATCTTCATCGGTAACTTCAAATAATAAATCTTCATCTGCAACTTCAAATAATATAGTAAATTCCACAGCAGCCTCTCTTTCTAAAACAGACCAATTGGCATCGGAAATAAAAATATTTAATCAAAATTTAATTACTGTTTCTAATACTGTTGCTAAAGATGTTCTTAGTTATGCCGAATATACCGACAAAAAAACGGGCAAAAAAATGCCTTACAGAATGTCGATACCAAAAAATTATAAATCGCAAAAAAATCCGGTTGTACTGATGCTCCACGGTATCGGTGAGCGTGGCACAGATAACACCTCGCAAATAGCCGGATTCGGCAAAGCCTTTGTTTCTGCCAACGATTATATGAGTCAAGCAATTGTTATAATACCCCAAATACCTGATACCGATACATGGAGCTACAACAATCAACAAACCGGTTATTTGGATGCAGTGAAAAGATTAGTAGACGAAATGATACTAAAATATAATGGAGATACCGACCGCGTTTATATTACGGGCATATCACTTGGCGGTATGGCAACTTGGAATATGCTCTATGCTTATCCTAATTTCTTTGCAGCCGCAGTACCTGTATGCGGAGGTGTCGCTTACCGAGACCCCACACCTTATTTAAGTGTTCCAACTTGGATATATCACGGCACCGAAGATACAGTTGTTTCTTATAACCTATCTTGGAATATTTATCAGGATATCTTAAATGCCGGGGGAAAGCTTGCAAAATTTGTGTCAATGGAAGGCATGCCTCATAGAATTTGGCATGATGTTTATGCTGACCGCAATTTATTTTGCTGGATGTTCTCTCAAAACCGCAAAACATACCAAAGTATTGACTATAAATATACTAATATTTTCTCAATAGTTTCTCCGGAAAATGAAGTTTTGGTTACACAAAATGATTTTCTTTATGCCGTTCCAAATTATGAGCAACCATTTACTATTGAAATCACCTTGACCGATGCCGCCGCCGCAAAGCTTAAAAAAGCTTATGAGAAAAATACCGGAAAGTTATTTAGCTTTTACTACGGAAATACAAAGATATACGATTATCAAATGTTAACCATTCCCAAAAACAATCAATTAAAAATACTATACGATACTAATGTTAGAACGAATTTTGTTTCCTTTTATAATGCCATAGATCAAATTGCAAAGGTAAACAGATAGTAAAAAGCTTGCCGCTAATTAATATTTAAGAAAAATCCCCCTTGTGTTATCACAAGGGGGATTTTATCCTTTATCAAGATTTAGTACACATATTATCAGCTTGATACTGATCTAGCTGTACCAATGTGAGTACTAAATAAACACCGAAGTTAAATTAACTCGATAATTGCCATTTCAGCAGCATCGCCGCGGCGTGGGCCAATTTTGGTTATACGGCAGTAACCGCCGTTCTTATCAGCATACTTAGGAGCAATTTCGTTGTAAAGCTTTGCTACAACATCCTCCTTAGTAATGAATGCCCAAGCCTGACGCTTGCTGGCTAAAGTATTGGTCTTAGCGAGTGTAATATACTTCTCTGTCATTGCTCTTACCTCTTTAGCGCGGGTAACAGTGGTCTCAATCTTGCCGTTTTCAAGCAAGAAGGTAACCATTGCTCTGAGCATTGCAGTTCTGTGTTCGCTGGTTCTTCCGAGTTTACGGGTACCTGGCATTTCTATTCACTCCTTAGGGTAAATTATTAATCGTCTGACTTTTTGAGGGTAAAGCCAAAGGAATCTAGCTTTGCAATAACCTCTTCAAGAGACTTACGGCCTAAGTTTCTAACCTTCATCATATCGTCCTCAGACTTATTTGTAAGGTCTTCAACCGTATTAATACCTGCACGCTTTAAGCAGTTGAAACTGCGTACAGACAAATCCAATTCGTCGATTGTTAAATCGAGAACCTTTTCCTTCTCATTGTTGCTCTTTTCAGACAAAATGCTCTCAATTTTGCTAACACCGTCAGCCAAATCAAGGAACAGCTCAAGATGTTCAATTAAAATCTTAGCCGCCATAGAGATAGCCTCGTTAGCCTTAAGAGAACCGTCAGTCCAAACCTCAAGTGTCAGCTTGCCCTTATCAACAACATTGCCGATTCGGGTATTGTCAACAAAGAAGTTCGCCTTCAAAACAGGTGAATAAATAGAGTCAACGGGAATTACGCCGATTACATTAACCTGTTGTTTATTCTGCTCAGCCGAAACATAACCTCTGCCCTTTTCAAGGGTTAACTCCATATTTAGAGTGGCACCCTCGTCGAGAGTTGCAATATACATATCGGGGTTTAGAATTTCAACCTCTGAATCGGTCTTGATTGAAGCAGCGGTAACCACACAGGGACCCTCAGCCTCAATATACATCTTTTTCGCCGTATCTGCATGAAGCTTTGTAATAAGACCCTTGATGTTAAGGATGATTTCGGTTACATCCTCTTTAACACCGGGGATAGTGGAAAACTCATGCACTACACCGTCAATCTTAACGTTGGTTACAGCAGTGCCCGGTAAAATGGAGAGTAAAACTCTTCTTAAGCTGTTACCGAGGGTTGTAGCATAACCACGCTCTAAAGGCTCCATTACGAACTTGCCGTAGGTTCCGTCGGGGGTTAATTTCACGGTGTCAATTCTGGGCTTTTCAATCTCGATCATTTAAAAGCTCCGTTTCTCCGTATAAATATTTTAAATTTTAATCGCCCTATACGGGAGGCTAAAGTAAACTAAATTACTTAGAGTAAAGCTCGACAATAAGCTGATCTTCAACAGGGGCATCAATTTGGTCTCTGTTGGGAAGAGCAACAACTTTAGCGGTCAAGGCTTCTTTGTCAACTTGAATCCACTCAGGAGTGGGACGAGCACTGTTGGCCTCTAAAACTCCCTTAATCTTGTCAAGTGAGCGAGCCTTTTCACAAATAGATACAACGTCGCCAGCCTTGAGTAGGTAAGAAGCGATATCAACACGCTTACCGTTAACCTCAAAGTGACCGTGACCTACAAGTTGTCTTGCTTCTGCACGGGAAGAAGCAAAGCCTACTCTGTAAACTACATTATCGAGACGACTTTCGAGAATCTTTAAAAGGTTGTCACCGGTAATTCCAGGCTTTCTCTCAGCAATTTCGAAATAATGATGGAACTGGTTTTCCTGAACGCCGTAAAAGCGTCTTGCGGTCTGCTTAGCACGAAGCTGCAAACCGTATTCGGATGACTTCTTTCTACCTTGTCCG
>JAFSGB010000010.1 GCA_017434895.1 Clostridia bacterium
CCATTGGCATCAATGTCAAAGGTTACCTCGATTTGAGGAACACCGCGAGGAGCAGAGGCAATACCGTCAAGGTGGAATACACCGAGGGTCTTATTGTCTCTTGCAAACTCACGCTCACCTTGAAGCACGTGAACTTCAACAGAGGTTTGACCGTCAGCCGCAGTAGAGAAAATCTGGCTCTTTTTAGCGGGGATAGTAGTGTTTCTGTCAATAACCTTTGTGGAAACACCGCCCATAGTTTCGATACCTAAGGAAAGGGGTGTAACATCAAGCAGCAATAGGCCCTTAACGTCGCCACCGAGAACGCCAGCTTGTAAAGCGGCACCCAAGGCTACGCACTCATCTGGGTTAATGCCCTTGAAAGGCTCGGTGCCCATAAATGCCTTAACAGCCTCTTGAACGGCAGGAATTCTTGACGAACCGCCAACCATAAGAACCTTGTTAATCTCACTCTTTTGAAGACCGGAGTCGGAAAGCGCTTGACGAACAGGTCCCATAGTAGCATCCACCAAATCGGCAGTTAGCTCGTTAAACTTAGCTCTTGTTAAGGTAGTTTCAAAATGCTTAGGACCGGTTGAGTCGGCAGTAATAAAGGGTAAGTTAATGTCAGCAGTAGTCATACCGGATAAATCAATCTTAGCCTTTTCAGCAGCTTCCTTAACCCTTTGCATTGCCATTTTATCATTACTTAAATCAAAACCTTGCTCTGCCTTAAAGGTAGCAACGATATAGTCCATAACACGCTTATCAAAATCATCACCGCCAAGCTTATTGTTACCGGCAGTAGCAAGAACCTCTTGAACACCATCGCCCATTTCGATAATGGAAACATCGAAGGTTCCGCCGCCAAGGTCATAAACCATAACCTTTTGGTCGTCTTCCTTGTCGATACTGTAAGCCAAAGCAGCAGCAGTAGGCTCGTTTATAATTCTCTTAACCTCAAGACCTGCAATTTTACCTGCATCCTTAGTTGCCTGACGTTGAGCGTCAGTAAAGTAAGCTGGAACTGTGATTACAGCCTCGGTAACAGCGGTACCAAGATAAGCCTCGGCATCAGCCTTTAGCTTTTGCAAAATAATAGCAGAAATCTCTTGTGGGGTGTACTTCTTGCCGTCGATTTCAACAGTGTTGGAAGTACCCATTTCACGCTTGATGGAGCTGATTGTTCTGTCGGGGTTGGTAATAGCCTGACGCTTTGCAACCTGACCTACCATTCGCTCTCCGGTTTTAGAAAACGCTACAACAGAAGCGGTAGTTCTGCCACCCTCTGCATTAGCGATAACGGTAGCCTCGCCACCCTCCATAACTGCAACGCAGGAGTTAGTTGTACCTAAATAAATACCAATAATTTTTCCCATTTTATTTTCCTCAAAAAATAATTTAAAATTTAATTAGCAACCTTAACCATAGCGGGGCGTATTATAGTGTCCCCTATCTTGTAACCCTTTTGCAAAACCTCGGCAACAACATTTTCACCGAAATTTTCATCCTCGATGTGCATTACTGCTTCGTGACAGTTAGGATCAAAGCCGTCACCCACCTTAGCTAATTCTGCAATCCCCAGCTTTTCGCCAAGTCCCAGAAAAAGCTTTACTATCATTTCAATACCCTTAATATAATCCTCCCCCGATTTGTCCTCTAGCATCTCGGCACGGTCAATATTATCAAGTATCGGTAATAGCTCCTTAATAATGTTAGCCTTTGCAAATTCTGCAACCGTAAGTCTTTCACGCTCGGTGCGTTTTTTAAAATTATCAAACTCTGCCGCAGTGCGAAGAAGTAAATCATTTTTAGCTTCAAGCTCGGATTTTACCTTTTCAAGCTCTATTGCTGTTTTTGATTTTTTCTTTTCCTTAGCTTTCGGCTCAGCCTCATTTGTAGGGTCCTTATTTACATTTTCCGTTTCAGCCATTTTTAATCCTCCGTAATTCACTGATAAGTCAAACCTGTTTGACTTTTCCTGACTTTATATATTCTATATCAATATTTTCCTTTTGTCAAGGGGTTTTGAAAAAATTCTTTGACTTTCCCTGACCTTTTACAATTTGTTCATAATTTTACACCTATTATATATGTATTTTAGCCGAAAAAATAATTTTAAAAAAGTTTTAAAAAACACTTGACATTTAAAAACAGTTGTGGTAATATATCAAAGTCGCCTTAGGGTGATGACAGTTGGTGTTGATTGCGGTGAGGGTCCACCTGTTCCCATACCGAACACAGAAGTTAAGCTCACTTGCGCTGAAAATACTTGGCGGGAAGCTGCCTGGGAAAATAAGTAGATGCCAACACATAAAGCGAAATCTTATAAAAGATTTCGCTTTTTTATTTTATCGGTAAATTTTAAACGGTTTGTTTGAAGCCTCAAACAAACCGTTTTTTATAATTCTAATTACTTATGATGCCTTACAAGTCCGAAAACCTTGGAGATTTCCATTACAACCAAAGGAACTAAGATAAGTGCCAAGGCTATGAAGTACATACCTGCAGGTAAGAGCACCAAACCAAATGCGACACGCAATGGGGTAAACAAAACGAGTACAACAAGTGCTAATGAAATTGCAGCTGCACCGTTAAGCTTTCTGTTGCCGAAAAATCCGATTTTAAACAGTGAACGAGCAGAACGCATATTAAAGCTTTGAACAATCTGCGACAAAGCCAAAATTATAAACGCCATTGTCTGTCCTGCGGCAATGTCACCCGTTACCGTTTCACCGTAGCGGAAGCCTATAAGGGTAATCAAGCCAAACATAAAGCCTTGAAGTACCACTTGAATACCCAGTCCGTGAGCAAAAATTCCCTCGGTTTTGGGTCTGGGCTTTTGGTCCATTATATTCTTTTCTACCGGCTCCATTCCGAGAGCTATTGCAGGAAGTGAGTCGGTTACAAGGTTAATCCATAAAAGCTGCATTGAAAGTAAGGGTGTTTTGTGCCACAAAATCATTGCAAAGAATACTGTGAAAACCTCACCAATGTTGGTACCCAGTAAGAACGCTACAACCTTTTTAATGTTGGAGTATATTCCTCTGCCCTCGCGAACGGCATCAACAATAGTTGCAAAATTATCGTCAGTAAGGGTCATATCAGAGGCACTTTTTGCCACGTCCGTACCGGTAATACCCATAGCACAACCAATGTCAGCAGCCTTTAAAGCGGGAGCATCGTTAACACCGTCACCCGTCATAGAAACAACCTGACCCTTTTTCTGCCAAGCTTTAACTATGCGGATTTTATTTTCGGGTGAAACTCTGGCGTAAACCGAGATATTTGCAATTTCACGGTCTAATTCCTCATCACTCATTGCATCGAGCTCGGCTCCGGTGATAGCCTTATCGCCGTCTACCATAATACCAAGCTCTTTTGCTATGGCGGCGGCTGTGATAACATGGTCGCCGGTAATCATTACCGGTTTAATTCCGGCCTTGCGGCATAATGCAACTGCATCCTTAGCTTCAGGTCTAGGCGGGTCAATCATACCCACAAGTCCTATAAAAGTAAGTCCGTTTTCTAAATCGTCACTCGTGAGTGTTTGGGGAACGGAATCAATTTCCTTTATAGCCACCGCTAAAACACGAAGTGCATCGGCACTCATAGTTTCGGTTATTTCCTTAGCCTTTTCAAGGTTGCCCGCAACACAGCGGGAAACCAGCATATCAAAGGCACCCTTAACAATAACAACCTTTTTGCCGTCAATCTCATTGATTGTGGACATTAATTTTCTATCTGAATCAAAGGGAATTTCTCCGAGTCTGTGATATTTCTCATTTAAAACCGATTTTTCGCTTCCGTTCTTATGAGCGGCAACAACAATTGCAGTTTCAGTCGGATCTCCGATATGCTCCTCTTTTTCGCCGAATATAACACTACCGTCACAGCAAAGGGTTGCAAAATTCAAAAGCTTTCTGATTTCATCTGAATTGTTTTCACTGATAGTCTCTATTTCTCCGCCGTCAAAATAAGCCTTTGTAAGAGTCATTCTGTTCTGTGTAAGAGTACCTGTTTTATCCGAGCAGATAATTGAAGCACTGCCCAAGGTTTCAACTGCAGGCAAACGGCGAATGAGGGCATTTTTAGCCGCCATTCTTTGAACACCGATCGACAGTACAATTGTCACAATTGCGGGAAGTCCCTCAGGAATAGCCGATACCGCCAAGGATACGGCGGTCATGAAAATTTCAAGTGGAGGTATTTTATTAAGCAGTCCTACAACAAAAATAACCGCACAGGCACCAAGAGCTAAAAAGCCTAAGTATTTTCCAAGCTGAGCAAGTTTTCTCTGCAAAGGAGTTTGTGTCTCTCCCTCACCCTCTAACAGGTCGGCAATTTTGCCCATTTCGGTATTCATACCTGTACCGACTACAATAGCAGTGGCGGTACCGTAAGTTATACTGCAACCAGAAAATACCATATTGCTACGGTCACCCAAGGGCGCGTTTTCGTCAATTTCTGCCAAGTAGTCCTTTTCGGCAGGAACAGATTCACCCGTCAAAGCGGATTCCTCGCTCTTAAGACCGGAAGAGAAAATAAGCCTTGCATCGGCCGGAACGAAATCGCCTGCTTCAAGACGGATTATATCGCCTACAACTAACTGCGACGCGTCAATAACCATCTCAACCCCGTCACGCAGTACTCTTGCATGGGGTGCCGACATATTTTTAAGTGCGTCCAATGCCTTTTCTGCCTTACCCTCTTGGTAAACACCCATTATTGCATTAAGAATTACAATCAATATTATCAAGGCAGGCTCAAAAAGCTCACCCCAGTTTTTCTCAATCACAATAACGCCAAAGGAAATTATGGCGGCAATGATTAAAATAACAATCATTACATCCTTGAATTGGTCTAAAAATCTGGCAAAGGTGCTTTTTTTCTTCTTTTCTTTAAGGCGGTTTTCACCGTCTCTTTCCAGTTTTTCCTCAACCTCTTTTGAGGTGAGTCCAACTTTTGGGTCGGTTCCAATTTGCTTTAGAACATCATTTAGTGATAAAAAATAGTTTTTCATAATTCCTCCTTATAAAAAAAACGAGACTTACCGTTATGTACCGATAAGTCTCGTCGTTTAAAATGATACCAGAGACAAAAATCTCTTGCTGTTGACATCATCGCGGAATTCCCGCCGACTACTCCCTTATTAATTCTAGTATACCATTTTTGGTAAAAATATACAAGTAAAATTTTTAATTAAATTTTAAAGGGTAAATTCTATATGCTTTTCACTTTTTTCGTAAAGTCGGTATTTGACACCCGCAGTGTCAAACATTTTTTTAGAGGCAATAACACTATCCGAGTCGGAATATTTATCCTCCATAAAAACAACCTCGGCCATGCCCGACTGAATAATAGCCTTGGCACATTCGTTGCAGGGGAAAAGCGTTGTATAGCAGGTGCAACCACGTACAGTCCCACTGTGACAGTTTAAAATTGCATTTAATTCAGCATGGCAAACATAAAGATATTTAGATTCAAGGGGATTTTCGTTCTTATCCCAAGGAAATTCATCGTCACTGCAGCATCTGGGCATTCCGTTGTAGCCCATTGAAAGAATACGCTTATCATTGTTCACTATGCAAGCACCAACTTGGGTTGAGGGATCCTTGCTTCGCTTTGCAGATAAAATGGCAATACCCATAAAGTATTCGTCCCAACTTAAATAATCCTGTCTTTTCATATTTTCACCTCTAGAGTTATTGTATAATATTTCTAGACCTTTTGCAATGTTTTTTTGAGTTTCACTGCAAGCAGTGTGCAAATAAGCATTGCAACGGGGAAAATTGCGGTTACGCCAAAGCCCGTTTTAAGACCCAAATTATCAGCTGCAATGCCCAAAACCCAAGGTCCCGTTGCACAACCAATATCGCCGCACATTGCAAAAACACTGTACATAACCATTCCGCCATCACGAAAATCCACCGCACCCTGAGAATAAATTGCAGGCCAGAAAATGCTAACTGCCAAGCCGCAAACCGCACAGAAAACAAGCGAAAGCACTGCACTCTTAGTTACAGCTACGCCCAAATAGCAAGCAGTAGCAAGTGTGCTTAATATCAGCATTGATTTTTTGAAATCAAGCTTTTTGGCATTTACTCCGTAATAAACTCTACCTGCCGCCATAAAGAGTGCAAAGGCACAAGGGCCGGCTAAGTCACCTATCGTTTTGCTGACACCAAGGCCGCGCTGAGCAAAAAGCGATGCCCACTGTGCCATGGTAATTTCGGAAGCACCTGCACAAAACATCATTAGCATAAACCCTAAAAATTTGGGTCTTTTCAAAAGCTCACCTAAAGATGCCAGCCTTTGATCGGGTGACGGCTCGATTATCGGCACCTTTAAAAAGGAAAAGGCATTAACAAAGGGTATTACTGCCCAAATAAGTGGAATAAAATTCCAGTTTTCTCGCCCGAAAGTTCCGATTAAAACAGTTGTTACTATAACCGTAAAGGCTTGCCCCCAGCAGTAAAAAGAATGTAAAATGCACATACTTCCGCCCTGATTTTCGGTAGGCAGAATTTCCACCATAGGGCTGAGTATTACCTCCATAAGACCACTGCCGCAAGCGTAAACTACGGCAGAAACACAAATCGCCAAATATTTATCGGTCATAACATTCGGTAAAATACCCATTAGCACCAGACCTAACGATGCTGAAAATTGGGATAAAAACGCCGTTGCTCTGTAACCCAGAAGCTTAGTGATTTTCGGTGTTAAAGGGTCAATTATCATTTGAACACCAAAATTGATTACAATAAGTCTTGCAAGCCTTTCGTAATCAAGGCTGTAATTATCCTGAATACTAACAAAAAGTATTGGTAAAAAATTATTTATAATCGCCTGCACCACAAAGCCGACAAAACAAGCTATTCTGGTTACAGTGTACTTATTTTTCATTTTAAATTATCTCCAAAATTTCCTTTGGTTCATTTACTATGTAGTCGGCTCCGTTTTCCAGAAGCTCCTCCTTTGTCCTAAACCCCCAAGTAACACCTATTGCCGTACAACCCGCATTTTTAGCAACTGCCATATCCATACCCGAGTCACCTATAAACACACATTCCTTTGGTGTGATACCCAAATCGGAAATTATTTTAAGTGTAAGCGTAGGGTCAGGCTTTGCGGGGAAATCGGTTCTTTTTCCACATATAATTTTAAATTTATCCCCAAAAAGCTTCTGAGTTATAACTACCGCCATTTCCTCAATTTTATTGGAAATAACCGCAAGCTTGAAATCAGAAAGTTTTTCGAGTATCTCTAAAATTCCGTCATAAGGCACCGTTTCATCAACATAATGCTCTTTATAATGCCCTAAGAATATCTTTAATGTTTTCTCTATTGTTGTCTTATCCCTTTTATCCTCCGGCAAGACGCGTTCTATTAGCTTTTGCATACCGTCACCCACAAAAACTTTAAATTTTTCAGTTTCGTGAGTTTGAAATCCCATTTCCTTGAGGGCAAAATTAGTACTTTCAGCTAAGTCAAATAAAGAATTAACCAACGTACCGTCTAAATCAAATAATACCGACTTTATCATAATAATCAGCCTCCAGAAATCAGATATCACAATTCAGATGAAGGTATGCCTGAAATTTGACATCTGTATCAACAAAAATCCCTCAGCCAAAGCTGAGGGTCATTTTGCAAGAAATATTAGATAGCTCTGGTAACCTTACCTGAACGTAAACAACGGGTGCAAACATTGATACGGCGAGGCGAACCGTTTACGATTGCCTTAACCTTCTTAACGTTTGGCTTCCAAGTTCTGTTGGTACGTCTGTGTGAGTGAGAAACCTTAATACCGAAAGCAATTTCTTTGTTGCAGATATCACATTTAGCCATGGTCTGCACCTCCTTTTGTTTTGCGTACTGTACAAGCCTATAGCCGTCAGTCGCATAGCAAAAACTATATTACCATAAAGAAACCTAAAAATCAAGTATTTTTTAAAAATATTTTAAAATTAACGCTCTCTGCCTTTTGGACGTCTCATAAGATTATTTACAATTTCGCTGATTGGCTTGTTTTCGTACATCACCTTGTAGCACTCCTCAATGATTGGAAGCTCCACATTATACTTTAAAGATAGGTCGTGCGCTATTTGTACGGCATAGTAGCCCTCAACTGTACCAACCTCTTTTAAAGCATCCGACACGCTGACACCGGATCCTACCATATAACCAAATCGATTATTGCGGCTGTGACGGGATGTACAGGTGACAACAAGGTCACCAATGCCCGCAAGACCTGCAAAGGTATATTCCTTTGCACCCATTACAATACCGAGTCTGGACATTTCGGCAAGACCACGGGTAATTAGCGCTGCTTTAGAGTTATCACCCAAGCCGATACCGTCACAAAAGCCGGAAGCAATGGCAATAACATTTTTAAGTGCGCCGCCCAGTTCAACGCCAATTAAATCGTTAGAAGTGTAAATTCTTAAAGAATCATTAGACATAATGCTTTGAACCGCCTCGGCTGCAGCAAGTGAATTACCCGCAGCAACTAAGGATGTGGGGATTTCTCTGGCAACCTCCTCAGCGTGAGAGGGACCCGATAAAACAACAACGGGGCTATTGGGGATTTCCTCGCAAATGATTTGGGAAAGTCTTTTAAGGCTTCCCTTTTCAAGACCCTTTGAAACGTTTACGACAATTCCCAAGTTTTTATACCTTGACAGTTTATTTGCAACCTCACGCACTGCAATAGACGGTACTGCAATTATAGTAAGGGTGTTACCCTCAACAAGAGATAAATCATCGGTAATATTAATTTCCTCTGGGATATAAACATCCTTTAAAAGCTTTTCGTTTGTGCGTTTTTCTTTTAATAACTCAACTTCCTCTTTAAAGGGAGACCAAAGGGTTACATCACAACCATTACGGTGTGCAGTAAGTGCCAAAGCTATACCCCACCCGCCGGAGCCGAGCACTGTTATTTTAGCCATTCTTTTTGCCTCCAATTTTGTTTTCGCTGCCCGATATCAATCGCTCAATATTGTCTTTGTGCTTAATAAAAACAACCGCTCCCATAATTATTATCAATATTGCCTGTGGCAATATTGATGCATGAAAATCATAAAAAATTATGGAAAGAACAACAACTGTGACCGTTGCGATAAGCGAACTTAGTGAAACTATTTTCGATAAAATCAATACAACAGCAAAAACAACAAGTCCTAAAGTGATTGCCAAGGGATTGCAAACAGCAAAAATCCCTACACTTGTAGCCACGCCCTTACCACCCTTAAATTTAAAGAAAATAGGAAAAACATGTCCCAGCATACAAGCAAGTCCGCAAACGTAAGCACCAATAATAGCATATTTTTCGGGCTCTAGCTTATCCATCATTTCAAACATAACTTTTCCGAAATAGGAGGCTATAAAACCCTTTAAAGCATCAAACAAGAAGGTGAGAAGTCCCGGTAGCACCCCTACACTTCTTAAAACATTGGTAGCGCCTGCGTTTCCGCTTCCGACCTCACGAACATCCTTTTTCATAAATATTTTACTGAAAATTACTGCAAAATTTATACTTCCTAATAAATATGCAATAACCACATAAATAATTGCATTTCGAATTTCGATGGTCACTATTTTTCTCCTCTTTCACGAATAACAAACCTAACGGGAGTACCCTCTAGGCCAAAGGTCGAACGAATTTGGTTTTCCAAATAACGCTGATATGAAAAATGGAAAAGCTCTGCCTTATTACAGAAACAAACAAATGTAGGCGGCTTGGTGGAGGCTTGAGTCATATAATAAATCTTAAGCCTCTTACCCTTATCTGTTGGAGGCTGAACACGAGCGGTAGCCTCTGCTAAAATATCGTTAAGCATACCGGTGGAAATTCGCATTGTGTTCTGCTCATTAACATACTTAATAAGGTCAAAAAGCCTATCCACCCTCTGCCCTGTCTTAGCAGAAATAAATACAATAGGAGCGTACGGCATAAAGGAAAAGTCTACCATTAATTTTTTGCGGTAGGCATCCATTGTGGTACCGTCCTTATCAACGGCGTCCCACTTATTAACGGCGATAATACAAGCCTTGCCCTCCTCCAACGCCAAGCCTGCAACCTTAGAATCTTGCTCGGTGAAACCGTCAACTCCGTCAATCATAATAACGCAAACATCAGCTCGCTCGATTGCCATTTTAGCGCGAAGTACACTGTATTTTTCAATCTTTTCCTCAATCTTAGACTTACGGCGAAGACCAGCAGTATCAATAAAATTGTAGTTGACTCCGTTACGGGTAACTTTTGTGTCAATAGCGTCACGGGTGGTGCCCGCAATATTAGAAACGATAGAACGCTCCTCACCGGCAATGTTATTGATTAGTGATGATTTGCCTGCATTCGGCTTGCCGATTACGGCAACATTAACAATATCCTCGTCCGTTTCCTCGAACTCGCTGTCGTCAATGTGGGACATTACCGCATCCAAAAGGTCACCTGTACCGTGTCCGTGAACCGAGGAGACGGCAATAGGGTCGCCGAGTCCCAAATTATAAAACTCGTAAAACTCTATTGGAGTCTCGCCGATTTTATCACACTTGTTAACGCAAAGTACAATCGGTTTACCGCTTTTTTGAAGCATTGCGGCAACATCCATATCAGCAGCGGTAACACCGGACTTTAAATCGGTAACAAAAATAATTACTGAGGCAGTGTCAATAGCAAGCTGAGCCTGAGACCTCATACTGCTTAAAATTATATCGTCAGTCTTGGGCTCAATACCTCCAGTATCAACAAGCATAAGCTGTCTGCCTTGCCACTCGGCATCGCCATAAATACGGTCACGGGTAACGCCTGGGGTATCGTCCACAATGGAGAGACGCTTGCCTATTATTTTATTAAAAAGTGTGGACTTTCCCACATTCGGTCTGCCCACAACGGCAACTATCGGTTTAGCCATTCTCTTCAACTACTCCTAAAATTTTATCTAAAAACTCATATCCATCATTAGCGACAGGTGTTATTTTTATATTGAGTTTTTCGGACAATTCGTCTAAGGTGATGCTGTCTAGGAACATATCTCCACCGTCACGAAGCATTGCCGAGGGAATAAGCAGCTCCTCTCCTAAATCCATGACCTTTAATTGCTCCAAAATATCGGTAGCCGTAACAAGTCCTGCAACGGTAATTTCTCCGCCAAAAAAATTATTTTTAATGGGTACAACTTTACACTCCAAATTATCCCATTTTTTTGCTACTTTGTCAACTATATCCTCAATAAAAGGCTCTGCCGCCTCACCTGTAGCTATTGTGATTATACGCTTTTTAGTTAATTTGTAATCACAATTAGTAATTGCATCACCCATTTCACTTAAAAGCAGCGGCACCAGTCCAACGCCGTTTTCAAGCTGTAAAAAATTCTCGTAATATTTAGCATTAGGAAACTCTTTTTCGGCTAAAATGTAAAATTCATCGGCGCCGAAAACGCGGCGTTCACCATATTTTTCTAAGGTTAAATCACTGTACTTTTCCAGAATTTTAAGGGTTTCCTCCGCTCTTTCTTTACTAAAAGGCGAAAGCTCACAAAGTCCCTCGCGGTAACGGGTAAGACCCACGGGAACGGCGGCAATGCTCTCGATATTCTCTAGTGCCATAAGGTCATTAAGGCTTTGCTCCAATTCCTCGCCGTCATTATAATCCGGCACTAACACAAGTTGACAGTTAAGCTTAATTCCCGCCTCATTAAAGCGGTAAATTATATCAAGCACCTTACCCGCATTCTTGTTGTTCATCATTTTTACCCTAAGTTCTGGGTTGGTAGTGTGCACCGAAATGTTAATAGGGCTGATGTGCATTTTAATAATTCGCTCAACCTCATGGTCGGTGATGTTGGTAAGAGTTATGTAATTGCCGAATAAAAACGAAAGACGGGAATCGTCATCCTTGAAATAAAGACTGCTTCGCAATCCCTTTGGCAACTGGTCAATAAAGCAGAAAATACACTTATTTGTGCAAGAATGTTTTTTATCCATAAGGTAGGTTTCAAACTCTAACCCCAACTCGTCATACTCGCCCTTTTTAGCCTTTTTCGCAACAGTTTTACCCCTTGAATTTATATATTCAAGGGTTATTTCCTCACTGTTTTGATAAAAACGGTAATCAAGCACATCCATTATTTCGTTGCCGTTTAATTTAAGCAAGGTATCACCGTCTCGCATACCGATTTTATATGCAGGACTTTTCTTTATTACGGATTTTACAACAACCGACATTACATTCACCTCACACAAAAAAATCAGAGGAGGAAAACTAATTCTCCTCCTCTAACCCAAATACAAAATATTATTCGCCAACCTCAATAACTGTACGGCCGTTGTAGGTTCCGCAGGCAGGGCAAATTCTGTGGGGACGCTTATAAGCACCACACTCGCACTTAACAAGGGTAGGAGCGGTAAGCTTCCATAAATTGTTTCTTCTCTTATCTCTTCTAGCTTTAGAAGTCTTTCTCTTTGGTACTGCCATGTTTGGCACCTCCTTAAGATATAATCATTATTTATCAATTAAGTAAATCTGCAAGGGCTTGAAGACGCGGATCAATCTCTTTCTTATTACACCCACATTCGCCCTCGTTTAGGTTTTTGCCGCATTTTTGACATATTCCCTTACAGTTTTCATCGCACAAATGCTTCATAGGAAGATTTGTAACGGTCTCCGTATACAACAACTCGTCCAAGTCAAGCTTCATATCGGGGACTGTCAGTATAGTGTCACTATCTTCACCCTCAATAGTAGGGGCAAGAGACTTTTCTACCTTTAGGGTATGTTTTTTGGCGGTTCGGGTACCGCAGCGGTCACAAGAAGCATCAAACTCGAACTTGATTTCAGCTTCTAACCTAACCAAGCTTGCTTTGTTAGTAATTTTTCCCACAATTTCTACGGGTTTTTTGAGCGGATATTCACCCATATACTCTAGGTCGGACAAATCCAAAGCATCCATTATCGGCAAGACAGAATTATCTGTAACAAATATATGTTTTAAATCAATAATCATACTGCCACCTCTAATGTCACAAATGATATTATATCTATTCGCCCTCCTTTTGTCAAGGGTTTTATTTAGAATTTTTACTGTATTTCTGCTTTACAAATAAGGCGTAATCCTTTATTTCTTGCCACATCTCTGCGGTAACAACCGTTCCCTCACCGAAAATCAGTGCTTTAAGCTGCTCCTCCTTAGCCGCTTCAAAGGGTGAGCCGCAAAGATAACCCACACTAACGCCGAAATAATCGGCAATTTTACAAAGGGTATCGGCAGAAAGGGTTTTAACCCTGCCCTTTTTGTAATCGGTAAGTGTTGAACGGGGGATTTTACACTCCTTACAGAGGGTTGTTACATTTACCCCTTTTTTAATGCAAAGTTCCTCAATTAAATCGTAAACAAAAATCATATTATACTCCTTTTTTTACGAATTTGCGTAATTTATTCTTGACAAATACGATTTTTCGTATTATAATTGCAACTAATACGAAATTCAGTAATTTTAATTGTATTATAATACATTATTTCGTAATTGTCAAGCAAAGGAGCAACTAAATTTGTATTACTGTAAAAACTGCGGAAATGACTTTGAGGAGCCTGAAAAAACCTACGAGACCCACAATCTTTCCGACACCCCATTTGAGCTTTACTATGTATGTCCTCACTGTAAAAGTGGTAATTTTTATGAGAAAAGCTCAACACACTGCCGTTGTTGCGGGAGCCGACTTCCGAAAGGTGCCACCGAATACTGCTGTGACTCCTGCCGAATTAAGGGTGAAAAGCTTTGGAGACGGGAGCTTAAACGCCGAAAAGACGAAATGGTAAATCCTCTTAAAATGATTGTAAGGGAATGCAGTATATACAACCAAACCCACAACACCGATTACAGCTACGGGCAGTATGTGGCAATAATAAAACCCAAACTTTTAAAAGAGGCAAAAAAATGCGCAAAGAAAAAAAAGAATATTTAAATCAATACCTTTTACAGGAAACCAAAATTAACCGCATAAGGAAAATGACAAATATAAATCCTGAACTAAAATCCCGTTACAAAGCCGAGCTTAACAAAGCGTTAGAGTTAAGGGTGAAAATTGAAAAACAGATAAATGCCGTAGACGGCGGTGTTTTAAGCGAATTGCTTTCTCAAAAATACATATTCGGCAAAACTCTTGAGGATATAAGTGTTATACTAAATTACAGTACCCGCCATATTGAAAGACTGCACATTAAGGCTTTGGATAGCTTTCAAATGTGACAAATTTCCTCTTTACAATTCAGAAAAAAAGGTGTAGAATATTTTTAGAACAAGTGTTTGAGGAGGGGGGACAAATGGCGGACAGAATTATACTTCACTGCGACCTTAATAATTTTTTCGCCTCGGTTTCTCTTTTATTTAACCCGACCCTTAAAGATATGCCGGTAGCAGTTTGTGGTGACAAGGAAAACCGCCATGGCATTGTGCTTGCCAAAAATGAAATTGCAAAAAGGTACGGTGTGAAAACCGCCGAAGCTATTTTTGAGGCCAAACGCAAATGCCACGATTTAGTGCTTCTACCCCCTATTTACAGTAAATATGAGGAATATTCCAAAAAAGCGCAAGAAATCTACCGCCGTTTCACCGATATGATCGAACCATTTGGTATTGACGAATGTTGGCTTGATGTAACAGGTAGCACAGTGCTTTTCGGAGACGGCGAAGATATTGCCCACAAAATCAAAGAAACCATTAAAAAAGAGCTTGGTATTACCGCCTCGGTAGGGGTTAGCTTTAACAAGGTTTTTGCAAAGCTCGGCTCGGACATGAAAAAGCCTGACGGCGTTACGGTTATAAGCCGAGAAAACTTTAAGGAAAAAATTTGGGGTATGCCTATTTCCGACCTATTGTTTGTGGGAAATAAAACCTGCGAAAAGCTTAGAAGCATCGGAGTTAAGACTATCGGGGACATAACCTACTGCGACGACGAAAGCCTTAAAAAGTTGCTGGGCAAAAACGGTTTGGAGCTAAAGCATTATGCTTTGGGTGAAGACCGCTCCCCCGTTTTAACACCAACTAAGGAGGACAAACCTAAAAGCGTAGGCAAATCTGTAACAAGCGGTAAGGATTTTACCACCAATGAGGAGGTCTGGAGGGCATTTCTTTCCTTTGCGGAAACTCTTTGCGAAACACTTAAGGAAAAAGGAGTTTATGCAGGCGGAGTACAAGTGCACATAAGAACGGCATCCTTAAAGGTTACGGAATTCAGCCGAAACTTTTCGGATACAACCAACTGTGCCCTACCCCTTGCCAAACGAGGATTTAAGCTTTTTTGCGAGAATTACACCTTTGGCGAGCCACTGCGTTCAGTAGGACTTCGAGCCATTAACCTTAAGACCGAAAAGCTTGGCGGTCAACTTGATTTATTTGGCAACACAGAAAATGACGAAAAAACCGAGCAGGTTGACCGTTCGGTTTACAGTGTTCGACAAAAATTCGGTAAAGAAAGTGTTAAAAGAGGACGAAATATTTAACTTTACAATAGCCTAAGTTTGATATATAATAAAACCATTTAAAAGCAGTCTTATTTTTTAGGTGGAGATAAAAATGGTTGACAAAAGTATTAAAAAATTAGTTTGCTACGGCTTAGAAAAGGGACTTTTGAATCCCCGCGACGAAATTTTCGTTACTAACAGAATTCTTGAAATTCTGGAGCTTGACAGCTTTCAGTGTGACGAGCAGTTCGAAAATGTAAATTTAGAGGAAACATTAAAGGAACTTCTTGATTTTGCCGTCGAAAAGGGTCTTATTGAAAATAACATTACAAGCAGAGATTTGTTTGACACAAAGCTTATGGCAACTTTAATACCGCGACCCAGCGAGGTTACCGACAAATTTTACAGCATCTACAACGAAAAGTCACCAAAAGAAGCAACCGACTTTTTTTACAACTTAAGCTGCGACAGTGACTACATACGCCGTTACAGAATTGCAAAGGATGTTAAATGGGTTACCTCTACCGAATACGGCGACCTTGACATTACAATTAATCTTTCCAAGCCCGAGAAAGACCCCAAGGCTATTGCTGCTGCAAAGGCAGCGCTGCAAGGCGGTTACCCTAAGTGCTTGCTTTGCCGCGAGTGTGAGGGTTACGCCGGTAGAATTAACTTCCCTGCCCGCCAAAACCACCGAGTAATTCCCATTACCATTAACGACAGTGACTGGTGCTTCCAGTACTCACCATATGTTTACTACAACGAGCACTGCATTGTTTTTAATTCCGAGCATACCCCAATGTCAATTAACCATCACACCTTTAGAAAGCTACTTGACTTTGTAAAGCTTTTCCCTCATTATTTTGTAGGTTCAAACGCCGACCTGCCTATTGTTGGCGGTTCGATTCTTTCCCATGACCATTTTCAGGGCGGAAACTACACCTTTGCAATGGCAAAAGCACCGATTGAACATTCTCTTACCTTTAACGGTTTTGAGGATGTTACCGCCGGTATTGTTAAATGGCCGATGTCAGTTATACGCTTAAAGCACACCGACCCCGAGCGTTTAATCTTGCTTGCTTGCAAAATTTTGGATACATGGCGTGGCTACACCGACGAGGATGCCTTTATTTTTGCCGAGACCGACGGTGAACCCCACAATACAATCACCCCAATTGCGCGCAAAAACGGGGATAATTTTGAGCTTGATTTAGTACTTCGCAACAACATCACTACCGACGAGCATCCTATGGGTGTTTACCACCCCCACGCCGAGTTTCACCACATCAAGAAAGAAAACATTGGTCTAATCGAGGTTATGGGGCTGGCAGTACTCCCAGCCCGTCTTAAAAATGAAATGGCACTGCTTAAAACCGCCATGCTTAACGGTGAGGATATATCTAAAGATGAAACTCTTTTAAAGCACGCCGACTGGGCAAATAAAATTGTTCGAGACTATTATATTAATGAAAACAATATTGACGAAATCATAAATAAGGAAATTGGAATTGTATTTGCTAATGTACTTGAGCACGCCGGTGTCTATAAGCGTGACGAATCAGGTCTTAAATCATTTATTAAATTCACAGAAAGTGTAAAATAATGTTTGTAAATATTTTAACACAAGTAATTGTATTGCTTATATTAATAATGCTGGGTGTGGTGCTTACAAAGTTTAAAATGCTAAGTGACACAACCGTTAAGCAGATAACCGATATGGTTTTGCTTTTCGTGACCCCTTGTGTTATTATTAAATCCTTTATGAGGGAATTTGACCCCTCGCTCACAAAAAAACTGCTTATAAGCTTTCTAATTTCAATTTTAGTTCATATCATTTATATTGTAATTTCCCTTTTGCTTATTCGCCATAGTGACAAGAAAAAAGAAAAGGTTTTGCGGTTTGCGGCAATATTTTCCAACTGCGGATTTATGGCTGTACCTCTTTTAGACGCAATTTTGGACGATATGGGTGTTTTTTATGGCACTGCATACCTAGCGGTTTTCAATATTATGATTTGGAGCTTCGGTGTTTTTCTAATGAGCGGCAACAAAAAAGACTTTTTTTCTGTAAAGAAAATTCTTATAAATCCCGGAATCATTGGAATTAGTATTGCCTTGCTCGTATTTTTCTTAAACATTCCGCTTCATAAGGCGCAAATAATTTCACAGCCTATTAACTTTATGGCAGGTCTAAATACTCCTTTGCCTATGATAATTATTGGCTATCATTTGGCAAACAGTAATTTATTCACAGCTCTTAAAAGTTTTAGGGCGGTATTTTCAATGCTTTTAAAGCTTGTAATTTTCCCGCTTATTACCCTTTTCGGTATGTATCTTTGCGGTATAAGAGGCGAGGTTTTGGTGGCAATTACCATATCGGCAAGTGCTCCAACCGCCGCAATCACGACAATGTTTTCCTCGAAATTCGGTGCAGATACCGAGCTTTCTGTTAGTTTGGTATCCCTTAGCACTGTTATTTCGATACTCACCATACCGATTATCATTACCCTTGCACAATTAATTGCATAATTTTAACACCTCGGGTCAAAATATTCCCGAGGTGATTTTTATGCAACTAACACAAAAGGAAACAGATTTACTAAAGGACTTAAAGGGACAGGAAAAACTATGCGTTGAAAAATATACAAAATATGCATCTCAGGCGCTTGACCCACAGTTAAAGCAGTTATTTACCGAAATTGGTAATGTTGAGCAAGGACATTTAAATACAATTACCGCTATTGAACAAGGACAAACCCCAAATACCAAAAGTAGCGGTGGAGGGCAAACAATTAAATCCACCTTTACCGAGACCTACGGTTTAGGCGACACCCCCGACAAGCAGGCCGACTGTTATCTCTGCAGTGACCTGCTTGCCGACGAAAAGCATGTTTCTTCCCTCTATAATACCTGTGTTTTTGAATTTAAAGAGCAGGTACTTCGTGACACACTTAACCACATTCAAAAGGAAGAACAAGAGCACGGCAAATATATTTACGATTATATGTCAAAAAATAATATGTACGCTTAATAGAAATACTATATGCCCTAGCAAAAATGTTGTTAGCGAGGAATTTCAAAAAGAAAATATCACGCTGACTAAAGTTAGTATATCACTTAACAGACAAAACGAAAGAGAAGACTCGTGATAAACGAATCTTCTCTTTTTTACTGTTAATCAGGATATTTTATTCGTCTTTACTATGCTTCATTTCAAAGTGAATTAGTACACTGAGAACTGCCCTAAGTAGAATTACAGCACCCAGAACCAAAAGCTCGCTCATTTCACGAATAAGAACGGTTTTTAATATCTCAGCTGCCATTTTAAATTCAAGTCCGGCGGCAAGGCCCTGCGAAAAATCAAACATAAAGTTTATTCTTTTATGCTTTACAACATCCTTGATAAACTCCCAAAATGCAGTAATTCCGCTCCAAGCAACCACTACAATACCCATAATTTCAAGAAGACCTATTACATAAGGTAAAATTATTTCAATAGCAGTTTCCAAAATATTTTCAGTCATAATTAACTCTCCTAAAAAAAAGGAGAAACCATACGGTTTCTCCTTTAAAAGTTGACTATTAGCCGTTGATAGCGGTAACAACACCGGAACCAACAGTACGGCCACCCTCACGGATAGCGAAGCGGAGACCCTCTTCAATAGCGATAGGAGTGATAAGCTCAACGTCCATCTCTACGTTATCACCGGGCATGCACATCTCGGTGCCTGCGGGAAGAGTGATAACGCCGGTAACGTCAGTAGTTCTAAAATAGAACTGAGGACGATAGTTGTTGAAGAAAGGAGTATGACGTCCGCCTTCCTCTTTGCTAAGAACATAAACCTGACCATGGAACTTGGTGTGTGGGTTGATAGAGCCGGGCTTACAAAGAACCTGACCACGCTCAACCTCGTCACGACCTACGCCACGGAGAAGAGCACCAACGTTATCGCCGGCCTCACAGTAGGTCAAAGTCTTGCGGAACATTTCCATAGAAGTAACAACAGTCTTAGCACGCTCTTCGGTAAGACCGATAATTTCAACTTCATCACCTGCATTTAATTGACCACGCTCAACACGGCCGGTAACAACAGTACCACGACCGGAAATGGTCATAACATCCTCGATAGGCATAAGGAAGGGAAGGTCAGCCTTACGGTCAGGAGTGGGGATGTAGCTGTCAACAGCATCCATAAGCTCTTTGATAGGAGCATATACAGGATCGTTGGGGTCCTTAGAATCAGAATCGAGAGCTTGGAAAGCAGAACCCTTAACGATAGGTGTATCATCACCGGGGAACTCATACTTATCAAGAGTCTCACGAATTTCCATCTCAACGAGCTCAAGAAGCTCTTCGTCGTCAAC
>JAFSGB010000011.1 GCA_017434895.1 Clostridia bacterium
GACAAAATGAATGTTGCCCGCCGTACCTGCGGATATATCGGTACACAGTACTGGAACCAAGGCAGAACTCAAGAAATTAAGGAAAGGGTTCTCCACTTGTAATATTATTTGACATAGCACCTTCGGGTGCTATGTTTTTAGAGGTCATTTATGAATTATGCGGTAATTAAAAAATTTGATATTGCCAACGGCCCCGGTGTCAGAGTAAGCCTTTTTGTAAGCGGCTGCCGTCACTTTTGCAAAAACTGTTTTAACAGCGAAGCATGGGATTTCGGTTACGGAAAGCCTTTTACCGACGAGGTGATTGACGATTTGGTGAAATCTATATTGCCTGATTATATTTCCGGTTTTTCTGTTTTGGGTGGCGAGCCTTTTGAACCGGAAAATCAAGATGATGTTCTTAAAGTAGTAAAGGCAATCAAAGAAAAAACCAATAAAAATATTTGGATTTATACTGGCTTTCTTTATGACGAGCAATTGCTTAAAGGTACAGTCGGTGATATTGAAACAGTAAAGAAAATATTAAAATACACCGATGTCCTAGTTGACGGAAAGTTTGTTGAGGAACTTAAAAGCCCTGATTTATTATTTCGCGGCTCATCTAACCAAAGGATAATTGATGTGCAAAAATCACTGACAAACAATGAAGTTCTTTGGCTTGAGGGCAAATGGGAAAGAAAAATGGGGAGCGGTAATATTTACGAATAGGAGAATTATTATGATTAAGGTTAACTTTAAAAAGCTAAATGAAAATGCAGTAGCGCCTACCTATGGCACAGAGTTTGCCGCCGGCGCCGACCTTTATGCTTGCGAAGGCGGGGAGGTTACAATTGAAGCAGGGGAGACTAAACTTATTCACACCGGTCTTTCTTTGGAAATTCCCGAGGGTTATGCCGGTTTAATTTACGCAAGAAGCGGTATTGCTACAAAACGAGGATTAGCCCCCGCTAATAAGGTTGGTGTTATTGACAGTGATTATCGCGGTGAAATTATGGTTTCACTACATAATCATTCAAACGCTGCACAAACCATTTCCGATAAGGAAAGAATTGCTCAACTTGTAATTACACCTTTTCTAAAGGTTGAATACACCGAAACTGATAGTCTTAGTGACACTGTTCGAGGCGCGGGCGGATTTGGTTCTACAGGCAGTAAATAATTAAATTTAAAAACTTTCAGTGTTTTCATTGAAAGTTTTTTAATTTTGTGTTATTATACATCTAATTAGTAAAAGTTGGTGAAATTAATGAAAATAGTCATTAAATTAGGAACATCTACCTTAGCGCATCAAACAGGAAGGCTTAATATTCGCCGTGTGGAGGAGCTTTGCAAGGTGATATCCGACCTTAAAAATGCGGGGAACGAAATCATTATGGTTTCCTCGGGTGCTATCGGTATGGGCGTGGGAAAGCTTTCTCTAGGCGAAAAGCCTGCCGACATTCCAACCAAGCAGGCTGCCGCGGCAATAGGTCAGTGTGAGCTTATGTATACCTATGATAAGCTATTTTCTGAATACAATCATACTGTGGCTCAAATTCTTTTAACCGACGAGGATATTGCCGACAGTGAGCGTTGTAACAACTTTAAAAACACCCTTTGCCGACTTTTGGAACTGGGTGCAATTCCGATTATTAACGAAAATGATACTATCGCTACAGACGAAATTGTTATAGGCGATAACGATACATTGGGTGCAATTGTATCAACAACAATAGGTGCAGATTTGCTTATAATTTTATCTGATATTGACGGACTTTTTACCGCCGACCCACACACGGATAAAAATGCAGTTATGATACATACGGTAAAGGATATTACCCCCGAAATTGAGGCTATGACCGGCGGTGCGGGAACATCTCTCGGTACAGGCGGAATGGTTACTAAAATTAAAGCGGCAAGGATAGCAACCAAGGGTGGCACCGATACTGTAATTGCCAACGGCAAAGACCCTAAAATTCTTTACGGAATTGTTAAAGGTGAGGACAAGGGCACCAAATTTTTGGCAGTGAGGAACTAAAATGACCGATACATTAGTAATACTTGAGAAGGCTAAAGCAGTTTCTTTAAATAAACCGCTTTCAACACAGTTTAAGAATAATGCTCTCGAAAAAATGGCGGAGTGCCTAATGGAAAGCACCGAGGAAATTCTTACTGCTAACCAAAAGGATATTAAAAATGCCGAGGGTAAAATTGCCCCCGTAATGATTGACCGACTTCGTCTTGATGCCGAAAGAATTAAGTCTATGGCAAGTGGGATTTTATCGGTTGCGGCACTTCCTGACCCTGTGGGAAAAGTATTAGACAAAACCAAGCATAAAAACGGACTTTTAATTGAAAAAAGAAGTATTCCTTTCGGTGTTGTGGCGATAATTTACGAAAGCCGCCCGAATGTTACTTCCGATGCCGCCGCTTTAAGTTTTAAGAGCGGTAATGTGGCAGTGCTTAGAAGCGGTAAGGATGCTTATTTTAGCGCCAGAGCTATCGTAACAGCACTTAAAAAGGCTTTAAGAGAATGTAATATTGACGAAAATTACATTAACTTGATAGAGGATACCACCCGTGAAAGTGCTAACACCCTTATGACGGCAGTCGGGTTAGTGGATTTGCTGATTCCACGAGGCGGAAAGGGATTAATTAAGTCATGCACAGAAAATGCAAAGGTGCCTTGCATTGAAACCGGAACGGGTATTTGTCACATTTATGTTGACGAATTTGCCGATATAGAAAAGGCGTTAAAAATCGTCGATAACGCTAAGCGCAGCCGTCCATCGGTTTGTAATGCGGCAGAGTGTCTTTTAGTGCACAAAAGCATTGCCGAGGAATTTTTGCCTAAAATCTACGATTTGTTCGGGAATACTGAGCCTAAAACCGAGATTTTAAGTGAGGGTGAGGATATTTACGACACCGAGTTTTTGGATTTTAAAATCGCTTTAAAGATTGTTGACGGAGTTGAGGAAGCACTTAAGCATATTACCGAGCATTCGACACATCACAGCGAAAGCATTATAACGGAATCTAAAGAAAATGCCGATTATTTTGTGTCCATGATTGATTCGGCGGCGGTCTATGTTAATGCTTCAACACGCTTTACCGACGGCGGCGAGTTCGGTCTTGGTTGTGAAATGGGGATTTCTACCCAAAAGCTTCACGCCAGAGGACCTATGGGACTGAAAGAACTTAATACCTACAAGTATGTCATAATCGGTGACGGACAGATTAGATAGGAGAAATTTATGGAAAATTCGAAATTTGGATTTATCGGTTGCGGAAATATGGGAGGCAGCCTTGCCCGTGCAGTCGTTAAGGCCGTTGGCGACGACAATGTTACATTAGCCGACAAGGATGCCGTTAAGGCTCAGTGCTTAGCAAAAGAGCTTAAATGTGAAGCTACCGATAGTAAGAATATTGCCAAGGACTGCAAGTTTATTTTCTTAGGGATAAAGCCCCAAGTTATGAAAGCGGCACTTTCGGAAATCTCCGATGTATTAAATGCCAGAACTGACCGTTTTGTTATTATAAGTATGGCGGCAGGCGTCAAAATGGCGGAAATTGCCGAGATGCTTGGAAAAGATTATCCTATAATCCGTATAATGCCTAATACACCCGTTTCTGCGGGCAAGGGCATGATTCTTTACACTTCAAATAAAAGCGTTAATATGGACGAATTAGAAAGTTTTTGTGATTCTTTGCAGTTTGCGGGCAGACTTGATAAAATTCAAGAAAATTCAATTAACGCTGCAACTGCAGTTTCGGGTTGTGGTCCCGCCTTTGTATATCTCTTTGCAGAGGCTATGGCTGATGCGGGGGTTGAATGCGGTCTGCCCAGAGAAAAAGCACTCGAATATGCTACTCAGACACTTTTAGGCTCTGCCGAGCTAATCTTTAAAACCGGAAAGCATCCCGCCGTTTTAAAAGACGAGGTTTGCAGTCCGGGTGGCAGTACCATTGAGGGTGTTCATTCTCTTGAGGAGAACGGTTTTAGGGGTACGGTAATGTCCGCCGTAAAGGCATCCTTTGATAAGACAAATTTGCTTTAAAGTTTTAACTGCCCGTTTAGGGCAGTTTTTATTTGTTAATAATCTGTTAAACTACTTGACAAAAAATATAATATGACTATAATAATTACTTAGCAGACTAACATTTTATTTTCGTAGGTGAAATATGAAAAGAGAGAACGAAATTGGCTTCGTTGTAAGACGACTTTCAAATTTGATTAAAAGAGATGTTGAAAGCAGTAAGTTAAGACTTGACATTGACCCTGTTAGGGGTGTTAACGGATGGGCAATCGGTTATTTTTATGACAACCGTGATAAGGACATTTTTCAAAAAGATTTTGAAAACAAATTTTCAATTAGACCTTCGACAGCCAGCAAAATTCTTAAAACAATGGAGCAAAAGGGATTTATTGAAAGGCAAAGTGTTGAAAGTGATGCAAGGCTTAAGAAAATTGTGTTGACAGAAAAAGCAATAGAAATTCACAAGAATGTAATTAAAGAAATCAATGCTCGTGAAAAACGCCTTAGGTCGGGAATTGCAGAAAGCGACCTCAAAATATTTTTCAGCGTTATGGAGCGGCTGACGGCAAATATGGAGGACTCAAATGATTAAAACACTAGCAAAAAGTATTAGGGAATATAAACTACCGTCTATTCTGACTGTTTTGGCTATGGTGGGCGAAGTTATAATTGAGGTTTTAATTCCTTTTATTACAGCAAATTTAGTAAATAGTATTAAAGCGAACGCACCGATTGAAAGTGTCATTAAAACGGGTCTTATACTTGTAGGAATGGCATTGATTTCACTATGCTTCGGTTGTTGCGGTGCACTGTTGTGCGCTAAGGCTTCATCCGGTTTCGCAAAGAATTTACGCCGAGATATGTTCGAGCGTATACAAAGCTTTTCCTTTTCAAATATTGATAAATTTTCCGCCTCGTCCTTAGTGACACGCCTTACTACTGATATCACTCATGTTCAAATGTCATATATGATGATTATAAGAACTGCAATCAGAAGCCCTATGATGTTTACTTTTTCAATCATTATGGCTTACACAATGGGCGGCGCACTTGCCACCTCATTTGTGGTTGTAATTCCCGTATTGCTTTTCGGTTTACTGCTTGTCAGCCGTAAGGCTATGCCCGCTTTTAGGCGTGTTTTCAAAAAGTACGACCGTCTAAACGAGTCTATTGAGGAAAATGTTCGCGGAATGAGGGTAGTTAAGGGCTTTTCCCGTGAGGAATATGAAAAGAAAAAATTTGGTATTGCTGCTGACGGTATTACTGAGGATTTTACCAAGGCCGAGCGCATTGTCGCGCTTAACACACCTATAATGCAGTTTTGTATGTATTTCAATACGGTTGTTATTCTGTTTTTGGGCTCTTATCTTGTGATTTCCAGCGGAGCTACAACTGTTGACGTTGGACAAATTTCCGCAATGCTTACCTACGGAGTACAAATTTTAATGTCACTTATGATGCTTTCAATGATTTATGTTATGATTACAATGTCCCTTGAATCAATGAAGCGGATATGTGAGGTTTTAAATGAGGAGCCTAACCTTAAGAATCCCGAAAATGCCGCTACAACTGTTCGGGATGGCTCTATTAAATTTGAAAGTGTCAGCTTCAAGTATACCGAAAAGGCAAAAAAATTTGCCCTTGAAAATATCGATTTAGAAATTAAATCCGGTATGATGGTTGGTATTATTGGCGGTACAGGCTCGAGTAAATCAACCTTAGTTCAACTAATACCCAGACTTTATGATGTGACCGAGGGCTCTGTTACTGTAGGCGGTGTTGATGTCAGAGAATACGACATCAAAACACTTCGTGACAGTGTTGCAATGGTGCTTCAAAAAAATCAGTTGTTTTCGGGTACTATTAAGGAAAATCTGCGTTGGGGTAACGAAAACGCCACCGATGAGGAAATTATTGACGCTTGTAAATTAGCCCAAGCTGATGAATTTATTAATTCCTTCCCCGATAAATATGACACCTACATTGAGCAGGGAGGTACTAATGTTTCTGGCGGACAAAAGCAAAGATTGTGTATTGCGCGTGCACTGCTTAAGAAACCGAAAATCCTTATTTTGGACGATTCTACCAGTGCGGTAGACACTAAGACCGATAGCTTTATAAGAAAAGGCTTTAAGGAATTTATCCCTGATACCACAAAAATCATAATCGCACAAAGAGTTGCTTCTGTTCAGGATGCTGACCTTATAATAATTATGGATAATGGTAAAATAACCGATATGGGTAATCACACGCAACTGCTTAAATCAAGCGAGATTTATCGTGAGATTTATCAACAGCAAACACATGGAGGTGACAGTAATGAGAACGCCTAATTACAGAGTAGCTCAGACTAATAATTCAAATATGCGACCTCCAAAAAGAAAGTTTAGCGGCAAAACCTTAAAAAGAGTTCTTAAAATGCTTTTTGAATTTTACCCTGTTTTGTTCCCCTTAACGCTTTTATGTATTATCTTTTCTTCTATAGTTGCAACGCTTCCTGCAATTTTTAATCAGCAGATTATTGCCGCTATTGAAGAGTGGTATATAAGTCGCGACTGGGTAGGCGCAAGCAAAATAATTATTCCAAAAATCGTTGCCCTAGCCTCCTTTTATATATTATCACTCATATCAGTTACTACTCACACCCAGCTTATGGCATATATAACTCAAGGCTTTTTAGGAAAGATGCGTAAAGAACTGTTTTCTAGGATGCAAAATTTACCTATAAGCTATTTTGATAAAAACAAGCACGGAGACATAATGAGTCATTATACCAATGATATTGATACTCTCCGCCAACTTGTGTCCCAGTCTATTCCTACAGTTTTGCAAGCGGGCATTATTGTTGTAACTGTATTTTCAATAATGCTTTACTACAGTATCTGGATTACCCTAGTTGTGGTTTTAGGGGTATTTATACTCTTTAATATTACTAAAAAAATCGGCGGCGGTTCTGCCAAATATTTTATGCGTCAACAAAAATCCGTTGGTAAAACCGAGGGCTTTATTCAAGAAATAATGAACGGCCAAAAGGTCGTAAAGGTTTTTTGCCACGAGGAAAAGGTGCAAGAGGATTTTGACAAAATTAATGAGGAACTTTATAATGACGGCAAAAAGGCTCACTCCTATGCTAATATTTTAGGTCCCATTAATATGAACATCGGAAACATTCTTTATGTTATTATTGCTACTGTTGGCGGTCTTTTTCTACTTTCCGACTTCAAGAATATTGGTATCGGTATGATTCCCTTTAGTATAAGTATCACTATCCCTTTCCTTAATATGACCAAGCAGTTTACTGGCAATGTCAACCAACTTTCTCAGCAAATTAACTCAATAGTTATGGGTCTTGCAGGTGCCGAACGTGTTTTTGCGATTATGGATACCGAGCCTGAGACCGACGACGGATATGTAACCCTTGTTAATGCCAAGACCGATAACGATGGTAACCTCACCGAAACAAAGGAGCGTACCGGTGTGTGGGCGTGGAAGCATCCTCACAGCGACGGTACAATTACCTACAAAAAGGTAGAGGGTGATGTAACACTCAATGCGGTAGACTTTGGTTATGAGGAAAATAAAACTGTGCTTCATAATGTCAGTATCTACGCCACCCCCGGTCAAAAGGTTGCTTTTGTGGGCGCAACAGGCGCGGGAAAAACAACCATAACCAATCTTATAAATCGTTTTTATGATATTGCTGACGGGAAGATTAGATATGATGGAATTAACATTAATAAAATCAAGAAAAGTGACCTTCGCCGTTCTCTTGGTATAGTTTTGCAAGAAACTAACTTATTTACAGGAACGGTTATGGATAACATCCGTTACGGCAGACTTGATGCTACCGACGAGGAGTGCATTAATGCCGCCCGTCTTGCGGGTGCTGACGATTTTATTACCCGTTTGCCTGAGGGCTACGAAACTGAACTTACCAACAACGGTACAAACCTTTCCCAAGGTCAAAGGCAATTAATTGCCATTGCCCGTGCGGCGGTTGCCGACCCGCCTGTTATGATTTTGGACGAGGCAACCTCATCTATTGATACCCGTACCGAGGCAATTGTACAAAAGGGTATGGATTCTTTAATGAAGGGCAGAACCGTTTTCGTAATTGCACACAGACTCTCTACCGTTAAAAATTCGGATGTAATTATGGTACTAGAAAATGGCAGAATTATTGAGCGTGGCAGTCACCAAGACCTAATTGCTCAAAAGGGCCAGTATTACAGTTTGTACACCGGTGCGTTTGAATTAGAATAAATTAGAATAATCCTCTTTTTTTCAGCATAATATTCATTAGTAACTAGCGAAAAGAGAGGATTTTTTTATGCTGCAAAAATGTCTTAAAAGTGATATTTACACAAATGAAAACTACTTCTGCGATTCTTTGGAGCAGGCAATTGATGTGGATTTTACATTGCCAGACTACTGTCCTGACATATCGAAAATTTTTAAATGCCATGCTACACCGAGGATTACATCAAAATCCATAAGCGGCAGTACTGTAACCTTGGACGGCAATGTGATAATTACCATTCTTTACTGCGATAAGGAAAGCAGATTTTCATCCTTTGAATATAATTTTCCTTTTTCAAAAAATATTGAGCTTACGAGTGATGTTACGGGCGGTAATGTATTTTGCAGAATTAAATGTGACTACATAAACTGCCGAGCTGTTACTGGCAGAAAGGTGGACATACACGGAGCTGCGGGGATATTTGTTCGAATTTTCAAGCGCAAATGTAACGAAATCATCTGTGATATTGAGGACGACGGCATTGAGGTTAAAAAATTGACTGCTCCTGCCACAGTGCCTATGGGGTATGCCGAAAAATATCTACTGCTTGAGGAGGATTTACCCTTAAGCCAAGGTCAGGCTCCAATTGAAAGTACACTTAAAATTAATTCTGCAGTCTGCGTTAAGGAAACAAAAATTATAAACGACAAGACGGTGGTTAAGGGTGAGCTTGTTGTGAGCGTGCTCTACTGTCCCGAGGGAGGCGGAACACCTGAGACCGTAAAATCTGTTTTACCTTACAGTCAAATTGTGGATATTGAAGGGGTTACCGACACCTGCGAGTGTGAATGTAAGGCAGAAATTGCGTCCTTGGATATTAAACCGAAGCCTACCTCTAACGGTGAATTTCGTTGCTTTGGGCTTATGGCTAAAATTCTCGTGACCTGTGAAGCCTATTGCTCAAATGAAATTCCTGTTATTGAGGACGCCTTTTCCCGCAGATTTGAGGCAGATATTCAAAGAAAAACAGTTCCGTTTAACAAGTTGACTTGTAACATTAGAGAAACCTATCACTGCAAAAAGGGAATAGAGCTTGAATTCAATATTAACTCGGTAATTGACCTTTGGTGCAGTGTACAGGGGTGTCACACGAAATTTGAAGATGAAAAAATGGTCATTACCGGCACTCTTATGGCAGGTATGATTATTTGCGACGAAAACAATATTCCGATTTATATTGAAAAACCAATTGAATTCGAATACACACATCCTTTTAAGGAAAATCTGGGAAGTGCACACTGCGACCCAGAAATTGAGGTACTTTCATGTGGCTTTACTATTACCTCGGCTAATAAAATTGAGCTTCACGCTGAGCTTGGTATTAATGCTGGAATTTATGAAAAAAAGGATATCTCGATAATTTGTGATTTGAATATTGACGAAACAAAGGTGATTAAAAGAAAAGGTGAAGGGGCAATGATTATTTATTTTGCTTCTGATGGTGACAGTGTTTGGGATATTGCAAATAAGTATTCGGCACCGGTTAATGAAATTATGGAGATAAACGGACTTGAAAACGGAAAACTTACAAACGGAAAAATGGTTTTGATACCGCTTAATTAATTTAAAGCCCCAATTGGGGCTTTATTTTTATGTAATCTTATTGTGCTGTAGTGAAAATAGAAGGAAAAATTGGTGTCAATGACGAAAATAGTTTCAAAAAAATTTGATTTTAAGAAAAAATTATACAAAATACACAAAATACTGTCAAAAAATAGTTGCAGATACTACTTGCAAAAAATTATAGAATATTGTAATATGAAAAATAGATAATAATAGTATAATATAATTCGGAGGTAGAATTATGCCAAAATATAATGCGACTACATTGGCTTCAATGATTGAAAAGAAGCTTTCCCACAATTTCGGTGTTGCACCTACTCAAGCATCCGACGAGCTTTTTTACAAGGCTTGTGTTTTAGTTTTGCTTGAAATTATGAATGAACGCCGTGCTGAGTTTAAAAAGAAAACTGCCGAACAAGAGGCAAAAACCGTTTACTATTTAAGTATGGAGTTTTTAATGGGTCGTTCCCTTAAAAACAATCTGTTTAATCTGGAACTTACCGATACTATGAGCAAGGCACTTGCGAAGTTTAAGGTTAAGCTTGATAAACTATATGATTTTGAATCAGATGCAGGTCTTGGTAACGGTGGCTTAGGCAGACTTGCCGCTTGCTTTCTTGACAGTCTATCTACCGGTAGTTATCCCGCAATGGGCTACTGTATCCGTTACGAGCTTGGTATTTTCCGTCAAAAGCTGGTTGAAGGTTGGCAGACCGAAATGCCGGATTTTTGGCTACCGGGCGGCGGTGTTTGGCTACAAGCAAAGCCCGGTCTTGCAGTTGATGTAAATTTCGACGGCAAAATTGACGAATGGTGGGACGGAAGTTATCACCACATTGAGCATAAAGATTATCAAACCGTTCACGCTGTACCCTATGACCTATGTGTTGCCGGTAAAGATGGTCAAGCGGTAAATGTGCTTCGTCTATGGAGTGCCGAATGTCAAGATTTTGATATGTCTGCATTTAACCAAGGCGAATATGTTAAAGCGCTTGAACAAAGAGCTATGACTGAGACTATTTCCAAGGTTCTTTATCCCGAGGATAATCATATTGAGGGTAAATCTCTCAGACTTCGTCAACAGTATTTCTTAGTTTCTGCTTCAGTTCAAGATATTTTAAGAAGACACCTAAGCCAGTATAATACCCTTGAAAACCTACCTGAAAAGGTTGCTATTCACATTAACGATACACATCCGACCCTTTCCATCCCCGAGCTTATGCGTTTCTTACTTGATGAATGCGGTTATTCTTGGGAAAAGGCTTGGGACATTGTTAGGAATACTGTGGCTTACACCAATCATACTATTATGGCAGAGGCGCTTGAGTGCTGGCCTGAGCACCTAATTAAGGAAAGAATCCCCAGAATTTATCAGATTATTAAGGAAATTGACCGCAGATACCGCGAGGAGGTTCTTGCAAAAACCGGTGATTACGGTTTGGTTGAAAGAACTGCAATTATTAGCGGTGACGTAATTAAAATGGCCAACCTTTGCGTTGCTACCTGCCACACTGTTAACGGCGTTTCAAAGCTTCACAGTAAGATTTTGGTTGACGAGCTTTTTAAAGATTATGTAAGACTAACCCCAGAAAAGTTTACAAATGTTACCAACGGTATTGCACACCGTCGTTGGCTTTGCCAAGCCAACCCCGAGCTGTCTGCGTATCTTACAGAATTAATCGGTAACGGTTTTGTTAAGGACGCTTCCGAACTTGAAAAATTAATGGCTTTTGAAAGTGATAAGGCAGTTCTTGGCCGCTTGGCTGAAATTAAGCACTTAAATAAGGTTAGATTTTCTAATTATCTTAACTCTAGCACGGGAATTTCTCTTGACCCAGACTCTATTTTTGATATGCAGGTTAAGAGACTTCACGAGTACAAGCGTCAACATCTTAACGCTCTTAATATTATTTCGGATTATCTCTATTTAAAGGCTAACCCCAGTGCTAATTTTACACCTAAAACCTATATTTTCGGTGCTAAAGCAGCCCCTGGTTACCTATTTGCAAAAGAAATTATCCAAATGATTTATAAGCTTTCTGTTACGATTGCAAATGACCGTGCAGTTAGCGACAAGCTAAAGGTTGTTTTCCTTGAGGATTACCGTGTAACCTTGGCTGAAATTATGATACCAAGTGCCGACATTAGTGAGCAGATTTCTCTTGCTTCTACCGAGGCTAGCGGTACCGGTAATATGAAGCTTATGATGAATGGTGCCATTACTTTAGGTACTGAGGACGGCGCTAATGTGGAAATTCACAAGGCAGTTGGCGACGATAACATTATTATCTTCGGTCTCCAGACACCCGAGGTGCTTTCACTTCAAAAGCACGGTTACAATCCGCTGGAGTATTACAACAATAATCCTGAGCTTCGTGAAGCATTAGATTTCATCAGTCGAGGAATTTCCGGTCAAACTTTTGATAATATTTATAATCAGCTTAAAAATAATGACAGATATATGGCTTTGGCTGACTTTGCTGATTATCGCAAGGCGCAACAAAAGTCAACTGAGCTTTATAAAAACACAGAGCTTTGGAGCAAAATGTCACTTAACAACATTGCAAAATCCGGTATTTTTGCCGCTGACCGTTCAATTGACGATTATGCAAAGAATATTTGGCATGCAAAGCCGGTTGAGTAATTATGAATTATTATCCCTTTGATTCAAGAAATAGTTTATATCGCAACAAATTTGGCAGTCTAGCCGAGGGGGAAACCCTTCGGCTTAGCCTATTATTACATAAAGATGCCTGTGTTTATGAGGCATTTTTGGTAATTCGTGAGGATGAAAGTGAGGAGTTTTCAGAGCTTCGTCTAACTGCGGGGGATTGGCTTGGGGATTATCAGTTTTTTAACGGTGAAGTTACACTAACTGAAGGTCTTTACTGGTATTCTTTTAGATACACCAGTGCCCATGGAGAGTTTAAGGTTACTAAAACAGGTGAGAGCCTCGGTTGTGTAACCGGCGAGGGGAATTGTTGGCAACAGACGGTTTATTCTGCTGATTTTAAGACCCCCGATTGGTTAAATGGCGGAATTATTTATCAAATCTTCCCCGACCGATTTTATAATTCGGGATCCCTCAAGTTAAATGTGCCAGATGACCGCTATATTTGTACCGACTGGAAAAAGCAACCAGAGTATCTACAACCCAAGGAAGTACTTAGACTTAGCAACGATTATTATTGCGGTGACCTTAAGGGAATTGAGCATAAGCTTCCTTATTTAAAAGAGCTTGGTGTTTCTTGTATTTATCTAAATCCTATTTTTGAAGCGCATTCAAATCATCGTTACAATACGGCGGATTATATGAAAATTGATCCGCTTTTAGGAACTGATAAAGACCTTAAAAGTCTCACAAAAGCAGCAGAAAAGCTTGGGATTGCTATAATTTTAGATGGCGTATTTTCCCATACCGGTGACGACAGTGTTTACTTTAATCGTCAAAACCGATATAGTACGTGCGGCGCCTTTAATTCGAAAACTTCACCTTATTACAGTTGGTTTAAGTTTACAGAGTACCCCAATAAATATTCCTGTTGGTGGGGAATAGATACTCTACCCGAAACTGAGGAAAATGACCTTTCTTTTTCAAATTTCATAGCGGGAGAGAACGGTGTTATAAGTTACTGGCTTTCTTGCGGTGTTAAGGGCTTTCGTCTTGATGTTGCCGACGAGTTGCCCGACGGAATTCTTGATAAAATCCGTATTGCTGTTAAACGGGATGACGAGGAAAATTACCTTTTGGGTGAAGTTTGGGAGGATGCCAGTAATAAAATTAGTTATGGTGCACGCAGACGATTTTTAAGGGGCAAGCAGTTGGATTCTGTTATGAATTATCCTTTCGCAAATGCTATAATTAATTTTGTTAAGTATGGTGGCGGAACTGACCTTTTAAATACTGTTATGCGTATTTTAGAAAACTATCCAAAGCCTGCAATTAAGCTTTTAATGAATCATATCGGTACACATGACACTGCCAGAATTTTAACTGTTTTAGGCTCAGATTATATACCTACAACACGCGAGGAGCAGTCACGCGCCTATCTTTCTCCCGAAGCTTATGAAAAAGCGGTTTGCCTTTTGAAATTAGCGGCAGTTTTACAGTACACACTTCCAGGTGTACCTTCTCTATATTATGGAGATGAGGCTGGAATGGAGGGCTTTGGCGACCCGTTCTGCCGAGCTACCTATCCTTGGGGAGAGGAAAATATCGAGCTTTTGGAATTTTACAAAAAATTAGGTAAATTCCGCCGTAGTAATAAGGCTTTTGAAAACGGAGAGTTTATACCTGTTTTCGCCGATGAAAGTGTTATTTGCTATAAAAGAGAATGTGAAGGCAGCAGTGTTTTGATTGCAGTAAATGTATGTGGCGAAACAAAAGTATTTGACGCTTTTGGTAAAAAAATCAAAATGGAACCGCATTCTTATATTTTGACTAATTGATAGTTTCAACCACCGATGCAAAATACATCGGGGGTTGAATTATATAAAAATAACAGTACAACAATAACTACAAACGACCTGTATAAACTTGCTGAATTTTCAAAGAATTGAACAGAAAATTAATCAAACAGTTGAATTATTTATATTTGTATTATACAATATAAGTCGGTTTCATCACCATAATAGTTTTTTGGAGGTACGGTAATATGAAAATTGCATTACAGTTATTTTCCCTGTACAATATCATGAAGCAAGAGGACGGCTTGTGCAAGGCGTTGAAATATGCTGCCGATGCCGGCTATGACGGTGTAGAGTTGTCCGGGTTGTTTGATCTGTCGCCCGAGGAAGTCAAGGCAGAGTTGGATAAAAATGGTCTGGAGGCTGCCGGATATCATATCGGTTGGCCGCCGATCAAGCTTGAGGACCTGGAAAATGATCCTGAGGGGGTCATTCAGATCGCAAAGACCTTGGGTTTGCAGAGCATGACAGTTGCATCGTACAACGGGAAAACCCGTCAGGAGTGGGTCGATTTTGCGACACGTGTCAACAAGATCGGCAAGGTATTCCGTGTGAATGGGATTCCACTGTGCTATCACAATCATCGCCATGAACTGAAACCTTTGCCTGATTCGGATGAGATTATTATCGATTTGTTTCTGAGCCTGTGCGATCCGGAAAATATCTTCTGGCAGATTGACACCCGGCATATTGTGGTTGCCCGCAAGGACCCGTTGGAATTTGCCAGAAAATACAAGGATCGTGCACCTTTTATTCATGTGCATGACTGTGCTGAGTTGACAGGTGAGGATTCCGCCCGAGATTGTGCGGTGGGCAGTGGCATTGTGGACAATAAGGGTGCTGTGCTGGCTTCCGGTAATCATGAATGGCTGATAGTGGAAGAGACGCCTTGTGAAAATGACGAGGATTCCTTAGCAGATATGAGAAAAAGTCTGGCATATCTCCGTGCAAATTTCTGATCGGACAGTAAAAAACAAAATATAGAAAATCAATGACGGTGTCTGAATATTTGGATTATTTACAAAATTCTTTCCAAAGTGATAGTTGTTATTACATACATGAATATACCTTATTTGATTTAGATTTTGATGGAAACGATGAGCTTATTTGCCGTTTAGGGCAAGGTGAAGATATATATTTTGGCACCGTCGTATTTCACGCTATTGAAAACACAATATACAGTTATGATTTTACCTGGCGTCAATTTGGAGTTTTAAAAACGGATGGTACAGTACCATATTCTTTAAGCGGGTTTGATCATGGTTTTAGAATACTTACTTTTGATAAAGAAGGCTATAATCCAAAATCATCCACCTATACGGAGTCTATTTGGGGAGGACTCGAAATTATTGGTGCAAATTATTATATTAATAATAAGAAAATCACCGAAGAAAAATTTAAAAAAGCTTATGAAAAACACAATAAATTAGATGATGTTAAATTTGAGAGATTTTATTTAGATAAACACACTTTCAAATACTTGGATTTTATATCTTTGAAGACAAAAGGATTAGACAGAGAAGGAAATGAGATTGATTTTTCTACCTATATTCAAGAAGTATTGCCTATTAAGTCTATTAGTGATAAATATATTAGTTATGGTTTTTATGATATGAACCAAGATGGTATTGTGGAAATGAGTGTAGTCGGCTCTGGTGTATATGCATATTTTACAATAAAAGATGATGTGGTTACTGCGTGGAGTGAAATCCAGAGTATGTATACATATCCACTCGAAAATGGTAATTTGATGCTCAAAAGACACGGCGGTGCTCCTGAACATATAAACTACGAATATTATGAATTGGATTTTGACGGAAATATTATAAAAACCACCTCATTTAACGAATGGCACCCCACAGCCCAAGATGGCGGTAAAGAAGAATATTATTTTAATGATAACTCTGTTACAAAAGATGAATATTCAAAACTTACAAAGCAATATTTAGATTATAAAAAAGCGCCGATAGAATGGTTTGATTTTGATGAATTAATATTTCAATAATAGGTAATATTATGAAGAGAACTTTAGTGATTTTAATGTGTTTAATATTTTGCTTTTTTGTAGTAGGTTGCGGTAAAGATAATATCGAAAAGCAAAATGAGCATGCTAAAGAAGTATTAATGAAGGTTTTAGAAAAAGAACAAACCTTTACAGCAAAAACCAGTGTTATTTCTGACAAAACCACTGAACAAACATTAGAAAAATATCATTTTCAAACCGTTGATAATGCTTATTATTCATTTGTTCCTGCTTATTATGTTTATGTAGATTGCGATGCGGATAATATTGATGAATTAGTGATTCTTGATACGCGTCTTTATTGCTATCTTGTCTTGCATTATGACGGTGAAAAGGTCTATGGTTATAACTACACCGGAATTGGAGACATTAAAAAATTCAAAGCAAACGGAAGCTTTGAACCTAAAGTGAAATACGGCGAACAAAAAATCGCCTTTCTAAAATTTGATGGCTACGATTTTGAAATCGTAGAAAAAGCTTATATGAACAATAACGAAAGCAAATATCTAATAGACGGTAAAACCGAGGATAAAGACACCGTTAAAAAATACTTTGACAATTGGTTTGAAAAGACACCTAACGTCGATTGGATTAAAATAGAAGAATAACTATCATAAAGAGGTATATGATCATGAAAAAGATTATTATTGTTTTTTGCATTTTTATGATGATAATATTATCCGGCTGTGATTTGAATCCTATTGTAAATAAATTTAACGGAAATGACAGTTCTGAGTCACAAAAGCAAGAAAAAGCACTTCCTGACGGCAGTATACTTTATAAAGAAGCAACGCTTTCTAAAAAACACTGTTGTTGAGTTTAAGGATGACAAAGTGTAGTACAGACATTTGATATATCGCTATTTAATTTAACTTGTCAATCATCCATATTTGTGATTTTAATTGTGGCGATTTCACCATAATTAAAATCTGTGTATATTGTACCATATTTCCTTAATGTCTTCTATAATTAACTGCTATTTACTTTGTTTATTTCTGGCAATTACATAAATCAATAGATTTTTCTAATTAAATATATTTCATTAAGCGAAAAGTCATTCTCAATATTGTGAAAACCGTAAAGGTAACCTTGATTTTTAGTTAGAACAATATCAAAGGTAACATCCATATTCCGCCAAGAGCCATCAAAGTAACCTCGATTCCAAGTGTGGTGATATTGAGCATTATCACGCTTATCACCATCGACAACATAGCAAGGAATGTTCTGACTCCGACATAGTGCGGCAAACAGATGGGAAAAGTCATAACAGATCGAAACGAGTTGTTTTCGAAAAACCCTTCATTTTTAAGACAGAAAACCTCTCTTGTCTTGGTAGACAAAAGAGGTTTTTTTGTTGGCGGAGTAGGAGAGACTCGAACTCTCGCGCCGGGGTTTAGCCGACCTACGCCCTTAGCAGGGGCGCCTCGTCACCAACTTGAGTACTACTCCGAATTTGATAAACATTTTTAAAACAATATTAATATAAATGGCGGAGAGGAAGGGATTCGAACCCTTGTGGGGTTTCCCCCAAACGGTTTTCAAGACCGCCTCGTTATGACCACTTCGATACCTCTCCGAATGGACTAATCTATATTATCACAAGGATTCTTGAAAGTCAATAATTAATTTCAAAATATTAAAAATTATTTAAATAAGATTCTAAAAATTTTTATCAACTTATTCTTTAATAATTACATTAATTGACTTGTTATTTTTTATTTGATAGAAACAACTAAAGGAGTGATTGATATGAAAAAAATTATCGTATTATTTTCTGTTGTTTTTATTTTTGCTATGCTGACTTCCTGCAACCAAAAGTCGGAAATTGCCGCTTTAGTTTATGGCGAAGAAATAACAGTTGACTTTGTTCAAAACAAGGCTGCTTACAGCAAGGAAGTTTATGATAAAAATGTAGAGTTTATAAACAACTCCGACTTTGATGTTGTTAATGACAAAGCCGAGGCATTGGAAAAACTTAGCAAACCCAAAACCTATGACGAAGTTTTAAAGGACGAAATATGGCGAATCGTACTTCTTAAAGAAGCCGAGCGTAAAGAGATTAAGGTTGATTTTGCGGAATGCAAAAAGCAAGCCGAGGAGAATTACGAGGTCTTTATGTCTATAAAAAAAGAAGACGAACAAAACTATCAATCGGTTCAGGAAATTAAGAATTACATAAAGGAGAATCGCCTTAGCAAGAATGAATATATAAATCAACTTGCTAATAGCTATTACAATAACTCATTAATTAATGGGCTTAAAAGGGACTTTATGAAAAATGGATATGTTTTTAAAGACGGCGCTCCAACCTTTGACGAACAGTTTAATGAATATACTAAGCAATTAGTAAAAGACGCAAAGGTTAAGTATTACGATTAAAAAGAAAATTCATAAATTATTAAAAAATGCTTGACAAATGGAGGTTTTTGTGTATAATAATATTCACAAAGAAGTAGACGCCTATGCGACTCACCCTCGGTTTCTTTTAAAGGGTTAATAAGATTTCCGTTTGTGTAACGGGTATCTTTGTGCGTGGGTGCAATAGCGTCCACGCTTTATTTATTAGCTCGGTTAATGAGCTAATTCGCCGAATTTTTTGGAGGTGTATCAACATTAGCAGTAAAGAACTCGCCATAAACGAAGAAATTAAATTCAAGGAAGTTCGCGCAATTTCGGCTGACGGTTCTCAGTTAGGTGTAATCCCCATAGCAAAGGCTATTGAAGCCGCCGAGGCCGCTGATTTGGATTTGGTTTGCATTTCACCCAATGCTCAACCGCCCGTATGTAAAATTATGGATTACGGCAAATACCGTTTTGAGCAAGCAAAAAGGGAAAAGGAAGCTAAGAAAAATCAAAGGGTTATCGAGATTAAGGAAATTCGCCTTACCGGTGTGGGTATTGATACCCATGATTTTGAGACCAAGGCTAATCATGCAGTTCGCTTTTTGAAGGATGGTAACAAGGTTAAGTTTTCTATCCGTTTTCGAGGTAGAGAGTTGGGTCACCCCGATAAGGGCTATGACATTATGAATAATTTTGCCGAGTACTGCGGTGAAGTTGGAACTGTTGAAAAAGCTGCTAAAATGGAAAGCCGTAATATGATTATGTTTATGGCTCCGAAAAACGGCAAGTAATTTGTAATTTTTTTAGGGAGGAATTAAAATGCCTAAGATTAAAACACACAGTGGTGCTAAGAAACGCTTTAAGCTCACCAAAACCGGCAAGGTTATACGTGCTCATGCTTTCAAGTCACACATTCTCAACAAGAAAACAACCAAGCGTAAGAGAAATCTTCGCAAGACTGTTACTGCTGATGCAACAAATGTTGCAAAGATTAAGAAATTAGTTCCTTATAAATAAGGAATAAGAGTGGAGGTAAAGTGAAATGGCACGAGTTAAAGGTGCGTTAGCAACACGCAAAAGAAGAAATAAAGTTTTAAAGCTTGCCAAGGGTTACTTTGGAGCTAAATCTAAGTTATTCAAAACCGCTAAAGAAGCCGTTATGAAATCAGGCAACTACGCTTATATTGGCCGTAGACTTAAAAAGCGTGATTTCCGCCGGCTTTGGATTACCAGAATTTCTGCTGCTGCCAAAATGAACGGTATGAATTATTCTACATTTATGAATGGTCTTAACAAAGCTGGTATCGAAATTAACCGCAAGATGTTAGCTGATTTAGCAGTTAACGATATGAAGGGCTTCGAAACCCTTGTTAAGGCTTCTAAAAAGGCTTTAGAAAAATAATTTCAACTCGCCCGAGTTTTTTCTCTCGGGCGACTTTTTCATTTTTATAATAATGATATTTGAAAGGTTGAAGTCGGAAAATGTCAGAGTTTAAAGAGATAACTTCAAGAGAAAATTCACTTATCAAGCTTATTTCCGAGCTACAGCGTTCTGCTAAAAAAAGGCAGGAAACCGGTCTCTTTGTTTTGGAAGGCCTTCGCATTAGTAAGGATGCTTTTGATAACGGAATTATGTTTGATAAGTTGATTGTCTCAAAAACTGCCAAAGAAAAGTATTTGGACGAAATAAATGCTTTTGCTGAAAAATCGTCTGAGCTTTTCTCTTTGCCTGACTCTCTTTTTAAAAAAATAAGTGAGACCGAAACACCGCAAGGAATTATTGCGGTGGCAGTAAAACCCGAAAATAAATCAGTTGATTTTAAAAATGGCAGATTTATAGCTTTGGAAAATCTGCAAGACCCCTCTAATCTTGGTGCTATTGCGCGTAGCTGCGAGGCATTGGGCGTTGACGGAATTTTAGTGTCAAAGGGTAGCTGTGACCCTTATTCGCCTAAATCGTTAAGAGCTTCTATGGGTACACTTTTAAGGATTCCTGTAATACTCCTTGACGATTTTATAAATGATATTAAGAATTACGGTCTAAAAACTTTTGCTTGCGTGGTGGATAGCAACACACTACCTATTACCCAAGCAACCTTTTGTGACGGTTGCGTAGTGCTTATCGGCAATGAGGCCAACGGTCTTACCACAACAACGGTTGACAAAAGTGATTTTGCCGTTACAATCCCAATGAAGGGAAACGCAGAGTCACTTAATGCCTCGGTTGCGGCGGCTATTGCGGCGTGGGAAATGCTCAAATGAAGTATTTAGTTTGGCTTAATGAAGTGATGGGTGCTGGTAATATGCATTCCAAAAAGGCATTAAATTATTTTGGTGATGCACAAAGAATTTATAATGCTACTACCAAGCAAAAAGCAGAGTCTGGAGTTTTCACGAAAGGGGAATTAAGTAGGCTTAATAAAGTACCTCTTTCTAAAGCGACTGATATTATTTCCGACTGTATTGCTTCTAAAATTGACATTATTCCGTTGGGTGATAAGTTTTATCCCACATGCCTTAGTGTGATTGATAATCCACCTTTGGTTTTGTATGTCAAGGGCATTCTGCCCGATTTTAACAACACACCGTCTATTTCGGTAGTAGGCCCCAGAAAGGTTAGTGAATACGGCAAAAAGGCGGCTTTTTCCCTAAGCTTTCGTTTGGCAAGAGCCGGCTTTATTGTAGTTAGCGGCGGTGCACTAGGCACAGATACCTATGCCCACGCGGGTGCCCTAAAATCAGGTGGTGTTACTGCACTTGTAATGGGTTGCGGAATTAATGCAGAATATCTGCCTCAAAATAAGCCACTTCGTGACGAGGTTGCCAAAACGGGTTGTCTTATTAGCGAATTGTCTCCGAGAACGACGGTTACAAAGGGTGCGTTTCCTATCAGAAACCGAATTATTGCGGCATTAACCTTAGGTACGGTTGTAGTTGAGGCGCCCGAAAAAAGCGGCTCCCTTATAACCGCGCGATATGCTAATGAGCAGGGAAGGGATGTTTTTGTAATACCCGCATCTCCTGACCGCGAAGAATATAAAGGTTCAAATGCACTGCTTCGTGACGGGGCAAAGGCGATAATTGATTTATCGGATGTTTTTGGCGAATATATTGTTCGTTTCCCCGATAAAATCAATATAGATAAGGCTTATGATACCAAGATTATCACAAGTAAAGAAAAAGAAACTGCAAATATTTCAAAAAATTTCAGCGTAGCCCTTTCCAAAGAGGCAAAAATAGTATATAATTGTATAGATAAGGAAAAATTTCTGCCCGAGGAAATTTTAAACACCGGTCTTGACTCTGCGACCTTGCTTTCGGCACTCACCGAGCTTGAAATGGAGTCTCTTATTAAAGCAATCCCCGGCGGAATGTATAGGTTAGTTAATTAGAAACGGAGAAAATATATGAGCAAGCTTTTAATAGTTGAGTCACCCTCAAAAATAAAAAGTATAAAGAAGTATTTAGGTGGCGATTTTGATGTAATGGCATCTAACGGACATGTTAGAGATTTACCCAAATCAAAGCTTGGCATTGATGTGGAAAATGGTTTTGCGCTAAAGTACACTAATATGCCGGATAAAAAGGAAGTCATAAAAAAGCTAAAGGATGCCGTTGCAAAATACGATAAGGTTTATCTTGCAACCGACCCTGATAGAGAGGGTGAGGCTATTGCTTGGCATTTAGCGCGAATTTTGGCACTTGATATGGACAGTGAAAACCGTGTTACCTTTAACGAGATTACCAAAAGTGCCGTTTCTGCCGGTATTTTAGCACCCAGAAAAATTGATATTGATTTGGTTGATGCTCAGCAGGCTCGCCGTGTGGTTGACCGACTTGTTGGCTATGAACTTAGCCCTTTTCTCTGGAAAAAGGTTAAATCGGGTCTTTCTGCCGGTCGTGTGCAAACAGTAGCGCTTAGACTTATTGTTGAGCGTGAACGAGAAATCGAAAAATTTGTACCCGAGGAGTACTGGTCGGTAGAGGCAAAGCTTTTAAAGGAAAGAAAGTCTTTTGTTTCTAAGCTTTACGGTTTTAAAAATGCCAAAAAAATTGACCTTATAGCCAACGAAACCGAGGCGAATGAGATTGTTAAGAATCTTGAAAACGCCGATTATGTAGTGTCTGAGCTTAAAAAAGGAAAGCGTAACCGTCAGCCCGCGCCTCCGTTTATTACTTCAACCTTACAGCAGGAGGCTTCGCGAAAGCTTGGATTTACGGGTCAAAGAACTATGCGTATTGCTCAACAGCTTTACGAGGGTGTTGAAATTCCAAGCTACGGTGTGACTGGTCTTATAACTTATATGAGAACTGACTCACTTCGCATTTCCGAGGAGGCAAGAGCTGCTGCCAGAGGTTATATTTCGGCAAGATTCGGCGAAAAGTATCTTCCCGAAAAGGAAAGATACTTTAAGAGTAAAAATAATGCACAGGATGCACATGAGGCAATCCGTCCTACAATTATCGGTCTTGACCCTACATCGGTTCAAGCCTCACTCACTACAGAGCAATATAAATTATATAAGCTTATCTGGGAAAGATTTATTGCATCCCTAATGGCAAACTGCGTTCAAAATACAGTTAACGCTGATATTGTTGCAGGCGATTACCTCTTTAAAGCAAGCGGATATTCCACTGCCTTTGACGGCTTTACAGTTCTTTATGTTGAGGGTAAGGACGAGGCATACGATGAGGAAGGCAGTCTTCCGGATATTAAAAAGGGGGATGTATTAAAGCTTAAGGAGTTAAAACCTCTTCAGCATTTCACCCAACCCTTGCCTCGTTACAGTGAGCCAACATTAATTAAGGCGCTTGAGGAAAACGGTATCGGCAGACCTTCCACCTATGCGACAATTCTTGCTAATATTCTTAACCGTGATTATATTGAGCGTGAGAAAAAGACTTTAAAGCCGACAAATCTCGGTACAGTTATTGTAGATTTACTTGTTGAGCATTTCAATAAGATTTTCGATGTTAAATTTACTGCCGGTCTTGAAACAAATCTTGATAAGATTGCCGCAGGTGACCTTGACTGGCTTAAAACTATATCCGATTTCTACGGCGATTTTCACAAGCTTCACAAAAAAGCAGAGCAAGACCTTGATGGTAAACGTGTTAAGGTTCCTGTTACCGAAACTGATTTTGTTTGTGAAAAGTGCGGTAGAAAAATGGTTATCCGTTCAGGCAGATTCGGTAAATTTTTGGCTTGTCCGAACTATCCAACTTGCAAAAATACCAAGCCCTTGCCAGAGGATGAGGTTAAGGAGCCTTGTCCTAAATGCGGTGCAAAATTGGTTAAAAAGATTTCCAAAAAGGGTAAAAAATTCTACGGTTGCTCTAATTATCCCAACTGCGATTTTGCCGCTCCCGGTGTTCCTACCGGTGAAAAATGTTCCGATTGCGGCGGCTTCCTCATTAAGGGTGTTAGAGGCAAAGCCTATTGTATGAACGGAGAATGCCCTTCTAGACAGACCAAAAAGGCTAAAAAAGATGAATAACGCTGTTGTTTTAGGCGCGGGCCTTGCAGGTTGTGAGGCGGCAATACAGTTGGCAAATAAGGGTATTAAGGTAACCCTTTATGAAATGAAACCAACCTGTAAAACACCCGCACACAAAAGTGATAATTTCGCCGAGCTGGTCTGTTCAAATTCCCTTAAAGCTTCAAGGGTTGATTCTGCCGCAGGACTTTTAAAGGAAGAAATGCGAAAATTTGGGTCTGTGTGCCTTAGGGCTGCTGACCGCTCCTCGGTAGAGGCCGGCGGTGCCTTGGCGGTTGACCGAAATATTTTTTCCTCTCTTATAACCGAGGAAATTAAAAACAATCCCAACATTACAGTAGTTAATGAGGTTGTAGAAATAATCCCTGAAGGCAAGGTTTGTGTTGTTGCTACGGGTCCTTTAACTGACGGTAAATTAGCCGAGGAAATTTCCAACCTTTATAAGGGAGGAAGTCTCAGCTTTTTCGATGCGGCAGCTCCTATTGTTACCGCCGAAAGTGTGGATATGTCGATTGCTTTTTTTGCCTCTCGTTACGGCAAAGGCAGTAACGATTACATTAACTGTCCTATGAATAAGGATGAATACGACGCCTTTCATAATGCATTAATTAACGCTGAATCTGCTCCTTTAAAGGATTTTGATAAGCCGTTTAGTGTGTATGAGGGTTGTATGCCGGTCGAAGTTTTGGCAAAACGAGGTGAGGATTCAATCCGTTTTGGTCCTCTAAAACCCGTTGGACTACGCGACCCCAGAACCGGTCACAGACCTTGGGCTGTAGTGCAGCTTAGGAAAGAGAATAAAGAGGGAAGCCTTTACAATTTAGTTGGTTTCCAAACTAACCTTAAATTCCCCGAGCAAAAGAGAGTATTTTCTATGATACCGGGTCTTGGCAATGCTGAATTTGTTCGCTTTGGTGTTATGCATCGAAATTCCTTTATAAATTCCCCAAAGCTTTTAAACCGCAATTTGTCTCTTAAAGATAATGCTAAAGTATTTTTTGCAGGACAGATTACGGGTGTCGAGGGTTATATGGAATCTGCGGCGTGCGGTATTGTTGCCGGCATTAACGCTGCGGCTGAAATTTTAGGTGAGGAACCGCTCGTTTTACCTGAATTTACAATGATGGGAGCACTACTAAATTATGTTTGCGACGAAAGTGTAACTAATTTTCAGCCTATGGGCGCAAATTTTGGTATTTTACCCCCACTTGACAATAAAATTCGCGATAAGCGAGAAAGATATATGGCTCTGGCAAATCGTTCACTTGACTGGTTTGAAAATATTTAGGAGAGTTTTTTATGAAAATTGCTACTTTTAATATCCGCTGCCACAATGATAAGAACGGTCACTCAATAGAGGAACGCGCGCCGAGACTTTTTAAAGTTTTGGAAAGTTGTTCGGCGGACATAATTGCTCTTCAAGAAGCAAGACCTGTTTGGATGTCTATTTTAGAGGAAAGATATTCAAAGGATTATTATATTTTCAATAAATATCGTGACCTAAATGCCCCCGAATCTTGCCCTATACTTTTCAAGAAAGATAGGTTTAATCTGCTTGATAAAGGCTATTTTTGGTTTTCAAAAACTCCTTGGGTGGAGTCTTTTGGTAACGATACGATTTGCAACTGCAAAAGAATTTGCGAATGGGTCTACCTTAAAGATAAGGACACTAAAAAACAGTTTTATATTCTCAATTTGCATTTTGGCTTCGGTGATAGTTATCAGGTTGAAAGTGTACGTCTGTTAAAGCAGACTACCGATGCTCTCGCAACAGATAATGTAGTTATCTGTGGTGACTTTAATATGACAACTGACTCTTTAGGCTATAAGGAAGCGGTTAAATATTACACCGATGTAAACACCGTTACCGCAAATTACAAGGGTGTTACCTTTCATAATTACGGCAACAGTGATGGCAGTCATATTGATTATTTCTTTTTTAAAAAAGGCGGTTTAAATCCCATAAAATACAAGCTGCTTGACGAAACCTTTGATAGGAAATATCCCTCGGACCACTACGGAATTTTAGTAGAATTTAATTAAAAAATAGGAGTAATAAAAATGCGTGTTGTAATTGATGCTTATGGTGGCGACAACGCCCCATTGGAAATCGTTAAGGGTGCTAGCCTTGCCTCTAATGAATACGGTTGTGAAATCACCTTAACAGGCGATGAAACTGAAATCAAGCGTATTATTGCAGAAAATAATTTAAGCTTTATGGGTGAGCTTAAAATTATACATACCAATGATGTATTTTCAATGCACGACGACCCAACAACACTTTTAAAGACTCACAGTGAAAGCTCAATGAGCTTGGCATTTAAGGAACTAAGTGAGGATAGGGCAGATGCTTTTGTTTCCGCCGGCTCCACAGGTGCTATTGTTGTTGGTGGCACCCTTATTGCTAAACGAATTAAAGGTATTAAAAGACCCGCTTTGGCAGGTATGATACCTTCACCCAAGGGCAATTATATGCTTATGGATATGGGTGCTAACGCCGAGTGCCGTCCCGAAATGCTCGAGCAATTCGGTATAATGGCAAGTGTTTACCTTAAAAATGTTGAGGGTATCGAAAACCCGACAATCGGACTTTTAAATATCGGCACAGAGGATACAAAGGGCACTGAGCTTCAAAAGGAGGCTTATGCACTGCTTGAAAAGGCTCCCATTAATTTTATTGGTAATGTAGAGTCCCGCGAAATGCCAAAGGGTGAGTGCGATGCAGTAATTACCGACGGATTTACCGGTAATATAGCTTTAAAGCTAATTGAGGGTACGGCAATTACCTTCTTTAAATTGATTAAAAAGTCATTGTATAAAAGTCTTAAAAATAAGCTTGCCGCTTTGGTTATTAAAAAAGATTTGTACGCCTTAAAGGGTATGATGGATAGCTCAGAGGTGGGCGGTGCACCGCTTTTAGGTGTTAAAAAGCCTGTTATCAAGGCACATGGCAACTCTGATGCCAAGGCAATTAAAAATGCTGTAAGACAAGCGATTACCTTTAGCGAAACTAAGGTTATTGATAAAATTTCAGAAAATTTAATTCAAGGATAGGATTATGAAAACTTTACAAGAAAAATTAATGTATAGCTTTAAAAATGAAAAGCTTTTAATTAATGCTTTAACCCATTCCTCCTATGCTAACGAAGCTCGTGATGGGATTTCCTCTAATGAGCGACTGGAATTTTTAGGGGATTCGGTTTTGTCTATTGTAGTTTCTGAATATATTTACAAAACCTTTAAAAAGCTTCCCGAGGGTGAGCTTACAAAGTTACGTGCTTCCTTGGTTTGTGAAAAATCTCTATGCCAATTTTCACGTGAATTAGAGCTGGGAAAATACCTAAGACTCGGCAAGGGCGAAGAAAAAGGCGGAGGCAGAGAGCGTGACTCTATTTTAGCAGATGCTTTTGAGGCAGTGCTTGCTGCAATTTATCTTGACGGCGGCTTTGAAAATGCCAAAAAACACGTTATGCGTTTTATTACCGACGAACTGAAACATACTGATGATGAGGTTTTCAAGGATTATAAAACTGCGTTGCAGGAAATTATTCAGCGTAACCCTGAGGAATCGGTCACATATATACTTACCAAAGAAAGTGGTCCCGACCATGATAAGGTTTTTGAGGTTGAGGTTCGCCTTAATTCAAATACAATCGGTAGGGGAACCGGTAAAAGTAAAAAGCAAGCAGAGCAGTCTGCTGCAAAAGAGGTATTACATTTAATGGGTGCCGATATATGAGTAAAAAACACTCGAACATTTCGGTTTTTGTACCGCATATTGGTTGTCCGAATAAATGTAGCTTTTGTAATCAAAGGCATATCACCGGCACCTTTAAGGCTCCTACTGTCCGTGATGTGGCTATTGCCGTTAAAAATGCTCAAACAAACCCAAATTACGATTCAAAAAATACAGAAATTGCATATTTTGGCGGCAGCTTTACGGCAATTAACCGCACATATATGCTGCGTCTTTTAAGGGTGGCTTACAGATTTGTTAAAAATGGAACGGTCAGCGGAATTAGAATTTCCACCCGACCCGACGCTATTGATGATGAAATTTTAACTCTTTTAAAGCAGTACGGTGTTACTGCCATTGAATTAGGTGCACAAAGCTTAAACGACCGAGTGTTAAAGAAAAATAATCGAGGTCATTCCGTTTCCGATGTTATTAATGCCTCGTCTAAAATTAAAGAATACGGCTTTGAGCTGGGACTGCAAATTATGACCGGACTTTATGGTGACACAGAAAATTCTGTTATTAAAACCGCCGAAAAGGTTATTGAAATTAAACCGGATACGGTTAGAATTTACCCAACAATAGTTTTAAAAGACACTGATTTAGCGGCGCTATATGCCGACAAAATTTACAAACCCCAAACTCTTGACAGTGCTGTTACATTAGCATCAAGACTTTACAAAATGTTTGTTGACGCCGGTATATCCGTTATTCGTTTGGGGTTACATTCCGTTGAAAAGGACGCCTTTATTGCAGGCCCATGGCATCCCGCATTTAGTGAGCTTTGCCAGTCGCAGTTAATGCTCAATGATGTTTTATCAAAGCTTACCGATAAAGGAAATTATATTATTTATGTGGGCAAATCCGATGTTTCAAAAATGACGGGGCAAAAGCGAAGTAACCTTATATATCTTGAAAGCAAAGGCTTTAATTGTAAGGTTAAACAAGATGAAAATTTAAGTCATTTACAAGTTAGAATAGAAAGAGAAGTGTAAAAGAATGCTGTTAAGCTCAATACAAGTGCAAGGCTTTAAATCCTTTGCTGACAAAACCGTGCTTAAATTTGGCAAGGGTATTACCGCAGTTGTAGGTCCTAACGGAAGCGGTAAAAGTAATATTTCCGATGCGGTGCGTTGGGTACTGGGTGAGCAGTCCACTAAAAGTCTTCGCGGTCAGTCAATGGAGGATGTTATCTTTGGTGGCACCGAAGCCCGCCGTCCCCACGGCTTTTGCGAGGTAACCCTTAATATTGACAACACTGATAGAAGTCTTAATTTTGATAATGATTTTGTAAGCGTTACACGCCGTTACTATCGTTCTCACGAAAGTGAGTATGCAATTAACGGTGTTAATGTGCGTCTTAAGGATATTCATGAACTGTTTATGGATACAGGCCTTGGTCGCGACGGTTATTCAATGATTGGTCAAGGCAAGATTGATAATATTATAAGCTCAAAATCGGGCGAGAGGCGTGATATTTTTGAAGAAGCCTCAGGTATTTCAAAATATCGTTACCGCAAAATTGAAGCCGAAAGAAAGCTTGTGGCTGCAGAGGACAATTTACTTCGTCTCCATGATATTTTAGATGAGCTAAAGGCAAGAGTCGGACCCTTAAAGGAGCAAAGCGCCAAGGCGCAAAAATTCCTTGATTTTGCAGACGAAAAAAAGAAGCTCGAAATAGGGCTTTGGCTTTATACGTTGAATAATTCTAAGGAAACACTTAGAAATCAAGAAAGCAAAATTGACTTAGCACAGCTTTCTTACCGCGAAATTGAAAAAGAACTTGAGGAATATGACCGCAAAACTGAGGATAATACCGCTTATTTTGCCCGACTTACCTCTGAAATTGAGGGCGAAAGACTAAATATTTCCTCTACTAATGAGGCAATTGTAAAATTAGGCGGCGAAATTTCTGTAATAGAAAACAGTATTGTCTATAATAATGAAAGCATAGCCCGTTTAAACGATGAAAAGCAAAATTTGAGCAAAACCGACACCGAAGCAAACGCTGAAATTGAGTTTAAAGAAAAAGAGATAGAGCTTAAAAATGCTTCTAAAGAAGAATTAAGCAAGAAGTTGAATGTTTTAGAAAGCGAGCTTTCGGAATTACTTAGCGATAGCGACAATATTTCCCGTCAGATTGAGAGTCAAATCAGAGAATTGAATGTTCTCTCTCAAAGCAGTGCAGACTTGAGGGTTGAAATGGTTACCGCCAACACGTCTTGTGATGATATTAGCGCCCGTGCTGTTTCTTTAGCCCAGCAGAAAAAAGCAATTGAAGAAAATATTATTTCTTTGCAATCTGAATACAGCGAAACAGAGAACCTTTTGAAGTCTTTAACTGACACCGAAAATTCATCCCAAAATATGCTTAGGGGCTTCGAAATTAAATTTGCCTCGGCTAATGAAAAAATCTCGGCTCTTAAAAGTCAGAGTGAAACTTTAAAGCTTGATTTAGAGGCTAAAAAGCGTCGCGTTCAAATACTAAAAGACCTTGAAAATAATATGGAGGGTTTTGGTTTAGCAGTTAAAACCGTTTTAGCTCAAAGCAAAACCGGTGTTTTAAAGGGGATTTGCGGTACTGTTTCTCAACTGATAGATGTTGAAAATGAATATAGCATTGCTGTTGAAACCGCTTTAGGTAATGCAATTCAAAATATCGTTACCGAAACTGAGGCTGACGCCAAAAATGCTATTAACTATCTTAAAAATAATAAGAGCGGCAGAGCAACTTTTTTGCCTGTTGCTACCATTAAGGCGCGTGAGTTTGACGATACCGGCTACGAGGGTATGTTCGGCTTTGTGGGTAACGCTGCAGATTTAGTTAAGTGCGATACCAAATACCGCGAAATTGTCAAATATTTGCTTGCAGGTACTATTGTTGCAGAGGATATTGATTCTGCCGCTAAAATTGCAAAAAAGTTTGGTTACAAGTTTAAAATTGTAACCTTGGACGGTCAAATTATTAATGTAGGAGGGTCCCTTACCGGCGGCTCACTAAGTAAGCATTCTGGTCTGCTTAGCCGTTCAAGTGATATTAAAATTCTTGTGGCAGAGTCTGAAAAACTGACCCAGTCTTTAAAGGACATAAATGAGAAACTTGATATTGCCATTTTGGATGCTAGTAAAATTGAGGCCGAAATCACTGCTATTAAAGCAGAGCTTACCACTATTAATGAGGATAAAATCCGCAGTATTGCAGAGATTAAGCGTATTGAAGACTTAATAACTAACGCTCAGAATAATAAATCAGTAATTGAAAACGAAGAAAAAATAGGCAGTGAAAAACTAATTTCTCTTAGAGAAAAATCTGCCATTTCCTTGGAAAAAATTGCCGAGCTGGATTCTAAGAAAACTGCATTACAAACCGAAATTGATAAGATGACCGGCGGCAGAGACACACTATCAACTCGTCGTGACGCTTTGGGTGAAAAAATTACTGCAGTTAAGCTTAGTGTTATTGAGACCGAAAAGGATATTGAGTCGCTCATTTTATCTAAGGAAACCATTTATAATCTTATTTCCACCCGTGAAAAGCGTGCTTTGGAGATTGACAGTGAAATTAATGAGTTGCAGCTTAAAAACGCTGCCCTTAATGATACGATTATTAATGCTAACACTGAGATAACCAAGCTTAAAGAAAAAATTACACAGGCTGAGCAGAGCATTACAGCTATGCTCCAAAAGCGTAACGAGACCGAAAAAGCGGGAGTTGAGCTTCGTAGCAGTGAGCGTGAAAAAACCTCCAAGCGAGAGCAAATTGGTGGTGAATTAGCCCGTCTTATTGAGCGCAAAGAGGTTATGATGCGGGAATATGACGAGGTTATCGCCAAACTGTTTGACGAGTATCAGCTAACACGCACCGAGGCGGAAAATCTGGGCTTTGAGATTGAAAAGCCAAGTGAGGCTAAGAAAACTCTGGCGGAAATTAAGACCAAAATCAGAAATCTCGGTAATGTGAATGTTGCCGCTATTGAGGAATACAAAGAGGTCAGTGAGCGCTACGAATTTTTATCCGCACAGGTTGAGGATGTTGAAAAAACTCGCACCGAGCTTTATAAGTTAATTAATCAGCTTACTACCCAAATGAGAGATATTTTTATTGTTGAATTCCAGAAAATTAGTGATAATTTTTCCAAAACCTTTGTGGAATTATTCGGTGGAGGAAGTGCAAATCTGTCGCTTTCTGACCCCGATAATATTTTGGAAAGCGGTATTGATATTAATGTTAAGCTTCCAGGTAAAAGCGTTCCAAACTTGGACGGCCTTTCGGGAGGAGAAAAAGCACTTGTTGCTTTGTCACTTTACTTTGCAATTATGCGTGTAAATGCACCACCATTCTGCTTCCTTGACGAGGTTGACACCGCTCTTGACGATATTAACGTTGACCGCTTTGCAGATTATATGAAAAACAGTAATTTTGCAACTCAATTTATCTGTGTTACTCACCGCCGCGGTACAATGGAAGCCGCAGATATGCTTTACGGTGTAACAATGCAGGAAAAGGGTATTACAAAGCTTTTAGAGCTTAATGTTAGTGAGCTTGAAAAGAAATTAGATATTACCGAAACCGCATAATTTAGGAGAATTTTATGGGATTATTCAGCAAAATAAAAGAGGGACTACAAAAAACCCGCTCCTCAATAGCAGACAGTGTTAACAGTATTATTAATAGCTTTACTAAAATTGACGAGGAATTCTTTGATGAACTTGAAGAAATTCTTGTTATGTCTGACGTTGGAGTTGCAACCTCTACCGATATTTGCAACAAAATGAGGGCAAAAATTAAAGAAACAGGTGAGACTGACCCTAACAACATCAAGTCTATGATGAAAGAGATTATCGTAGAAATGATGGGTGAGGACGAGGGATTACATCTTGAAACAAAGCCCTCGGTTATTCTTGTAATAGGTGTTAACGGAGTCGGTAAAACAACATCAATAGGCAAAATTTCCGCTCAGCTTAAAAGCAGCGGTAAAAATGTGGTGCTTGGTGCTGCTGATACCTTCCGTGCCGCTGCAATTGAACAGCTAGGAATTTGGGCAGAGCGTGCGGGAGTACAGATGGTTAAAAGTGTTGAAGGTACTGACCCAGCATCGGTTGTGTTTGATACCATTGCTTCAGCTAAAGCTCATAATGCAGATGTTATTATTTGCGACACCGCAGGCAGACTTCACAACAAAAAGAATTTAATGGACGAGCTTGCAAAAATTAACCGTGTAGTTTCTCGAGAATTGCCTGAAGCCTCTGTTGAGACACTTTTGGTGCTAGATGCTACAACAGGCCAAAATGCTGTCAACCAAGCGAGAGAGTTTAAAAACGTAACCGATATTACTGGTATAGTTTTAACCAAGCTTGACGGCACTGCTAAGGGCGGAATTATAATTCCAATTAAAAACGAGCTTAATATTCCCGTGAAATTTATCGGTGTTGGCGAGGGTATTGACGATTTACAACCCTTCAATGTAAAGGAATTTGCAGACGCAATAATTGACGGTGAATAATATGAAAATATTTATTGCTACAAAAAATCAAAAAAAGCTTGTAGAGCTTACAAGAATTTTAATTCCGTTAGGCTTTGAGGTTTTGAGCGAAAAGGATTTGGACTCGCCCTTAGAGGAAATTGAGGAAACCGGCACAACCTTTAAAGAAAATGCAATATTAAAGGCAAAAGCCGGTCTTAAAAAAACAGGTTATATCTCTGTTGCAGACGATTCGGGTATTTGTGTGGATTACTTAAGCGGTGCCCCTGGTATATTTTCGGCAAGATATTCGGGCGGAAATGATACCGATAACAACAACAAGCTTTTAAAGGAATTAGAGGGAATTCCTATGAAAAAAAGACAAGCCCACTATACCGCCGCGATTGCTTGTGTTTTTCCCGATGGCAGAGAATTTACAGTTGAAGGTCAGTGCCACGGGCATATTGCACTCGAACCGCAAGAGGGAAACGGCGGTTTTGGTTATGACCCACTGTTTATAAGCGAAAACGGACCCTTTAGTCAGCTGACCGCCGAACAAAAGGACACTATTAGCCACAGAGGTAAGGCCCTTAGATTATTTAAGGAAGAAATAGAAAAATACCTATAGGATGTGATTTAATGCTATTGTATTATATAAGACACGGTGATCCAATATACAGTCCTGATTCATTAACTTCGCTGGGTATCAGACAAGCCGAGGCTGTTGCAAAAAGATTGGCAATGTACGGCATTGATGAAATTTATTCTTCAACATCAAATCGTGCTATTATGACAGCAACACCAACAAGTCAAATCTGTAAAAAGGATATTACAGAACTTGATTTTTGTAATGAATCACATGCCTGGAAATATTTAACCATAACAGATGACGACGGTAAAAAGCACTGGTGTTTTCAAGACAGTAACATTTCCAAATTGTTTTATTCTGACGAAATTTACTCTTTAAGAAATAATTGGTATGAGCATCCCGATATTAAGAAATACAACTTTAAGGAAGGATGCGAAAATTTAAAAAAATCTTGTGATGATTTCTTATTTTCATTAGGATTTCAGCGTAATAATGACGGGACATACAATGTTGTAAAACAGAATGATAAAAGAATTGCTTTATTTGCACATGAAGGCTTTGGAATGTTCTTTTTAAGTAATTTGCTTGATATTCCATATCCTACATTTTGTACCCGTTTTGGCTTAAACCATTCGGGTATGACTGTGATTTACTTTGATGAAAAGAAAAGAATCACTACACCTCGTTTGCTTACATTATCAAACGATTCACATATATATAAAGAGGGTCTACCCACTAAATATAATAACAAATTTACATTTTAAGAGGTTTAAATATGCTAAACAGTAGACAACGAGCACAGTTAAGAGGTATGGCAAATGATTATGAAACCATATTTCAAATCGGAAAATCGGGTATTTTAGAAACAACCGTAAAACAGGTAAAGGACGCTCTGGAAGCTAGAGAATTAATTAAGCTAAGAATTCTTGAAACCTGCCCTACAACCGTTCGTCAGACTGCCGATTTACTGGCAGAAGCTACCGATAGTGATGTTGTTCAGGTTATAGGCAGTAAGTTTATTCTTTACAAGGAAAGCCGCAATAATAAAACAATTAAGCTGGTGAAATAAATGCTGACTGCAATTTTTGGCGGAACCTTTAACCCCTTTCATATCGGTCATTATGAAATTTTAAGAGCACTCGAAAATGACGAAAGAATTGGAAAAATTTTATTAATGCCCGACCGCTTACCACCCCACAAAACAGATGAGTTTTTAATTGACGATGCTACCAGAATTGAAATGTGCCGACTGGCTAGTGAGGATTTTTCCAAATGTGAGTTGTTTTTGTTTGAATTTGAGCGTGAGGGTAAAAGCTATACCTATGATACACTCACTCTTTTAAAAGAAAAGTACCCCGATACCGATTTTGCTTTTGTTTGCGGTGGGGATATGTTGGTTTACTTTGATAAATGGTGCCATTACAAAGAGTTGATGAAAATGCTGCCCTTTATTGTTTTTAAAAGGACTGCAACCGACGAGGACTTTTTTAATTCTTGTATTGAAAGGTTTAAAAAAGAGGGTATGGAAATTATTTTAAAAGATGATTTAATTCCCACAGTTTCCTCAACTGCGGTTAGGAACAACTTTGAGGCAAGTCGAAAACTAGTACCAAAAAAAATATACGATTTTCTTAAGGAAAGTGGAGTTTATAGTGCAAAAAATTGACGAATATAAGATAATTTTGCAAAGTCGACTTGACGAACACAGATATAATCATTCGCTCTGTGTTGCTGACGAGGCAAAGCGTTTAGCCGAAAAATACGGCGGGAATACTGAGAAGTGCTTTCTTGCAGGTTTGTTACACGATATAACCAAGAATTCTGACCCTAAAGAACACTTGCAAATCTTTGAAACCTTTGGTATAATTCTTTCTGACATTGAAAAGAATGCTCAAAAGCTTTGGCATGCAATGTCGGGGGCGGCTTATATCGAAAATGTCTTGGAAATTCGCGATAATGAGATTGTTGATGCCATAAGGTATCATACAACAGCAAAAGCAAATATGAGCCTCACCTCTAAAATTTTGTATCTTGCAGATTTCACTTCCGCTGACCGAAATTATCCCGATGTCAACGTTATACGAGGTCTTGTGGAAAAGTCACTGGATGAGGCATTTATTTACGCCTTGAAATATACGATTATAGATTTAACCGAAAGGTCAAAGGCAATTCACCCCGATACCGTTGCCGCCTATAATGAAACAGTTTTACATTTGGAGGACAATTAATGGAAAGCCTAGAAATTATAAAAATTGCGGCTAATGCCCTAAATGAAAAGAAGGCAAGAGAGATTTCCGCTATAAAGATTGGGGATTTAACGGTGCTTGCCGAGTATTTTTTACTTTGTACTGCTACTTCCTCAACTCAGCTTCGTGCGCTTTGCGACGAGGTAGAGGATAAGCTCGAACAAGGCGGGCTTAAGCCCCACCATATTGAGGGGAAAGCAACCGGTTGGGTAGCACTTGACTATGGCTCGGTTATTGTTCACATTTTCGGACGTCAGGAACGCGAGTTTTACAACCTTGACAAAATGTGGAGCGACGGCGAAATAGTTGATTTAGATGAAATTTTTGTAAACGAAAAAGAGGGTTAATATAATGGAAAATTTTTATAACTTTACTGAAATTGAGAAAAAATGGCAGGACATTTGGGATGAAAAACAAACCTTTTCTGCTAAAAATGATTACACCTTGCCTAAATTCTACGGTCTTGTAGAATTCCCGTACCCCTCTGCTCAGGGCTTGCACGTTGGACATCCCCGTTCATATACTGCTATTGATATTGTCAGCCGTAAAAAGAGACTTGAGGGCTACAATGTGCTTTATCCAATGGGATGGGACGCGTTTGGCCTTCCTACCGAAAACTTTGCAATTAAAAATCATATTCACCCCGCTATTGTTACTGAAAATAATATTTCTAATTTTAAAAGACAGTTAAAGTCCCTTGGTTTTTCTTTCGACTGGAGTCGTGAGGTTAACACTACCGACCCATCTTACTATAAATGGACACAGTGGATTTTTTTGCAATTATTTAAGAAGGGCTTAGCTTATAAAAGCAAAATGGCAGTTAACTGGTGTACCTCC
>JAFSGB010000012.1 GCA_017434895.1 Clostridia bacterium
GAATTTGAGTAGGTTTATTATGGAAAAGAGATTATATAAATCACGAACAGACAAAAAGCTTGATGGTGTTTGCGGTGGTATAGCAGAGTATTTTAATATTGATTCGACGTTGATACGTCTGGCTTGGATATTATTTGTCTGCCTTGGCGGAAGCGGAATACTGGCTTATATCATTGCAGCTATTGTAATGCCGGTAAAGACCGAATAAAAATTAAAGATATTAAATTTTTATAAATTTGAAAAGAGGAGTTTAAATGAAAACTGTTAAGGATATTCTTAAAATCATTGAAGACAATGATATTAAAATGATCGACTTTAAAATGGTGGACATTAACGGTCAGTACCGTCACGTTACTATTCCTGCCAAGAATTTCTCCGAGGACACGATGAAAAGCGGTATCGGCTTCGACGCTTCTAACTACGGCTACGCTGTGGTTGAAAAGAGTGATATGGTGTTTATTCCCGACCCTGACACTGCTATAATCGATCCTTTCTGTGAAATTCCTACCCTTTCTATGACGGGTAATGCAATGATTATCGACAACCCCGAAAACCGCCCCTTGGCGCAGTATCCCCGTAATATTGTACGCGCTGCAGTAGATTATATGAAAAAAAGCGGCGTTGCAGACGAGATGTTTATTTTACCTGAGTTTGAGTTTTATCTTTTTGATGAGGTTACTTGGGGTGTAGGAGGCAATTACATAGGCGCTCAGGTAGATGCCAAGCAGTCATACTGGAACAGTGACAGCGAGGGCAAGGGCGTTGTAGTGCCTAAGCAAAAGAATTACCATATTGCCAAGCCCTTTGATATTTCTTATGAGTGCAGAAGCGAAATGTGTATGCTAATGGAGGAAATGGGCATTAAGATCAACTATCATCACCCCGAGGTTGCCGCCTCCGGCCAGTTTGAGATTGAGCCGCAGCTGGGCGAGGTTGTTGATATGGCAGATGCTACAATGATGATTAAGTACATCATTCACAACACGGCTTTAAAATACGGCAAATCTGCTACCTTTATGCCTAAGCCCATTCAAGGCGAGGCAGGCTCCGGTATGCATGTTCATATGCTTTTAATGAAGGACGGCGAGCCGGTATTCTCTGATGATAACGGTTATTCCAACCTAAGTAAAACTGCCCACTATTTCATGGGCGGACTTCTAAAGCACATTGCTTCTCTTTGCGCACTAACCAACCCCAGCACCAACTCCTTTAAGCGTTTGGTGCCTGGTTTTGAGGCTCCCGTTACCGTTGGCTATGCCACCTCTAACAGAAGCGCCGTTATCCGTATTCCGGCTTATGCTAAGAGCCCCGACAAACGTCGTTTCGAGCTTCGCAACCCCGATGCCACTTGCAATCCCTATTTCTGCTATGCCGCAATTCTTATGGCAGGTCTGGACGGTGTTAAAAACAAGATTGACCCCCACGAAAACGGCTGGGGTCCCTATGATGTAAACCTTTACACTCTACCCGAAGAGGAAAAGGCAAAGCTTAAGGGCTTACCCGTTTGTCTCGAGGATGCGCTTGATGCACTTGAAGCCGACCATGATTACCTTACTGAGGCAGGCGTATTCCCCGAAGAACTTATTAAAAACTTTATTAAGAGCAAGCGTGCTGAGTGCTCAGAGCTTTCAAAAATTCCTCACCCAGCAGAATTTGATAAGTATTATAACCTTTAATAACAAAAACTCCCGCTTGTTACGGTATAAGACAAAAGAAAAACTGTGCAGATTATTTCTGCACAGTTTTTTACTGCTCTTAGCAACCCTACTTTTCAGTAGGGAGTTTAAAATTTTATTACTCGGAAATATCCTCAACAATAAGTGTTCTAACACCGTTTTCGTCGCTCACAGGAGCCTTGTCACGAACAGCAAAGAACTTTTCTGCAACCTGTGGGAAGAGCGCATAGCTTAGAACATCCTCTGCGCTTTTGCCAATGCCCTTTTGTTTCATTTCTTCGGCATAACCCTTAAGCTCAGGCTGAAGCAAGTCGGCGGGACGGCAGGTGATAACCTTGTCGTCACCGATAGCCTTTTTGCGGACCTCCTCGTTAACGGGGGCGGGAAGCTTGCCGTATTCACCGCGAAGCAGTCCCTTGGATTCCTTGGTTACCATTTTGTAACGTTCGCCGGAAAGTACGTTAAGCACTGCTTGAGTACCTACAATCTGACTGGTGGGTGTTACAAGGGGAGGGAAGCCAAAATCCTCACGAACTCTCGGCACCTCTGCTAAAACATCATAGTATTTATCCTCGGCGTTAGCCTGCTTTAACTGTGACAAAAGGTTTGAAAGCATACCGCCGGGAACTTGGTAAATAAGGGTTTTGGTATCAACATTAAGAACCTTGGGGTCAAGAATGCCCTCGGACTTCATTCTGTCGGCAACGCCTCTGAAATGCGCTGCAACTTCGCCTAAAGCGTTTAGGTCAAGACCGGTGTCACGCTCGGTGCCTTGAAGTGTTGCAACCAAAGCTTCGGTAGAGGGGTTGGCAGTACCGTTGGCAAAGGGAGATAAAGCACAGTCAACAATATCAACGCCAGCCTCAGCGGCCTTAAGAAGGGTCATGTCTCCTGTACCGGTGGTATTGTGGGTGTGCAGGTGGATTTTACACTTAACATTTTCCTTAAGTTTCTTAACAAGAGAATAAGCATCATAAGGAAGAAGTAGGTTTGCCATATCCTTAATGCAGATAACATCTGCACCCATTTTTTCCAGTTTTTTTGCAAGGTCTACGAAGTAATCCTCGTTGTGAACAGGACTTTCGGTGTAGCTTAAAGCTGCCTCGCAAATGCCACCGTATTTTTTAGTGGCCTTAATAGCGGCTTCAATGTTACGAACATCGTTTAAAGCATCAAAAATACGGATAACATCAATACCGTTTTCAATAGATTTTGCAACAAAAGCCTCAACAACATCGTCTGCATAGTGCTTGTAGCCTAAAAGGTTTTGACCGCGAAGAAGCATTTGAAGCTTTGTATTGGGCATATGCTTTTTAATGGTGCGAAGTCTCTCCCATGGGTCTTCGTCAAGAAAACGCATACAAGCATCAAAGGTAGCGCCGCCCCAACATTCAACCGACCAGTAGCCGATTTTATTCAGTTTTTCGAGAGCGGGAATCATATCCTCAATTCTCATTCTGGTAGCGGCTTGAGACTGGTGAGCATCACGAAGAATTGTATCAGTTATAAAAAGTTTGTTATTAGCCATAATTTACCTCCACTAACCGAATAGCGCAATTAGAACGCCTGCGGCGATAGCTGAGCCGATAACGCCTGCAACATTTGGTCCCATAGCGTGCATAAGCAAGAAGTTTGAGGGATTTTCTTTTTGACCTACTACCTGTGAAACACGGGCAGCCATAGGCACGGCAGAAACGCCTGCAGAACCGATAAGTGGATTAACCTTGTTCTTGGAGAACAGGTTCATTAATTTAGCAAGCAGAACGCCGCTGGCAGTACCAATACTGAAAGCAACAACGCCCATACCCATAATCTTTAGGGTCTCTAAGTTTAGGAAAGCCTCGGCAGTAGCGGTTGCGCCGACAGAAATTCCAAGGAATATTGTTACAATATTCATAAGCTCGTTTTGAGCGGTTTTGCAAAGTCTCTCGCAAACACCGGACTCTTTCCAAAGGTTACCAAGCATTAAGCAACCAACAAGGGGAGTGGCTGAGGGAACTAAAAGAGCAACAAAGATAGTAACTGCAATTGGGAAAATAATCTTTTCGGTTTTTGAAACCTTGCGAAGGGGCTTCATAATAATTGCCCTTTCCTTTTTGGTGGTTAAAGCTTTCATAATAGGGGGTTGAATAACCGGAACCAAGGCCATATAGCTGTAAGCAGCAACGGCTATAGGACCTAAAAGGTCAGGGAAAAGCTTAGATGTGGTGTAGATAGCAGTAGGACCGTCTGCGCCGCCGATAATACCAATTGAAGCAGCAGCTTCTTGTGGGAAACCAAGATACGCACAACCGATAAAGGTTACGAAAATACCGATTTGAGCGGCGGCGCCCAAAAGTAAGGATTTTGGGTTGGAAATAAGGGGCTCAAAGTCGGTCATAGCACCGATTCCCACAAAAATAAGACAAGGGTAAATACAGGTTTTAACACCTATATATAAAAAGTCAAGAAAACCGCCTTGCTGCATAATATCGCCATAACCGATTTCGTGATTCATAAATGCTTTCCATAAATCGGTGTGATACATAGCATCAAATGGGGTAAATGCGGTTAGGTTAGTAAGAAGCATACCAAACGCGATACCAACGAGAAGCAGTGGCTCAAATTGTTTCTTGATTCCCAGCCACAGTAGGAATAAAGAAATCAAAATCATAACAAGGGAGGTCCAGTTTTCCGTAAACTTGCCGAAAAGGAGGTAGAAACCGGTTCCCTTTAAAAATTCAATTATTTGTTCCATTTTTTTCTCCTAATAAAGAAAATTAGCCAATTGTGCAAAGTACTGTACCGGTTTCAACAGAGGTACCCTTTGTAACGCAAACAGAGGTAACAGTACCGTCAACAGGACTGGAAATCTCGTTTTCCATTTTCATAGCTTCCAAAATCATAAGAACGTCGCCCTTTTTAACAGTAGCACCGTTTTGAACATTAACGGCAAGAATAGTTCCGGGCATTGGAGCGTTTACGGTTTCACCGCCGGCAGGAGCAGCAGTAGGAACGGGAGCAGTGGCTGGTGCGGGAGTGGCAGCTGGTGCGGGAGCAGCCTTAACATCAGCAGCGTCAACTGCTTCTAAAGTAATTTCATAAGCGGTACCGTTTACAGTAACATTATATCTTTTCATTTAAAAAACACCTTTTCTTTTTTATTTTTTAATGTTAGATTTTTTTGAAGGATAAAATACGGATTGCGGAAATGTCTGCACCTAGTTCCTCTGCGATTGCGGCAGAAACAGCGGCAATGATTTCCTGACGGTTTTTAATGGGTTGTGCTGCAGTGGTTATCTGGGTTGGCGCGGCAGAAACAAAAGTGTCTTTATCTTTACCTTCGCTTAACATGCAGATTGCACTTACAATCTTGCAAAGCAAAACGATACAGATAAGACCGGTAAATACTACACTTACACCTAGCACTACAACAAATGTGTTTGAAATTCCTGACAAAAAAAGCACCTCCTTGAACTTTTTTTAAAGGTTAAAATAGGGTTTAGAAAGTTTGTTTGTGATAATTTTAACAATTCTCGCCCTTTTACACTAATTATAGCAGATTTGTCAATATTTTGCAATATAAAAAGTGGCAAAATTTATGAAAAAATCCTTAACTTTTTTGTAACAACAAATCAGATTGCAGATTAAAAATATCAGAAATCAGACATATAAATTGTTGGCTAAATTCAGATACCATCAAAAAATCAGCTTCCTTAAAATTAAGAAAGCTGATAAACTGTAATTTTTTAAAGTGATTAAAACACTAATTATGAATACTGAATCTGACAACTACCGTCTGAAACCTACTATCTAATTTTTCTCTGCTCGTCAATGGAAAGGGAAAAACTGGGGATAAAGTCGCAAAGGAAAACCTCAGCTTCAGGACATTTCATATTTTCAATTGCTTTAAGGGTTGAGGCATGTGCGACCTCAAACTCGCGGTTACCCATATTAAGCTCCTCGGTACATTTAATAAGAGCCGAAATTTTGTCCGCCGCTTTAACAAGGCGTTTTGTGAGCGGATCGGGATTGTAAATTTTAGAAAAATCCTCTTTAAAATCCTCCGGGAGCATCTCGGTAAGTTGCTTTTCGGCGGTGGCCTCAATCTGTTTGTAGGCGCCTTTTATTTCCTCGTTATAATATTTAATAGGTGTGGGCATATCGCCTGTGATAATCTCACTGCTGTCGTGGTACATAGCACAGACTGCAACAAAATTAGGGTCAGCGTTACCGCCAAAGCGGTTGCGGTTTATAAGTGCCAAGGCGTGGGCAATTTGCGCTACCTCCAAGGAGTGCTCGCTTAGATTTTCGGGACGTGTATTTCGCATTAAACCCCAACGAAAAATATTTTTCATTCGTGACATTATGGCATAAAAATGATTTTGCATTTCTTAGTCCTCTTTATTAAAAAATTTTGTTATCTTATTGAATATTATACCATTTAATGGTACAATATCAAGTAAGAAAATAAAAAAAGGAAAAGGATTAAATGGAATTTTCTCGTATTAAGGCAAATGCACTGAAACCCAGAAAAGAAAAATATCTTTCCACATTCTTAATTGCGCTTTTTACGGCAATGGCCCTGTTTGTGCCGTATATGCTGATGGCCGAGGGATATTTCACCTTCTACGGTGACTTTAATGTTCAGCAAATACCCTTTTATCAGCAGTGCCACAAGGCAATAAGAGAGGGTAATATTTTTTGGAGTTGGACTACCGATTTAGGCGCTAATTTTATAGGGTCTTATAGCTTTTATCTTTTAGGCAGTCCCTTCTTTTGGCTTACAATTCCTTTCCCGAACAGCTTTGTGCCTTATCTAATGGGTCCTTTGCTTATTTTAAAGTTCGCCTGTGCGGCCCTTATGGGTTATATGTATATAAGGCGTTTTACCCGCACACCGGATGCCGCACGTATCGGCGGTATACTCTACGCTTTTTCCGGCTTTAGCATTTACAATATTTTCTTTAATCACTTCCACGAGGCTATTATCTTTTTCCCGTTGCTTCTTTTAAGCCTAGAGCTTTTGATAACCGAGAATAAACGCTTTTATTTTGCCTTGGCGGTTTGCCTTTGTGCTATTTCTAATTACTATTTCTTTTTCGGAATGGTAGTTTTCTGTGTTATTTATTATTTTGTAAGGGTATTGTCCCGAGCGGTAAAATTCAAGCTTTCGAGCTTTTTGACGCTGGGATTTGAAGCGGTACTGGGACTTTTGCTTTCGGCAATACTGCTTCTGCCTGCGATTTTAGCTATTGAGAATAATTACCGTGTAACCCAGTTTTTAAGCGGTTGGAATGCAATAATGTACAGCAAGGAGCAGATTTACGGCAATATTTTGCAGTGTTTCTTTTTCCCGCCTGACATTCCTGCCCGTCCGGTATTTTTCCCCGACGCCAATGTCAAGTGGTCATCTCTCGGAGGGTGGCTTCCTATATTCAGTACAGTAGGAGTTTTTACTTGGTTTTCCAAGCGCAAGAAAAATTGGCTCGGCAGACTAGTTGGCATCTGTATTTTTATGGCGTTGGTGCCATTCCTAAACAGTGCCTTTTCTGCCTGTAACAGTGCATACTATGCCCGTTGGTTTTATATGCCGATTCTGATGATATGTCTGATGACAGTATCACTAACTGAGGATAGCAAAATTGACTGGGGCTACGGCTATAAATGGGTATTCGGTATCACAGTGGCTATAGGTCTTGTAATCGGCCTTTTCCCGCAAGAAAGCGAGGGGAAATGGAACTTGGGACTTTATACTCAAAGTGACAGCAAGATTTATTTCTTTAGATTCCTAATCGCTTCGGTTATTGCCGTAATGTCGCTTGTGATATTGGGATTTTTGCTGAAAATCAGAAAGAACAGTCTTAAAACCTTTTACAGAGCAACCCTTGCGTGTGTTTGTGCTATTTCCATAATCTACGGAAATGTATTTATAGCAACAGGCCGGTCACATTCTTATGATATTAAAAATGTAGTGGTTGACAGTTTGATTGAGGGAGAGGTTGATTTGGGTGATAAAACCCAGTTCAGAGTGGACTGCTATGACTGTGCCGACAATACCTCTATGACCTTAGGATTTAATGGAATTAATGCCTTTCATTCCATTGTGCCGTCCTCTGTTTTTGAGTTTTACTCCTTTATAGGGGTTGAACGCAGTGTGGGGAGCAGACCCGATGTCAACCAGACGGCATTGAGACCGCTTTTATCGGTTAAGTATCTGCTTAACCGTATTGACGGTAATGACTTTATCGACTCTGAAACTCACGAAACCAAAATGCCGGATTACAAATATTTAAAGACCGAAAGCGGTTACTATATATATGAGAATAAAAATTATATACCCTACGGCTTTTCTTATGATTATTATATGACCAAGAAATTTTGCGAAAGCTATGATGAGAAAAACCGAGCTGCTTTAATGCTTAAAGCAATTCTTTTGAGCGACGAGCAAATTGAAAAATACGGTTATATGTTTGAGGATATAAGAGACGGGGAATATGTAAGCCTAACTGATGAGTCAATGGCCGAGGACTGCAATAAAAGAGCTGATACTTCGGCATATTACTTTAAAACCGATAACCAAGGCTTTACCGCAAGGGTAAATGGAGAAAAAGAAACCTTAGTATTTTTCTCTGTGCCTTATGACAAGGGCTGGTCGGCCACCGTAAATGGTGTTGCTTGCGATGTGGAAAAGGTGAATATTGGCTTTATGGCGGTAAAGGTGCCGGCAGGCGACAGTGTTATTCGTTTCAGTTATGAAACACCTGGGCTTTCAACGGGTATAGAAATAACCTTTGTTTCAGCAATTGTTTTGTTATTATACATTATTGTGTATTCGGTTTATAGCCGTAAGCATAAAAAAATCGCCGAGTACCCTGAGGGAGAAATACTGATAAACAAGTGGAAAGTCGAGGAAGAAACAGAGCCTTATGTAATTGAGCTTGACAGTGAACCTCCAAAAAGTATATTGGACAATGATGTTAACATTGAAATTTCAGATATTCCAGAAAAATTCGAGGGCGGATTTAAAATTAATACAGATTTTGATAAATAATAAAATGCAAAAAACTCCTCATACGGGGAGTTTTTTTGTTGCTCTGAAAATTAAAATTAAAAAAATATAAATTTTTCCAAAAAAGTGCTTGACTATTGACTTGACTTGATATATAATAACTAATTACTAGTGATACTGGGTCAATATGCACCTATTGGGAGTCGAGCCTTGGAATTTGGGGTCGAAAAATAGGCGAAAAGACCACTGTATCAAAGGAAAAGAAAAGCTTTAAAATCTACGGAGGAGTGATTGTATACCTATGGAGTCAACTTCAATGGTAAAGCCTATTACACTAGGCAACAATACCCGTATGACCTTCTCGAAAATCAATGAAGTTATTGATATGCCCGACCTCATTGAAATTCAGAAGGACTCGTACAAATGGTTTGTAGAGGAGGGTCTAAAGGAAGTATTCCGTGACATGTCGGCAATAACCGATTACAGTGGTAATCTTCAATTAAGCTTCATTGACTACCGTTTCGACGATAAGCCGAAATACGATGTAGCTGAATGCAAGTCCCGTGATACGACCTATTCCGCACCCTTAAGGGTTACGGCACGCCTTGTTAATAACGAGACCGGCGAAATTAAAGAGAGCGAGGTTTCAATGGGTGACTTCCCATTAATGACCGAGTCGGGCACCTTTGTAATCAACGGTGCTGAGCGCGCTATTGTTTCTCAGCTTGTTCGTTCACCCGGCGTTTACTTTGCCGAAAAGACAGATGAAAAAACCGGCAAAAGGTTGTTTTCCTCCACAATTATACCTAACCGCGGTGCTTGGCTTGAGTATGAAACCTCTGTTAACGATGTCTTATATGTAAGAATCGACAAAAACCGCAAGCTTCCTCTTACCACCTTTATCCGTGCCTTAGGTCTTGCTACAAATGACCAAATCCGTTCCGTTTTCGGTGAGGACGAGCGTCTTGCCGCAACCTTGGAGGCTGACGATACTAAGAGTGTTGAGGAGGCTTTGGTTGAGGTTTACAAGAAGCTTCGTCCCAGCGAGCCCGTAACTGTCGAGGGGGCACAGACCTACCTTGAGCAGTTATTCTTTGATGCTCACCGTTATGATATCTCACCTGTGGGCAGATATAAATACAATAAAAAGCTAAGCCTTGCCGCCCGTATTAAGGACGCTGTTTTGTCACGCCCTGTTGTTGATCCTATGACCGGCGAAATTTTGGCTGATGCTGACACTAATGTTTCTAAGGCATTGGCAAACCAAATCGAATCAAAGGGTGTAAACGAGGTTTACATTAATGTAATGGATTTCGAGGGTAATGTCAGTGAGGTTAAGGTTCTTTCAAACGGTATGGTAAATCTTGGCGATTTCGTTGATTTAACCTCCGAGGAGCTTTGTGACCTCGAAAAGAAAGGAATCTACGAAAAGGTTTCCTTCGCTGCTTTAAAGGAAATTATGGAGTCCAACACCAACAAGGAAGACCTCATTAATTCTATTATTGACAGCGCTGATGTGCTTATCCCTAAGCACATTGTGGTTGACGATATTTTCGCTTCTATAAGTTATTTCTTAGGCTTGCCCCACAATGTAGGCTGCATAGACGATATTGACCACCTTGGAAATCGCCGTATTCGTTCTGTTGGCGAGTTGCTTCAAAATCAGTTTAGAATCGGTATTTCCCGTATGGAGCGTGTTGTACGTGAAAAAATGACTCTTCAGTCACAAGACCCCGACAACATTACTCCCCAGTCCTTAATTAATATCCGTCCCGTTGTGGCAGCCATTAAGGAATTTTTCGGTTCTTCGCCACTTTCTCAGTTTATGGACCAAACAAACCCCTTGTCCGAGCTTACCCACAAGCGTCGTTTGTCGGCTCTCGGTCCCGGCGGTTTGTCAAGAGACCGCGCATCCTTCGAGGTTCGTGACGTTCACTACACCCACTACGGTCGTATGTGCCCGATTGAAACTCCTGAAGGCCCCAATATCGGACTCATCTCATATCTTGCAACCTTTGCAAAGATTAATAAATACGGCTTCATTGAAACTCCTTTCCGTAAGGTAGACAGTGAAACCGGTCGCGTTCTTGACGAGGTGGTTTATATGACTGCTGACGAAGAGGACGATTACTATGTAGCACAGGCAAACGAGCCACTGGATGAGAATGGTTGCTTTGTTAACAAGCGTGTTAATACCCGTTACCGCGAGGGCTTCCAAGAAATTGAGGCTAACCGCGCCGAGTTTATGGACGTTTCTCCAAAAATGGTGGTTTCTGTTGCAACTGCAATGATTCCTTTCCTTGAGAATGATGATACTAACCGTGCGCTAATGGGCTCCAACATGCAAAAGCAGGCAGTGCCTCTACTAAAGCCTGAAAACCCGATTGTTGCTACCGGTATGGAATATAAAGCAGCTATTGACTCCGGCGTTGTAGTTTTAGCTAAGCGTGACGGCGAGGTTACCTTTGTGTCTGCTGACACAATTAAGGTTAGAGCTAAAAACGGCGAAATTGACGAATACAAGCTCATCAAATTCCTACGTTCAAACCATGGAACCTGTATTAACCAGAAGCCTATTGTTGCTGTTGGTCAAAAGATTAAAGAGGGCGATGTAATTGCCGACGGTCCCGCAACCTCCAACGGTGAAATTTCCCTAGGCCGTAATGCCCTAATCGGCTTTATGACTTGGGAAGGCTACAACTATGAGGATGCTGTTCTTATTAATGAGCGTCTTGTTCGTGAAGATATTTACACTTCTATTCACATTGAGGAATATGAAATCGAGGCTCGTGACACAAAGCTTGGACCTGAGGAAATCACAAGAGATATCCCCAACGTGGGTGACGATGCCCTGCGTGATCTTGACGAGCGCGGTATTATCCGTATCGGTGCAGAGGTTACAGCCGGTGACATTCTTGTCGGCAAGGTAACACCTAAGGGTGAAACCGAGCTTACAAGTGAGGAAAGACTCCTTCGTGCAATCTTCGGTGAGAAGGCACGCGAGGTTCGTGACACCTCTCTACGTGTTCCACACGGTGAATACGGTACTATCGTTGATGTTAAGGTATTTACCCGTGAGGATTCCTCTGAGCTTAGCCCTGGAGTTAACGTTGTTGTTCGTTGCTATATTGCCCAGAAGCGTAAGATTTCTGTGGGCGATAAAATGGCAGGTCGTCACGGAAACAAGGGTGTTGTATCGCGTATTCTTCCTAGTGAGGATATGCCTTTCCTACCCGACGGCACACCGCTTGATATCGTTCTTAACCCCCTCGGCGTTCCCTCTCGTATGAATATCGGTCAGGTGCTTGAGGTTCACCTCGGTTACGCTGCCCGTGCTCTCGGCTGGAACATCTGCACCCCCGTGTTTGACGGTGCTCACGAGGAGGACATCCGTAAATGCTTCATCATGGCAGAGGATGCAACTAAAACTGATGATTATGCACTAAAAGACAGTGCAAAGCTTGACTTCTCTAAGATTCCTCTCAGAGAAGACGCTAAAACCCAGTTATTTGACGGTAGAACAGGTGAGCCTTTTGACAACCCTGTAACCGTTGGATATATGTATTATCTAAAGCTACACCATTTGGTTGACGATAAGATTCACGCCCGTTCAACCGGTCCTTACTCACTTGTTACTCAACAGCCTTTGGGCGGTAAAGCTCAGTTTGGCGGTCAGCGTTTCGGTGAGATGGAGGTTTGGGCACTTGAAGCTTACGGTGCAGCCTATACCTTGCAAGAAATCTTAACCGTTAAGTCCGACGATGTTGTCGGCCGTGTTAAGACTTACGAATCCATTGTTAAGGGTCAAAACATTCCCAAACCCGGTGTTCCTGAGTCCTTTAAGGTTCTTATTAAGGAGCTTCAGTCTTTAGGCCTTGATGTTAAGGTGCTTGACGGTATGGGTGAGGAAATCGACCTTAAGCAAACCTTTGACGATGATGACGATATTGGACTCGGCACACCGGTAATCCCCGAAAATACCGAGTTTGAAAGCGAAACTGTTGTTGACGGACTTGAAGGCTTTGGCCTAGAGGACGAAAACGGCGATGCAATCACAGAAGAAACTAACGAGGAATTCGCCGATGACGAATTCAATGAAGAAATGTAACGGAGGGCATTATGGCAGATATAGAGTTTGAATCCATTAAAATAGGTCTTGCATCTCCCGAACAGATTAGAAGCTGGTCTCACGGCGAGGTGACCAAGCCCGAAACCATTAACTACAGAACATTAAAACCCGAAACCGGCGGTCTTTTCTGCGAGCGTATTTTTGGACCCCAAAAGGACTGGGAGTGCCACTGTGGAAAGTACAAGAGAATCCGTTACAAGGGCAAGGTTTGTGAGCGTTGCGGCGTTGAAGTAACCCGAGCTAAGGTTCGCCGTGAGCGTATGGGCTCTATCGAGTTAGCAGCCCCTGTTTCACATATCTGGTATTTTAAGACTATTCCGTCCCGTATGGGATTAGTACTCGATGTTACTCCCAAGGCTTTGGAGCAGGTGCTTTATTTCTCACAGTACATTGTTACCGACCCCGGTACCACACCGCTTGAGAAAAAGCAACTCCTCAATGAAAAGCAGTACCGTGATATGCGCGAGAAGTATGAGGATGATTTCGAGGCAGGAATGGGCGCTGAAGCAGTTAAGAAACTGCTAAGTGAAATTGACCTTGAGGCCACCTGTAATGAGCTTCGTGAGGAGCTTGAGACTGCTTCGGGTCAAAAGAAAATCAGACTTTTAAAGAGACTTGAGGTTATCGAGGCATTCCGTCAGTCGGGTAACCGCCCCGAGTGGATGATTTTGGATGTTATTCCGGTAATTCCGCCCGATTTACGTCCCATGGTACAGTTGGACGGCGGACGCTTTGCAACAAGCGACCTTAACGACCTTTACAGACGTGTTATTAACCGTAACAACCGTTTAAAGAGACTTTTAGAGCTTCGCGCTCCCGACATTATCGTTCGTAATGAAAAGAGAATGTTGCAAGAAGCTGTTGATGCTCTTATTGACAACGGCCGTCGCGGCAAGCCCGTTACAGGACCTAACAACCGAGCCCTTAAATCCCTTTCGGATATGCTTAAGGGTAAGCAAGGCCGTTTCCGTCAAAACCTACTTGGTAAGCGTGTTGACTATTCCGGACGTTCGGTTATCGTTGTAGGCCCCGAACTTAAGATGTACCAGTGCGGTCTTCCAAAGGAAATGGCACTAGAGTTATTCAAGCCCTTTGTAATGAAGAGACTTGTTGAAACCAAGGCTGTTGTTAATATTAAGTCTGCAAGAAAAATGGTAGAAAGAGCTTCCGCTGAAATTTGGGACGCACTGGAAACCGTTATTAAGGAGCACCCCGTGCTTCTCAACCGTGCGCCTACACTTCACCGTTTAGGTATACAAGCTTTTGAGCCCGTTTTGGTTGAGGGTAAGGCACTAAAACTTCACCCGCTTGTATGTACTGCTTACAATGCCGACTTCGACGGAGACCAAATGGCAGTTCACGTACCCCTTTCTGCAGAGGCTCAAGCAGAGGCTCGTTTCCTAATGCTTGCTGCTAACAACCTGCTCAAGCCTTCTGACGGTAAGCCTGTTGCTGTTCCTACTCAGGATATGGTACTTGGCTCCTACTATCTAACACTTGTTAAGGCTGATGAAAAGGGTACAAATAAGGTATTCCGTGACAAGGATGAGGCCTTAATGGCATATAACGATGGTATTGTTGGGCTTCACGCTCCTATCCGCGTTAGAATGTTTAATGATAAGGGTGAACACAAGCTTATTTGGTGTACAGTGGGCTTCATCATCTTTAACCAGTCTATTCCTCAGGATTTAGGCTTTGTTAACAGAAATGACCCCAACTGTGCTTTCGACCTTGAGTGGAACTTCAGCCTTAAGGACCCAACTAAGAATACAGTTGAAAGCAATGACGATATTATTCAAAACAAGGTTGGCAAGAAACAGCTTGGTAAGATTATTGACCGTTGTATTAATATTCACGGCACAAGCAAATCCGCTATTGTTCTTGATAATGTCAAGGCTACCGGCTTTAAGTATTCCACTAAGGGTGCAGTTACAGTTGCCGTTATCGACGCTGTAATTCCTCCTGAAAAGAAGGAAATCTTGGCCGATGCCGAGGCTCAAATTGACAGAGTTACCCGTGACTATCGCCGCGGTCTTATAAGTAATGACGAGCGTAGCCGTCATGTAATTGATGTTTGGAACAAGGCTACTGAGGATGTTGCTGATGCACTTAAGGGCAACCTTGACGAGTTCAACCCCATATTTATGATGGCTGACTCCGGTGCCCGTGGTTCTATGGCTCAGATTAGACAGCTTGCCGGTATGCGTGGACTTATTGCCAATACCGCCGGTAAGGTTATTGAGGTTCCCATTCGTGCCAACTACCGTGAGGGTCTTAATGTACTTGAGTACTTTATTTCTTCACGTGGTGCACGTAAGGGACTTGCTGATACTGCTCTTCGTACCGCTGACTCGGGTTATCTAACCCGCCGTCTCGTTGACGTTGCTCAGGATGTTATCGTTCGTGAGAATGACTGCGGAACCGAAGAAGGCTTAACCATCTTCGACATTAAGGATGGTGAGGGCGAGGCTGCCCGTATTCTTGAACCTCTGGCTGAGCGTTTAGAGGGCAGATATCTGCTTCACGATGCAGTTCACCCCGAAACCGGTGAGGTTATTTGGTCTAAAGAGGATATGATTACCTCTGATGCCGCTCAGCAAATAGTTAATGCCGGAATTGACAGAATTGAGATCCGTTCCGTTCTTACCTGTCACAGTCATCACGGTGTATGCAAGAAGTGCTATGGTAGAAACCTTGCAACCGCTAAGCCTGTTACCATAGGCGAGGCAGTTGGTATTGTTGCTGCTCAGTCCATTGGTGAGCCAGGTACTCAGCTTACGATGCGTACCTTCCACACCGGCGGTATCGCCAGCACTGAGGATATTACTCAAGGTCTACCAAGAGTTGAGGAATTGTTCGAGGCAAGACGTCCAAAGCGTTGTGGTGTTATTGCCAAGATTGACGGTACAGTTCGCATTGCCGAGGAAAAGAAGAGCAATGTAATTATTATTACTAATAACGAGCTGGCAAACGAGGAAAAGATTACCATTCCTTACGGTATTCGCCCCTTGGTTCAAGACGGTGATGAAGTTCGCGCCGGCGATATGCTAATCCCCGGTGCTAAATATCCCCAAGATATCTTAGAGGCTCAAGGTCCCGAGGCTGTTCAGCAGTACATCATTGCTGAAATTCAAAATGCGTACCGCACTCAGGGTGTTGATATTAACGATAAGCACATTGAGGTTATTGTCCGTCAAATGATGAAGAAGCTTCGCATTACTGATTCGGGTTCTACTGACCTACTCCAAAATGTAAGCTACGAATATAAGGAAATTGATGACGAGAATAAGAAGATTCAAGCTCGCATTGATGCCGGTGAGGAGGGCTTGACAAAAGCCACCTATCAGGCTACCCTGCTTGGTATTACCAAGGCCTCCCTTGCTACCGAGTCTTTCCTATCCGCTGCATCCTTCCAGGAAACCACCCGTGTTCTTACTGAGGCTGCAATTAAGGGTAAGGTTGACCCCCTCTTTGGTCTTAAGGAAAATGTTATTATCGGTATGCTAGTACCTGCAGGTACCGGTATGAAATGTGCCGAGATTAACCCCGACGATGATGTTAAGGTAGAAGATGAAGTATTCATCCCTGCCGATGCCTATGTTGCTACCGATGAAGTAGAAGCGTAAAATTAAAGGGAGAAGCAAATTTGCTTCTCCCTTAGTTTTTTTAAAATATTTAAATTGTATAATCCATACAGGTTCGGGTTGCGGTGTAGGGTCTGACATATTTGTTAGATACTGCAACGTGCTGAGGGTGTGTGGAATAGCTTTTGAGGGATTCCTCATTATCGAAAAGTGAATCCAACATTAATTCTGCATTAGAGGAGGGAAGTGGATTGATATTAACCTTAATTTCCCTTAGCCCTGGAATTTTGCCGGAAAGCCCCTCAAGCGCCATTTTAATGTGTTGCTTAATATTATTTTTTTCCGCATCTGTAAAATCTGGTTTTAATGTCCATAAAATAACATGCTTTACCATAGTATAACCTCCGTTTATATATTATACTATTGTTTTATAGATTAAATGCTCCTTTAAAGGAGCATTTAAATTTACAGCTTGTATTTATTTTCGTACATATTGTAGTCGTCCACAAAGGAGCCCGCTACAGCACTTTTAATGCTACGCAGATACTTGTGGGTATCAAGAAGTTCACTGTGAAGCTGCATAGTGTAAACCGCAATATTAGAGCAGTGGTCGGAGATACGCTCATAGTTGGCAAGTAAATCTGTAAATATAAAACCAAGCTCGATAGTACATTCGCCGTTTTGCAGACGTTTAATATGCATTGCTTTTAGCTGTTTTTTCAGCTTGTCGATAATCTGCTCTAAAGGCTCTACGTGGCTTGCCATTTCACCGTCATTATTAATAAATGAGTCAATAGTCATATTGAGTATTTCGGTTATGGCGTTGGTCACAATAGTAAGCTCCCGCTGTGCTTGAGGGGAAAATTCAATTTCCTTAGAGTGCATTTCTTCCGCAACCTTGCAAATGTTAAGTGCATGGTCGCCAATACGCTCGAAATCACCGATAGAGTGCAGCATACGGGCAATTTGGTGGGACGTGTCTTCGCCCAGCTCACTGTTACTCAGCCTTACCAGGTATGTACCAAGCTTGTCCTCATATTTGTCCGTAAGACTTTCTTTTTCTCGAATATATTCAACTGTCTCAGAATTATAATTTCTGAAAACATCAATAGATTTTAAAATTGCATCTCTGGTATGCTGCGCCATTTCTACTGTTAAACGGTTACATTCTGAAACTGCAAGCGGTATATTGTTGAAAATACGCTCGTCCAAAAAAACAGTATGAGTTTTTTCCTCACGATAGGGTACCACTAATTCACAGAATTTAATAAGTAATTTTTTAATAGGCAACAAAATAACGGTATTAATTGCATTAAATAGGGTGTGTATAATTGCTACACCTACCATTGCAATTTCGGCACCTAAAATTGAGACACCAAATGCTTTCATTATATACATAATAATCATACATAGAATTGAGCCAAATACATTTACCGAAAAGTGCATTATAACAACTCGTTTGGCATTTTTGTTGGTACCTATCGAAGAAATAAGGGCGGTTACGCAGGTGCCTATATTAGCGCCCAACACCAAGGGAATTGCCATTTCCCAAGTAATACCACCGGTTAGCGCCAATGCCTGAACGATACCTATTGTAGCGGCAGAGGATTGAATAATTCCGGTAAATACGGTAGAAATTAATAGGGCAATAATAGGACTTTTAAGGGTTGCAAGGAAGGAATTAAACCAAGGAACCTCTCGAACGCTAAGCATAGAATTACTCATAAGGTCCATACCGCAAATAAGTATGGCAAAGCCTATAAAAATATTACCAAAGTTTTTCTTTTTTTCGCTTTTAGAAAACATCTGCATAGCAATGCCGATAAATGCGAGTATTGGTGAAAAGACACTGGGGTTTAAAACTTCGATATACCATTTGCCTTCAAGACCTGCAAGGCTTAAAAGCCAAGCGGTAAGGGTGGTGCCAACATTGGAGCCCATTATCATACCAAAGGTATTGCCAAACTCCATTATACCTGAGTTTACAAGTCCCACAAGCATTACTGTAAATGCAGATGAGGACTGTATTGCAACTGTTATACCGGCACCTAAAAAGAAGCCTAAAAAATCGTTTGAGGTAACCTTGTTCATCGTACGCTCAAGCTTACCGCCGGCCATTTTTTCAAGACCGCCTGATAATACATTCATACCAAAAAGGAAAAATGTAAGTCCCAAAAGTAAGGGCACTATCATAGTAGTTAAAATTTGCATATTTTTCTCCGTTTCTCCGAAATACGACAAATAATTTTAAAATTCAATAGCTTTTTCAATGTAGGCTTTTAGTTCTGTGATAGGAATACGCTTTTGTTCCATGGTGTCGCGGTCACGGACAGTAACACAATTATCCTCTAAGGAGTCAAAATCGTAGGTAATGCAGATTGGAGTACCGATTTCGTCCTCTCTTCGGTAACGCTTACCGATAGAACCAGCATCGTCATAGTCTACCGAGAAATATTTTGAAAGCTCGGCATAAACTGCAGTGGCTTGCTCAGATAATTTCTTGGAAAGGGGAAGCACAGCTGCTTTAAAGGGGGCAAGAGCGGGGTGAAAGTGCATTACAACACGTGTATCACCCTTTTCGTCGGTTTCCTCGTCATAAGCGTTGCAAAGGAATGCTAAAAGAACACGGTCTGCGCCAAGGGAGGGCTCAATAACATAGGGTACATATTTTTCATTGGTTTCAGGGTCAAAGTAATCCATAGCTTCGCCTGAATGGGTACTGTGCTGGGTTAGGTCGTAGTCGGTTCTGTCGGCAACTCCCCATAATTCACCCCAACCAAAGGGGAACATAAACTCAAAGTCAGTAGTAGCTTTAGAGTAGAAACAAAGCTCATCCTTATCGTGGTCGCGAAGTCTTAATGAATCTTCGTCAATACCGAGATTCAAAAGCCAATCACGGCAAAATCCTCGCCAATATTCAAACCATTCAAGGTCTGTACCCGGCTTGCAGAAAAATTCAAGCTCCATTTGTTCAAACTCGCGGGTGCGGAAAATGAAGTTTCCGGGAGTGATTTCGTTACGGAAGGATTTACCGATTTGTGCCACACCAAAGGGTACCTTTTTACGGGAGGTACGGGCAATATTCTTGAAATTTACGAAAATACCCTGCGCAGTTTCTGGGCGCAAATAAAGGGTAGATGTGCTGTCCTCAGTAACGCCCTGAAAGGTCTTAAACATTAGGTTAAACTTTCTAATGTCGGTAAAGTCCTTGGAGCCGCAGTGGGGACAAACAATACCTTTTTCCTCGATATAGTTTTTCATTTCCGCATCACTCATAGCAGCGGGATTATCATTAAGGCTGTTTTCGGCAACAAAGTCCTCAATTAGCTTGTCGGCTCTGTGACGGGTTTTACAGGACTTACAGTCCATAAGAGGGTCACTAAAGCCGCCTAAGTGACCGGAGGCTACCCAAGTTTCGGGATTCATAATAATTGCGCTGTCAAGACCTACATTGTAGGGGCTTTCTTGAACAAACTTTTTCCACCAAGCCTTTTTAATATTGTTTTTAAGTTCAACTCCTAAAGGACCGTAATCCCAAGAATTGGCAAGACCGCCGTAAATTTCACTACCGGCGTAAACAAAGCCTCTGCCCTTGGCGAGACTTACAATCGTTTCCATACTTTTGTTTTCATTTTTCATCTTAGAACTCTCCTAAAAGCCAGTTTGCTACAAATAATATAGTACCTAAAAACCCCTAAAAAGTCAATAAGGAATTAACTTGACATATTAAATTATTTAGTTTATACTTGAGTATATTATTGAGTGGAGGGATTTTATTATGGATAACACAAAAATCAAGCTTCATAATATAGATTTTGAGGATTTTATTAAGGCAATTGACAGTTGCTACGGTGATGTTTATCTTGAGACAGACGACGGCGATGTGCTTAACTTAAAATCTAAACTTTGTCAAATGATTGGACTTAGCACAATTTTAAAGAATACCGAGGTTGCAGAGGCTACTATCCGTTGCACTAACCCCGAGGATGAGACCAAGCTTTTCCGTTTTAATTTGTACGGTGAAGTTCCCAAAAAGGAGTAATTTTAAATGTCAGAGTTTTTAACCTACAAGGGTTTGCCCTTAGTAAGAAAGGGTAACGAAATTTACTACGGCGACCCCTCAATGCCGCAGATTGTAAAATTCGAGGTGCTTTCCACCAAAAAGACCGATGCCGGAGACCTACCTGAAAAGGTAAAGGTTATTTTAATGAGCAGTGACTTGGAACTGCCCGAAAACAAAAGAATTAAAAAAGAAACCACAAAGGACAGCTTTTTTGAAGCACTTGATGTTGGTTTTGTTTGGCTTGAAAGAGCAAATAAGAAGTAAAAAAACAGTCCTCGTTAATGGAGCAACATCGTAAAGAAGTTGCTCCTTGTTTTTTTGTATGAGAGCAATTGTGCGGGGGAATATTTATTTAAAATTAAGATTAGAGGAGGTCAAATCTTTATTATTTTAACAGGTTTATTGCATTTTCTCGCAAAGTCAATCATTGACTTTGTGCCTTTGCTTTTTCCGTTCCAAAAACAGATTACATAATCGCTGATCTCTGCCATTTGTTTATTTCGTCTTGGTCCGGCGCTTCTGCCGTAGGTTTTCCAATCGGCTGGGTATTTTTCAACCTTAAACCCATTTTCCTCTGCATACCGTTCTCCGATAGCATCAGCGCCGCTTGCACACCCTGAAACGATAATGATTTCGTTTTCCTTTCGGATATTTGATAGGCAAAAATCAATATAGGTTTTTGCCTCGTTATAATTATTGTAATCTCTGCACCCTGCAATAACAACTCGTTTTATCATTCATATTCTTCTTTTCGCAATTATATAGACTATTAGATTATATAATGTATTAGTCTATATGTAAAGACAAAAAATAAGATATTATCTAATCAAAAAAGAAGATACGGAGAAATATCTTATGATTAAATTAAGGGTGTTAGATTTATTAGAGAAAAAAGGGCTCACAAAATATTGGTTATATAAGCAATTAGGTATGAGTTATCAAAATTTCAGCAAAATGGTGAACAATCAAACGAAATCTATTCGTTATGAAAATATTGAAACAATTTGTTTGCTTCTCGAATGTACACCAAACGACCTTTTTGAAATCACAGTAGAATAGTATGGCGTTATCAAACCGCAAATCAACCAGACTAAAAAATTATGATTACAGCCAAAACGGTTATTATTTTTTAACAATCTGTACCCATAACCGCAAAAGGATATTATGTGATATCGTAGGGGGCGGCGCCTTCGACGCCCCGAAAATTATATTATCGAAATATGGTGAAATTGTTGATAAATATATTTTGTCAACGAATAACATTCCAAACATAACGGTTGATAAATATATTATAATGCCAAACCATATACATTTATTATTGTTGTTTGAAAATACAAACGGGACGTCGAGGGCGCCGTCCCCTACAAATAATATCATTTCACATTCGATATCAACATTAAAACGGTTTGTAAATAAAGAAATTGGTTACAATATTTTCCAACGGTCATTTTACGACCATATAATACGTGGCGAAAAGGATTATTTGAAAATTTGGAATTATATTGATAAAAACCATCTAAAATGGAAAGAAGATTGTTTTTACGTAGAATAAAAATAGGACTTGGAAAAATCTCCAAGTCCTTTAATTGTTTTTTGTAGGTAATTTCTTTTTTGTACATGTCCCTATTGTATGCTCAGAATCCGGTTCAATATAATTCTGATGATAAATAACGGCCGCCGTTATCAGGGAGGATAAGGACGATTGTTTTGCCCTCGTTCTCTTTTCTCTTTGCCAAAGAAATTGCGGTATACAGTGCGGCGCCGCCGGAAATTCCGATTAAAAAGCCTTCTTGCCTTCCAAAGTTACGGGCGGTATTAATTGAGTTCTCATCACTTACCGTCACAATCTCGTCGAGAATTTCCACATCAAGCACCTTTGGTACAAAGCCGGCACCAATGCCTTGGATTTTATGTACACCAGATACACGCTTTGTCAAAACGGGGGAGGAAAGCGGTTCCACACCCACTATTTTTATATCGGGGCAGTTTTCCTTTAAAAATCTGCCGGTTCCTGTAACAGTACCTCCTGTACCAATACCGGCTACCAAAATATCAATCTTACCATCGGTGTCCTTTAAAATTTCGGGGCCGGTAGTTTTGTAGTGTGCTAAAGCGTTGTCAGGATTAGAGAATTGGTCGGGAATAAAACTATTAGGGATTTCCTTGGCTAATTCCTCTGCTTTAGCGATAGCCCCTGCCATACCCTTTGAGCCTTCGGTAAGAACTAACTCTGCACCGTGGGCAACAATAAGCTTTTTTCTTTCCTCTGACATGGTTTGAGGCATTACGATAATCGTTCTGTACCCCTTAATTGCACCCGTCATCGCAAGTCCTATACCTGTGTTGCCGGAGGTCGGCTCGATTATAACCGAGTCCTTTTTTAGAAGTCCTTTTTTCTCGGCCTCCTCAATTAAAGCCAGACCGACTCTGTCCTTAACACTGCCGGCGGGGTTTAAAAATTCAAGCTTAGCCAGAATTCTGGTTTTTAAACCAAGCTCGTTTTCAATATTATTAAGTCTGAGAAGCGGAGTATTTCCTACTATTTCTAAAACTGAATCAAAAATCATTTTATCAAAACCTTTCAATAATATTATACCTAGAATTAATAAAAAATCAATAGAAAGCTAATAATACACTTAGGTGATAAAATGAATGCTACAGTAAAAAAATTTGAAAATGTGCTCCTTTCGGGAAATTTGGAAAAGGACATAGAGTTGTTTCAAAATATTTTTAAAAAGGAAGCGTTTTTTCGTGTTAAAAGAATAAAGGTGCGAAATACTGTAAGCTTTGACTGTGCCGTTTTGTATTTCGACGGTATGATTAACTCTGCCCAGCTTGACGACGGGGTGATTCGTCCATTGCTGATAGTTGACATTGAAAATGACAGTCAAAGCCTTGCGGATTTCGTGGAAACTCAGATTTTATTTATTCGAGATGTCAAAAAGCAAACTAAGGTTTCCGATATGCTAAACGGGATAATGTTTGGCGAGGCGCTCATTTTAATTGATTCAAGCACAGAGTCTCTTAGTGTGGAAACAAAGGGATTTAAAATAAGGGGGATTGACGAACCTCAAGACGAAAGGGTGCTTGCAGGCCCTCGTGAGGGGTTTGTAGAAAACGCCCTTTCTAACATTTCACTTATTCGCCGAAAGCTGCAAACACCGGATCTTTGCAGTGAAATTATGAGAGTGGGGACTAGAAGCAACACACAGGTTTATATTTGCTATCTCGAAAGCCTTGCCGATAGCAAGCTTGTGGAAAGCGTTAAAGAAAAAATTAGAAAAATCAATATCGATGGAATTTTGGACAGTAACTACATTACGGAGAATATTCGTGACCATAAATATTCTCTTTTTAAAACCACCGGCACTACTGAGCGCCCCGACATTGTGGCGGCAAAGCTACTGGAAGGCAGGATTGCCATAATTGTAAACGGCACTCCAATGGTGGTGACTCTGCCTTACCTTTTTTCAGAAAACTTTCAGTCGGACGAGGACTACTATCTTAATTTTTTGGTGTCGAGCGTGGGGCGAGTGCTTCGGTATATTTCCTTTTTTTTGGCAGTCAGCATACCCGCAATTTTTATAGCCTTAAGCTCCTTTCACCGCGAGCTTTTGCCCACCGCCCTTGCAGTGTCGATAGCAAACCTTAGGGGAGGTGTGCCCTTTGCTCCCTTGACAGAATGCCTCATAATGATTTTTGTTTTCGAAATTTTAAAGGAAACAGGGGTCAGAATGCCCGAGTCTCTTGGACACGCTTTAAGCATTGTGGGCGGTCTTGTGGTAGGTCAGGCTGCGGTGGAAGCAAGAATAATTTCCACACCGATGCTTATTGTAATTGCCGTCAGCGGTATTGCGGGGCTAATGATACCAAGACTTAGGGGAGCGGTTTTTTATTTGCGACTGCTTTTTGTTTTTTTAAGTGCATTTTTTGGCCTTTTGGGATTTTTCTGCGGTGCGGCCATAACCGTAATGCATATTATTTCGCTTAATTCCTTCGGGGTCGATTATAATGTTTCGCTTAAAAAAGCCGATTTTCAAAGTCTTAAGGACACCTTTTGGCGGACAAGCTGGGTCAATATGATACAACGGCCACGCTTTAACCGTAATCTTATAAGGAGCAGAAAAGAAAAATGAAAAAATTTTTAAGCTTTCTTTTAGCTTTTGCCTTTTTGCCCCTTTGCGGTTGCAGTGCCAAGGAGGTGGTGACCTCGGACAAGCAGGAATACATTGTTTCGTCCTTGGGGTTTGACAGTGTCGGCGGCAATACTAAAATGATGATAGAGGCGATAGTTGTCAACACCGACGACCTAAGCGAGGAAAAGCAAAGCCGACTGATTTTCGGCACAGGGGAAACTGTCGGCGAGGCTTACAGTGAAATCGTTTCAAAAATCACCCAACCTTTGTCACTCGGGCATAATGCGGTGACTGTAATAGGCGGTGGAATTGTTTTATCACAATTAAAAGATATTTTTGCCTTTTGCCGTAAGAATACCGAAATTAATGTTGCAACAATGTTAGTTTATACCGATAATGCCGAAAAACTGCTTTCCTGCCGTGCGGTGTCGTCGGTAGCGGTGGGGTTTGATATTATGAGTATGATCGAGGTCACCGAGGAGCAAAAAGGAACTCTTTTTAATAACCGATTTTACGAGGCTGAGGCCTTAAATACAAATCCGATTAAAACCTTTTGGATGCCACGCTTAACAGTAAAGGACGACGCTTTTTTTGTTGACGGGCTTGCTGTCTTTAAAAATTATGAAATGATTAAAGCACTTAAAAACGGGGAATTATCCGCATTTTGTCTTGTGAGAGACAGTCTGACAAGAGGTGTGGACAATGGAATGATAATTAATTATTCAAAGGTGAGCTATGATTTTTCCTATAATAAAAGCCTTGAAATCACAATTAATGCCCATATAAAAGGAGAAAATATTGGCACTCTAAAGACAAAAACTGAGAAAATTCTTGAAAATGAGGATATTTTCGGCATCGGTAATATAATCGCTCAAAAAGAGCCTAAAATATGGGAGAAAATAGAGGAAAACTACGACGATTATTACAAAAAAGCTGAAATCAAGGTGAATATATATGAATAAAACAACTCTTGCACCGCATATAATTTCCCTTTCGGCACTTTTTGTTTTGGGAAACGGATGCATTATTTTTCCAAAATACTTTGCCAGTCAGTTTAATTTCACCGCGTATTTAATATCGCTTGCGGGACTTTTGTTGTTATATGTATGTGTAAGCCTTTTGTGGGAAAAGGTTCTAGGGGAAATGCCTAAAACGGTTCTTTCCTTTGGTGTAGGTATTTTCGCACTTTTTGTGGGAGCGGAAAGTATTTTGTCGCTTGCTGATTTTATTTCAAAAATAGTTCTGCCCGAAACACCGAAATTTTTTATATTTTTAATTTTAGGCTTAAGTGCAGTATATTTTTCTCTTAAAAAAACCGAAAGTCTTTTAAAATTTTCGCTTATAAGCCTTGTGCTTTCGGGGGCGGTAATTTTATTTTTCTTTATCGGGGGTGCCGATAAATACGAACTGCGAAATATTTTTGTTTTCAAATTGCCCGAATTTTCCGAAATTTTACCGCAAATAAAACCATATTTGCTAAACCCCGTTTTACAAAGCCTTGTTTTACCTGTATTTTTGTGGCAGAGCTTCGGTGAAACCCGTACAAGGCAGGGCTTTTTCGGTGTGCTTTGGGGTGCGGTAATTTTGGGACTTTGTATTTTGTCGTCGGTACTGCTTTTTGGGGCTCAGCTTAGCGGCAGCTTGGAATTTCCATTTGCAAGCCTTGTCAGTACTGTGACTGTGGGCAGACTTTTTACCCGTCTTGACGGTTTCGCTTACTTTGTTTTCTTTGTCGCATCGGTTGTGAAAACCGCGGTTTGCCTTAAAACGGCTTTCGGCAGTCTTAAGGCTATTGACAAAAGTCTTAAAGGTAAATAGAATAAAGAGGAAGTAAAATGACGGAGATTTAAAATGAAACAAAAATCCTTATGGCTTAAATGGTTATTGAGCCTTACGCCCCTTGTTTTAGCGGGGCTGATGTATTTTTTACTGCCTAAATTCCCTAAATTTACAGAATATATTTTTGCCCGCGGTATATTCAGAGCCGTCGCTTTTCCCTTGGAATATTTGGTTTCATTAATTCCTTTTAGTGTTACAGAAATGGTTGTTGTTCTTTTAGCCCCCACTATTATTACTCTGCTTGCCTTTTTTGTTTACCGTCTTGTAAAGGGTGGCAACCCTAAAAAAACCGCCGAAAGGGGTGTGAGATTTCTCTGCACGGTTTTTTCCTTTTTTCTATTTGTTTTTATGCTTACCGACGGTGCGAATTTTTCCCGTATGCCGTTAAGGGAGCTTATGAAACTACCAAAGGGTGAGTATACCGTAGAGGAGCTTTATATTGTGACCTCCGATTTAGCAAAAAAAGCATCCACGGCCCGAGAAAAGTTCAGCGAGGACAAAAACGGAGTTGTAGCCTTGTCGGTTACAAAAAAACAACTGCTTAAAAATGCAAATAATGTTTACGAAAATATAGCTAAAGACTATCATTTTTTAAAAACCGGTGCAACAAGGGTAAAAAGTGTTGCACTGTCCCACTGGTGGTCTTATACCGGAACTACGGGGGTTTACTGCCCTTGGACATTGGAGGCAAATGTCAATACCGACGTGCCCGTTAGCGGTTTAGGGTTTACCTCTGCCCACGAAATTGCCCATACAATGGGCTTTGCCAAGGAAATGGAATGTAATTTCTTGGCGTTTTTAGGCTGCGCCACTTCGGGACAGGCGGATTACGAATATTCAGGTTATTTGTCCGCATTTATTTACTGTTCAAATGATTTATACCGTGCAGATAAGGAACTTTGGGAAAATGCAACCTTAAATTGCTCGGCAGGTGTTATTCGCGATATAAAGTGCCGAAACGATTATTGGGACGGGTTTAATGGAGAGATTATGGATACTGCCCAAAGTGTTAATGACAGCTTTATTAAGGTCAACGGTGTGGAAAGCGGAGTGCTCAGCTATAACCAAATGGTAGATTTGGTGCTGAGCTACTATGACAGTCTGGGATTTTTCAGCATAAATCGGTAATACACATAATATAAATAGCATTAGATATTTGGAATGCAAAACTTTTTGAGAAAAAACAAAAAAAGTGCTTGACAAAGGGTTTTTATTATGGTAATATAATGTTCGTCGCCGGTGAGTAGAAGTCCAAGTTAGCAAGCCAGCGCAAGCCAGCATGTGGGAGCATAGCTCAGCTGGGAGAGCATCTGCCTTACAAGCAGAGGGTCACAGGTTCGAGCCCTGTTGTTCCCACCATTTGGCCTGGTAGTTCAGTTGGTTAGAACGCTAGCCTGTCACGCTAGAGGTCGTGGGTTCGAGCCCCATCCAGGTCGCCACCATTTGCCTCTGTAGCTCA
>JAFSGB010000001.1 GCA_017434895.1 Clostridia bacterium
CACTTAAAAGCTTGTCATCAATTCGATTTATGACAGTTATTGCACCCGCACAAGCAACAGGATTTCCGCCAAAGGTAGAACCGTGGTCGCCAGCCGTTAAAACATCTTTTACTTTATCACCCAGAACAGTTGCCCCTAACGGCAAACCACCGCCAAGACCCTTTGCTGTTGTGAAAATATCGGGTGTTACGCTGTAATTCATATAGCCGTAAAGCTGACCTGTTCTGCCGTTACCGGTTTGCACCTCGTCGGAAATAGTTAAAATATCATACTTTTCTGCTAAATCAAAAATGGTTTTTACAAACTCTGCGGATAAGGGATTAACACCGCCCTCGCCCTGAACAGTTTCAAACATAATTGCGGCAATTTTGCCGTTTTTAACGGTTTTTATCAGTTCCTCACAGTTATTGGCTTCTACATAGCAAAAGCCCTCTGTAAGCGGTAAAAAGTCCTTGTGAAAAACCTCTTGACCGGTTGCCGCAAGGGTTGTAATTGTTCTGCCGTGAAAGCTGTTTTCAAGGGTGATTATTTGGTTATAATCGCTGCCCTTTTTATTTGCGGCATACTTACGTGCAACCTTAATTGCGCATTCATTAGCCTCGGCACCGGAGTTAGAGAAAAACACCTTTTTCATACCGGTTTTAAGGCAGATAAGCTCGGCAAGCTTTACGCAAGGCTCGGTATAATAAAGATTTGACGCGTGTTGCAGAGTATTTAACTGCATTGTTACGGCGTTTTCCCAAACACTGTCGCAGTAACCAAAGGAATTAACTGCAATGCCTGTAGCTAAATCTATGTATTCCTTTCCCTCGTCGTCAAAAACAAGAGAGCCCTTTCCCTCTTTCAAAGTAATGGGAAAACGAGCGTAGGTGTTAGCAACATAAAGACTGTCTTTTTCTTTTAAATTCATTATTTCTTTTCCTTTACGACCATTGTACCGGCACCCTCGTCTGTAAGGGTTTCAATAAGCAAGGAATGTGGTACTCTACCGTCCATTATGATAACCTTTTTAACTCCCTTGGAAATTGCCTCCAAGCAGCACTCAACCTTTGGAATCATACCGCCGGAGATTGTGCCGTCATTAAATAACTCCTTAGCTTCATTAACATCAATTAACGGAATAAGCGAGGTCGGGTCGTCCTTATCCTTCAAAATTCCCGCAATATCGGTCATGGAAATTAAACGCTCGGCATTTAAAGCACCCGCTATAAAAGCGGCTGCTGTATCGGCATTAATGTTATAAACATTACCCTTATTGTCGCACGCAACTGTGGAAACAACCGGAATGTAATCATTATTTAAAAGGTTTACAATCGGCTCTACATTTACCTTTGTAATTTCACCTACAAAGCCGAGTCTTTCGTCCTTCACCTTAGCCTCGATAATATGGGCATCAATTCCCGAAATGCCCATTGCCTTACCACCCTTTGTACCCAAAAGGTTTACAAGACTTTTGTTAATTTTGCCTGCCAGTACCATTTGAACAATTTCGGCAGTGTCAGAGTCGGTAACACGAAGTCCGTCAACAAACTTTGACTCCTTGCCTACCTTATGTAGCATATCGGTAATTTCGGGGCCACCGCCATGAACAAGTATAATCTTAACACCAACAAGATGCAGAAGAACCAGATCCTCCATAACCTGTTGCTTTAGATCCTCGTTAATCATAGCATTGCCGCCATATTTTACAACAACTATTTTGCCGTAATATTTTTTAATGTATGGCAAAGCGGCGGTTAAAACCTCTGCCCTTTGAGCGTTTGTAATATTATCAATATACATAATAACTCCTTTATGTTCTGTAATCGCCGTTGATTTTTACATAATCATAGGTAAGATCACAACCCCATGCGGTTGAGCAAAACTCACCTGAATTGAGATTGATTAAAATTTCAATTTCGCTTTCAAGCAAAATTTTTTTAGCTTTTTCCTCCGAAAAATCAACACCGGCACCATTTTTACAAACTATGATTTCGCCCTTAGCCGATTTAAAAGAAACATCAATTTTATTAACATCTACTTTTTGTTTACTGTAACCGATGGCACAAAGTACTCTGCCCCAGTTAGCGTCGGCACCGAACATTGCCGCCTTTGTAAGCGAGGAGCAAATAACCGATTTTGCAACTTTCTTTGCAATTTCTAGGCTTTCGGCGCCGCTCACCTTACATTCAAGAAGTTTTGTGGCGCCCTCGCCATCACCTGCAATACATCTGCAAAGATGCACAGTAACGGTATTTAAAGCCGTCATAAAGATAGCAAAATCCTCGTTATCTTCTGTGATTTTGGTATTTTTTGCCTCACCATTAGCAAGAATACAAACCATGTCGTTGGTGGAGGTGTCCCCGTCCACACTAACCATATTAAAGGTGTTTTCAATATCGCTTGAAAGTGCTTTGCTTAACATTTCTGTAGAAATATTGCAGTCAGTAGTAATAAACACAAGCATTGTTGCCATATCGGGGTGAATCATACCTGAGCCCTTTGCAATACCGCCGATTTTACAGACTTTATCACCGATTTTGAATTCTACGGCAACCTCTTTAACCTTAGTGTCGGTAGTCATAATACCCTCTGCAGCATCGCGACTGCCATTTTCACTCAAAGCGTTAATTAGGCCGGGTATTCCATTCTTTATGGGTTCAATATCCAACGGCAGACCAATAACACCGGTAGAAGCGACAACTACATCCTCGGCATCAATTCCAAGAGCCTCTCCCAAAAAATTGCAAGTTTGCTCAGCTATTTCTATGCCGTTAGCATTACATGTATTAGCATTACCGCTATTACAAATAATTGCCCTGGCATAACCATTAGCAATATTATTTTTGGTGACTGTTAAAGGCGCGCCCTTAACAGCATTTTTAGTGTAAACCGCCGCAACATTTGCCTTATTTTCACTTAGAATTAAAGATAAATCTCTTTTTGTCTTATTTTTTCTAATGCCACAGTGTACGCCGCTTGCTTTGAAGCCTTTTGCAGCCGTAACACCGCCGGAAATTATATTCATAAATTTTCTCCTAAAATTCTAGACCTGTTGTAATTTCTGCACCGAGTACAATGTTCATACACTGTACCGCTGCACCGGAAGCACCTTTACCCAAATTGTCATAACGGGCAATGAGTAAAATTCTGTCGTCGTTTCCGCTAACTGAAACTTCCATACTGTCCTTATCTCTTAACTTATTTGCTGAAAGAAAGCCGTTTTCAGCAAAATCCTCAACATAATTTACAATCGGGCCATTGTATTTTACCTTATAGATACTTTTAATTTTTTCTATATTAGCACTGTTTAACATTTCGGGAAATAGAGGAATTGTAACCTCCATACCGCTATAAAAATCGCCTACAATTGGCATAAATGCGGGCATTTTTTTAATTCCCGTAATTGCGGTCATTTCGGTCAAATGCTTATGGGCTTGGGTAAGTCCATACTGCCGTGGGGCATCTAACAAAAGTTCTCTGTTATTGGCCTCATACTCGGCAATCATTTTCTTGCCGCCGCCGCTGTAACCCGTAAGGGATACACAAGAAAGCATTGCATCTTTTTTCAGAATCCCGCTTTCCACAAGGGGGTAAATTAAAGCAATAAAACCGCTAGCGTGACAACCTGGATTGGCAATTCGCTTAGAGGTCTTGATTTTATTAAAAAAATCAACCGATAACTCGGGAAAACCATAAGCCCAATCACTGTTTGTTCTGTGCGCTGTTGATGTGTCAATAATAACAGTATCAGGATTATCGCAAAGAGACACAGCCTCTATTGCTGCCTGATCAGGAAGACACAGAAATACAATTTGCGCTTTGTTTATTGCCTCTTTTCGGGCATTCAAATCCTTTCGGTTTTCCTCTGTTAATCTAATTAACTCAATATCTTTTCTGTTTTCCAGTCGCTCGGCAATGCGAAGTCCGGTAGTTCCGGCACTGCCATCAATAAAAACCTTAGTCATTTAAAAACTCCGTAATATAATCTAGCTGTCTTTCCACTGATTTTTCTCCCGTTCCGCCTGCTGAAATACGCTTTTCAACACAGGTTCTAAGAGAAATTTCATTATATAAATCGTCAGCAAAGCTCTCATCAAATTCCTTATATTTATCCATTGGAACAGTTTCCAGAATAAGATTGTTCGCAATGCAATAGGCTACAATTTCACCAACAATTTTGTAAGCAGTTCTAAAGGGCTTACCCTTTTTAACAAGATAATCTGCCAAATCGGTAGCATTTATGAAGCCTTTTCCTGCGGCGGCAAGCATATTTTCCGAAATAGGTTTCATTGTAGAAATCATAGGTGTGAAAATACTGATACATTTTTTAACAGTATCAACCGCATCAAATATAGCTTCTTTATCCTCTTGCATATCTTTGTTGTAAGCCAAAGGCAAGCCTTTAAGTGTTGTGAGTAGTGACATAAGGTCACCATAAACTCTACCTGTTTTACCTCTTACCAATTCTGCCATATCGGGATTTTTCTTTTGAGGCATAATACTTGAGCCGGTGGTGTAGCTATCGTCTAACTCCACAAACTTAAATTCCCAGCTTGACCACAAAATTATTTCCTCCGAAAAACGGGAAAGGTGCATCATAATAATTGCAAAACAAGAGAGTAGCTCGACACAAAAGTCTCTGTCTGACACGCCGTCAATACTGTTAAGGGAAATCCCCGAAAAGCCGAGTCGTTCAGCCTCCCACTCTCTATCGGTGTTATATGTAGTACCCGCCAATGCGCAAGAGCCGATAGGACAGTTTTCGTACATTCTCTCAACAGCATCACCCAAACGGTTAAAGTCACGGGTAAACATCATAGCATAGGCTAAAACATGATGAGCAAAGGTTATGGGTTGGGCGCGTTGTAAATGGGTATAGCCGGGCATAATGGTATTTTTATGCTGGCTTGCCAAATCACGAATAGCCTTTATCAAGTTCTTTATAAGAGCGCCGATTTCCTCACATTCGGTCATTAAATACATACGAATATCAAGCGCTACCTGGTCATTACGGCTTCTTGCTGTATGAAGCTTCTTTCCCGCATCGCCGATACGTTTAGTAAGCTCAGACTCAACAAACATATGGATATCTTCTGCGTTCATATCGAACTGCAAATTGCCCGATTCAATATCAGCTAAAATTTCCGACAAGCCTTTTTGAATCTGCTTTTCTTCGGTGTCAGATATAATACCCTGACGTCTGAGCATTATGGCGTGCGCCATAGAGCCAATTATATCCTGCTTGTACATTCTACTGTCAAAATGAATTGAGGAATTAAAATCGTCAGCTTGTTTGTCGAGGGCTTTACTAAATCTGCCCGCCCACATTTTATCCATTTTTTTACCTACTTATTTAATGTTATTTTTTTGCTTCATTTTCGCATAAACCTTTGTGGGAAGTCCGTAAAGGTTTATAAAGCCCTGTGAATCCTTTTGGTCGTAAACTTCATCCTCATCAAAGGTTGCAATTTCAGAATCATACAAAGAATAGGGCGAAGAAACGCTTGCATTAATCATATTACCCTTGTAAAGCTTTAGGGTTACGTCACCGGTAACGGTTTTTTGTGTAGTCTTGACAAAGGAAAGAATAGCCTCTGTTAAGGGAGTAAACCACTGTGCATTGTAAACTAGTTCACCGAGCTTCTGCGCTACTAAAGACTTGTAGTGAGCAGTTTCTTTATCAAGACAAAGCATTTCAAGAACCTCGTGTGCCTTATAAATAATAGCACCGCCGGGAGTCTCATAAACGCCACGGCATTTCATACCTACAAGACGGTTTTCAACAATATCGAGTAATCCTATGCCGTTAGTACCGCCAAGCTTATTAAGAGTGTCAACAAGCTCGACTGCACCCATTTCCTTGCCGTCAACTGCAGTAGGAACGCCCTTTTCAAAGTGAATTGTCACATAGGTTGGTTTATCAGGAGCCATTTCGGGAGAAACGCCCATTTCTAAGAAGCCTTCTTTGTTGTATAAAGGCTCATTTTTGGGG
>JAFSGB010000013.1 GCA_017434895.1 Clostridia bacterium
CAAGGAAATTAACGAATGACTCTAACGAGCATTTTGCAACGGTTATTGCCGCTGCACCTGTTTCCTTAGTTTCAAATCTGCTTTCAACAGTAACAAAACTTTTCTTGGTTTCCTCACTGTTTCCTGTTGCATTAATGTTTATATTTATTTACGCTATTACCTATCGCTTAACTAAACCGTTAAAGCTTATGTCTGAAGCCTCGCGGGCAATGGCAAAAGGCGATTTTTCGAAGCGTATACCCGTTATGAGCGACGATGAAATCGGCGAGCTGTCGGTATCATTTAATATGATGACCAATTCCCTCTCCCAGCTTGAGGGTATGCGAAAAAGCTTTGTTGCTAATGTCTCTCATGAGCTTAAAACACCAATGACTTCAATTTCCGGCTTTATTGACGGCATCTTAGATGGAACAATTGAACCCGAAAAGCAAAGCTATTATTTGGGTATAGTTTCAAACGAAGTAAAAAGACTTTCCCGATTAGTGGAGTCAATGCTGAGTATGGCAAGACTTGAATCAGGCGAATTTGCTTTAAAACCGGAGCTTTTCAATTTTAATGAGCTTGTATGTTCTATAGTTTTAAGTCAAGAGCAACACATTGAGAAACGAAAGCTTAAGATTAACGGTCTTGACACTTTGCCTGATATTTCGGTTACTGCAGACCGCGATTTAATTCATCAGGTAATATATAATCTTGTTGATAATGCCGTAAAATTCACCTGTGATGAGGGTGAGATTAATTTCACACTGACCAATGATTCAAAAAATCTCGTTTTCATAATTCAAAACAGTGGACCGGGTATTCCAAGTACTGACCTACCTTATATTTTTGAGCGTTTTTATAAGGTGGACAAATCACGCTCTGTCTCTAAAAATAGCACCGGTCTTGGGCTTTATATAGTGAAAACAATTATTACTGCACATTCTGGCACTATTTCCGTTTCAAGCCGTGAAAATCAGTTTACAGCCTTTAAAATTACATTACCAATATCCTAAGGAGCATTAAATATGAACGAATTCTATAACAATAATCAATTTGATAACGAATCCCCTGTTAACGAGGAATTAAATAATGAACCTATTCAAAGCCCAATAGAATTTACTCCGGTAGAACAGATTAAAGATTATAAGCCTATGAGCAAGGGCCTTAAGTTCTTTACTCTTGCTTTGGCAATTGTAATTGCTTTAACCGGTACAACCTTAACGGGTTATTATCTTGGTAAAAGCAGAGTTTCTGTTTCCGGCGGAAAAACCGATGTAAAAATCGAGCTTGAAGCACAACCCACCGACAAAAACGAAAAGACCCCTGCGGCAGTTTATGATGAAGTTGACAAATCAGTTGTCGGTATTACAATTTATAATGATAAGAAAGCTATGGGTGAAGCCAGCGGTATCGTATATTCAATTGACGGTTACATTGTAACGAATGACCATATATATTCTGAAATTCCTAATGCAAAATTTAAAATTCACACCCACGACGGCAAGGAATACGATGCAAAATATATTGCCGGTGACCTTGTCAGCGACCTTGCAGTTTTAAAGGTAGAAGCAAAAGATTTAACACCCGCAACCTTTGCTAATTCAGACGATTTGTATATGGGACAAAGGGTTGTTGCAATCGGCAGACCGAACGATGCGACTGACACCAGCAGTATAACAAGTGGTGTTATTTCTGCCACAAACCGTCGTGTAAGTAATTCATCCAGCTACCCTGCCCGTTTAATTCAAACCGACTGTGCAATAAATCCCGGTTCTTCGGGCGGTGCACTTGCTAATATGTACGGTCAGGTTGTTGGCATGACCTCCTCAAAAATTGCCGGTGTTTCCTACGAAGGTATAAGTTATGCCATTCCTACAACTGTTATGAAACGAATCGTAGGCGAGCTTATTTCAAAGGGCAGAGTTGAAAGCCGTGCAAAGCTTGGTATTACCTACTATGCAATAAATTCCGTTATTGCAGAAATCGAAAATATTTCTACTGTTGGACTGCAAATTCAGTCGGTTTCTACCGACAGTGACCTTTTCGGCAAGGTGCAAAAGGGTGATATTATCATTAAAATAAATGAAACCGAAGTTTCCTCAGACGATATGGTGCTTGATATAATCGAAAACTGTTCTGCTGGAGACACTATTACGGTTACGGTTTTGACTACTAAGGGTGAAACCAAAAACTTTAACGTTAAGCTTAGTGCAAATATCGGTGAATCAAGCTATAATAAGAATATAACAAGCTCCGACTCTGGTAATGGCGGAACCTTTAATTTCCCATACGGTGAGTAATCATGGATATTAAAGCACTTAAAAATAATTTTCAAAAACGCGGATTTAAGGTATCTGTCTTTGAAAATGTCCCCGATGCAGTTGATTACTTTAATAATGAAATTCACAACACAACCGTAGGCTTTGGCGGCTCAATGACACTTAAAGAAATCGGTTTATTTGACGTGTTGAATAAGCATAACGAAATTTGGTGGCACGGCAAGGGCGGTCAGCTCAAAGAATACGGTGGTGCCGCAATTATGCAAAATGCAATGAATACCGAAATTTATGTAACCTCTGCAAACGCTATCAGTGAGCAAGGACAAATAATCAATATAGACGGCAGAGGAAATCGACTTGCCTCTACCCTATACGGACACAAAAAAGTGTATTTTGTTGTAGGTAAAAATAAAGTTGCCGAAAATTTTGAAAAGGCTTTATGGCGCGCCAGAAACATTGCCGCCCCAAAAAATGCACAACGTCTTGGTATGAAAACACCTTGTGCAGTTAAGGGTGACAAATGCTACGATTGCTCCTCCCCTGACCGAATTTGCCGAGGTTTTCTAACACTTGAGCTACCACCGATGGGCACTGAGGTTGAGGTTGTAATAATTAATGAAGATTTGGGATATTAAAAAATCGCACCTTTATGGTGCGATTTTTTAATATCATATTGTTTTTTGCAATATTTTTTGAATAATATTCGCGATGATATATTTTTGCTTAATCCTTACTTTTATAATAGAGCATACAGTGGCAATAGCCTTCGAAATCTGGGTCGGCAATTTGGTCGCGAAACTCCTTGCACATACATTTGTTTTTCGGTTCTTTTCCTAATTTGCAGGGGCAATAGCCATCTTTTTTAGCGAGACCCTCTTTAATTTTTGCCACGATTTCCTTATTTTCATTAAATTTAACTGCCATAATTTCCTCCTATTTAAGCTCGGCGATTGTAACGCCGTTTTCACCTTCGCCAAAGGTTCCAAGTCTAAAGCTTTTAATCGCCTTATGCGAACGCAAATGTGATCCAACACTTTGTCTTAAAACTCCTGTTCCTTTGCCGTGAATAATTCGGACAGTCTCAAGGCCTGAAACAATAGCATTGTCAATATATCGGTCAAGCTCTAATAGTGCTTCGTTAGAATCCAGACCTCTGATGTCAATTTCACCGCTAACCTCTCGGTTTGCCCTTGACATCATACCAGTAACCTTACGGGTTTTCTTTAGTTCTGTCGAGGGTGCATTTTTACGTTTCAGACGTAAATTTTCGAAACTAACCCACATCTTAATTGCACCTAACATAACATAAGCTTCGCATTTATCGGGTTTAACATCAATAACAGTGGCATCTTGTCCGAGGTCCGCCACGATCACAATATCGCCTTTTTGAACGCTTTTAACCGCTTCACCCTTAACAGTCGTCTGCTCTACGGGATTTGCGGTATCCTCAAGCTCATTAAGGGTATTCTTAAAACCTTGCCTTGCCTTGTTAAGCAGCATTGCAGCATTCTCGGCATTGATGGTCTTTTTCATTTCCTCAAGCTCATTTAAAAGCAATGAAGATTTGTATCGGGCAATTTCTATAATATTGTTAGCCTTTTCCCTCGTTTGTTCCATTAGCTTTTTTTGCTTAGTCTCAAGCTCAGCTTCAAGACTTTCGGCTCGGTTACGAGATTTTTCAAGCTCAGTTCTCAGCTTTACGGCCTTTACCCTTTCACTTTCGGCCTCATATCTTGCCCTTTCAAGAGTGGCAACCACCCTTTCAAATCGCATATCCTCGTCGGAAATTTCGCTCTTAACCGATTCTATAAGGTCGCACGGCATTCCTAAACGTTTAGATATTGCAAATGCATTAGAACGTCCCGGCAGACCCAAAATCAGCTTATAGGTAGGCTTTAGGGTTGATACATCAAACTCGCAGGAAGCGATTTCAACACCCTTTGTATCAATTGCGTAGGATTTCAGCTCGGGGTAATGTGTGGTTACTAAAACTCTTGTGCCAAAGGCAGCAAGCCTTACTAAAATTCCCTTTGCAAGGGCGGCACCCTCAATAGGGTCTGTGCCGGCACAAAGCTCGTCTAAAAGCACCAATGAATTATCGTCGGCATTTTCTAAGATTGAAATAATATTTACAATGTGTGACGAGAAGGTTGAAAGCGACTGTTCGATGCTTTGCTCGTCGCCGATATCGGCAAAAATTTTACTGAAAATTGCGACATTGCTTCCGTTGTCTACCGGAATTAACAGTCCGCACATAGTCATTAATGTAAGTAATCCTACAGTTTTAAGAGTTACGGTTTTACCGCCGGTATTTGGTCCCGTAATTACGATAGAATTAAATTCCTTGCCAAGTTCTACAGTTATGGGAACAACCTGTTTATAGTTAATTAAAGGGTGTCTGGCATTTTTAAGGTAAACCTGACCCTTATCATTAATCAGAGGCATTGTGGCTTTCATTTTGTAGGCAAGCTTAGCTTTTGCAAAAATTAAATTAAGCTCCACAAGGCAGCTATATGATTTAATAATCGTGTCGGCAAAATTCCCCGCTTCAGCCGACAATTCGGCCAAAATACGATCAATTTCGTCCTGCTCACGAAGCTTTAAAACGCGGATTTCATTATTGGTTTCCACAACCGACATCGGCTCTATAAATAGAGTTGAGCCGGTGGACGAAATATCGTGGACGATACCTGTAAGCTGACCCTTATTTTCAGCCTTTAAAGGTACTACATATCTGCCGTCTCGCTGAGTGACAATTGCTTCTTGCAGATATTTTGCGGTGTTTCCGCGAACAATTTTATCTAGAATATCTTTAATTTTTTCCGACCTTGAAACTATTTTACGGCGAATATCATATAAAGTAGGTGATGCATTATCGGAAATTTGATTTTCACCTTTAATAGCAAAGGTTATTTTATCCTCTAAATACTTATTTGGATAAAGGGAATCAAAAAGATAGTCAATAGAGGTCTTTCCTACGTTAAGACAATCCTCACGCCAGCTTTTAAGACTTCTGATAACACGTAAAGTTTCGGCAATATCTAAAAGCTCACCGCATGACAAAACGGCAGATGCCGCAGCACGCCTTAGCGGGGATGTCACATTCTCTGCACTTCCAAAAGACGGAGATTGATATTTAGCCATAAAGGAATAAGCGTCATTAGTGGCAACTAACTGTCGCTTTACTTCGCTTATATCGGTTTGTGGCTCAACTTTAAGCGACTGCTCACGTGCATCCTCTAAGGTTGCCTCATTTGAAAGCAGCTGCAAAATCTTATCAAGCTCAAGGGTTTTAATGGCTTTATTTATGTTATACACATTTTTCTCCTAATAAGTAGTAATAGAATTTAAAAAATCCAGGGTTTTAAATTTATAATCTGTTTGCAAATTTAGATATTTTTGAGTAATTTTCGAAAGTGAAATTGCACTTTTTTCGGGAATTTCAAAGGAATAAAGCTTTTTAAATTCAGAAAAAGCAATATGTCGCAGTGCCGAAAGGGTTGTCCTATCAAGTACGGTTTTGCCCTCGATATTTTCGGTACAGTCTTTACAAATCAGTGAGCCGTTTTCCATATTAAAAAAGAAAATATCATCCTCAAATTTTCCGCAACTGTCACACGCGACAAGGTTTGGACTGTAACCCGAAATTACCGCAATTCTAAACTCTGTTATAGCTTTAATTAGCGGAGGGAATTTCTTTTCCTTAGTCAAAAAGTGCATTGAATTTAAAATTAACCGTAAAAACTCCTCGTTAGGTATCATCGAGCCTACAAATACCGAGGAAAGCTCACAAAAATACTGGCAAAGTGACAGTATTTCAACGTCCATACCCATTGAAAAGAAGGAGGAAATGGTCTCAGCCTCGGTAATGCGGTAATTCTCCCCTTTTCTTGTAACAGTAAAAGAAGAATATGTAAGCAGTGAGCAAGCCGCCGAACGCTTTGATTTGATGCTTTTTGCCCCTGCAACATAAGCCTTTAAGATACCGTATTCCTTAGTAAATAAGGTGATTAGGCGGTCGTTTTCCCCCACATTCATTTCCTTTATTACCAAGCCTTGAGTCGTAAAATGTAGCTGTGTTTCCACCGATTATTTCCTGCTCCTTACAAGAGTTAACATAGTTTAAATAGTCCTCAACCTTGCCCGATTTTATAAACCTTGTCCAATTATCGTCCACAACAAAAGCCTACCTTTCTAAAGGTAGTTTTATGTGATTTTTAAGGATTATAAAAGGTAAATTTTAGTCCAAGCCAAAGGTGTGAATAAGGCCCTGACGGTTACGCCAATCTTCCTTAACCTTTACCCATAATTTTACATTTGCTTTAATTCCGAAAAAGTCCTCAATGTCTTTTCGTGCCATTGAACCAATACGCTTAAGTGTTGCACCTTGCTTTCCAATTATAATGCCCTTATGCGAGTCTTTTTCGCAGATAATTATAGCATCCACCTCAACAATAGGCTCGCCGTTTACGGTATCACGCTCCACAAAACGCTCCAAATCTACAGCAATTCCGTGAGGCACCTCTTTGTCAAGAGTGCGAAGCAGTTTTTCACGTATCATTTCGGCAACCATAACCTTTTCGGGTTGGTCGGTAATGTCATCCTCACAGAAATAATGTGGCGACGGCTTAGCGTATTTTTCCAGCTCCGTTAGCATAAAATCAACACCGTTACCCGTTTTTGCCGAGAGCGGGATAATAGCATCAAAGTCAAATTGATTATTATACTTTGTAATTATAGTAAGTAGCTCCTCTTTCTTATCGAGCAGGTCAATTTTATTGATTACCAAAATCGCTTTTAATTTACGTTTTTTAAGCTCCTTTAAAAGCTCAACCTCAGCAGGCGGAATGGTTTCTGTGCCCTGTTTAAAGGGGGTTATTGCCTCCACCACTAAAATTGCGGCATCAACATCGGACATTCCATCTCCCACTGCCTTGTTCATATTCTTGTCAAGCTCGTTTCTGGGCTTGTGAAAACCTGGGGTATCTATAAAAACAGTCTGCACGGCACCGATAGTATGGACACCCATTATCCTAGTACGGGTGGTTTGGGGCTTATTTGAAACAATAGCCACCTTTTGACCGAGTACCCTATTCATAAGGGATGATTTACCTACATTCGGTCTTCCTATAATTGCTATAAAAGATGATTTTTCTTTCATTAAACCTTGTTTACAGCCAGTCCCAGCGCATCCAGAACCGACTCCTCCTTTTCGCGCATTAAAGCTTCTTCGATTCCACCATTAACATGGTCATACCCCAATAAATGAAGCATTGAATGAACTGTCAAAAAAGCAATTTCTCGCTCTAAAGAATGACCGTATAAATCCGCTTGCCTCATAGCAGTTTCGACCGAAATTACAATATCTCCGAGCATTGAAGCTCCAGTTTCGGGATTGGCATCGTAAACACCGTTTTCTCCTAAGGGAAAAGACAAAACATCAGTAGAAGAATCAATATTGCGGTGTTCACGGTTTATTTCGTGAATAATTGCATCGTCTACGAGTGAAACATCAATCTCCGCATCGTTTTGGAAATTTTCAAATTTTAATGTAGCAGTACAGGCCTTTCGTATGAGTAGTTTAGAACCTGTAGGAAGTGGAAATTTTTTCTGTTTAGTTAAAATGTTAACCTTAACCTTCATTTCTTTTCATCACTTCTTTCATAAGCTTTTATTATTTCTTGCACCAAACGGTGTCTGACAACGTCTTTAGCGCTAAGCCGTGAAATGGCAATATCGTCAATTCCTTTAAGAATTTTCACAGCATCCTTAAGTCCTGAGGTTTTACCCTTAGGCAGGTCAATTTGGGTTATATCACCCGTCACTACTGCCTTTGAATTAAAGCCCAGACGGGTTAAAAACATCTTCATTTGCTCGCAAGTAGTATTTTGTGCCTCGTCAAGGATAATAAAACTGTCGTCCAGCGTTCTACCCCTCATATAAGCCAAGGGAGCAACCTCTATATCTCCACGTTCTTGACATTTTTGGAAATTTTCTGCTCCAAGCATTTCGAATAAAGCATCATAGAGGGGTCTTAAATACGGGTCAATTTTTTGTTGCAAATCACCAGGTAAAAAGCCAAGACTCTCTCCCGCTTCCACTGCGGGTCGGGTCAAAATTATTCGGCTAACCTCTTTGGCTCTGAAAGCATTAACCGCCTCGGCAACCGCCAAATAGGTTTTGCCTGTGCCGGCAGGACCTACACCGATAGTGATTGTATTATTTCGAATTGCCTGAACATAATTTTTTTGTCCCAAGGTTTTGGGCTTAATGGGTTTACCCTTTGCAGTAATACAAATGCAGTCGGCATCGGTTACGGCAGAAATGCTATTGTCCTCGCCGTCCTCCACCATAGAAGAAACATACTCCACTGATTGGTCGGTAATTTGTTCGCCCTTGTTTATCATTAAAATAAGACCTTTAACGGTTCTTGCGGCTTTGTGAACGGCATCAGCTTTACCCTTGATTTTGATTCTGTTACCGACGCTGGTCACTGCAACCGAATACTTCTTTTCAATAAGCTTAATATTCTCATCAAAATTTCCAAACAAATCAATTAAATCCTCAATACGTTCAATATCAACCGTTTGTTCAAACAATATAGACGACTCCTTATACTTTATTATCCTTATTTTACCACATATTTTCCCTAATTACCAGCATTAATTATTAAATTGTCACTTACTGCAATATTTTCTTTTCTTTCTACTATTGCACATAACGTTATCCCCGTATTATTGGTTAAAAATTCTTGACTGATTACCCTTTCAAACTCTTTTTCCATAAGCTTTTTATTTAGTTTTTCACAAAGTTCATCACTATCATAGCTTGTATTATACTTTTTTTTAAATTCAAAGAGCTTTTTATGTATTTTTATCGGCAAATTAGAACCGAATAATTTAAATGTATCCGTGCTGGTACTTGATTTATAATTACTAGTTTCTTGACCCAAAAAGAGAGGGATTTTGAGTCCGAAAAGCTCTAAAACGCATTTTGTTTTCACCTTTCCTGTAGGTATATTATGGGTCTGCTTAAATTCCTCATAAAGCTTCACCTCGGTTTGACTTTTGGCAATTACCGTTCCCTTAGATTTAACATACCTTGTGCCGTCAGCGGTTTCGATTATTCCCGAAACCAGCAAATCTCCCTTTTTAACCGCTTGACCAATCGAAACCAGACTGGTTCCCGAAACAATATCCAGCTTTTCAATTACACCATCACACTTTGCTTTGAGATTTGTGTAATTCCATTTTTCCTCATCCTTATTTTTAGTTTCTGTGATGTTAATCGTCAGTCTGCTTCCCTCTATATTCATTGATGCCCATGCAATTGAGTCAACCTTTATCATCAGCTTTTCTTTAGCTATCTTTGGATAAAAGCTATATTTTTCAATACCTTCGCATATTCCTATGCTTTCACAAGCTGATAAAATTTCCTTGTCGGTGATTTTGTTATTACCTACAACATCTATAATCCAAATATACTGCGACATAACGCTTAAAACGACAAAAAACAGTAAAGCACCGACTAAAATGCCCCACCGCTTTTTATAACGTTCTGCAAAAAATGGAAAACCTCGTTTTTTAAGAATATGCACTCTTACATTTTTACCACACAAAAGGCTTCTTAGATACTTAAAATCATTAACCGAAATATTACTTTCAATACCGGTGTCTGAAAGCTTAGTGCTCCAAAGTCTAATTCCGCCGGTTGCACAAATGCTCAGTGCTCTTTCCTTGAAATCACCGTAAAATTTAACCCTTAAATAGCCTTTTAAAAATCTGTAAATAAAAATTATCATATTTATCCTCTAAACAAATTCAATAGCAGATATCTTGCCCTTGACGGATATCACTCGATTTTCGAAATAAATGATATTAAAATCACATCCGCAGATAATAATCGTCCCCTTTGTGAGACGAAGCTTCAAATATGTATCTTTATATTCATAAACACCTAAACAACCGTCGATTGAAATTTTACTGTTTCCGAACAATTCAATATGAGCAGTCCCAAGAATTTCTGCACTCGGTATTTCCTCATTTAGATTTAAAAGCTTCCATTTTTGTTTTTTTTTAACAATTTTAATCTTTTTTGCCACAAAAATCGCTCCTTATAAGTAATACTATGAAATTTTGAGCGATAAAATACATATATAATATCGGGTGAAAAGTATGAGCTTTAAAAAAATTTTTATCTTATCGCTAATGGCGATTTTTGGGTTTTTGTTGATTATAAACCCTGAAATTTGCAAGGAAGGTGTCACAAAAGCAATAATTCTTTCAGGCAGGATTTTAATTCCCTCGCTTTTTCCGTTCAGTGTATGTGTTCTTTATATTATGAAATCAGGTATTATTGATAAAATTCAAAAATTTATACCTCTTAACTTTATAATAATGTTCTTTTCAATGCTGGGCGGTTATCCTATCGGTGCAAAGCTCGTGAGCGAAGCAGTTTCTAATAAAGAAATCACGCCCGAAAACGGTAGAAAAATGTTAAATTACTGTGTTAATGCAGGCCCTGCTTTTATAGTTTCAGCTGTTGGGGGCGGATTAATTGGAAGTAAAAAAATCGGATACATTTTACTGGTTTCTCATATTTTAGCTTCGCTAATTATTTGTTTGTTTTCCGAAAAATTAAAAACAAATAATAACAAACTGCAAAAAATTAGCAGCATATCTGATAATTTCGTTATATCTGCAAGTGAGTCGGCAAATGCAGTGATTTCAATTTGCGGTTTTGTAATTTTGTTTTCGGTTATTGTGGCATACATAGAATTTTTCGCTTTAAAATATCCATTTTTAAGACCGCTATTGTATCTTGCAGAGGTTACAACAGCCATAACCAAAACCAGAAATATATATCTAATTTCTTTTTTGTTGGGTTTCTCAGGACTCTGCATTTGGTGTCAGGTTTTGTCGGTGGCAAAGAAAATTAGAATTAAACTCAAGATGTTTTGTTTCTTTAGAATACTTCATGGAATAATAAGTCTAATAATTACATTTACTATTTTGAAGATTTTCCCTGTAAAACTTCCTACCTATTCGAATATTAATTTTGTAATATTTAAGCCGGTGGTTTCTAATGTCGCTTTGGGTGTTTCACTGCTGATTTTAGGTATAATTTTTATAATTTCCTTGATAACTCGACAAAATAGTGCAAAAATACTTGAAGAAATTGTATAATATATGTTAAAATGTAAGCGGTGATAAATAATGAAAAAAATGTTTGATAAAACCTTGCAAAAAAAATGTAAATACTGCCTTTTCGGCACACCCATTGGTTACGATGGCGAAATTATCTGCAAAAAAAGAGGAATTGTACATAACGACGACCTATGCCGTAAGTATAAGTATGACCCCTTAAAAAGAATACCGCGAACCCCTAAGATTTCCGTCAATTACTCTCCGGAGGATTTTATCATTTAACAGATGCACAGAGCATCTGTTAATTTTTTATCATAAAACGTAAATTTTTTAAAATTGACTGTTTACAAATGCGGGAAAAAGTGCTAATATTATATCTGTATGAGGCTGCTTTTCAAAAATGTCTCAAATATTTATTTAGGAGGAATTTTCAATGGCCAGAAAATTCAAAACCATGGATGGCAACAATGCTGCGGCTTATGTGTCCTATGCATTTACTGAAGTAGCCGGAATTTATCCGATTACCCCGTCCAGCCCTATGGCCGACTATGTTGATCAATGGTCTGCACAAGGGTTAAAAAATATTTTCGGTACAACCGTTAAGGTTTCCGAAATGCAGACCGAAGCAGGTGCTGCAGGTACAGTTCACGGTTCACTTAATGCCGGTGCTCTTACCACAACTTATACCGCTTCACAGGGTCTCTTACTTATGATCCCAAACATGTACAAAATCGCAGGTGAACTCCTTCCCAGCGTTTTCCACGTTTCGGCACGCTGCGTTGCTTCACATGCTCTTAACATCTTCG
>JAFSGB010000014.1 GCA_017434895.1 Clostridia bacterium
AATTGCGGCACGAACCCTGTCGCGGGATTCCTTAACGGTAGTATCGGGAAGACCTACAATATCAAAGGCGGGAAGTCCTGTGGAAATATCAGCCTCCACCTCAATCATATATGAGTCCATACCGAAAATACCGATGCTTTTAATTCTTGAGAACATCTTTTTTGGTCACCTTTCGTTTTGTGCCGTCCGATTCTACAATGTAGGTGTTTTCAAGCTGAGAAACAAGGCTTTGCTTGTAGCTTTCAATGTATTCCCATCTTAGAATTGCTTGTTCCTCAATTTCAGCCTCAGTAAGTCCCATAGACTTTTTTTTGCGTGCAAGTTCGTTTATTCTGTCAATCTTCTCTTTAGTCATATTTAAATCTCGTTTCTGCCTTCAAGTGCGCGGGCAAGAGTAAACTCGTCAGCATATTCAAGGTCACCGCCCACGGGTATTCCGTAGGCAAGACGGGTAACCTTAATGCCCATTGGCTTTACAAGTCGCGAAATGTAGCTGGCGGTAGCTTCCCCCTCAACAGTGGGGTTGGTTGCCATTATAAGTTCCTTTACTGTACCATCGGAAAGGCGTGACATTAGTTCTCTGATTTTAAGTTGGTCTGGGCCTACTCCGTCAATAGGGGACACAAGTCCGTGAAGCACATGGTAAAGACCGGAATATTCTCTTGTTTTTTCAAAAACAAAGATATCTTTAGCCTCCGCCACAACGCAGATAACAGATTTATCCCTTGTAATATCATCACAAATTTCGCAAATCTCCTTGTCAGTAAAGCCTTGACAGCATTTGCAAAAATGTATTTTTTCTCGGGCATTAACCAGAGCCTCGGCAAACTTTTTTGCCCTTTCGGGTGGTTGATTTAAAATGCTGTAAGCCAAACGGCTTGCGGTTTTTTTACCAATTCCCGGCAGCCGTTCAAATTGGCTTATAAGCTCGGTTAAGGGTACAATATTATAGTTCATAATTAAAACAGTCCCGGCATATTAAGCCCGCCGGTGATAGCTCCCATTTCTTCCTCGGCGGTCTTCATTGCATTGGATATTGCCTCGTTAACAGCAACGGTTACAAGGTCCTCGAGCATTTCGTTGTCCTCGGGGTCAATGATGTCGGGGTTAATCCTAATTGACTTAATAAGATGCTTACCGTCAACTGTAACCTCTACCATACCGCCACCGGAGGTTGCAGAATATTCTCTCTGCTCCAAATCTGCTTGGAGATTAGTCATATCCTCCTGCATTTTTTGTGCTTGCTTAATCATTTGATTCATATTGCCGGCACCGCCGGAATTCGGAATTCTAACCTTCATTTCAAATACTCCTAAACTTCGAAATTTTTAAGCTTTTCTGAAAGGGCAACCAGTGGGTCGCTTTCCACTGTGGCAGTGGATTTGGTGTATGGGCCTAGCTTGTAGGTCATTCCTAAAACCTCACTTGCCGCCTTTCTGATACTGTTTTTATAAAGAGCGTTGCCACTGTTAATCAGGGAGCGGAATTGCTCATTTTTAGCGTCAATTAATAGATAGTCACCCTTAATGTAAGCATCGGAATCCTTAAGAACTCCCGCCATTAAAGGACATTCCCGTTTAATAATTGATAGTATTTCTTGCCAGCTTTCCACAACCGTTATCCCGTCGGAAGTGGGTGAGGATTTTCGCTTGGAATCCTTAACCGCATCCTCAATGGGAGCGGGAGCCTCGTTTTCGAACTCAAGCAGAGGGATTTCGTCGTCATCTACTTCGGCTGCCTGTGCATTCTCGGTCATAACGGGTGTTTTAGCACCAGTACCGTTTTTTTCCAAAATAGAAATACGCCTTTCAAGGGACTCTAAATCAGAGGAAAGGGAGGGGTTGCAAAGCTTTATTACTGCCATTTCCATTTCGCATCGGCGGTTGCCGGTTTGCATTAAGGCAGAACATTGTTGCAAGATGTTTAAGAAATAAATAATTTCTTTAATATCAAATTGAGAAGCTTGCTTTTCCAATGCCGCCATTTTTCTTTTTGAACAAACAATGGGCTTTTTAGCACTTTTAACGGTTTTTACAATCATTAAATCTCTAAAATGATTTGTGAGCTCTGAAAGGAGCCTTAGCATATCAACCGAGGAATTGTTAAGCTCGTCAAGAAGCAGTAGGGCTCTTTCGGTGTCACGATTTTTAATACAGTCGGCAAACGTTAAGAGGTATTCGTTACCCGCCATAGCACAAACACTTTCAACGGTGGCTTCGTCAACTTTCTTACCGGCTGAAGCACAAAGGTCAAGGATAGAAAGGGCATCTCTCATTCCGCCGTCTGCGGCAGAGGCTATAAGCATAGCCGCCTCGTCGGTAACGGTAAGCCCCTCATTCTTTGCGATATACTGTATTCTTTCAACTATTTTTTCACTGTCTATACGTCTGAAATCAAAGCGTTGGCAACGGGAAAGAATGGTGGCTGGAAGCTTGTGCACCTCGGTAGTGGCAAGAATGAAAATAACATGGGTGGGCGGTTCCTCAAGGGTTTTAAGCAGAGCATTAAATGCACCTTGGGACAGCATGTGAACCTCGTCAATAATATAAACTCGGTATTTGGAATTTGCCGGTGCAAAGGCTATAAGCTCACGAAGCTCGCGGATATTATCAACACCGTTGTTGGAGGCAGCGTCAATTTCAACAATATCGGTATTTTCCTCATTGGCGGCAGCTTTACATTGGTCACATTCAAGACAAGGGTCGCCGTCCTTCGGATTTATACAGTTAACCGCTCTTGCTAAAATTTTAGCACAGCTGGTTTTACCCGTTCCTCTTGTTCCCGTAAAAAGGTAAGCGTGAACAATTTTATTGGCTGTTAGATCCTTTTTCAGCGTTTCGGTAATGTGCTCCTGACCCACAACGTCTGAAAAGGTTTCGGGACGGTACTTTCTGTAAAGTGCTTGATAAGCCATTGCTTTCACCTCGCAAAAATTAAATTGCGTACTAGAGTGTACGAATGAGCCGATTTACTGCGGCACACGGAAATACTGCTTAATGCTGCTCGGTTCCCCGCCTGACATGGTTCACAGCGTCCCGTTGCACAGGACCCGCCCATTCGCACACTCCGGTACGCAAAATTTTTCTTTCATAATTTTATCATACTTCAATACTTTTTACAAGTATTAAATATAAATTAATATAAAATATTGAAAATTATTAATATTGGTGTTATAATTAATCTGTATAATAATATCAAATTTTAGATAGCGAAAGGTTATTTTGAGTTTATGTTTTTTGAAAAATGGGATGTGCTTGATGAAAACGGCAACTCCCGAGGAAAAACCGTCCTTAGAAATAAGGCACAGTTGCGTCCGGGGGAGTACCATTTAGTAGTGCATATATGGGTAATTTCAAGCGACAACAGAATTTTAATTCAACGCCGTTCCGATACTAAAAAGTTAATGCCCGGTGAGTGGGCGGCAACAGGTGGTGCCGCTATTGCGGGGGAGGATTCCTTCACTGCTGCTTCTCGCGAGCTTTATGAGGAATTAGGCATTAGTTCAACTAAAGAAAGTCTTAAAAAGATTTTGCGGCTTAAAAGACGGAATTCCTTGCTTGATATTTGGCTCATTGCCAGCGACCTTACTGTGGACGAGCTGAGCCTTCAAGAGTCAGAGGTTGCTGAGGCTAAGTGGGTGAGCCTTAGCGAACTTAAAAATATGGTAAAAACAAATAAATTCCATAACTACGGTAAGGAGTATTTCGAGAGGGTATTTGAAAAAATTGAAAACACCAAAGGAGTAAATTTATGAGTCTTAATTCCAATGGCATAAGTTGTGCCCGTTGTAAATCTTATCTTTTTTCAGAGGATGATGTCGTATATTGCCACGTTTGCGGTGCTCCTCATCACAGAGAATGCTATAATGCATTAGGGCACTGTGCTTTAGAGGAGCTACACGGCACGGAAAATGAATATTCACGCAGGGCTTTTGAGGAAAATCAGACCGAAGTTGAGGACAAAAAGTCCCAAGCCGAGGAAAGCACTGTTAAGTGTCAAATGTGTGGTGAAAGGTATGATATTACCGAACAGAGGTGTCCTAACTGTGGCACACCCGACCTTAAAAGTATAGGTGCATTTAGAGAATTTGATTTTCTCGGAGGAGTTCCCGCAGATTATGATTTAGGTGACGGTGTAACCGCAAGCGATGCAAAGTTGTTTGTGGGGACTAACACTCATAGGTATATACCGAAATTTGCAGTATTGAACAAGAAAAACAAGTTTTCTTGGAATTGGCTGGCATTTCTTTGTCCTGCCGGTTGGTTGCTTTCAAGAAAAATGTATGGCGGTGGAATTGCCACTTCAATTTTAACTGTTACAGCGGCATGCCTTTCATATCCGCTAAGCTTGAAGCTTTACGGTATGGGCATGCTTCAAAACAGCAGCTTGCCTGCAAAAATCAGTGAGGTTGCTGATGCTTTACCAGAAATCGGCGTGCCGATAATAGGCTTAGCACTTCTCGGAACGGTAATTAATGTCGCGGTTAGCTTGGTTTTGGCATTGCTTGGGGACTATATTTACAAAAATCATTCCTTAGATACAATAAAGAAAATTAAATCCCAAAGCACAGATGTAATAACAGATTACCGTAAAAAAGGCGGAGTGAATTTTGCTTTATTTCTATTAGGATATATGATTGCACAATACGGTTATTTGATTATACAATATTTATTTTGAGAGGTGTTTTTGATGAATAATATTTGCGAAAAATGTGGAACCGAAAACGAAAAAGAGTATAAGTATTGCAAAAACTGTGGAAACAGTCTCGAATGTGAGACAGAGCAGAAGCCCAAGAGTGAATATATTCCCCATACATCGCCGCAAAATCATATAGTCGACGATTTTGATGGGGTTTCAGCTGAGGAAATGGCTCTGTTTATCGGCAAAAAGTCTAGGGAATTTTTGCCGAAGTTCACAAAAATGCAGATTACAAACTCAAAAATTGCTTGGAGCTGGCCTGCCGCAATTTTAGGATTCCTTTTTGGTCCCTTAGGAAGTGCGTTGTGGTTTTTCTATCGCAAGATGTATAAGCCTGCCATAATTCTTTCGGTTATAGGTGCAGTTATAATGATTGCTACCGGTTTTATAACCACGCCCGTTGAACAGTCATATTTGTCCCGTGAAGCCTTGCATGAGGCGGCAGATGCTTTGTATAAAGAAGATTTCGATGAAATGTTTGAAATTTTAAATGGGGTCGGCGGTAAGCTTTCACAAAAGCAACAGATTTTAAACAATATCGCAAATATAATAAACACGGTTGCCGAAACCGCTTCGCTTTTATTTTCGGGCCTTTTTGGAATGTATATTTACAAAAATCACTGTGTTAAGAAAATCAAGGAATACCGTAATTTCCAAGGTGACCAGCGCTTTTACAAGATGGGACTTGCCGCCATTGGCGGTCAGTCGGGCGGAATGCTGGCCGTAGGAATTATTATTATGGTAGTAGTTCAAAATATTACTACGTTTACAAGTATCATTATTTAAAAAAGGAGCAATTTTCATGAAAATCAAGAAAGCGATTATACCCGCTGCAGGTTTAGGCACCAGAGTTTTACCTGCTTCTAAAGCTATGCCTAAAGAAATGCTACCTATAGTTGACAAGCCTGCAATTCAGTATATTGTAGAGGAAGCTGTTAAAGCGGGAATTACCGATATTTTAATTATTACTAACCGTGGTAAGGGCATTATAGAAGATCACTTTGACCATTCAATCGAGCTTGAGTTACAGCTTGAAAATAAGGGAAACAACCAAATGCTTGAAACACTTAAGGCAACTGCCCAGCTTGCGAACATTTACTTTATACGTCAAAAGGTGACTAAGGGACTTGGTGATGCTGTGCTTCGAGCCAAGGAGTTTGTGGGTGACGAGCCATTTGCCGTGCTTTACGGTGACGATGTAATCATAGGTGAAATCCCCGCTATTGGTGAGCTTTGCGATGCTTATGAAAAATACGGCAAGAGTGTTGTCGGTATTAAAGAGGTTACCGACGAGCAGATTGTCAAGTATAGTTCCCTTAAAACCCAAAAACTTGAGGATAAAATTTTTGATGTTTCGGATATGATAGAAAAGCCATCTATAGAAGAAAAATTTTCTAATTATTCGATTCTCGGCAGATGCGTTCTGGACAGTGAAATTTTTGAAATTTTAGAGCGTACTCCTTTAGGTGCCGGTGGGGAATTACAGCTCACCGATGCCATGGCTCAAATTGCCCGCACAAAGGGTATGACCGGTGTGGATTTTTCAGGCACCAGATACGATATGGGAAATAAATTCGGAATTTTAAAGGCTAATATTGAAGTAGGTCTTAATCACAGTGAGACAAAGGACGAACTTAAGGTTTACATAAAGGAACTGGCTGAAAGGTTATGAAATATCGCACACTCTTTTTAGATCTTGACAATACCCTTTTGGATTTTTCCAAGGCAGAGGACTGGGCGATTGAAAAAACCTTAATTGAATTTGTTTTGCCCTTTGATAAACAAACCAAGAAGCTTTATTCCGAAATAAATGCTACCTACTGGCAAAGGTTTGAAAGGGGAGAAATCCCTAAAAATGCTATTTTCGAAGGCAGGTTTAAAACCCTGCTTTCCGTTTTAAAGGAAGATAGGAGTATTACTGCAATTTCTGAGTGCTATTTTAAGAATTTATCCGCTACCTACTTTAAAATGGAGGATGCCGACGAGGTGCTAACATATTTAAAGGGAAAGGGCTACAAGCTTTATGCTACCACGAACGGCTATGCCGCAACCCAGCACAGTCGCATTGCAAAATCGGGATTGGAGCCTTATTTTGATAAGGTTTTTGTTTCCGAGGATGTAGGTGCTCAAAAGCCGGATAAAGCTTATTTTGATTTTTGTATTAATGATATCGGCGAAAATGACAAATCAAAAATTTTGGTTGTGGGGGATAGCGAAAGCTCGGATATTTTAGGAGGTATAAATTCGTCTCTTGATACCTGCTGGCTAAACCCGGAGGGTGCTGCGGCAAGGTATGAGCCTACATACCAAATTAAAAATATAAAAGAACTTAAAAATTTACTGTAAAGAAGGTGAGAATATGGGCTTTAAAAAGTGGATTGTTTCCGAATTCGACAAGGAGCTTGCAAAGGAGTTGGCCGAGGAATGCGATGTTGACCCGATTGTAGCGCTTATAGCTTCCTCAAGAGGCTACACTGACCCTATGGATCTGGAACAGTTTTTATCCGACGAGCCCATATTTTCTTCATTTACGGAAACGGCGGATATAATTCTTGCCGCCGAAATTGTTAACGCCGCTATTGAGGACGGGGTTAAAATTGCTGTTTACGGCGACTATGACTGTGATGGTGTTGCTGCCACTGCTTTGCTTTACAACTACCTTAAAACCCGTAATGCCGATTGTATTTATTACATACCCGACCGCTTTAGCGAGGGCTACGGTATAAACAATGCCGCTATTAAAGGCTTGGCGAATAAGGGCGTAAAACTTATTATTACGGTGGATAACGGAATTTCTGCAGTGGACGAGGTGGCTTTTGCTAAGGAACTCGGTATTGATGTGGTAATTACCGACCACCATTTGCCTATTGATACACTGCCCCAAGCTGATGCGGTGGTTGACCCGCATAGAAAAGACTGTCCCTCTGCTTTTAAAGAGGTTTGCGGTGCCGAGGTAGCCTTCCGTCTTATTTGTGTTATGGAAAATAAGGAACCGGAGGAACTGCTTCCTTACTTTGCTGATATCTTAAGCCTTGCTGTAATTGCAGATATAATGCCGCTTACTGCGGAAAACCGCAGTATTGTAAAATACGGAATTAAAAAGCTTAAAAGCTCACCCTTAACTGGCATTTCGGCTTTAATGAGTGTGGCAGGTCTTGAACAAAAAAGCATTAATGCCACCAAAATTGCCTTTGGTATTTGTCCCCGTATTAATGCTGCAGGCAGAATGGGCGACGCTGCCCGTGCGGTGGAGCTTCTTTGCAGTGATAATATGATGACTGCTTTAGGACTAGCTAATGAAATTAATGCGGAAAATGCACTTCGTCAGCAAACCGAAAAGAATATTTTAAAGGAAGCTGTGTCACTTGTAGAGCGAAAGGGACTTTCAAATAACCGAGTAATTGTTTGCGAGGGCAAAAATTGGCATCAAGGAATTGTCGGTATTGTTGCGGCAAAAATTACCGAAAGATACGGAAAGCCTACAATTTTACTTTCTGTTGATGACGAGGGCAACGCCCACGGCTCGGGCAGAAGCATTGAAGGCTTCCACCTTTTTGATGCTATAAATCAGTGTAGTGAGTATTTGGAGAAATTCGGCGGTCATGAGCTGGCGGCGGGTGTCAGTCTTAAAGAGGAAAATATCGAAAACTTCAGAAATAGCATTAATGAATATGCAATAACTAAGGGATATGTTGCCCCCATTTTGCATATTGATTGCAAGCTGAACCCTTATGCACTTAATGTGGATTTGGCAAGCTCATTAAAGGACTTAGAACCGTTTGGCTCGGCAAATACCATTCCTGTTTTTGGCCTTTGGGGTGTAAAGCTAGAGCGTATTACCTCAATTGGCGGCGGTAAGCACCTGCGACTGCTTTTCAGCAAGGGTACAAATAGCTTTACCGCTTTAGCTTTCGGTGTAGCACCCGACAGTTTTTGCTTTAATGTGGGAGATATTTTAGATTTGGCTGTAACGGTAGAGGAAAACACCTTTAAGGGAGAGGTTGGTGTCACAGTTCAAATTAAGGCTATCAGAATGAACGGCACTAATGACGACGAGCTGTTTTCCGGTCTTGCTTTATGGGAAAATGCACAGGCAGGCTTTAAGGACGATTTTACCTCTATTTGTCCGACAAGGCAGGAGGTGGGCGAGATCTATAAATTTGCACTTCAAAGCTCTGTTGAAGAGGACAGAATAAAATATTATTTTTTAAATACTATAAATATAGGTAAAACCTTGGCCTCTTTAAAAATTTTAGAGGAATTGGGGTTAATTATCAGGAATAACGGAATAGTTTCTGCTATTAAAACAAACGAAAAAACTAACCTTGATAGGTCTTATACATATAATTTGTTAAAAGGAGGGGAATAGAATGAATGCTCAGCAAATTGCTAATTATAACGAGATGCTTGCTTGTATGAAAAGCACCGACTCTAATTATGATTTAGAGCTTATAAAAAAAGCTTACGAGTGTTGCGTTGCGGCTCATGAGGGTCAAAAACGCCGTTCAAATGAGGATTATTATATTCACCCCTTTAATGTGGCTAAAATTATTGTTGGCTTGGGGCTTGACAGTGAATCTATTGCCGCAGCTTTGCTTCATGATGTGGTTGAGGATACCGAGCTTACTGCCGAAGATATAAGGCGTGAGTTCGGCAGTGATGTTGAGCTTCTTGTGGACGGTGTCACCAAAATCGGACGGCTTAATTTCTCCTCAAAGGAGCAGCAACAAGCCGAATCCCTTCGAAAAATGCTTATTGCAATGGGTAAGGATATTAGAGTTATTATTATAAAATTGGCAGACAGACTTCACAATATGCGAACCCTTGATGCAATGCCTGAGCAAAAGCAGAGGGATGTGTCGGTTGAAACCTTGGAGGTTTATGCCCCTATTGCACACCGCCTTGGTATCAGACCCGTAAAGGAGGAGCTTGAGGATTTATCCATTAAGCATCTCGACCCTGTCGGCTACGAGGAAATTGAAAATTTGCTGGCGCTTAGAAAACCACAGCGCGAGGAAATCTTGGATGAAATCAAGATTAATATTGCAAAACGGCTTAAGGAAGAAATGCCCGACACTGAAATGACCTTCCAAAGCCGAGTAAAATCAATTCACGGGATTTACCGCAAGATGTATAATCAAAGCCGTGATTTTGATGAGATTTACGATATTTACGCTATCCGTATTATCACAGATTCGGTGGCAAACTGCTACAATATTTTGGGTATAATGCACGATATGTTCCGTCCTATTCCAAATAGGTTTAAGGACTATATTTCTACGCCTAAGCCTAATATGTATCAATCACTTCATACTACGGTTATAAGCCGTGCGGGAATACCCTTTGAAATACAAATCAGAACTGCCGAAATGCACCACACTGCAGAATTCGGTATTGCGGCTCACTGGAAATATAAAGAGGGTGTTACCGAAAATAACCAGTCTATGGATGAACGTCTTGCTTGGATTAGGCAGATACTTGAAAGTCAGGATACTGCAAGTGATCCCAGTGAAATCATTAGAAGCATTAAGGTAGATTTATCCGAGGAGGATGTTTTTGCCGTAACCCCTAAGGGTGATGTTATAAATCTGCCCGTAGGCGCTACTGTTGTGGACTTTGCCTTTGCCATTCACTCGGCAGTAGGGGTTAGAATGGTGGGTGCCAAGGTTGACGGTAAGATTGTTCAAATTAACCATAAGATTAAAACGGGTGAGGTTATTGAAATTCTTACCACAAATCAAGCGGGTCACGGCCCCAGCCGAGATTGGCTTAATATCGCCGTAACCTCCTCTGCCAAGGCTAAAATCCGCGGTTGGTTTAAAAAGGAAAGACGCGAGGAAAATATTGCCTCAGGCCGACTGGAGCTTGAAAGAGAGCTTCGCAAAAATCAGGTTTACTTTACCGATGGCGAATACGAAAAATACATCGCCGAGCTTTCCAAAAAGCTTAAATTTTCGGCACCCGATGAATTTTACGCTGCTATCGGCTACGGCGGATTGTTGCTTTCAAAAATCGTTACCCGCATTAAGGAAGACCAAATCAAGAAAAATGCTACCCAAAAGCTGCAAAATATCCGTACTGTTAAGACAGTTCACCGCTCAAAATCAAGTGATGGCGTAATAATTGAGGGGATTGACAACTGTCTTATAAAGCTTTCAAAATGCTGTAACCCACTACCAGGTGAGGACATTATCGGCTTTATAACCCGTGGTCACGGTGTTTCTATTCATAAAAGGGATTGTAACAATGTTCCACGTATCATTTCGGAGGCAAATGAGCCTGAGCGCTGGATTAAGGCTTATTGGGATAGTAAGCAAAAGGAAAGCTTTACCTCTACCTTACAGGCAATGTTCATAAACCGTGACGGAATAGTTGTGGATGTTATGAATGCTATAAACAATATGCGTGTCCCTGTTCACAGTATAAGCGCAAAGGAAACTAAGGATGGTAACTGTGTTGTTATCGTAACGGTTAGCGCAGAAAGTGTTGATCATTTAAGAAGCATTATTTCAAGGTTTGAGAAAATTGAGGGTGCTTATAATGTCGAAAGGATAAATCAGTAATGAAGGCGGTTATTCAAAGGGTTAGCAGTGCCTCGGTTAGTGTGGAAGGTAAGGTTGTAGGCAGTTGTGACAAAGGATATATGATACTTTTCGGTGCCGAAAAAGGAGATACCGTTGCCGAGGCCGAGCTATTGGCACGTAAAACCTCTGCACTTAGGATTTTTTGTGACAGTGAGGATAAAATGAACCTTTCTATTCTTGATGTTGAAGGTGAAATTTTGGCGATTTCTCAATTTACACTGCTGGCCGATGTTAAAAAGGGCAATCGACCCTCCTTTATAAATGCTTTAGAGCCTAATGAAGCCGAAAAGCTTTATAAGCACTTTTGTGAATGCCTTAGAAATTTAGGTGTAAAAAAGGTGGATGAGAGTGTTTTCGGTGCAGATATGAAAGTAAGCCTCGTAAACGACGGCCCCGTTACGATTCTTTATGATACCGATATTTGGAGTAAAGCCAATGGAAATTAAATGTCTTAATATTTGGATGACAAACTGTTATCTTGTGGAGAGCGAAAAAGCGGCAATAGTAATTGACCCTGGCTTTAAAAGAGAAAAGGTTTTGAATTTTTTAAAGGAAAACGAAGGCAAGGAGAGGTTGATTTTAATTACCCACGGCCATTTTGACCATATTGGCGGTGCCGAGTATCTACGCAATGAAACGGGTGTTAAAATCGGTATCGGTGCTTTGGACGAGCCGGCTTTAAGGGACAATGACCTTAACTGTGCAGTGAATTTCAAAAGAGCCTTAAATCCTTTTAAGGCAGATTTTGTTTACAACGATGGCGATACTGTCACTGTCGGTGACATAGAGCTTAAGGTGATGCTTTGCAAGGGGCATACAGTGGGCGGTGTTTCCTACTTGTCAGAGGGTTTTGTCTTTACGGGGGATACACTTTTTAAAGAGTCGGTAGGTCGTACCGATTTTAAAGGCGGCAGCTTTTCTGAGCTTGAGACTTCGGTTAAAAAACTTTACACCTTGCCCGACGAAACGGTAGTTTATGCGGGTCATGGGGAGAGCACAACTATCGGACACGAAAAGCAATACAATCCGTTTGTAAAGGGTTAAATATGAATTTATGCTTAATCGGGCACGATTTTCGTTACGAGCTTGAAAAACTGGTGCGAATTTTTATGCCCTTTGAAAAAATTAAATTTTTCGACAGTGAGGTTTTAGGCGAAAGCTATGCTTTAACGGTTCTAAACGAACACACTGCTTTTGCTGAGCTTAACCTTTTTGGCGAAAATGTAAAATGTGAAAAAATCTTAGAAAGTAATGACCCAAAGGAGCATGAACTAAAGCTGGCAGTATGTCTTTATGACTGCTTTGTGGTACTTACAGGCTATGAGCCGAAGTGGGGAATTTTAACCGGCGTGCGGCCTGCCAAGCTTTATTCCAGACTTGGTGAAAGAGCAGAAGAATATTTTAAAAATTCCCTAATGGTAAGTGATAAAAAAGTAAAGCTTTGTAAGGCATCTGTTAAGGGTGAAGAAGTGATAACGTCACTTTCCCGACCCGATTCCTTTAGTCTTTATATTTCGGTGCCATTTTGCCCTACAAGGTGTTCCTACTGTTCCTTTGTTTCACACTCGGTGGAGAAGGCAAAAAAACTAATACCGCAGTATGTGGAACTTTTGTGTGAGGAAATCAAAAAAACGGGTGAAATTGCAAAGAATCTAAAATTAAGACTCGAAACTGTTTACATAGGCGGAGGTACCCCAACAACCCTTGATGCTGAACAACTAACAAGAGTTATGGATACAGTAAAGCAAAACTTTGATTTGCAGTACCTAAGGGAATACACTGTTGAGGCGGGCAGACCCGATACCGTAACTGCGGAAAGGCTAATTGCCATAAAAGAGGGCGGTGCCACACGTATAAGCATTAACCCCCAAACAATGAATGATGCAGTTTTGGAGGTTATTGGCAGAAAGCATACTGCCAAGCAGACTGTAGAAGCCTTTACACTCGCAAGAAAAATGGGCTTTGATAATATTAATATGGATTTAATTGCAGGACTGCCAAGCGATACTTTTTGGAGTTTTAAAAACACTGTTGAGGAAATTTTAATCCTTGACCCCGAAAGTGTTACGGTACATTCTCTTTCACTGAAGCGTTCTGCGACACTAAGCACTAAGGGTCAGCTCCCCGAAATTCAAATGGGCAGAGTGGCAAGCGATATGGTGGATTTTGCAAACGAAACTCTGTCAAAAAAAGGAATCATGCCTTATTATATGTACAGGCAGAGCAAAACTGTAGGAAACCTCGAAAATGTTGGCTATGCAAAGCGTGGGTATGAATGTCTTTATAATGTTTATATTATGGACGAAACACATACTATTTTAGCCTGCGGAGCCTCGGCAGTGACCAAGCTTAAGGAACCGAAAGGGCCCTTTATCAAGAGGATTTTTAACTTTAAATACCCATATGAATATATTAACCGTTTTGGGGAGATAATTTCCCGAAAGGACGGAATATATAAATTTTATAAAAATTACAAGGAGGAACTGTAATGGATTTTTTTGAAAATGCAGTAAGCAAGGCAAAGGATGTATTTGACGTTGCCTGCAAGAAAACAGGTGAGGTAGTAAATACGGGCAAGCAAAAGCTTGACATTGCTACCTTGGAAAATAAAATGGCTAAGGATTTTGAAAGACTCGGCAGAGTATATTTTGAGCAGATTAAGGATGCCGACGGCTTAGACGAGGCAACCGCCAAAATTAAGAATGCAATCCTTGAAAAGCAGTCCGAAATTAACAAAATCAAAGAGGAAATGGAAAATTAATGAGGGATTTAAAAATCGCAATTATTGTTGCCGATGTGGATGAATATAAGCCACTAGCCGAAAGAATTGAAAGAAAAGAATATGAAAATTATTCTTTTCTAGGAAGAAAGGGTCACAAATTTATTATTAAAACCGATAAGGGTTCGGCTACAGTTTATTCCATACTTTGCGGTATTGGTATGATTAACGCTGCCGCTGCTGCCGCACATTTTAAGACTATCGGTTGCGATATTATTTTGAATTACGGTCTTTCGGGCGGTATTAACGGCGTAAAACGCGGTGATTTAATGCTTGGAAATAAATTCGTTGAGCACGATTTTGATCTTTCAGGCATTGGATATAAGCTTTGTGAAAAGCCAAATCAAGAATATGTTTACACCTGTGATAGCAAGCTTAATACCCTAATGCAGTCAATTATTCCAGATATTAAGCTAGGCACAGCTGTTTCGGGCGACAGATTCATTTGTGACGAAAAGGTAAGGGAAAGATTAATGGAAAACTTTGATGCAATGTCTTGCGATATGGAAACTGCGGCTATTGCCTATGTTTGTAATTTCGGCGATATTCCGTTTCTCGCTTTAAGGCGAATTTCCGATGATGCGGGGGATAACGCTGCCGATAGTTACCGCGAGATGAATCACAAGGCGGAGACAGTGCTTTCGGACATAATCCTTGATTTTATTCCCTTTATTTTAAATCAATGAAAATAAAAGAACAGAATTTAACCCAAGGGGGAGCGGTGCTTCTTCTTTCTGTAGTGGTTGTAAAGCTGATAGGTGCACTTTTTAAAATACCTCTTTCCTCCGATTTTGCGCTGGGGGACTTGGGCTTTGGTTATTTTTCCGCCGTTTACGATTTATATATTCCAATCTACACACTGGCACTTTCGGGTTTTCCCGTAGCTATTGCCAGAATGATTGCGGATTTCAGGTCAAAAAATAACGGCGAAGGTGTAGAAAAAGTTTATTCAATATCCTTTAGGGTGCTTTTGATTTTAGGCGTTATGGGTGCATTTGTTTTTTTCTCTTTGGCAATTCCTTTAATGCTTTCCAAAAAGGACGACACCTTTTACAGTTTTTTGGCTATTGCTCCTTCGATACTGTTTTGCTGTATTGCATCGGTTTACAGAGGATATTTCGAGGGCTGCAAGAATATGGTGCCTACGGCGGTCTCTAATATAATTGAGGCACTCGGCAAGCTTTGCTTAGGGCTTGGTGGGGCATTCATAACAATGCGCCTTACACGCAATTCCGCACTTTCTGCTGCGGCGGCACTGTTCGGTATAACCTTGGGCACAATATCCTCATGTCTTTACTTGAGGGTGAGCTTCAAGAAAAACGGTCAAGACGTAATTTTAAAAAATTCGGTTATGGATAAGCACCTTGCAAGGGATTTAATCAGGCTTTTAATACCGATTGGTATTGCATCACTCTCGGTAGGTCTTACCGCTTTTATCGACTCGATAACCCTCAGAGCACAGCTTGAGGGTATAATTAAAGAAAATTCCGCTAATGCGAAGCTTTTGCTGGAGGGCACCCTTTACAGTAATGTGCCAAACGGGGAAATTCCTACTATTCTTTACGGAATCAAGGGCAAAGCGCATACACTTTTTAACCTTGTGTCTACATTGACAATGGCTTTTGGTGTTAGTGCAGTGCCGTTGATTACTCAATATTTTGAAAACAAAGACACTGAATATTTAATTAAAAACACAAATTTGTGTTTAAAGCTTTCCTCTGTTTTATGTATGCCGGCTGCGTTGGGATTTATGGCGCTAAGCGGAGGCATAACCGAGCTTTTGTATGGTAATAAATCAAGCGGACTTGGAGGCGATCTTTTATGGATATACGGTATAGCCGCACTTTTTGCTGGGTTGTCGGTGCCGACAACCTCACTATTGCAGGCAGCTTCAAAACAAAAAACTGCACTTGTAAATATTGTTTGGGGTACTGCGGCAAAGCTGACTTTTAATTTGGTACTAATACCTATCCCAAATATGAATGTTAAGGGAGCTGTTTGGTCAACCGTAATTTGCTTCGTGGTGATTTTTGCTTTGAATATGATTGCGCTTGTTAAGGCTATGGGATTTGTTCCGGATATTTTCGCTGTCTTTGTAAAGCCAATTTTGTCAGCATCAATATGCGGTTTAACGGCGTTTTTTGTGTCAAAATCAGTAAATTCTTCCATTGGAGTTGTAGTGGCAATTGTACTTGCGGCGGTGGTTTATTTAACCTTTTTATGGTTTTTAAGGGTTTTTGATAAAATTGAACTTTTAGAAATAGTAAAAAAATAAGATTTAATAGTATTTTTTCAATTCGTTTTGAGATTATTACTAAAATCTATTGATTTTTTCGTTGAAGTATGGTAAAAATAAATAGTACATGATTTGTACAAAATATTGTTTCAAAACGATGAGTTCGTTAAAAAATTTTATGGAGGTTCTTAAAATGAACAAAACTGAATTAGTAGCTGCTATTGCCGATAAGGCAGGAATTGCTAAGAAGGACGCAGAAAAGGCTCTTGCCGCTTTTGTTGGTACCGTTTCCGACGAATTAAAGGCTGGCGGAAAAATCCAACTCGTAGGCTTCGGTACTTTCGAGGTACGCGCTCGTGCTGCAAGAGTTGGTAAAAACCCCAGAACCGGCGAAAAGATTAACATCGCCGCTTCTAAGAATCCTGTATTCAAGGCTGGTAAGGCTTTAAAGGATGCTATCAACTAATTAATGTGGCAAAGCCGTCCTAAAAGGACGGCTTAATTTTTGGAGTAAATATGAGACTAGACAAATTTTTAAAGGTATCCCGAATAATTAAACGCCGTACTGTTGCAAACGAGGCGTGTGATGCAGGCAGAGTGACAGTTAACGGAAAGGTTGCCCGCGCTTCCTATGATGTTAAAGTAGGGGATATAATCGAAATATCCTTTGGCGCCAGAAATTTTAAAGCAGAGGTTACAGACGTTAAGGAAACAATTAAAAAGGACGACGCTGTAAGTCTTTATAAACTGATTTAAAACCGCTTTGAGCGGTTTTTTTCATATTTTTATCATTTCTTTAATATATTTTAAGAGAAAATATATTAGGGGAGGGCTTTTTTTGGAAGAGAATATCCGCAAAAGCCACAATATTATAGTTGAAGACAGAAAGAAGTTTACATTAACGGGCGTAAAGGATGTACTGTCCTTTGATGAAAATGCCATAATGCTTGAGACGGCACTTGGAAAGCTGTCGGTTAAGGGTGAGGAACTGAAGCTCGGCCAGTTTGACACTCAAAAGGGGGATGTTTCTGGTTCGGGTAAGATTTATGCCTTGGTTTATACTACGGATGATGTTGGCGGCGGCTTTTTCTCCCGACTTTTTAAATAATTATGTGGGAAATAAGTAGCTCACTTCAGATGTTATCCTTTGCTCGGGCCGTAGGGTTGGGTGCGATTTTTTGCCTTTTTTATGATGTGCTGCGGGCGATAAGGAAGTGCTTTAAAAACTCGGCAATGATAATCTTTTTTGAGGATGTGATTTTTTCCCTAATTGTGGCATTTTCCACATTTTTGTTTTTACTAAGCGTTACAAATGGCGAAGTGCGGGGATTTATTTTGCTGGGAATGGGTATCGGCGTTGTACTTTCAAGAGTGACCGTTTCCGTTATATGGCTTAAGCTTTTAAGACTTATTTTAAACTCTGGAAAGGCGGCTTTTTTATGGGTTTCACGGGGATTTTACAGTGGTTTTGATTTTTTGGTTGGAAATACAGAAAAAATCTTGCAAAAATGCGGTAAAACATTAAAAAAAGTCTTGAAAAAGCTAGGGGGTTTGTTGTATACTAATAGGGATAGAAAAGTTTAGGAGCAGTACTAATGAAAGCTAAACCTAAAAAAAGCAAAAGTATTATTCTTCGTCTTTTCATATTGTTGGTTTGTGGATATTTTACTGTCACTCTCGGCGGCCTTTGGGGAAATCTTAACGATAGTGTTAAAGAGCTTGAGGATTTGAAGCTGCAGCTTGCCACCGAGGAAAACGAGGTTAAGGAGCTTAAGGCTATGCTTGCAGATGAGTCTAATACTCCCTTGATTGAAAAAGCGGCAAGGGAAAGACTGGGGTACATCTATTCGGACGAGCAGGTGTTTATTGATATATCAGGTGACTGATATTTAATATGTTCTAAATTTGAGGAGGATTTCTTTTTCTTATGGAGCTAAAGGTTGGGCAAATTGTGGACGCTAAAATTACCGGTATTACCGCGTTCGGTGTGTTTGTGGATATTGGAGAGGGTAAATCCGGTTTGGTACATATTTCCGAGGTGTCCCGTACCTATATTGATGACCTTAATGAGGTAGTTAAGATTGGTGACGCTGTTAAGGCAAAGATAATGAATATAGGGGAGGACGGTAAGATTTCACTTAGCATTAAGCGTGCATCGGAACCCGAAAAACGAGAAGCCAAAGTGCCCAGAGAACGCCGTGAAAGACCCCCTGTGACATCGCAGAAGCCGGATAATTCTTTTGTTTGGACTCCAAAGAAAACCGAGTCTGCCTCCTTTGAGGAAATGATGAGCCGCTTTAAGCAAGCCAGTGACGAGAAGTTTTCCGATTTAAAGAGGAAAAACCCAGAAGCCAAGCGTTCAAAGCGAGGAGCTTTTAAATAATTACCAAATAACGGAGCGGCAAAGTCCGTTCCGTTTTTAATTAGAGGTGAAAAGGTGATTAGAGAGATTGATGTTTCCGTAATTACGGAAAGTGTAAAAAAGCTTTGCATAAGTGCAAACAAAAATCTGCCTTGTGACATTATCTATAAGATTACAAAGGCGAAAGATACTGAAACCGATGATAGGGCTTTCAGCGTTTTAGAGGAATTGGAAAAAAACATAGAAACCTCTTGGAAAACGGGTTTGCCCATTTGTCAGGATACCGGAATGGCGGTTGTCTTTTTGGAAATCGGACAGGATGTGCATTTTGTGGGCGGTCTTTTGAACGATGCCGTTAACGAGGGTGTCCGTCAAGGCTATACCGAGGGACTTCTCAGAAAATCGGTGGTTGCTGACCCCTTAAAGCGTATCAATACCGACGATAATACCCCTGCTGTTATTCATACTGAAATCGTAAAAGGGGACAAGATTAAAATTACCGTGGCACCCAAGGGCTTTGGCAGTGAAAATATGAGCGGTATTAAAATGCTCACGCCCTCTCACGGATACGAGGGTGTTAAAGAGGCGGTTTTGGAAATCGTCAAGAAAGCATCAAACAATCCTTGTCCGCCAATGGTTATCGGTGTAGGAATAGGTGGTGATTTTGAGCAATGTGCCCTGCTTTCTAAAAAGGCACTTTGCCGTAGCACTGATATTAGGAATGAAAATGAGCTTTACGCCAAAATGGAGGCCGAGCTTTTAGCGGAGATTAATGAGCTTGATATCGGTCCTCAAGGCTTTGGCGGCGACACAACGGCTCTGGCGGTGAATATTGAAACGGCGCCCACGCACATTGCGGGACTGCCGGTAGCTGTGAATATCGGTTGTCATATAACAAGACACGATTCTTGTGAGGTTTAAAATGGATAAAATTAATTTGGTTGCCCCTTGCCTTTTCGGGGTAGAGAGTATTGCGGCGGACGAATTTCGCCGAATGGGATTTGAGGATATTAAAACCGAAAACGGTAGAGTTTTGCTTTCGGGTGAGAGCAATATGTTGGCTAGAGCTAATATTTGCTCCCGTTTTGCTGAGCGTATTTTAATTAATATGGGTGAGTTTAACGCCACCACATTTACCGAGCTTTTTGACGGTGTGAAGGCACTGCCATGGGAAAGCTTTATAGGGCGTGACGATGCTTTTCCAGTTAACGGTTGGAGTATTAATTCAAAGCTTTTCAGTATTCCTGACTGCCAGTCAATTATAAAAAAGGCGATTGTAGAAAGACTTAAAACAAAATATAATTTAAGCATTTTTCCCGAAAGCGGTCCCGAATACAAAATCCGTTTTTCCATTATGAAAGACGCGGTTACAATGATGATTGACACCAGCGGTGACGGACTTCACAAGCGTGGATACAGAAGGAATTCCAACGATGCACCTTTAAAGGAAACCCTTGCTGCCGCAATGTGCGATTTAGCAAGAATTTACTCTGATACCTGCCTTTTTGACCCGTTCTGCGGTAGCGGTACAATCCTTATAGAAGCGGCTCTAATGGCTAAAAATATTGCCCCTGGTCTTAGACGTTACTTTGCTGCCGAGCGTTTTGGATTTTTAGACGATAAAATTTGGCGTGAGGAACGCACACGTGCTCAAGATCTTATAAGAACTAATGTAGAGTTTGAGGCGCAAGGCTTTGATATTGACCCAAATGCAGTGGAGCTTACCCTTGCCAACGCTAAAAAGGCGGGGGTTGAGAGGTATGTTAAGGCGAGTGTAGGTAATGTTAGAGATTTTACACCGCCCGCAAAAAGATGCCTTACGATTACAAACCCACCCTACGGTGAGCGACTTTTGGATGTAAAATCTGCAGAGGAGCTTTACACCGTAATGGGTAAGCAGTTCCTACAAGGTGACGGACAAAAATATTATGTAATCAGTCCCCACGATATGTTTGAGGACTTCTATGGCAAAAAGGCTGACAAACGTCGTAAACTTTATAACGGTATGATTAAATGCCAGTTGTTTATGTATTTTAAAGGCAAATAAAAAAGCAGTCATGCGACTGCTTTTTTATTATGCTTTAATCTATATTAATTGTTTCGTTAGGCAATATTTTGTAGCTTGCATTGTTGGTTTCAAACCATATTGTTTTAACAGTGGGGTTATAAACCATTGATCCGTCGGCACTGTATACTAATTGATGATATGCATTAATGTAATCGCAAATTTCACCGTTTGTAGCGTACCAAATATCGTCGCCCTTAAGCTGTTCACAAATTTTTTCAATTCTGTCCCAGCTATTGTTATTATTAAAATCGTAAGAATGACCCCATACAAAGAAAATTTTGGGAACGCGGCGTTGAAATGTTAATTTTGTCGGGTCTATTTGCATAAACTTTTCAATCAGTGTAAAGATATTTTCACTGTTGTGACCTATTGTTGGGTTCCACTCATACCAATTAGTAGGCAAATCAAGATTACCGTTAACCTTATTCAAGGAACGGGCATAAGAAATGTCAAGGTCTTGTAAGTAAGAAACTATTCTGTCAAATGTTGTGCCGTTGCAAAAAAAATTTATACCCGAATGTGGATAGGCCATACCACGAACAAAAACTCCAAATTCTTTTTCCAAAAAGAGACGGCAGTTAAGAACATCTCTAATTCCTTCAATCGGCCTGATTTTTCCGTTGGCTCGGTGTTGTTCACCATGAATTGCAATTTCGTGACCGGCATCTAGAATAGCGGTTTTAATCTGCTCAAGATTCATATATTTTTCGGTTCCAATCCATGAACTGTTGAGATTAAAAGTACCTTTCATACCATATTTGTTGAAAATTTCTGCAAGCTTAATGTCGTGTATACAACCGTCGTCATAGCTGAAGGTAACAACTTTAAGCTTTCCTTCGGGAAAACGTAAAAATCTGTATTTCATAATACACCTTGTTAAATTAAAAAAATGTTTTAAAGTTTAGGCTTTGTACTTATATCCGCACTTATGGCTCGGGGTTATAAACTTTAGATTTGTACAGACTTGAACGGATTGGGTGTCGAGCCCCTTAACTGGTGGAGGTGGCGGGAATTGAACCCGCGTCCGAAAATTTATTCATATAAGCGTCTCCGAGTGCAGATGCTCTTTTAAGTTCTCTTGGTAATCGCCGAACATCAGGCTAATACCTTGAAAAGTCCCTACTGTGTGACGGTGGGTGGGACACCCCACCGTTCACATTTACCGCTAAAATGACACCCTTGCCGAATCGCGGTGCTTTCGGGTCGGATGAGCAGCCTGATTAGGCTGCTAAAGCAACTTTATTGTTGTTAGTTAATTTTTTTACGGATTTTAAAGCGGTTCCGCACCGCTACTCGCTTCCTATACTGCAAAATCCCCGTCGAAACCTTTGCACCCCCATATATAAATATTTTGCTTTGCAAAATATTTAGTGAAGTGTGAAAAACGAAAAGTGAAATTTCGGTGTTCCGAATGGCGGAACATTATATAAGATTTATCTGTTCTGTTCCTTCATTGCTCTGTCAATGGCTCTTGCGGCATCTCTTCTAGCGGCGTCCTCACGCTTGTCGTGAAGCTTTTTACCCTTGCAAAGTCCCAACTGAACCTTAACCAGTGAACCTTTAAAGTAAAGGGACAGGGGTACCAGCGCCAATCCCTCTTGCTTAACAGTACCAAGTAATCTCATAATTTCATTTTTATGAAGCAAAAGCTTACGGTTTCTCATAGTAGGTTTGTTAAAAATGTTGCCGTGGTCATAAGGGCTAATGTGCATTTGCTTAATAATCATTTCACCGTTATCAATACTGCACCACGCGTCCTTTAAGTTCACACCACCCTGCCTAATAGACTTCACTTCAGTACCTGAAAGGGTGATTCCGCACTCAAAGCTTTCAAGGACAAAATATTCGTGAAAAGCCTTTTTATTAGTCGTAATATTTTTAATATTATCCACATAATCACTCCTTTCAAAGTTTACCATAAAGAGTAATAGAAAAGTGTCGAAAAAAAGGTGCCCACACAAAGTAAGGCACCGTTTTTCTTGTTTTAACAACTATGTTAATTAGTCTTCAGCGATAGCCTCTACAGGACAACCTGCAGCACAAGCGCCACAGCTGATGCAGGTATCTGCATTAATCTCGAACTGAGTATCACCCTCAGAGATAGCCTCTACAGGGCAAGCACCAGCACAAGCACCACAGCTGATGCAAGAGTCAGAAATTTTATAAGCCACCGAAAACACCTCCATAACATGGATTTTAAAGCCTTAATGCCTTACTTGATATATTGTAACAACTATTGACTCAAAAAGCAAGTAAAATATTTTACCAAACTGTAAATTTTAAAAATCAGTCGTTTTCTGTCACTTTTTGGGACTTTTACCCTTAAAGCTTATAAGCTTTACATTGTCTCGGTGTACCTTAAATGGCATACTTTCAGTATCAATTAGCTTAACAATTAAATTTCCGCTTATAAGGTTAGCATCTATTACAGTTGCTTTACCGTCGCAGGTTTTAACAATTGAACCAATCTTCGGTGTAAAAGAGGACAGGTGCTCATAAGCGTCCTGCTCGTATTTAAGGCAACACATAAGTCTGCCACAGCTACCGGAAACCTTTGTTGGATTGAGGGAAAGACCTTGCTCCTTTGCCATTTTAATAGAAACGGCTTCAAAGTCACCCAAAAATCGCTTACAACAGTAGGGCTGACCGCAAATTCCAATTCCGCCCAACATTTTTGCTTCGTCTCTGACACCTATTTGGCGAAGCTCAATTCTGGTGTGGAATTCGCCTGCTAAATCTTTTACAAGCTCGCGGAAATCCACTCTGCCGTCGGCAGTAAAATAGAAAATAATTTGACTTGAGTCAAAGGAGTATTCTACCTGAGTGAGTTTCATTTCAAGGCCGTGCTCTTCGATTTTTTTCTCGCAGATTTTTAAAGCCTCGGCTTCCTTTTTGCGGTTTTCCTCAACTCGGTCAAAGTCCTTTTGGTTCGCAAAGCGAAGCATTTTTCGAAGTGGCTTTACTATTTTATCGTCCGGCACCATATGGTTTTCCTGACTGATAGTAGCCATCTCCTTACCCTTTTGCATTTCGACGATAATTTTATCGCCTACTTTAACTTTATTTCCGTCGGGGTCAAAGTAGTATTCCTTGCCGCCATTTCTAAATTTGATTGATACAACCTCTGTCATATAAATCTCCTTCTAATTTTCAGATGCATTTTTTTGCCGCAGCCGTAAGGTCTGCAAATAAAAGTGTTAAATTAATGTTGGTAATAAGGGTTCCTTCCAGTTCTGTAACCTTGTTATAAAATTTAAGTAACGAGGGAGCCAGTACACTGTTTGTATTTTTTTTAATTTCAGCGGCAACTACCAGCTTTAAATCTTTTAAAAAGCGATCAGCTTCAATTCGGTTTTTTTCGAACGGGTAGGTGCTGTTCAACATTCCCCATTGATCGCCGCTTAGTGCCGACATAAGAAATTCCTTTACGGCAAGCGAGGTTTTACTGTACGCCACACCGTTTAAAAGCATTAAAGCCTTACCAATATTATTTCTTGTGCTTTTCAAGGCATTTTCTATTTCCTCTAAATCAAACTTGGTGGTATCGGAAAGATAATCTGCAGCCTCATCAAGGGTAGGCACGTTTAGAGAAAATGCAACACAACGGGAGATAACCGTATCAAGTAAAGATGCCTTGCTTTCGGCAATTAAAATAAAAACTGTGTTTGCGGGAGGCTCCTCCAAAACTTTTAAAAGTGCATTCTGACTTTGCTCGTTCATTGTGTCGGCAAAATCGATAATAAACACCTTACTGTCGGCTTGGTGGGGTTTTATATAGGCGTTTGCCTTTAAATCTCTGATTTGTCCTACGGCGATGTTTTTCTTGCCTTCCTCGGGAGCTACAACCGTAATGTCGGGGTGGTTGTGAGTCTCAGCCAAATGGCAGTTGTGACAATTGTCACACGGTATGCTTTCACCACTGCAAACCGTGGCTTTGCATAAAAAGTGAGCTAAGGTGTGTCTTCCTGTACCACAGTCTCCGTCAATTAAAATTGCGTGGGGCAGACGGCGTTCCTTTAGAACATTTTCCACTGCGAGAGCAAGTTTTACATTTCCTACAAGCGGGAATTTCATACCACAAAACCGACCTTTTTCATTGCCTTGAAATAGGTTTTGCGAGCAACTTTTTCGGCTCTCATAGAACCTTCCTTATAAAGCTCCTCAAGGTGTTTTTTATCCTTGATAATTTCATCGTAACGCGCCTTAATTGGAGCCAACTCGTCGGCAACGGCTTCACCGACTGCAAGCTTAAACTCGCCGTAGCCCTTACCCTCAAACTCATTTTCAATTTCGGGGATACTTTTTCCCGTAACAGCCGAGTAAATGGTAATAAGGTTGGAAATTCCACCCTTTTCTTCGGAAAATTTAACTACTGCCTCACTGTCAGTAACTGCGCGCTTAAACTTGCGTATAATGGTATCCCTATCGTCAAGAATTGCAACCCAAGAGTTTGGATTTTCGTCCGATTTAGACATTTTCTTTGTAGGGTCTTGAAGTGACATAACGCGAGCGCCGGTTTTGGGAATATACGGCTGGGGGATTGTGAAAACATCACCGTATTTATTATTAAATCTAACCGCAATATCGCGGGCAATTTCTAAATGCTGTTTTTGGTCGGCGCCAACAGGTACAAAGTCAGGCTGATATAATAGAATATCTGCTGCCATAAGTACAGGGTAGGAGAAAAGCCCTACATTAATATTCTCGGGGTGCTTTTGTGATTTGTCCTTAAACTGAGTCATTCTGGACATTTCACCAAACTGCGTGTTACAGGACAAAAGCCAAGAAAGAGCGGTATGCTCCGGTACATGAGACTGAATAAAAATTGTATGCTTTTCGGGGTCAAGACCCAAGGCTAAAAGTAGAGCGTAGGTAGATAAAATTTGTTGTTTTAGCTTTGCTGGGTCTTGCTTTACAGTTATAGCGTGTAGGTCGGCAACGGCAAAGGTGCAGTCAAACTCGTCCTGTATTTTAACCCAGTTTTTAAGGGCACCTAAGTAGTTGCCGAGTGTTAACATTCCGCTGGGCTGAATACAGCTGAGAACCCTTTTTTTGTTTTGAATTTCTGTTTGTTTGCACATAAAATCATTCCTTAAGACAAGCGTTATTAAAAATTACATTGTTTTAGTTTTTTTGAGATGAAAATTCAATCATTTCTCTGAGCAGGGCATAAAGCACGGCAACGATAGGAACGGCAATGAGTGTGCCGAAAACACCGCCGATGTTACCGCCAACCAAAACGGCACTTACTACCAGAACGCCCGGAAGCCCCACGGCCTTACCGACAATTCTCGGATAAATAAGGTTACCCTCAAGTTGTTGAAGTGCAATTAAGAAAACAACAAAGAAAACTGCCTTTAAGGGGTTGGTTATAACTATCAGTAAAAATCCTATAACCGCACCTATGGTGGAGCCGACAATCGGCACCAATGAAGTGGCAGATACAAGAACCGAAATTATAAGTGCATTTGGGAAACGGAAAATGCTCATACCGACAAAGCACAGCACACCGAGAATCAGTGCCTCGGTCAGTTGTCCGCCAATAAAACGGGAAAACAAATCATGGGTTTTAGTGGAGATGTGATAAATAAATCCGGTGGTCTTAGGCTTTAAAAAGGCATTTAGCATACGCTTTACAAAACCGCCGATTTTTTCCTTTTGAGCTAAAACATAAATAGAAATCACAAAGCTGAACAAGGTATCAAAAACACCTGAGAATACCGAGGTGGTAATATTGACCGCACTGTCAACGATTTTATCGGAGGAGCCTGAAATCCAGCCGATAACGGTATTGGCGGCGGATTTCCAGTTGATGGTAATGTCTGGCAGATTGGCTTGCTCTATATTGAAGCGGTTAAGTAAATTTTCGGTCCAGTTTTTAACTTCCAGTACAAATCCCGGCATTTTTTCTGCCAAGTAGGAAATGGTATCAATAACATCTGGGATTATTACCAAAATAATGAGGGATACAATACCCAATGCAATTAAGTAGGTCAAAACTAAGCAAAGAGGTCTTTTAAGCTTGACTAAAAATTTCTTTTTTGACCTACCCATAAAGGCGAATACCTTGGTTTCAAGTGCGGTCAGTAAAATATTCAGCACAAAGGCGATGCAAAGGGCGGCAATTATTGGCGAAAAAGTGCTGACAACCTTTGTTATTCCAAAAGCCACTGCAGATAGGTTTTGAAAAACAGTGAATATTAAGGCACCGAAAAATATTATAAGCAGTATCTTTTTAATGTTCTTAGAATTAAGCTCCATAATTTTCTCCATAAAATAGACTTGGCACATAACATACCAAGTCTATTATAATACAAAAACTCGCTTTAGTAAACAAATTTCTTTAAAATTTACTTTTTATCCGAAAAAATCCTAATAATTCTTTCCTTTTTGTCTTATGCGAGCAGTCTAAAATCAAGCCGACTGTAATCTACATTACAATGTGCTGCCAAGTAAGAGCACCTATATTCTCGGATTGGAAAGTAAAATTTGTAAAACGTCTGTTTTGACAAACCTTCTTTTTATAATTCGAATTTTTGATATTACGCTAATAAGATAATATGAAAAATTTAGTTATATATCCTGTTGACTTTAGCTCGGCTTTAAGGTAAAATATTTAATAGCAAAAATATAAGCAAAAATATAAAGGAGAATTTTATGAAACCGATTTATAAACGACTTCTTTTAAAATTAAGCGGCGAGGTGCTGGCCGGTGAAAAGGGCACTGGAATTGACTTTGAAAAGGTACTGGACGTTTGTCAGCGTGTTAAACAGTGCGTTGATATGGGCGTTCAGGTGGCCATCGTAGTAGGCGGCGGAAACTTCTGGCGAGGAAGAAGCTCCGGCAAAATGGATAGAACAAGAGCAGACCACATGGGTATGCTTGCAACCTCAATTAATGCCTTGGCTTTGGCCGATGCTTTGGAGCAGTTGGGTGTTACCGCCAGAGTACAAACGGCTATTGAAATGCGTCAAATTGCCGAGCCTTATATCAGAAATAAGGCGGTTCGCCATTTGGAAAAGGGCAGAGTTGTAATTTTTGGTTGCGGAACGGGTAACCCTTTCTTCTCTACCGATACTGCAGCAGCTCTAAGGGCTGCCGAAATTGGTGCAGATGTTATCTTTAAGGCAACAAATGTTGACGGCGTTTATGACAGTGACCCCAAGCTTAACCCCAATGCCAAAAAGTATGATACACTCAGTCATATTGAGGTTTTACAGCAGGGACTTCACGTTATGGACAGTACTGCCGCATCCCTTTGTATGGATAATAACATTGAAATTTTGGTATTTAATCTTGATAATCCCGATAATATCGTTGCCGCCGTTATCGGTGAGACAATCGGTACTACTGTTAAGTAAGGAGAGTATTTATGAACGAGTTAATTCGAAATACAGAAGAAAAAATGAACAAAACCATTGCGGTTTTGGAGCGTGAATACAAATCGGTAAGAGCAGGCAGAGCAAATGCCTCGGTGCTTGACAGAATTACTGTTGACTACTACGGCGTTCCCACCCCCATTCAGCAAATGGCGGCGGTTTCCATTCCAGAGCCTCGTGTTTTAATGATTCAGCCTTGGGATGCTTCCACAATTAAGGAAATTGAAAAAGCAATTTTAATGTCTGACATTGGTATCAATCCTCAAAACGACGGCAGGGTTATTCGTCTTTCCTTCCCGCCTTTAACCGAGGAACGCCGTAAGGAAATCGTTAAGGATGTTAAACGCCTAGCCGAGGATAACAAGGTTGCAATCCGCAACTCCCGTCGTGACGCCTTGGAAAAGCTTAAGGGACTTAAAAAGTCTAACACCATTACCGAGGACGACGAGGCAAACGGAGAAAAGAAAATCCAAAAGCTAACCGACAATGCTTGCAAGGAAATTGATGAGCTTGCAGCCGCTAAAGAAAAAGAAATTCTCGAAATTTAATATTAAGTTTCAGGCTCGATGTTAACATCGAGCCTAAATTCACATTAGGGTGAGGGAAATGAGCTTATTTAAGAAAAAACAGGAAAATAGGGTACTGCCTGAGCACATTGCCATTATTATGGACGGCAACGGCAGATGGGCTAAAAAACGCTCAATGCCAAGAAGCGCCGGTCATATTGCAGGGGCTAAAACCTTTAAAAATATTGCCCGTTATTGCAACAAAATTGGACTTAAATACTTAACCGTATATGCCTTTTCCACCGAAAACTGGAAACGCCCTGAGGATGAGATAAAGAATATAATGAATCTGCTTCGTGACTACTTAAAAGACGCGGAAAACTTTAAGGATGAAAATATTAAGGTTAATTTCTTGGGCGACCGCACCCCCTTGGACGAGGATATTAAGGAACTAATGAAAAAAAATGAGGACGGCTCCAAAAATGCTACGGGGCTGACCCTTAACATTGCCATTAATTACGGCGGTAGAGATGAGATTACCAATGCGGTTAAAAGGATAGTTGACAGTGGTATTAAGGCAGAGGACGTAACCCAGGATTTAATTAGCGAAAATCTTTACACTAAAGGTATGCCCGACCCTGATTTTATTATAAGACCCAGCGGGGAATACAGACTTTCCAACTATCTTATTTGGCAGTCAGCCTATGCAGAGTATTGGTTTTCGGACATTCTCTGGCCCGACTTTACACCTAAGCACTTGGAAAAGGCAATTGACGAATACAATCACAGAAACCGCAGATTCGGAGGAGTGTAAAAATGAAAACTCGTATTATTTCGGGAATTGTAATGGGTGTTATTGTAGCCGTAGTGTTGGCATTAGGCTTTTTGGTTGAGCCTATTATAATAACTGTTGCGGTGGCTTTAATTGCTGTCGGTGCGGTTTATGAACTTATTCACAATGCAGCCGGAATTAAAGATAAAGCGGCTTGGATTGGTGGATGTGTGTTTGCATTTTTATTTGTAATTTTAAGTGATAACAGTCTTTTGGTTAACAAATATTCCTCTTTGTTTTTGTCTCCGGCTTTAGTTAAAGCACTGATTTTGGTTTATTCATTCTTTGCTGTTATAATAATACTAAAAAACAACAAAGAATTTGATTTAGGAAAGATAGTTTCGCTTTTCGCAATACCGCTTCCATACGCTTATGCGTTTTCTTGCCTTTCGGGAGTAATAAAACACACAGACGGGATATATTATTTATTGTTACTACTTAATTTTTCTTCCATTTGTGATATGGGCGCATATTTCGTAGGTGTAACCTTAGGAAAGCATAAGCTTTGTCCAAATTTAAGTCCTAAAAAGACAGTTGAAGGTGCTGTTGGCGGAATTTTATCAAGTGTTGTTGTGACTCTAGTAATCTCCCTTTGCTTCGGAAAATTCTTGGGCATTCCTATGCTTTTAACAATTCCTTTTTGCATTTTAGGAATGATTGGCGATTTGTTTGCATCTGCTATTAAGCGTAGTGTGGGTCTCAAGGATTACAGTAATTTAATCCCCGGTCATGGCGGTATTTTGGATAGGGTTGACAGTATTATTATGATAGCACCCTTCCTTTATTTAGCAATCAATTTAGGTGTAATCTAATGAAAGAGTTAGTAATTTTAGGTTCTACCGGTTCAATCGGCACCCAAAGCTTAGAGGTTGCCCAAAGCCAAGGATATAGGGTAACTGGTCTGGTTGCGGGCGGTAATATCGAGTTATTGGAGCAACAAGCCAGAGAGTGGAAACCAAAAAACGTTGCGGTTTTTAATGAAGAAAAGGCACGGGATTTAAAAATAAAGCTCGCTGACACCGACACTAAGGTGTTATCAGGTGAAGAGGGTGTTTGCGAGGTTGCAGGCGGTTGCGGTGACACAGTTGTTAATGCAATTGTGGGAATTGCGGGACTAAAGCCTACGCTTTCTGCTATTGAATCGGGGAAAACCATAGCCCTTGCCAATAAGGAAACCTTGGTTACCGGCGGTGAAATTGTAAAGAGAAAAGCTAAAGAAAAGGGTATCAGCATTTTACCTGTTGACAGTGAGCATTCGGCAATTTTTCAGTCGTTACAGGGCGCCCCTAAAGGCAGTATAAAAAGGATTTTGCTGACAGCCTCTGGCGGTCCTTTCTTTGAAAAGACTAAAAAGGATTTAGAAAATGTAACCGTAAAGGAAGCGCTAAACCACCCCAACTGGTCAATGGGTGCTAAAATCACCATTGATTCGGCAACCTTAATGAACAAGGGTCTTGAGGTTATTGAGGCAGTTCATTTATTTGATATTAGCGCTGATAATATTGAGGTACTGGTTCACAGACAGAGCATTATCCACTCGGGTGTTGAGCTTTCAGACGGCGCGGTTATAGCACAGCTTGGAACTCCCGATATGCGACTTCCTATTCAATATGCCTTAACCTACCCCGAAAGAAGCGATTATGCCTTTGAAAGGCTTGATTTGTTTAAGATTGGAACTTTAACATTTGCAAGACCCGACACCGAAACATTTAGGTGCTTACCCCTTTGCGTTAAGGCAATTACTGAGGGTGGTATTGCACCCACCGTTATTAACGGCGCTAATGAGGAGGCAGTAAGGCTTTTCTTAGAGGGGAAAATTAAGTTCTTGCAAATTGCAGAGCTTGTTGAAAAAGCCTTAAATACAGTTAACAACAAAAAGGAATTTACTCTAGACGATATTTTCTATGCAGACACTCTCGCACGAGAGATTGTCAGAAAAGGTGATTAAAATTTTAAACTTTCTAAACAACCTATGGCCTTATTTGGTGGCGATTTTGCTTTTTTTAAGCCTTATAATTATTCACGAATTCGGTCATTTTATCTCAGCTAAGCTTTTGGGTGTGCGTGTTAACGAGTTCGCCATTGGCTTTGGTCCCACACTTTTAAAAAAGCAGGGCAAAGAAACTAAATATTTAGTAAAGCTCATTCCCCTTGGCGGTTACTGCGCTATGGAGGGTGAGGATGAGGACAGCACCGACGAGCGTGCCTTTTGCAACAAAGCTCCTTGGAAGAGGTTCATAATCGTTATTATGGGTGCTACATTTAATTTGCTTTTAGGTCTTATTATTGTTGCAATTACTTTAGCTCCTACAAAAATGTTTACTACAACTACTATTGCCGAATTTTCCGAAAATGCCACGAGTCAGCAAACGGGTCTTATGGCTGAGGATACTATTTTATCGGTAGACGGGAGAAATATTTTTACTACCTACGATTTAAGCTACGCCTTTACTAATATTGATGACGGTAAAATTGATATTGAGGTTGAGCGTAAGGGTGAAAAGAAGCTTTTAAAGGATGTAGAGTTTAAGTCCTCAGAAGTAGAGGGTATAAAATATCTTAATGTGGATTTTAAGGTTTACGGTGAAAAAAAGACCATTTGGTCATACATTAAAAACACTGTAAAAACTGCAATTTCGTACTGTGCCGTAACGTGGAGAAGCTTTGCTGATTTAATTACCGGTAAGTACGGTATCAGTGCCGTTTCGGGACCGGTTGGCGTTACGGTGGCGGTCGCTAATGTGGCAAAGCAAAGCCTGATGAACGTTCTGCCGATAATGGCATTCATAACCATAAATCTAGGGATTTTCAATCTTTTTCCAATCCCCGCACTCGACGGCGGACGGTTGATATTCATTCTATATGAAATGATTGCAAAAAAGCCCGTTCCGCAAAAATACGAGTCGGTAATTCACACTGTGGGCTTTGTGGTTTTATTTGGTATTATGATACTAATTGCCGCAAAGGATATTTGGACTTTAATTTTCGGGTGATATGATGTTTACTAATAAGGAAACGAAAAAGGTTAAGGCTGGCAGTTTGGAAATTGGCGGCGGAAGTGCAGTTTCTGTTCAGTCAATGTTAAGTGTTCCCGTGCACGATATTGAGGGAAATGTTGCACAGGCACTGCGGCTTCAAAATGCAGGGTGCGATATTGTACGTGTTACAGTGCCCGATAAACAAGCACTTAAAACGCTTGAAGCCTTAAAGAAAAGTATTTCAATTCCACTTGTGGCTGACATTCATTTTGATTACCGCTTGGCGGTTGAAAGCGTTGCCGCAGGGGTTGACAAGGTGCGAATTAACCCCGGCAACATTGGAGATGATAGTAAGGTTAAGGCTGTAGCCGATGCTTGCAAAAATGCGGGTGTTCCCATTAGAATAGGTGTGAATTCCGGCTCGCTTGAAAAGAATATTCTGGCAAAATACGGCGGTGTAACCCCCGAGGCTTTGGTGGAAAGCGGACTTTACCATATATCTCTTTTGGAAAAGTTTGATTTTAACGATATTGTACTGTCCCTTAAGTCGTCGGATACCAGAATGATGTATAAAGCATATGAGCTAGCGGCTGAAAAATGTCCCTATGCTTTGCATTTAGGTGTTACCGAGGCGGGCACCGAAAATATGGGTGTTATTAAATCTGCTGCAGGTATAGGCGGTTTATTGCTTAGAGGGATTGGGGATACTATCCGTATTTCCCTTACCGACGACCCTGTAAAAGAGGTCGAGGCAGGCATTAAGCTGCTTAAAGCCATTGATTTGCGTCAAGGCGGTATAAGGTTTGTTTCGTGTCCTACCTGTGGAAGAACAAGGATTGACTTAATCGGCATTGCCAAGGAGGCAGAAAAACGCCTTGCGGGTGTCAATAAGGATATAACCGTCGCTATAATGGGTTGTGTTGTAAACGGTCCTGGTGAAGCTTCTGCCGCAGATATCGGAATTGCTGGTGGAGACGGTTGCGGAGTTCTCTTTAAAAAGGGAAAAATTATAAAGAAGTTAAATGAAGATGAGCTTCTTGTTGCTCTCTGTCAAGAAATTGAAAAAATGTAATGGAGTTGTAAAGGATGTCTAAGCCTATATTCAGTGAAATTTTCGGTGTGTTCCCGGAAGAGGAAATTGCTGAGCTTTTGAAAAACTGTTTAATAGAAACTTGCAAACTGAATATAGAGGAAAGAGGAATTGACACTGTTTTAAGATGCGATTGTTATATTCCTTTAAAATGTAGGCGTCAAATTAACGACTACATAAAAACAACCCTCAAGTTAAATGCTTGCATGGTGGATTTCGTGTTTTCCGCTAACGCCTTTGAGTCCTCGGCTTTAAATGATGTTGCTGAGGAAATCCGCCTTAAAAATGCATTTATAAACGGATATTTAAACGGTGCTGATTACACTGTTGAAGAGGAAAATGTAAAAATCACGCTAAAGCATGGCGGCTTTGAAAAAATTCAAAGATGTAACTTTGAAAACCTATTTAAACTAAGGATTAAGGAGCTTTTCGGCCGCGATATTAATGTTTTGTTCGACGGTCAGCTTGAGGACACCGAAATGGAGCTTCCGCCTGTGACAGAGCCACCCAAACAGCAGGTCAAAATGGCAGATAAAAAGGAAAACGGGGAAAAGAAAATTTCCTTTGAAAAGCGGGAGGAAAAGCCTCAAAACGGCATTGTTTATCTGGACGAGCCTAAGCTTTTCTACGGCAGACGGATTGACACTAACACTAAGCCTATGATTGAGGTTAGTGATGAGGACTTAGAAATCAGTTGCTGGGGTGAGGTTTTTGCGACCGAGAGCCGCACCATTAACACCAAAAGAGGAGAGGCGATAATTTTCACCTTTTCCTTTAGTGATTACACAAATTCTCTTACCGCCACTATGTTTATGGACCCAAAAAGAATGGGGGAGATTGCGCCAATTAAAAAGGGCAATTTCGTCCTTGTTAACGGTTCTTATGAGTTTGATAGCTACAAAAAAGAATTTATTGTAAAGCCGCGCTCTATTGCTTTGCTTCAAAAATATACCGAAACGGATGACTTTGAGGGCGAAAAAAGGGTTGAACTTCATTGCCATACCAATATGTCGGCAAAGGATGCGGTAAGTCCCGCCGAGGATATTATAAATCAAGCCTACGCTTGGGGTCACAAGGCAATTGCCATTACCGACCACGGTGTTGTTCAGTCCTACCCCGCCGCCGCAGGTGCCGTTAAGGGTATTCGCAAAAAGGGTGGCGATTTTAAGGTAATTTACGGTGTGGAAGCCTACTTTGTGGACGATATTGCCAACAATATTGAGGGTATGACCGCAAAGGAACTGGCAAAGTACCGCCACCACCAGATTATTTTGGTTAAGAATTTGGTCGGACTTAAGAATTTATATAAGCTGATTTCAGAGGCGCATTTAAAGGATTTTCACGGAAAGCCCTTAACGCTTCGCTCCAAGCTGGAGAAACTTCGTGAGGGTCTAATAATCGGCTCTGCTTGTGAGCAGGGTGACCTTTATCAGGCTATAATTGAGGAAAAGCCGCACGAGGAATTGATAAGACGGGCGTCTTTCTATGATTATTTGGAAATTCAACCATTGGGTAATAACCAATTTATGGTGCGAGAGTCCTCGGCCCCTGATAAGACTGATAAAAAGACGGGAGCGGTAATTCCTAACAAATTTCGCAAGGTTAAAACCCTTGATGTAATCAAGGATTTCAATCGCAAGGTTGTAGAAATTGCTGACGAACTTGGGCTCCCCGTTGTGGCCACTGGTGACGTTCATTTCCTTAAAAAAAGTGACGAAATCATCCGTAAAATTCTAATGGCGGGCCAAGGCTTTGACGATTTTGATAATCAAGCGCCCTTGTACCTTAAAACCACCGCCGAAATGCTCGCCGATTTTGATTATTTCGGTGAGAGAGCTAAGGAATTTGTTATTGATAACCCAAATAAAATTGCCGATATGATTGATGGGGATGTTATCCCTGTGCCAGAGGGCAATTATCCGCCGGTAATCGAGGGTTCAGATGAGCTGCTACGCCAAATTTGTTGGGATAATGTGCATAAACGCTACGGTGAAAATGTTCCCGAAATTGTGGAAAAAAGACTGGAAAAAGAACTTAATTCTATTATTAATAACGGATTTTCAATAATGTATATTTCGGCGCAAAAGCTTGTTGCTTACAGCGAAGAAAACGGCTACTTAGTAGGCTCCCGTGGTTCGGTTGGATCATCCTTTGTTGCAACAATGGCTGGTATTTCCGAGGTTAACCCATTAGCACCCCACTATGTTTGTCCAAAATGCTGTTACAGTGAATTTTTCACCGACGGTAGCGTTGGCTCTGGCTTTGATTTACCCGAAAAGGCTTGTCCAAATTGCGGTGAAATGATGGACAGAGACGGTCACGATATCCCCTTTGAAACTTTTCTAGGATTTAAGGGTGATAAGGTACCTGATATTGACCTTAATTTCTCCAACGAGTTCCAAACTCAAGTGCAAAAGTATACCGAAAGTCTTTTTGGCAGTGAAAATGTATTTAAGGCGGGAACAATTTCTACTGTTGCGGAAAAAACCGCCTACGGCTTTGCCAAGGCATATGCTGAGAAAAAGGGCGTAACACTAAGTAACGCGGAGCTTAACCGCTTAGCCGCTATGGTTGAGGGGGCAAAGGTTAAAACCACCACCGGTCAGCACCCTGCAGGCATGATTGTAGTGCCACGCGACAAGGAAATCTTTGATTTCTGTCCCGTGCAACATCCTGCCGACGATGTTAATTCCGATGTTGTAACTACCCATTTTGACTTCCATTCTATCCACGATACAATATTAAAGCTTGACGAGTTAGGTCATGTTATTCCTACCACCTACAAGTATTTGGAGGAGTATTCAGGCATCCCTGTAAGTGAGGTTTCTATGAGTGACCCCAAGGTTTACAGTCTCTTTACTTCTACTGAGGCTCTAGGTGTTACTCCCGAGGAAATCGAATCCACGACCGGTACATATTGTATACCTGAGTTCGGTACTGGCTTTGTTCGTGGAATGCTTGCCGACTGTAAGCCAAAGAATTTCTCCGATCTGCTCCAAATTTCGGGTCTTTCCCATGGCACCGATGTTTACCTCGGTAATGCTAAGGATTTGATTGATAACGGTACCTGCACCATTTCAGAGGTTATCGGTACCCGTGATAATATTATGGTCTACCTAATTCACCAAGGTATGGAAGAGGGCAGAGCCTTTAAAATTACCGAGACCGTTCGTAAGGGACTTGTTGCTAAGGGTAAGGTTTCCAAGGAAGAATGGGGCGGTATGGAGGAGGATATGCGCAAGGTGAATGTACCCGAGTGGTATATTCAGAGCTGTTATAAGATTAAGTATATGTTCCCCAAGGCTCACGCCGCAGCTTATGTTACTGCCGCAATTCGTGTTGCTTGGTACAAGGTATACAGGCCCCTTGAATTCTACTGTGCTTATTTTACTGCCCGTCCCGAGGATGTAGATGTACCTACCCTTATGGGTGGCAGACCCGCAGTTCAAAAATATCTTAGAGATATTAAGGCAAAGGGCAAGGAGGCTACCAAGAAAGAACTTGATGTTTATGAAAATATGCTTATTTTCAATGAAATGATGGCTCGCGGTATTGAGGTGCTGCCAATTGATATAAATAAATCCCAGGCTATGAAGTTTGTGCCAGAGGACGGCAAAATGCGACTTCCCTTCGGAGCACTCGGCGGTGTAGGTGAAAAGGCAGCTTATGCTATTTACGATGCCGCACAGCGAGGAAATTTTGTTTCCAAAGAAGATTTCCAAATTGAAGCGGGAGTTTCCAAAACTATTATCCAAAACCTTGCCGATTTGGGTGCAATGAACGACCTGCCCGATACCAACCAAATGTCTATCTTTTAGTTGACATTAGTTTTGTTTTGGTGTAAAATACTAAGGCTGACAATTTTCTGTCAGCCTTAAAAATTATGTTTCCGTAGCTCAGCTGGATAGAGCACTCGCCTCCTAAGCGAGGGGTCGGAGGTTCAAATCCTCTCGGGAACGCCATCTTAAGCATCTGTCCTTTTTGGGCGGGTGCTTGTATTTTTTATTCTAATTTGTATATACTATTTTTTAAAAGGAGGATATACTATGATAGAAAAAGATACTGTACGACTGCTTCGTGAATGCGATGCGGGTATTAAAATGGGAGTAAAGTCTATTAACGATGTTTTAGACCGTGTTGAAAACAAGGATTTAAAGGAGCTTTTGCACGCTTGCAAGGACAGACACGACGAGCTTGATAAGGAACTTCAGGAGTTGCTCGGCAAATATGATGATGAGGGTAAGGATCCGAATATTATTGCCGAGGGTATGGCAAAGATTAAGACCGAAATGAAGCTTCAAATGAACGAAACTGATAACACAATCGCCGACCTTATAACCGATGGATGTAATATGGGGGTTAAGTCTCTTAATAAATATCTTAATCAATATGCGGCGGCCGATGAAAATTCAAAAAACCTTACAAAGCGACTCATTAATCTTGAAAGTGAGCTTGCGGTTGATTTAAGAAAATATCTTTGATTTTAAAAAAATAACTTGACAATAGGGGAAAAAGGGATATAATGATATTGTTGCAAAATTTTGGGGAATTGTGTAACGGTAGCACGACAGACTCTGACTCTGTTTGTTGGGGTTCGAATCCCTATTCCCCAGCCATATGAAGACACCATTGAAATCTGAACCCCTACGGTTTGGACTCCAATGGTGTTTTGTTTATAAACCCTTTATTTAAGCGGATTTTCGAGGTCGCTTTTTTATTTTGAGATGTGGACTGATTTTCAAAAATCTCTAAAATAGGACACAAAAAATTAATAACAAGCCTTTTCGAACCCCTTAGTCTATATCTGAACAAACAGGAATCAGGTTATTTACTGATTTTTTTGTTTGTTTTATTCCGCAGTTCTGTCAGGTGAGTTGATTTGAAATATTAGCTTTGACTTTGTCTAATCTTCATTTTCTGCCAACTTATATACCCGTATATATCGTTAATTAAAAATGTAATGAAGCATACCACGACAGAAATATATCGAATATTATACACACTTGCCATTACCCATAGAATTATTAGTACGATATCATTAGATGCATATGCCAATGCAAATAATGGACTTCTTCTAAATGTAAGATATACGGCAACAAAACTTGTTGTAACTGATATAGTGCTTGGGATAATGTTTGCAGTATGGAAATACTCTAATACGAAATAGAACAAAGCTGTTATTCCCACTGCACCAATCCACATAAATAAAGTTTCTTTTGTACTAATCGCATTTATCTTAACCTCCGCCCGGTTTTCTTTATACGGATTTTGAAGCCACGATATCAAAGCGAACACTGCCATTGGCATTGTCATACCAAGATAGGTAATCATTTCACCATAATAAGCAAAGCTGAATGAAATTATTCCGTATAGCAAACTGAAAAATACCATTAGTAATTGTCCGAAAGGATTTCCCTTTGCATTAAAGATGAGTGAGGTAACACCTATAAGTGAGGCTAATAAGGTTAAATAATTTTCCCTGTCAAATATGCAAAAAGAACCAATGATTAACAATATCGAAGAACTCCATAAAATAATTTCTAATTTTGAAAAATAGTTTTTCAATTCAATTCCTCCTAAAAAAATAAACATCCGTATGCATATCTTCTAAGACCTAACGATATGCAAACGAATGCTTTATGCATCTACTACCCGGTGGCAGTTTGAGTTATTAAGTTTTTTATATAATAACATACCGACAAACAAATTTCAATATCAAACTTTAATGTCTTAATAATAAAATTCAAATATAAAGAAAATTACATAGGTTCAAATCCCTCCTTCTCCGCCAAAAATCCTCGTAACGTGTGTTACTGCGATTTTTACTTTTTCACTTTTACCTCTTCACTCTTCACTTTTCTTTTATTTACTCGGATTTTTGTAAAGTAATAAATAGTAGTGAATAGTGAAGAAGTTTTTTAAAAGGCTCTGCCTTACTTTTAATTTTGCAAAAAAGATAATAGTGGTATAATATTTTAAGAAAGAACTGTGAGGTTTGGGGTTACAGTTTCGTGTAATAAGTGAAAGAGCAAAAAAACAGTCTCTTTTGGAAAGGAGAAGCGCATGGACAACGGTGCAAGTAGCTACCGCCGTTTCCGCGAAGGTGGTGATGAAAGCGGCTTAGTAGAAATCATAAGGGACTACAAAGATGGTCTCATTCTTTATCTCAACAGTTTTGTCGGCAATATACATATTGCTGAAGAACTTGCCGAAGATACTTTTGTGCTTCTTGGTATAAAGAAACCAAAAGACAATGGAAAAGGCTTGTTCAAAACCTGGCTTTACACAATCGGACGGAATGTGGCAATTGATTATTTAAGGCGAGATTCTAAACACGCTAATATATCTATAGATGATTGTCCCGAGCTTGTTAGTGAAGAACAAAATCTTGAACTTGCCTACATTAAGGAAGAAAGAAAAATTACAGTTCACCGCACATTAGGAAAACTAAAATCGGAATATAGACAAATATTGTGGCTTATTTATTTTGAAGACTTTAGTATCAAGCAAGCGGCGGTAGTAATGAAAAAAAGTGTGCACAGCATAGAAACCCTTGTGTATCGTGCTCGTAAGTCACTTAAATCACAACTTGAATTGGAGGGCTTCGTTTATGAAGAACTATAACGAAATGGCAAATGATGTTCTCCGTCGAATAGGAGAACACGAAAACGACCAAAGAAATAGGAGAAAAGTTATGAAAAAAGCAATAATACCAATTTGCTGTTTTTGCCTTGTGGCACTTCTTGGTCTAGGTTTATGGCAGGGCGATTTTTTTAGCAATACAAAACCAATTGAATTAGAGGACTCTACTATAATTGGCGAAAAAGATTATATAGAACCTGAAACGAACAACCAATCAAGTAATGTTGTCGACGTTATTGGAATGGTTAAGTATAACGGTGCTAATTTCGTGCAATGTAGTACAAGCACCAAAGTCTACACACCTGACAAATATTTAGGAGAAGCCTACGACTTTGAAGGTACTTACCAAACACATTTAAGTGATGTTGCGGGCGGTCTGTATATGACAAAGGAGGACCCTAATGTTTTAATGGTTGAGCTAAAGCATGGCGAATATATTGACTATGTAATTTTGGTTAAAGAATAAAAAAGAACAATAAAAAAGGTTAAACTATGAAAAAGATTTGTGTGTGGGTTCGAATCCCTCCGCATAATTGGAAGAAAACATCTTTTTTGTAGTGCCTTGACAAAATTAATAGCCTGCCCTTTAGGGCAGGCTATTAATTTTTCACTTGTGTTAGGGATGAGAACCCGCAGAGTATCCCGTTAAAATTTGGAGAAAATACAGTTCGATTGGCTACGCCGACTTGGGTAACGAGCGAAAGCGAGGCGATAGGTGCGGTAGCACCGGAAAAATCCCTGCACAATTTCAGAGGCGGTATTACATCATTATGAGCATAGAGAGTGACATTATTGATTACTAAGTAATCCGCATCATTTCGCTGTAAAAATTCAAAAAAAGCCTTGACTAATAAGGGGGATTGTGCTATAATTACTCTACCTCTGAAAGGTCTTTTTTTTTGTAAAGATTTTTTAAATGTAGGTTGACACTGTATTTTGTGTAGTGCTTTCATATCGCTTCAATATCTTGTGATATGGCACAAAATGTCATCCTCAGAGGGAGGCTTTACTTTTACATTAACTAGAGTAAAAGCAAGAATAATTTCCGTAAAGCGGGAGGTGCCGTTATGAGAGTTAAAATAACTTTAGCTTGCACAGAATGTAAGCAACGCAACTACAACACAATGAAAAACAAGAAGAATGATCCGGACAGGCTTGAAATGAATAAGTACTGCAGATTTTGTAAGAAGCACACCCTTCACAAGGAAACAAAGTAGGAGGTAAGGCGATGAAAACTTTAAATAAAATTTGCTGGATTTTAGGCTTAATTTTAGGTTTAGCTTCAGTTGTCCTATTTCTTACCGACTTTGCCACCATTACTTCAGCAGGCAAGGATGTTACCTTGGTTGGCACGGAACTTGGCTTTGGTGCTACTATTGAGTTTGGCTCAGCAGAAGTCAATATGTATAAATCTTCACAGATTTTGTTCTGCTTCCTTTTAACAGTTTTGGCCACATTCTTTGCAGCTGCTTCTATCAAGTTTAAAAAGCTTCGTTATGCAGCGCCGATTGTTGGTATAATATCTGCAATTTATATGCTTGTTATCGCGCTTTCAAGTGCCGGCAAATTTGTTGACTGGCAACCTTTAGCAAATGTTACAAAGGTTGAATACGCTCCCTTTGTTCTTATTACTGCTATTGTTTTGTTCGCATTTACAGTTGTTACTTTAGCTCACCTTTTAATCGATGATTATCTTGAGGTTCAAGCTTCTAAGGGCAGCAAGCTTACAATTCCAAAACGTATAGTGCGTTTCTTTAGAGATTACAAGAGCGAAGTTAAGAAAATCGTTTGGCCCGGGTGGAAGGATGTAGCAAAGAACACACTTATCGTTATTGTTGTGTGTTTGATTGTCGGTGCATTTATCTGGGCAGTTGACTATGGTCTTGCAAAACTACTTGAGTTGATTTTAGGTGTATAATATGTCGGGAACGAATGAAGCTAAATGGTATGTAGCACATACCTATTCAGGATACGAAAACAAGGTAGCGACTGACCTTGCAACCATGGTAGAAAGCCGCGGTATGCAGGACCTTATACAGGATATAAGGATTCCAACTGAGATTGTTACTGAAATCAAAGAAGACAAAAAGCGTGAGGTTGAACGCAAAATATTCCCGGGTTATGTTCTTATTAAAATGATTGTAACCGATGACAGCTGGTATGTTGTAAGAAACATCCGCGGTTGTACGGGATTTGTGGGACCGGCTTCAAAGCCTGTTCCGCTAACTGATGAAGAGGTTGCCGCACTGGGCGTTGAAAAGCACAGCGTTGAGGTTGGCTACCGTGAGGGCGATAATGTCAAAATTATCAGTGGTCCTCTTGAGGGTTACAGCGGTGTTGTTAAGACGGTTGATGCTGCAAACAATAACGTATGTGTAGTTCTCTCAATGTTTGGAAGAGAAACCCCCGTTGAGCTTGAGCTTGACCAAATTTCTATTTCGGACGAATAATTTGTTAATCGGCAGAAATGCTTAGATTTACGGCAATAATTTGCCAACCCCCGACACTGGGTAGTTAGTGTCACGGTGGGAGGGACGGAATATGACCGTTCCGCCAAGGTGTTTTTAAAACACTGTTACCACGAATAATGGAGGTGCAAACAAATGGCTCAGAAAATCACAGGTTACATTAAGCTTCAAATCCCTGCAGGTAAGGCTACACCGGCTCCACCGGTTGGTCCTGCTCTCGGTCAGCACGGCGTCAACATTATGGCGTTTACTAAGGAGTTTAACGAGAGAACAAAGAATGATGCCGGTCTTATTATTCCTGTAATCATTACTGTTTACGCAGACCGTTCTTTCAGTTTTGTTACAAAAACTCCGCCCGCAGCTGTTCTTATTAAAAAGGCTTGCGGCATTGAGAGTGCTTCCGGCACACCTAATAAAACCAAGGTTGCCAAGATTACCAAAGAGCAGATACAGAAGATTGCTGAAACAAAAATGCCCGACTTGAATGCCGCTAGTATTGAGGCTGCTATGAGTATGATAGCAGGTACTGCTCGCAGCATGGGTGTAGAAGTAGTCGATTAATTCTCTCTTGTGGGAGGAAAATTCCGATTTAACCACTTATTGGGAGGTAAAGTATGAAACACGGAAAAAAGTATAATGAAAACGCACAGCTTATTGAAACCGGTAAGCTGTACGATGTAGAAGAGGCAGTTGAGGTTGCCGTTAAGACCGGTACTGCTAAATTCGATGAAACGGTTGAAATTCACGTTCGCTTGGGTGTAGACTCCCGCCACGCTGACCAACAGGTTCGCGGTGCCGTAGTTCTTCCCAACGGAACAGGTAAAACCGTTAGAACCTTAGTTATTGCTAAGGGTGACAAGGCTCAGGCTGCTATTGATGCTGGCTCCGACTTTGTAGGTGCCGAGGAAATGGTTGCTAAAATCCAGAATGAAAACTGGTTAGATTTTGATGTTGTTATTGCAACACCCGATATGATGGGTATTGTAGGACGTCTTGGTAAGGTTTTGGGTCCCCGTGGCTTAATGCCAACCCCTAAGGCCGGTACCGTTACACCCGATGTAGCTAAGGCTGTTACCGAAGCAAAAGCTGGTAAGATTGAGTACCGTCTTGACAAGACCAACATCATTCACTGCCCCATTGGTAAGGTTTCCTTCGGTGGCGAAAAGCTCAAAGAGAACTTAGATGCTCTTATGAGTGCTATCGTTAAGGCTAAGCCTGCCGCCACAAAGGGTCAGTACATTAAATCCTGCACCATTGCTACCACAATGGGCCCCGGAATTAAGCTGAACGTTGCTAAATTCGGCAATTGATTGAGTTTTAAACAGGCATCGTGCAATCTGTACGGTGCCTGTTTTGTTGTATAAGGCAGCAGAGAACAGATTATTTTAGATATTTTTTTAAAAATACTATATTTATTTACAATTATGTGGTAAAATGTGTTTATATATATTTAGATTAGAGGTAAATTATGGGTTTACTCAAAGCTTTATTTGGAAATTACAGTGAAAAAGAAATAAAAAGAATTTTGCCCCTGCAAAAAAGTGTTTTGGATTTGGAGGAGGAGTACCGCAGTCTGTCTGACAGCGAACTTCAAGCCAAAACACAGGAGTTTAAGGACAGACTGGCTGTGGGCGAGACCCTTGACGATATCCTCCCTGAAGCGTTTGCCGCTTTGAGAGAGGCTTCTGACCGAGTACTTGGTATGCGACATTTCCCAGTACAGATTATCGGCGGTATTATTCTCCATCAAGGCAGAATAGCCGAAATGAAAACGGGCGAGGGTAAAACCTTGGTCGCAACACTTCCTGCATACCTTAACGCCCTTTCCGGTAAGGGTGTTCACATTGTAACTGTTAACGATTACCTTGCTAAGCGAGACTCTGAGTGGATGGGTAAATTGTACCGTTTTATGGGACTTAGCGTTGGTCTTATTATCCACGGAATGACCCACGAGGATAAAAAAGTTGCTTATGAAGCTGATATTACCTACTGTACAAACAATGAGCTAGGCTTTGATTATCTAAGAGATAATATGGTAATCTACAAGGCGGAAAAGGTTCAAAGGGAGCATAATTTTGCCATTGTGGACGAGGTTGACTCTATTTTAATTGACGAGGCAAGAACTCCTCTTATTATTTCGGGACAAAGTGATAAATCCACCGATTTGTACACTAAAGCTAACAGTGTGGCAAGAAGTCTTAAAATGTTCAAAATAAAGGAAATGGACGATAAAGCAAGCGACGAGGACACCAACTACGACGGCGATTATGTTGTGGACGAAAAGGCTAAAACCGCCACTCTTACCCCACAGGGTGTTAAAAAGGTGGAGGAATATTTCGGCATTGATAATCTTAATGACAGTGAAAATATCGCCATTGCCCACCACATAAACCAAGCAATTAAGGCGTACGGCATAATGAAGCGTGATGTGGATTATGTTGTAAAGGACGGCGAGGTTATAATTGTTGACGAATTTACCGGTCGTCTTATGTTTGGCCGCCGTTATAACGAGGGTCTGCACCAAGCTATTGAGGCTAAGGAGGGAGTAAAGGTTGCCAAGGAGTCTAAAACCCTTGCCACCATTACATTCCAAAACTTCTTCCGTCTTTACTCTAAGCTTTCGGGTATGACCGGTACTGCTATGACCGAGGAAGCCGAATTTCAACAGATTTACAAGCTTGATGTTGTGGAAATTCCCACAAACAAGCCTATTGCCCGTATTGATGAAAACGATGTGGTTTACAAAACCGAAAAGGGTAAATATAATGCAGTAATCGAAAAGATTGCACAGGCTCACAAAAAGGGTCAACCTGTGCTTGTGGGCACCGTTACAATTGAAAAATCTGAGCTTTTGTCTGCAATGCTTAAGCGTAAAGGTATCCGACATAATGTACTTAACGCTAAGCACCACGAAAAAGAGGCTGAAATTATTGCCCAAGCCGGAAAATTAGGTGCCGTTACTATTGCTACTAATATGGCAGGCCGCGGTACTGATATTATGCTTGGAGGTAACGCCGAATATTTGGCAAAGGCGGCACTCCGTCACGACGGCTTTAGTGAGGAAATTATCGCTGAGGCTACCGGCTTTGCTGAGAATAATAACAATGATGTCATTAACGCCAGAAATACCTATAAGGATTATTACAATAAATTTAAATCAGAAATTGCACCCGAGGCAGAGGCGGTTAAAAATGCCGGCGGTCTTTGTATTATTGGTACAGAGCGTCACGATTCTCGTCGTATTGACAACCAGTTAAGAGGTCGAGCAGGCCGTCAAGGTGACCCAGGTAATACCCAGTTCTTTGTATCTTTAGAGGACGATTTAATGCGTTTATTCGGCGGAGAAAGAATTTCACTTATGATGGACACTCTAAAGGTGGATGAGGATATGCCGCTTGAAAGTGGTATGCTTTCCAAGTCTATTGAGGGTGCGCAGAAGAAAAAAGAGGGTATCAACTTCGCTATCCGTAAGAATGTGCTTCAGTATGATGATGTAATGAACAAACAACGCGAGATTATTTACGGTCAGCGTAACAAGGTGCTCGACGGTGAGGATATTAAGGACACCATTCGCCGTATGGTTGACGATACCATTGAAGCCTATTGCGGAATTTATCTTGCAGACACTATTGACGACAACTGGGATTTAAAGGGGTTAAAAGAGTATTTTCTCGGTTGGGTTACCGATGTTGACGACCTTGATTTCACCACCGAAAAGCTTAACAGTATGACCAAAGAGAATGTTGTTGAGTTTCTAAAGGAAAAAGCAAACACCAAATATGACCAACGCGAGGAAATGTACGGTAGTGAAATTATGCGCGAAATGGAGCGTGTAATGTTGCTTAGAAGTGTTGACACTAACTGGATGGATCACATTGATGCTATGGACCAGCTTCGTCAAGGTATAGGACTTCGTGCTTACGGTCAGCATGACCCCGTTGTGGAATACAGAAACGAAAGCTTTGATATGTTCTCTGCTATGACCGATACTATCCGCGAGCAGACCGCAAAGCTTGTACTCAGCGTTAGAATTAGGTCTAACGAGGAGGTAAAGCGTGAAAAGGTGGCAGAGGAAACCTCCACCGGCGACAAGCCCTTGACTGTAAGAGGGAAAGGCGTTGTGGGCAAAAACGCGCTTTGCCCATGCGGTAGTGGTAAAAAGTACAAGCGTTGTTGCGGAAAGGATATGGAGTAAAATGCCTAAAATTTTGCTTCATTGCTGTTGCGCTCCCTGTTCGGTTTCCTGTGTGGAGCCGCTTAAAAATGTGGGCTTGGATGTAGTCGCATTTTGGTTCAATCCCAACATTCACCCATTTAAGGAGTACGAGGCACGGCGTGACTGTCTTGTGGATTTTATGAAGGCACAAAAAATCCCCCTTGTAGTTAAGGAGGATTACGGACTCAAAGAGTTTGTAAAAAATGTTGCCGAGGATATTAAAGGCAGATGTGTCTACTGCTACTCTGTACGTCTTGAGGAAACAGTTAAATATGCTCGCGATAACGGTTTTGACGGGTTCACTTCAACACTTTTTGCCAGTATTTACCAAGACCATGAACTAATGGTTAAGAAAGCAGAGGAACTGGCAGAAAAATACGGCGTTAAGTTTTATTATAAGGATTTCAGACCTAACTTCCGTGAGGGCAACCAAAAGGCCAGAGAAATAGGACTTTATATGCAAAAATACTGCGGCTGCATCTTTTCAGAAGAAGACCGCTACCAAAAACAGATTATTAAAGCTAAAGAAAAATTCCTGTGAGTCAATCACAGGAATTTTTAGCTATTTATTTAATTATTGATGTTCCGGTCATTTCAGTAGGTTGCTCAAGACCTAACAATTTAATAATTGTGGGGGAGATATCGCAAAGCTTTCCGCCGTTACGAAGTTCACAGTCCTTACCGATTACACTAAAGGGGACAGGGTTTGTGGTGTGAGCGGTAAAAGGTGAGCCGTCGGTATCAATCATACGGTCGGCGTTTCCATGGTCGGCAGTAAGAAGCATTATGCCGCCCATTTTAAGAACTGCGTCCTCTACTTTGCCTACGCAAGTGTCAACAGTCTCAACCGCCTTAACTGCAGCATCAAAGAAACCGGTGTGACCTACCATATCGCAGTTAGCAAAGTTAAGAATTACAACATCGTATTTGCCAGTCTCAATAGCCTCGCAAACCTTGTCGCAAACCTCGTTAGCACTCATTTCGGGTTGTAAATCATAGGTTGCAACCTTAGGAGAGTTAACAAGAATTCTGTCTTCACCCTCAAACATAACCTCGCGACCGCCGTTAAAGAAAAATGTTACATGGGCATATTTCTCGGTCTCGGCAATGCGGAGTTGGGTCATATTTTGCTTAGCCAAAAATTCGCCCAGAGTATTTTCAAGGGTTTGTGGCTTAAAAGCAACATCAACATTAGGCATAGAAGCATCGTACTGGGTCATACACACATAGTATACTTTTTGTCTGCCGCCGATACGGGTAAAGCCTGCGAAATCGTCATCCACAAAGGTACGGGTAATTTCTCTTGCTCTGTCGGGGCGGAAGTTAAAGAATATAACGCTGTCGTTTGTTTTAATTCGCTCGGTTCCATCAATAACTGTGGGAAGAACGAACTCGTCGGTAATAAACTTGCCTTCCTCGTCCTTTTTAAGGTAGGACTCACGAACTGCCTTTGCGGCATCAGTGGCTTGAACACCCTCGCCGTAAACGAGGGCTGCGTATGCTTTTCCTACACGTTCCCAGCGGTTATCTCTGTCCATACCGTAAAATCTGCCCATAACGGTTGCAAGCTTTCCGCAACCGATTTCTGTGAGCTTTTCTTCCAAAGCGTCAATAAAATCAGCGGCAGAGGAGGGAGGAACATCACGACCATCAAGCAAAGCGTGAACATAAACCTTTTTAAGGCCGTTTCTTTTTGCCATTTCAACCAAAGCATAAAGATGTTCGTTGTGTGAGTGAACGCCACCGTCGGACAAAAGACCCATTAGGTGAAGTGAACTGTCATTTTTTTTGCAGTTTTCAATTGCATTTAAGAAAGCAGTGTTATTAAAGAAATTACCGTCTGCAATAGATTTGGTAATTCTGGTTAGTTCTTGATAAACAACCCTGCCTGCGCCGATGTTGGTATGTCCTACCTCACTGTTGCCCATTTGACCGTCGGGAAGACCTACGTCCATTCCTGAAGCACCGATTTTTGTGGTGGGGCAGTTGGTAAAAATTTTGTCAAGTCTTGGGGTGGAGGCGGCTTCGATAGCATTAACTGCCTTTTCGTCATTAAAGCCGAAACCATCCATAATTGTTAAAACAATAGGTTTTTTCATTTATTTACCCCTATTACTTACTTGCTGCTTTAACGATTATCGAGAAATCCTCTGCCTTTAAAGAAGCACCGCCGATTAAACCGCCGTCAACATTAGCCTTTGCAACCAATTCGTCTGCATTTTTAGCATTCATAGAACCGCCGTACTGAATAGTAACGGTTTCTGCAACATCTTTACCGTAAACCTCGGCAATAGCTTCTCTGACATAACGATTGCCCTCATCAGCTTGGTCGGCAGTAGCGGTAACGCCAGTACCGATAGCCCAAACAGGCTCGTAAGCGATAATAACATTCTGTAACTGCTCGGTAGTTACATTGGTGAGTGCCATTTTAGTCTGGAACTTAAGCAGAGTCTCGGTGTAGCCAAGCTCTCTTTGTTCAAGAGTTTCACCGACACAAACGATAGCCTTTAGACCGCTATTTAGCGCGGCAAGTGTGCGAAGGTTTACAGTCTGGTCGGTTTCGCCGAAGTACTGTCTTCTTTCACTGTGACCGATTACAACATACTCAACACCAGAGGCAATGAGCATCTCGGCAGAAATTTCGCCTGTGTAGGCACCGCTTGTCTTAAAGTGAACATTTTCAGCACCAATCTTAATGTTAGAGCCCTTTGCGGCCTCAACTGCGGCGGCGATGTCAATAAAAGGAACACAGAGAACTACGTCGCAGTCAGCGTCTGCAACCAAAGGCTTCATTTCGTTGATAAGAGCAGTAGTCTCGGCAGGAGTGTTATTCATTTTCCAGTTGCCGGCAATAACGGCGGGTCTTAAATTCTTATTCATTTTCATTTACCTTTCAAAATTTAAGGGTGACTTTTAAGTTCACCCCTAATAAATATTTTAAATTACTTATCGTTAAGTGCGGCAATACCGGGAAGCTCTTTGCCCTCAAGGAACTCAAGGGAAGCACCGCCACCGGTGGAGATGTGTGTCATCTTATCGCCAAAGCCTAAATTGTTAACTGCTGCGGCAGAGTCGCCACCGCCGATAACCGTAACAGCATCGGTCTCAGCCAAAGCCTTAGCTACTTCTAAAGTACCTGCAGCGAGGGTTGAGTTCTCAAATACGCCCATGGGTCCGTTCCAAACAACGGTCTTAGCGGATTTAACTTCATTTGCATACATTTCAGCAGTCTTAGGACCGATATCAAGACTTTCAAGGTCAGCAGGAATTTTGTCAGCGTCAACATATGCTACATCAATTGGAGCATCAATGGGGTCGGGGAATGATTTAACAACTGCACAGTCAATGGGAAGAAGGATTTTAACTCCCTTTTCCTCAGCCTTTTTCATCATTTCACCACAGTATTCAATTTTAGTTTCGTCAACAAGAGACTTACCAACACCGTAGCCCTTGGAGGCAAGGAATGTATATGCCATACCGCCGCCGATAATAAGAGTATCGGCCTTAGAAAGTAAATTTTCAATAACGGGAAGCTTACTGTCAACCTTAGCACCGCCTAAAATACAAACAAAAGGACGAACCGGATCTTCAACGGCGTTTCCTAAATACTTAAGCTCTTTACCGATAAGATAACCGGCAACGGCTTCTTTAACATAGGATACAACACCAACGGTGGAGCAGTGTGCTCTGTGAGCGGTGCCGAAAGCATCGTTTACGAAAATATCAGCTAAGGAGCCAAGCTCTGCCGAGAAGGCTTCGCCGTTCTTGGTTTCCTCTGCACGGTAGCGAGTGTTCTCGAGCAGTACAACATCGCCGTCCTTCATAGCTTCAACAACCTTTTTGGCATTCTCTCCTACAACATTATCGTCAGCAGCAAAAATAACCTCTTTGCCTAACTTTTCGCTTAATGCTTTAGCTACGGGTGCTAAAGAAAGCTCGGGCTTAGGTTCACCCTTAGGCTTACCAAGGTGAGAGCAAAGAATAACCTTGCCACCGTCAGCAATAAGCTTTTTAATGGTGGGCAGAGCTGCATTAATTCTGTTCTCGTCGGTAATTACACCGTTTTTTAGAGGAACATTAAAGTCACAACGAACAAGAACCTTTTGTCCGCTAACATTAATGTCATCAACTGTTTTTTTGTTAAGAGCGTTCATTTAATATCTTCCTTTCAGAATAATAAATAATTTACCACATATCATTTTACCACATTTTGTATTTTTTTCAATAGGTAAAATGCAAAAAAATTAAGTATTTTCCCACTTGTAGTTATGCAACTGACCAAAATTTTGAAGCTGAGGGTAATCCCATTGTCGCAGCACTTCGTATGTGGCAATTGCTACCGAATTTGAAAGGTTGAGACTGCGGATTTCTCCCTGCATGGGAATTCTTACGCAAGTGTCCGGGTGCTTCAGTAACAATTCCTCGGGCAGACCCTTGGTTTCCTTACCGAAAAGTAAGTAGCAGTTGTCAGGGTAGGAAATTTCCGAATGGGTATGACGTGCCTTGGTTGTAAAAAAGAAAAAGTCGCCTTGGTTTTTCTCAAAAAACTCGTCAATATTCTTGTAGTAGGTAATGTCAAGATACTGCCAATAATCAAGACCTGCTCTTTTAAGCTTTTTGTCGTCAATGGTAAAGCCCATAGGCCCTACAAGGTGAAGCCGTGCTCCTGTTGCGGCACAGGTGCGTGCAACGTTACCGGTGTTTTGCGGAATTTCGGGCTCAACCATAACAATGTTAATTTTCATATTTATCACCATAATTATTATATAATTTTGAAAATACTTGTCAAGAAATGATTTGTGTTATATAATATAAGCATTACAAAGCGTAGGAGAGTATAAATATGAAAATGAATAATGGCATTCTTGAAATAGTAAAGAGGCTTGAGGCCAAAAACGATATTCGTTACGCTACTGCTAATGATATTTTTTACAAGATTTTAAAGGTAATTTACATAAGCACGGTTTGTTATGAATTGATTATCAATTTGCTATATATGCTTAGTATGTATTTAAATGACCGTGCCGATACGAGTCAGGGATTTTTGGCATATATTATAACACCTCTTGTTTGCTCTCTTCTTTTAATAGTAGGCTTTATTTTCCAACTCAAAAAAATAAACATTGCAGGTGCGGTTTTGTCGGTTGTTCCGTCTATAGTGCTCATTTTCTTTTTCCGTTCAATAACCTATGCAGTGGAAGCAAACACCTTGATGACTGTATACTATTGGCGACATTTGGCACCCGCGTTAATTATAAGCTTAACGGGATTTATTATGAGTTTTATTGCCGTCAGAGCTAATATAAAGCTTCGAAAAATGTATGACAAAGTGGTTAATAGTATTTACGAAAACTATAAGGTAAATCTTGCTGAGGGCGGCGAACTTTCCTCTGAGCAGTGGGAGGAATTTTTGGAAAAATTTGACCCTTATGCTTATAATATACAGTTCTTTAAAAATATCGAACAAGAGGATAAACAGTGAAAAACCGTAAGCTGAAGGTAATTGCTAAAATCCATACGGATTTTAAGGAAAAATTCGGTATTCCGAGGCAAAGTGGGTTACTTCCGGAGCTTAAAGCAGAAATTATTTTTGAAAAGGAGTACCGTGATATTTCTGCCTTAAAGGGTATTGAAGGATTTTCTCATATTTGGCTTTTGTGGGAATTTTCGGAAGTAAAAGACGAAAAGTGGTCTCCTACCGTTCGTCCGCCAAGGCTGGGAGGCAATAAACGAATGGGGGTTTTTGCCACACGTTCACCCTTTAGACCAAATCCAATCGGCCTTTCTTGTGTTAAATTAGAGAAGGTCAAAAAAACCTCACAAGGAGCGGTTTTGGTGGTGAGCGGTGCTGATTTGATGGATGGAACACCTATTTTGGATATTAAGCCTTATCTGCCTTTTACCGACTGTATACCAAATGCTACAGGCGGTTTTGCCGAGGAGGTTTTCGGCGATAGATTAGAGGTTGTAATTCCCGAGAAATTTAAAAAATCTTTTCCAAAGGAAAAGCTTGAAGCGTTAATTAAGGTGCTTAAAAGCGACCCCAGACCTGCCTATCAAGACGACCCTGAACGTGAGTACGGTTTTGATTTTGCAGGACACAGTATTAAGTTTAAGGTTAGTGACAATATATTAACTGTTACAACAATTAAGTGAATTATGAAATATGCAATTAAAATAACCACAAAAGGAAGACGCTCCGTTAGGAAGCGTCTTCCTTTTCTTGCATATAAAAATGACACTTTCAAGTTTTGAAAGTGTCATAGTGTGTTAGATACATTGAACAACCTGTCTCAAAGTTATCGGATTACAAAGTCTAAATATCTTTTAAACCAAAAACGCAAACTGAAACTATATTCGATAATTCTTTAATTGATTTATTGCAACCATTTTTCAACCACTCACTAACGATTGCGTTGATACCATTAAGGTAGTACATCATAACATATTGCCTATCACTCTGCGGATACTGAAACCTATTTAATATAGGATTGAATATGTTATCAAACATTCGCTTATAGACATCATTAAACCCCAATGTTTTATTATTTGTTAATGCCGTACCAAAAACCTCTTTATTGTCTTTGATATAAGTAAAATAAGGTGTTAGATACTTATCGCAAACAAATATTAAATCATTAAGTTCGCAGTTTTTAAGGTTTAGTACAATTAATTTTGTATCGGTTGAGAAATACGATAAAAAATCATTCAGTAAGTATCGTGTAGTTTCTTCAAGTAAATCGCCAACAGTTTCATAGTGAAGATAAAATGTTGAACGATTTACTCCCGCTGTATTACAAATCTCGCTTACAGTTATAAAGTCAAGTGGTTTCTTTTTTAACAGAGAAATCAAGGCAAGGTCCATTTTAGTGGCAGCATTAAAATATTTGCTTTCTGATTTATTCATATTACCACTCCTTGTATTTGAGTTTTATTCGTCTGCAATTTCACGTGCTAGTTGCACGATTTCATAGGCGTATTTTGACTTGCCCTTTTCAAGCATCTTTTTGTAGATGGGATAATTAACACCGCAACCGATGAGACCCACAATGCCGACAATAATTCCCAATATCATACAACCAATACCACCGCCAATAACTTGCATTGCCAAACACATACCTGTACCAAACACAAGTGCCGAAATAATACCACAAGAATAAGTAAAAATGGTTGCAGGGAGTTTTGCTTTGTTGTCCAACTTTTTAAGAGCAACAAGTTTCGAACTCTCTTTCGGTGCATAATCCTTTGCGATTGATTCTGCTATGATTTTGTCTGTGTTCATTATAAGAACCTCCTTTAAATTTTGTAATCATATTGTACAATTTTAAGGAAATTAACTGAACAACACAAAACTAAAAATTTGTTGATTTGAAAATATTATACCATAACTGGAAATATTATTAAAGTCCATATAAAAAAATGGGGCATCTTCCTTACGGAGGGTGCCCCAAGGGTGGTTATTTTTATTATAGCAATATACACACAAGACCGTTGCAGCCCTCGTTAATAACCCGTTCGACGGTTTCTTGAACCCTCATACGGGCATCCATAGGCATACGCGAAAGCTTAGTGTGAAGTCCCTCATTTACAAGGCTGTGGAGAGATTTGCCGAAAATGTTTGATTCCCAAATTTTAACGGGGTCCTCCTCAAAGCCTGAAAGCAAGTACATAACTAAATCCTCCGACTGCTTTTCACTTCCTACAATGGGACTGACTTCGGTGGTAATGTTTGCTTTCATAAGGTGAATGGACGGTGCAGATGCTCTAAGCCTTACACCGTAACGGCCGCCTTGTTTTACAATTTCGGGCTCCTCAAGATGCAGGTCCTCAATGTCGGGCATAATAATACCGTAACCGGTCGCCTCCACTTCTGCTAGTGCGTCCTTGACACGTGAATATTCTTTTTTCATAGCCGCCAGCTCGGAGATGTTTTCCATAAGCTCCTGCTCGTCATTTATCTCAAGACCTGTAGTTTCACAGAGTATTTTATAAAAAAGAGAATTTTTAATGGCTAGCTCTATATTGGCACAGCCTTGACCTAAATCAATTGAGTTGACTGTTGCAAGATTTATGTTTTCATTACCCTTAAAGAATTTACTAAAGGTATCAATATCTCTGATGATCTTAACGTCATCGGCACCGGCTTTTATCTTTTCTGTAATATCACGCCGTAGCCAGTGGTCAAGTGGAAGTGCATTGATCCAACGGGGATATGAAATACAAATTTCCTTAACGGGGAATTCATAAAGAATGTGTGAGAGTATGTCCTTAATTGTTTCCTCGTCAAGCTCTAAGCAGTTAATAGGAAGGACAGTAATGCAGTATTTTTCACCTAATTCCTTGGCGGTTGCCTTTGCTTCGTCAGAATTGGGATACATACAGTTTAGTAGCATTATAAAGGGCTTGTTAATTGCTTTAAGCTCGCTTATTACCCGTTCCTCTGCCTCGGCGTATTCCTCGCGGGGTATGTCGCTTATACTGCCGTCGGTGGTGATAACAAGACCGATTGTGGAGTGCTCGTTTATAACCTTTCTGGTGCCGATTTCCGCCGCCATATTAAAAGGAACAGGCTCCTCAAACCATGGGGTCATAACCATTCTCGGTTCGGTGCCTTCTATGTAGCCCAATGCACTGGGAACAATGTAGCCTACACAGTCAATGAGCCTTACATTAAAGGTGCTGTTGTCATCGACGGTAATATGGGCTCCCTTTTCGGGGATAAATTTAGGCTCTGTGGTCATAATTGTTCTGCCCGAGGAGGATTGGGGAAGCTCGTCATTTGCCCTTTCCTTTAAGTAATCTTCAGACATATTAGGCAAAACAAGCTTATCCATAAATTGCTTTATAAAGGTCGATTTTCCCGTTCTGACGGGGCCGACAATCCCTAAATAAATGTCACCGCCGGTACGCTCGGCTATGTCCTTGTAAATACTTGCATTTGTCATTTTTATCACCGTTTTCCTTTTTTAACCTTTCTTTAAAAGGTTATGAAAGGTTATAACTTATTATGACTCACCGATAATTTTTTTTTGAATAGGCTATTAGTGGTGATAAAGTATGAAAACATTAAATGAATTAAAAGTCGGTGAAAGTGCTATCGTAAGCGAGCTTTTTTGCACCGGTGCACTTAAACGCCGTTTTTTGGATATAGGACTGATTAAGGGTACAAATATTAAATGTGTGGCACGTAGTCCTCAAGGAGACCCGAAAGCATTTTTAATTAGGGGAGCGGTTATAGCACTTAGAAATAAAGACAGTGCAAGGGTCAGTATAGGTAACGAAAATGGGTGATATAACAGTTGCAGTTGCAGGAAATCCAAATGTGGGCAAGAGCACAATATTTAATGCACTTACCGGACTTAAACAGCATACAGGTAATTGGGCAGGAAAGACTGTCGGCAATACAGAGGGGTATTTTAAAACAAGCAAAAAAAATTATACTTTAGTTGATATACCGGGTACTTATTCACTGTTTTCAAAATCCTTGGAGGAGGAAATTGCCCGCGATTTTTTGCTTAGCGGTGCGGTGGATATTGTGCTTGCTGTTTGTGATGCCACCGCCATTGAAAGAAATCTTAATTTGGTGCTTCAAATTATTGAGCTTCACCCAAATGTGATACTTTGTGTTAATCTAATGGACGAGGCAAAGCGAAAGGGAATTGAAATCGACCTTAGTACACTTTCCAAAGAGTTGGGTGTACCCGTAATAGGTACTGTGGCAAGAAACAAAAAAAGCGTCAACAAAATAAAAGGTGTACTTGATACCGTGTCGGAAAATTTGAAAGATAAGAAAATAGTAGATAGCATTGATTCTGATGGATTGCTTTTTATTCGCGAAGCCGAAAAAATTATACAAAAAGCAGTTAAAAATGAGCGAAACGACAGTCTTGACCGCCGACTTGACCGAATTTTCACCGGAAAGATTACCGGATTTGCCACAATGCTTTTGTTTCTCTGCCTTATTTTGTGGATAACCGTTACGGGGGCTAATTATATTTCCGAGGGACTAAGCTTTCTGTTTGCAAAGGGGGAACATTGGCTTGTAGATGTTTTCTCGGCAGTGGGGATCAGCGAAAAGGTACAGTATTTCATAATCGAGGGAATTTTACGGGTCCCCCTTTGGGTGGTTGCAGTAATGCTGCCGCCTATGGCAATATTTTTTCCGCTTTTTACCTTTTTAGAGGATGCTGGCTATCTGCCGCGAGTAGCTTTTAACCTTGACAAACCGTTTATGAAGTGCAAAAGTTGCGGCAAGCAAGCACTTACAATGTGTATGGGATTTGGATGTAATGCAGTAGGGGTGACCGGATGCCGAATAATAGACTCAAAACGGGAGCGGTTACTTGCAATTCTTACTAACAGCTTTGTGCCTTGCAATGGCAGATTTCCCACAATAACCGCCATAATTTCGGCGTTTTTGGTGGTACGTACAGGTGAGGCTTCAAGATTTCTTTCGTCACTTGCTTTAACGGCGGTGCTGGTGCTTGGAATTTGTATAACCTTTTTTGCAACAAAACTTTTGTCGGCAACTGTTTTAAAGGGAGAGCCGTCGCCTTATATATTAGAACTGCCTCCTTTTAGAAAACCTCAAACAGGTAAAATAATTGTACGCAGTATTTTCGACAGAACGCTTTTTGTACTGGGGCGTGCACTAACGGTAGCTATTCCGGCATCCTTGGTTATTTTTTCGTTTGCGAATATAAAGATAGACGAAATATCACTTTTAAATATAATTGCCGATTTTCTTGACCCTGTTGGCAGGGTAATGGGACTTGACGGAATAATACTTTTAGGCTTTATTTTAGGCTTTCCCGCAAACGAAATTGTGGTGCCTATAATTTTAATGGGGTATCTTGCCAATGCAACACTGACACAGGTACCGGATATTGCTTTAATGAGGGAAATTTTGGTTGCAAACGGGTGGACTCTCAATACTGCTCTTTGCACAGTGATTTTTTCGCTTTGTCATTGGCCGTGTTCTACGACAGTGTTGACAGTGAAAAAGGAAACGGGAAGCTTTAAGTGGGCACTTTTAAGTATGCTTTTGCCAACTCTAATAGGTGTAGTCTTGTGTTTGGTAATTACCTTTGCGTATAGGCTGTTTAATTAGTAAATTATTGACTAATAATATTTTTTGGGATAAAATAAAAATAATAGGAGTGTGAAAGCAATGAAACTTAATGTAAAACGCACTGTTTTGGTGGGCTTTGCCTTTCTGGCTATAAACTCATTTTGGCAAATGTATGACAGCCTTATCCCTAAAATTTTAACAGGAACATTTAATATTTCCAAAACATATTCGGGAATTATAATGGCGTCGGATAATATTTTGGCATTATTTCTTTTGCCTTTATTCGGCGGACTTTCGGATAAATGCAAAAGCCCTTTGGGACGTCGCCGACCATTTATTATCGCAGGCACTCTTTTTGCAGTCGTTCTTATGATGGGACTGCCGATTCTTGATAACAGCTACTATACTGCACCTAGCAGTACAAAAACATTACTTTTTATAATTAATCTGGCACTGCTTCTTATTGCTATGGGAACATTCCGCAGTCCCGCAGTGGCTTTAATGCCTGATGTAACACCTAAACCGCTTCGCAGCAAAGGCAACGCTATTATTAATTTAATGGGTGCAGTCGGCGGTGTTCTTTATCTGCTAATTACAAGTGTACTTTACTCAAAGGGCAGGACGGAAGGACTCGAGCATATAAGCTATGTTCCCATATTCGCAATCGTAGGCGGTATAATGCTTGTGGCACTTGCGGTTATCATGCTTTTTGTTAATGAGCCTAAGTTTTGCAAGGAACAGGCGGAATATGAGCGTCAGCACCCTGAAGATAACCTTAATGTTATGCTCGACGACGGCGATGAAAGAATGCCCGATACGGTTAAAAAGAGCTTGATTTTCCTACTGTTATCGGTTGCTTTTTGGTATATAGGTTACAATGGAATTACCACTTGGTTTACTGTTTACGCTGAGGAAATGTGGGGAATGCAGGTTGGCGAGGCTTCAATGTGTCTAACAGTTGCAACAGTTGGTGCAATTGCCAGCTATATTCCTGTCGGAGTTGTAGCAAGTAAGGTTGGCAGAAAGCGTACAATTAAGTTTGGTGCGGCTTTACTAGCCCTTTGTTTCTTTACTGCTTTTCTTTATACCCTTGCTTTCCACGAGTTTCATTTTATGCTTCTTGTTCTCTTTGCACTTGTGGGTGTAGCTTGGGCGTCAATTAATGTTAACAGTTTGCCTATGGTTGTTGAAATGTGTTCGGGAAGTAAGGTTGGCAAATTTACAGGTTTTTACTACGCATTTAGTATGTCTGCACAGATTATAACCCCCGTTATCGCAGGTTGGCTTTTGGAGAAAATAAGCTACAAGGCACTGTTCCCATACGCCGCTATTGCTGTCGCTATTTCTTTTGTAACTATGTGCTTTGTTAACCATGGAGATAATAAGGTGGAATCAAAGATCGGTCTTGATGCTTTCGATATGGGTGATTAAATGATTTACTTTTTACTTTCTATTGCATTATTATTTGTTATTTATTTGTTACTCTTGAGGGGGAGGGTAGGCTTTGCCGATTTCACTTCCTTTAAGAATGTCAGCTTTGCTCATCGTGGCCTTCACGGTGAAGGTGTTCCTGAAAACAGTCTTTGGGCATTTCGTCGTGCAAAAGAGAGAGGGTATGGCAGTGAGCTTGATGTTCATTTGATGGCAGACGGAAATCTTGCGGTAATTCATGACCATTCACTTAAAAGAATTGCGGGTGCAGATGTTAAAATCGAGGATTTAACCCTTGCGGATTTGGATAACTACCGACTTGAGGGAACTGACGAAAAAATACCCACACTAAAACAAGTATTAGACCTTTATGACGGTAAAGCACCTCTTATTATTGAGCTTAAGGCGACAGAAAAAAATGCGGATAAGCTTTGCCGAAATACTGCTCTAATGCTTAAATCCTATAAAGGAAAATACTGTATTGAAAGCTTTAACCCAAAGTGTGTTCACTGGTTTAAAAAGCATTGTCCTCAGATTATAAGAGGTCAATTATCTGAAAACTTTTTTAAGTCTAAAGGCAGTGAGCTACCCATTGTTTTAAAATTCGTTATGACATTTTTATTAACGAATTTTTCCACGAAACCTGATTTTATAGCATACAAATTTAAAGATAGAAATAACATAAGTTTTAAAATCTGTACAAAGCTTTTGAAAATGCAGGGTTTTTCTTGGACTGTCAGAGAAAAAGAAATTGAAATTTCAAAAAAAGAAAATTTAATACCTATTTTCGAGGAAAAAAAGACGGTTTGACCGTCTTTTTTTGTTTGCATTATTTAGATTCTTGTGTTATAATATAAAGGATTATTTTTACTTTAGGGGGAGCCTATGTCCTTTCCGCTTGAAAGAATTAGAAATTTTTGTATTGTAGCTCATATTGACCATGGAAAATCTACCCTTGCAGACAGAATGCTTGAGCTTACACAGTCGGTAGCCGAGCGTGATATGGAGGAGCAGATTTTAGACAGTATGGATTTAGAGCGTGAGCGTGGTATCACCATTAAAGCCCATGCAGTCACCCTTTACCATACCGCTAAAGACGGGCTTGAGTACGAACTTAATTTAATAGACACTCCCGGACATGTTGACTTTAACTATGAGGTTTCCCGTTCGCTTGCAGCGTGTGAGGGCGCAGTACTGATTGTGGATGCCTCTCAGGGTATTGAGGCTCAAACCCTTGCCAACACCTATTTGGCGGTTGACCATGGGCTCGAAATTCTGCCCGTTATCAACAAAATTGATCTACCCTCTGCCGAGCCTGACAGAATTAAGACCGAGATTGAGGATATTATAGGAATCCCTGCCGACAATGCTCCGTTGATTTCTGCCAAAACGGGTCTTAATGTTGCGGATGTTTTAGAATCGATTGTTACTGAATTTCCGTCACCTAAGGGCGATCGAAATGCCCCTTTATCTGCACTGATTTTTGACTCTTACTATGACCCTTACAAGGGTGTTATTGTATACTTTAGGGTTGTTAACGGCAAAATTAAAGCCGGCGACAGAATTAAAATGATGGCAACAGGCGCTGAGTTTGATATTGTAGAAATCGGCAGAAAGCGTGCTACTGCTTTGGAACCCTGCGATGTTTTGGAGGCGGGTGAGGTTGGTTACCTTGCGGCTTCAATCAAAACCGTAAACGAAGCCCGTGTTGGTGACACTATTACTCTTTGCGAAAATCCCGTTGCAGAGCCGCTTGAGGGCTACCGCAAGGTAAATCCCGTAGTTTTCTGTGGTGTATATCCGGCAGACGGTGCTAAGTACCCCGATCTTCGTGAAGCCTTGGAAAAGTTGCAATTAAATGATGCGTCCTTACTTTTTGAGCCTGAAAGCTCAAACGCACTGGGCTTTGGTTTTCGTTGCGGATTTTTGGGACTTCTACACATGGAGATTATCCAAGAGCGACTTGAACGCGAGTACAACCTTGACCTTGTAACCACTGCACCGAGTGTTGAATATAAATTCAACCTTACAAGCGGTGAGCAAATTACTGTGGATAATCCCACAAACTACCCTGACCCCGCTATTATTACTGATGCCTTAGAGCCGGTGGCAGATGTTCATATTTACAGTCCGAGTGAGTATGTCGGTGCAATTATGCAGCTTTGTGAGGAACGCAGAGGCGTTTACACCGATATGAAATATATGGGAGACCGCGTAGACATTCATTACATTTTACCAATGGGCGAAATTGTTTATGATTTTTTTGATGCCTTAAAATCTCGCACAAAGGGATATGCCAGCTACGATTACGAGACAAAAGGCTATGAAAAGTCAAAGCTTGTAAAATTAGATGTTTTGCTTTCGGGCGATGTGGTCGATGCGCTTTCGTTTATAGTTCATTCGGATAATGCTTACACTAGAGCCAGAAAAATTGCCGAAAAACTAAAGGAATTCATTCCACGACAACTATTTGAGGTGCCGATTCAGGTGGCAGTTTCGGGCAAGATAATTGCCCGTGAAACCGTTAAAGCACTAAGGAAGGATGTACTTGCAAAATGCTACGGCGGTGATATTACCCGTAAGAAAAAGCTTCTTGAAAAGCAAAAAGAGGGTAAAAAGCGTATGAGACAGTTAGGCTCGGTTGAAGTGCCTCAGGAGGCGTTTATGGCTGTTCTTAAGCTTGATGAATAGGTGTTTTATGAAAAATGATAAAGGTATAAAAATTTTAATAATAATCAGTGTTTCGGTTTTGGTATTCACAGTTGGAATAATCGGTTTTGTAGGTCTTGAGTTGATATATCAAAAAGAACCTATCGAAAGCGAAGTAAACTCTGTAATATCCCAAACAGTATCGGATATTACCGTTTCGGCTAGTGAAAATAAGGATACAGAGTATTCAAATCTTTTACTTGTTAACGGCAAAAACCCATTGCCTGAGGATTATGATTATGAGCAGAATTTAATTGTAATTGACCCGAAATATTTAAACGGCTACAATAATAAAATCAATAAGGATATAGCCCCTTATTTATTTTCAATGATTGAAGCGGCTTGGAAAGATGGGGTAGTACTTTTTATTCGCTCACCATACCGTACATATAACGACCAAAAAATACTTTTTGAAAATCAGGTTGCTAAATATACTTTACAAGGGTATGACCATGAAACTGCTGAAGCTAAAGCGTCAACTGTGGTCGCACGGCCTGCCACAAGCGAGCACCATACAGGTCTTGCTGTGGATTTTAATGCCGCCGAGGATTATTTTGGTACCACAGAAAGCTATAAATGGCTTACGGAAAATGCTGAAGAATATGGGTTTATATTAAGGTATAAGGCAGAAAAAGAGCATATTACCGGTGTGATTGACGAGCCTTGGCACTGGCGTTATGTTGGAAAAGAACACGCTAAAAAAATTAATGAGCTTAATATGTGCTTGGAAGAATATGTTGAATATTTAGGAACGACAACGGGGAGCTAATACGAAATGAAAAAAATAGGGTTTGATAATGAAAAGTACATAAAACTGCAGTCTCAAAATATTAGAGACCGCATTGAAATGTTTGGCGGTAAGCTTTATATGGAGTTTGGCGGCAAGCTTTTTGACGATTACCACGCTGCAAGGGTGCTCCCTGGTTTCGAGCCTGACGCTAAGGTTAAAATGCTTTTAAAGCTTAAGGATGAGGCGGAAATCGTAATTGCAATTAATGCAGATGCTATTGAAAAAAACAAACGCCGCGGTGACCTTGGCATTACCTATGACCTTGATACGCTTCGTTTAATTGATGCTTTCCGCGAAATCGGTCTCTATGTCGGAAGTGTTGTTATTACACGCTACACAGGTCAGCCTCTGGCTTGTGCATTTGAAAACCGACTAAAGGCATTGGGTGTTAAGGTTTATAAACATTACCCTATCGAGGACTACCCTTATAATATTCCGCATATTATTAGTGAGGAGGGCTTTGGCAAAAACGATTTTATCGAAACCAGCCGTCAGCTTGTTATTGTTACTGCGCCGGGACCCGGTAGTGGAAAAATGGCAACCTGTCTTTCTCAGCTTTATCACGAACACAAAAGGGGAGTGAAGGCTGGTTACGCTAAGTTTGAAACCTTCCCCGTTTGGTCAATACCCTTAAAGCACCCCGTTAATATTGCCTATGAAGCGGCAACTGCTGACCTTAATGATGTTAATATGATCGACCCTTTCCACTTGGAGGCTTACGGAAAAACTACTGTTAACTACAACCGTGATATTGAAATTTTCCCCGTTCTTAATGCTATGCTTGAAGGAATTTTAGGTAAGTCTCCATATAAGAGTCCTACGGATATGGGTGTCAATATGGTGGGTTTTGCCATAAGTGATGATGGTGCTGTATGCGATGCCGCAAATCAAGAAATAATCCGCCGTTATTTTGCTTCGCTTGTAAGCGCAAGGCAAGGACTTTCCGAAGAATCTGTCAGTTCCAAAATTGAGCTTTTAATGAAGCAAGCGGGAGTTACTGTCAGTGACCGCAGGGTTGTGGCAGAATCACTCAAAAAAGCAGAGGAAACCTCTGCGCCGGCAACCGCTATTGAGCTTCCAGACGGTAAAATTATTACAGGCAAAACCTCAAGCCTTTTAGGTTCGGCTTCGGCAATGCTTTTAAATGCGTTAAAGGTGTTAGCACACATTCCCGATGAGGTTAACCTAATTTCTCCCACAATAATTGAGCCAATGCAAAAGCTTAAAACTGAAATTTTGGGCAATCATAATCCAAGACTTCATACAGACGAGATTTTAATCGCACTTTCCATTTGTGCCGCAACCGATGACTTGGCAAAAGCGGCTCTTGATAATGCCTACAAGCTTGAAGGCTTAGAGGCTCATTCAACTGTAATTTTATCCCGAGTAGACGAAAATGTTTTCCGAAAGCTTGGTGTAAATCTTACTTGCGAGCCTAAATATCAAACAAAAAAATTATACCACAATTAATTTCTTGACTTATTTTGATATAAGTAATATAATAATCCTTATTGGCGTACTAAAATAATTTAAAGGTAGGTCTAATTATGGCTAAAACTATTAAAATTACTGATGATGGTCTAAAAAAGCTCAAGGAGGAGCTTGAAACCCTAAAGAATGAGGGTAGAGCCGATATTGCGGAGAAAATCAAGGTTGCTCGCGGTTATGGTGACCTCTCTGAAAACAGTGAATACGATGAAGCCAAAAATGAACAGGCAAAGCTCGAGGCTCGCATTATCGAGATTGAAGCAATGCTTAAAAATGTAGAAATTATAGAGGATATTAAGGGAAAAGCTAAAACCGTAATTCTCGGTTGCAAGGTAAAGGTTTTAGATAACCAATATGGCGACGAGGACGAGTACCGTGTTGTAGGTTCTACCGAGGCTGATTCCCGACAAGGCAAAATTTCCGATGAATCTCCTATGGGAAAGGCTTTGCTTGGCAAGAAACTGGGTGATGAGGTTACTGTTGAAGCACCGGCCGGCGAGTTCAAGGTTAAGATTTTAGAGATTTCAAAGTAGGGTGACGTTAATGGCACAGAATAATAACAATCCTGCAGTTCAGGATTTAAATGAAATTGTAAAGGTCCGCCACGAAAAGCTGGCAGCTTTAAAGGAAAGCGGAAACGACCCTTTTCTTATAACAAAGTTTGATTTTGATAATGATTCTGTCAATATTAAGGAAAATTTCGAAAAGTATGAGGGTAAAACTGTCCGTATAGCAGGCAGAATTATCGCTCGCAGAATTATGGGCAAGGCAAGCTTCGTAGGTCTTAGCGACTGCACCGGCAAAATTCAGCTTTATGTAAGGCGTGACGATGTGGGCGAAGATCTTTATGCTGCTTTTAAAAAATGGGATATCGGCGATATTATAGGAGTTGAGGGCTTTGTTTTCAAGACCCAGACCGAGGAAATCTCAGTACATGCAACATCTATTATACTTCTTTCTAAGTCGCTTTTGCCACTGCCCGAGAAGTTCCATGGTCTTAAGGACAACGATTTGAGATACCGTCAGCGTTATGTTGACCTTATTGTTAACCCTGAAGTTAAAAATAACTTTATTATACGCTCAAAATTTATTAAGTTTATGAGAAATTATCTTGATAATATGAATTATATCGAGGTAGAAACTCCCGTACTTAATACTATTGTCGGCGGTGCGGCTGCCCGTCCTTTCGTTACTCATCACAATACTCTTAACATTCCAATGTATATGAGAATTGCTACCGAGCTACCCCTTAAGCGACTTATTGTAGGCGGCATGGATAGGGTTTACGAAATCGGTAGAATTTTCCGTAATGAGGGTATGGATCCTAAGCACAACCCTGAATTTACTACTGTCGAGCTTTATCAGGCTTATGCAGATTTCCACGATATGATGGATATTGCCGAGGGTATAATTTCAGGCGCTGCTAAAGAAATTCTTGGCACCTACGATGTTGAGTGGTTAGGTGAAAAAATCGACCTTACCCCCGGTTGGCGTAGACTAACTATGGTGGACGCCGTTAAGGAATATGTTGGTATTGATTTCGGTGTTATCACAGACGATAGCGAAGCTGTAAAGGCGGCAGAGGCTATCGGTGTTCAGCTTGCTGACACGGCGGACAAGACTTGGGGCAACGCGCTTTATGCTTGCTTTGACCAGAGAGTTGAGGAAAAATTAATTCAGCCTACATTTATTACAATGTACCCTGTTGAGGTTTCACCTCTTACTAAGGCTTCGCCCGAGGATCCTCGTCTTACCGAGCGTTTTGAGTTGTTTGTATGTCACAGTGAGCTTGCAAATGCTTATTCTGAGCTTAATGACCCAATCGTTCAACGCGAACGCTTTATGAAGCAACTTGAACTTCGTGACCGCGGTGATGATGAAGCGGAAATGCTTGACGAGGACTTTTTGACCGCTATGGAGTACGGTATGCCTCCTACAGGCGGTATGGGTATCGGTATTGACAGAGCAGTAATGCTTCTCACCGGTGCTGACACTATCCGCGAGGTAACAACGGTATATTCTGTTCCTTCTCTTTTATCTATCAGCGTGATTCCGCGCTCAAGAAGTTCTGCACGAATGGCATCAGCAAGTGCAAATTTGCGCTCGCGCTTTGCGGCAGCGCG
>JAFSGB010000015.1 GCA_017434895.1 Clostridia bacterium
TGTAGAAATTGAACTGCGTGACCTTAAAACTATTCTTGACGATGTCATTATCGGTGATTATGCAGAATTCCATGCAGAAGAAATTGCGGACGGATACGCTGTTGCTATTGATAAATTCATTAGTGACCGTGTGCTTTCTAAAATTGCCGAGTTTAATCAAAAGGCACTTCTCAACTCTTCGGCAAAGAAGCCTTATAAACCCATTGAGATCAGTGAAGACGGTTTGGAACTTATCGAGTTCCTTAGTGTTGATTGCACCGCAACCGATGGCGAATGGCATTCCGATAGTGAGATCAAGATTGACAAAAACGGTTGCGTCATCGTCAACGGTAATAAAACTAAGGAGTTCTGGGACGGCCGTATCCGTTGCGAAAAGAAACCGCTTCGCCTGAAGATCCGCAACATCTGCGGCGATGAAACGGTTTGGTGCATATAAAAACATTCCACTATAGAGGCATAGGAGGTATATCATGGCATCAATAAAAGGAAAACTATTTGAGTTTTTCGTATATCGTTTACTGGTTGCTTGTGGTTTTAAACCTGTAAATCCAGACGGACTATTGGTGTATAAAGGTGGACCTGGTTTGATGGTGCAGGGAATCGGTCAACCGCATAATGCTGATGTTTTGCTTTCACCGCCGATTCAAACACCGTTCTACTATCCCACACGGCTCATTGTCGAATGCAAGTGTTATAACGAATCTATTGGATTGCCGCAAATTCGAAATGCGCTGGGACTTCGTGATGATATTAATAATTTTGAAATTGTTACGGAGGAAATTCTCGAAAATAGAAAAAGCAATCGCAGCAACAATCCTAAATTCTATGATATGAAACGGTACGTATATCAAGTTGCTGTTGCATCTATTGATGGATATAAATCTACAGCATACCCTTTTGCAAAAGCGCATAGAATTCCGCTAATATCATTTTCGCAAAGTGCTATGTTTGCGGATGTAAGACAGGCAATTTCTGAATTGGATGATATAGCAAAAACGAACGATGAGTTAGGACGAAAAATCAGTTCGCACATAAGTGATGCAATGCTACATCCGGAACAGAGAGTCCGTATGGATTGCTTTGATTGTAATGAGTGGCATACATATATTGATGAAGTTGAAAGGATTGCACATCAAATTACAATTGGTTTGTTAGAAGACGGAACCATTATTTTTCTTCTGTATGGCGGACAAGAGCACGCACGGATTTATAATAGTGAAATGCAAGATGATGGTTGCACAATTCATTGGTATAGTGAAAATGATAGTACTTGGGTGCTTAATGATCATGGAACAGTTTATTATTTTGAACTACCTAAAGAGCTATACAACGATTGGGAGCGCTCTGTAGGCAAACAGCGAAAGGACGCTTTGAGAATCAAACGAGAATATTTTTCTAAAATCGTTCTCTTTCATAGAACCGAAGACGAGACTGAGGAAATTACAATTCTTCATCTTTCAGAACGTTTTATGCGCAGGGCAGAACGTTCTGCGACCGGCGAGGGTGAAAATTAAATCCTTATATCATGTGTAAAACCAGGCACGAGATTTGAATTTCTCGTGCCTGGTTTTATGTACGTTGATTTTCCTTGGAAACAGCTTGTCCTATCGTGAATTTTGTAAAAATAGTATAAATTAGGGTCAAGTTGTTCTTATATGGTTGCAGATATGCCATTTTTGAGAAAAGGTTCAAAGTGTCGAAAAGCCAGTCATATCAAGGGTTTTTGGGCTTTCGAAAATAGTGGTTGTTCTTTGGTGGTCGTGGCATCGGCGGCTAAGTCCTCGTGTAAATCTGCTAAGATATCTCCCTTAGACTGAATATACTCAGCTCGCCACGGAATACCTGCGGCAGCTTGAGGAAAAACGCCGTTAGTATGGTCAACAAAATATTTGTCAAAACCACTGTCTTTAATTTCTTTTTCGGTTAAGTTTCGTGTTAATTGATGCACCATAGCGCATACCATTTCCATATGGGCTAATTCTTCCGTACCAATGTCGGTTAAAATACCTTTAACTTCATTAAAGGGTTGGGAATAACGCTGGGTCAAATACCGCATTGCAGCTCCTAATTCCCCATCAGGGCCGCCAAATTGACTTATTATGATTTGAGCGTTTTTAGGGCTGATGTTTTTGATGTTTATGGGGTACTGTAATTTTTTCTCATATTTCCACATTTAATTTTCCTCCATAAAATTGTTTTCCCAAGGCCATGGACCTTTAAGCCATTTCCAGCAAGAACCTGCGGGAACTTCATCAATAGTACTGATATATTTACCGAAGCGTTCCTCGTAAAGAGCCACGGCCGCTTGACGTTTGTTTCGGTATTCTTTTAACAGTTCCATTGCTTTAAGGCTTGTGGGATGTGTGTCTAAATAGAGGTTAAGCTCGTGCAGAGCAAAATCCAGTTCGTATATGATTTTTGTCAATTGTTCTTTTCTGCTCATTTGCGGCCACCTCCGTAGAAAGGCATATTAAGATTCGGAAACAGGGTTCCATTACAAAAGGCTGTCGCTTCGGGATATACTTCGTTTATGGGTTGCATATCTACGAAAGCCATAGCTAAAACGCCGTTTTCTGCCCTTCGGGGTTGTGGTGGTGCTATGCAAAAATCGTCGTTAATACAGTTTGGAATTTGAACCTCACTTCTACAGTTAGTACAGTTGACTGTGTACTCTGTGCGAGTCATATAATTTTTATCCATATTTTTACTCCTTTTAATTTTTAAATACGGACTTTATACAGCAGTCCTTTACATATTATTAAAAATAGGAGGAGGTTGTTAACGGACAGAAAAATGTTAATTTTTACAAAAAACTGCTTTTTTTGAAAAAAGCTATTGACAAAAGCTGAAATCGGGAATATTATTTTTATATACTAATTTTGGAGGATTTTTTATGGTTTTTGAAAAGGTTAAAAAAATGCTAGCCGACCAGCTCGATGCTGATGAAAACGAACTTACCATGGAAACAAACATTGCCAAGGATTTGGATGCTGATAGTTTGGATGTTGTGGAACTGCTTATGACTATTGAGGATGAGTTTAATATTGAAATTCCCGATGAGGAAATTGAAAACATTAAAACAATCGGTGACCTTACAGAGTATATTCAAAGCAATATGTAAAAAATATGAGCTTTAGGACGGTTAGTCTTAAAGCTCTTTTAATTTTGTATTCCGTGGTGGTAACCGTGACTTTCAGTAGTTAGCGGTGCAAAGTAAAAGCCTTGGTTGATTAGCCCTTCAATTATCGCAGAAAGAGCATCTACCGTGGTGACCTTGCCGACCGCATCGTGCATAAGCACACAAATTGAGGTCTTGTTTCGTGCTTGTTGCAATACATTAGAAGCTATCTTTGAGGAACTAAGATGTCCTGAAGCATCGCCCGAGTCTACATTCCAGTCAAAATAGGTGTAGCCCATTTCAGTGACCTTTGGCGCAATGACAGACATAATACCCTGACAGTATTTTCGGCTGGTGGTGTTACTGCTGCCACCGGGGAAACGTAAGACCTTAGAATCCAGACCTATAAGAGAATTAACCTTTGATGAAATAGCATTAAGGTCGGCAAAATAATTATCAACGCTACTGTAAATTTTAGCGTAATTGTGTGAAGCAGTGTGAAGCCCTATGGTATGACCGGCGGCGTGAATTTGCGGCACATACTCAATTTTGGTTTGAGCATTGTCTACGACAAAAAAGGTTGCTTTAACATTGTAGCGGTTAAGTATTTCAAGGATTTTAAGGGTATTGGCAGAGGGCCCGTCATCAAAGGTGAGGTAACATACCTTTCCTGTGGGCTGAGGGTTTTGAGGCACGGCCGGTTTGTTCGCAGAACTCACGGCCGACGCCTTTTTAGCCTTCAACTGGGTTATTTCTGTTTTTAGTTTAGCATTTTCACTTTCAAGGCTTTCATTTTCTTGCTTTGTAGTGTCAAGCTCGGCTTGAATACTTGCCTTGTTATCCTCGCTTTGCTTTAGCTTTTCTTCAAGTTCTTTATTGGTCTTAGTTTGTTGTTCAATAGTAGTTTGTTTGTGTTTAATTTCGGTTTTGGCGTCCTTATAGTCGTTGTTCCGTTTAACAAATCCGAAAACTGCTATGCTTAAGGCGAGCACTAAAAAAATGTTAACCCCTAAAAGAATGTAGTACTTGGTCTTTTTTGTCATAAATCCACCCCCCTTTTCGTGCATTAATTTTATTTTATCACACATTATAACATTTATCTACTACTAAATTTTACAAATTTTTTATTTCAAAAAGATATTGCTAAATTGAGTGTGTGATGTTATAATAAAAATATTCAAAATTCAATAAAGATACAATCGGCTTTTCGAAAGGAATTTTTATAATGAACAATATTGTTATCACCAGCGACAGTACAAGTGATTTAAGCCTCAAGCTTCGCGAGCGTTATAATGTTTCGGTTTTACCTCTTGGTGTTACTTTAGGAGAAAAGGCTTTTAAGGATGGGGTGGATATTACACCTGATGATATTTATGCCCACCATGCTAAGACCGGTGAGCTACCCAAAACTACGGCTGCCAATGTAGATGAATGTGTTAATTTCTTCAAGAGCTTTACCGATGCAGGCAAAACTGTTATCCATTTTGCCATTAGCTCTACAATGTCTTCCACCTGTAATAACGCAAGACTTGCTGCAATGGAATGTGAAAATGTTTATGTTATTGACTCGGCTAATCTTTCTACCGGTGAGGGTCTTTTGGTTATAGCCGCCGCCGAAATGGTGAACGAGGGATTTGAAGCTGAGAAAATTGTTGAAAAAATCAATGATTTAGTTTCAAAGGTAGATGCTTCGTTTGTTATTGACAATCTTGAATATTTGCATAAAGGTGGCAGATGCTCGGCTCTTGCGATGCTGGGTGCCAATGTGTTAAAGCTAAAGCCTTGTATTGAGGTTAAAAACGGCTCTATGGGTGTTGGCAAAAAGTATCGAGGTCGCTACGGCGATGTGCTTAAGACCTATGTTGATGAGCGCTTAGCTGATGTGGATAATATTGACGAAGCTCGCGTTTTTGTAACCCATGCCGGTTGTGACGAGGAAATCGTTAATGCCGTTGTTGAGCAGGTTAAAGCAAAGGGAATTTTTAAAGAGGTTTTCCTAACCCGTGCCGGATGCACAATATCCTCTCACTGCGGCAAGGATACTTTAGGTGTTTTGTTCATCAGAAAAAATCCCTTAGTATAATCACAAAAACTCCCTCACGGCATAATATACCGTAGGGGTCAAAAGCGGGATATCCCTGAAATCGGCGGTAGTGATTTACTATCTTTAAAATTACCGATAATACCCCTTTATCATAAAAAGCTCTGCCAATCGGCAGAGCTTTTGGTATTTTATATTATTATTATGCTTTTATTTTGTCAATTGCACCCTTTTCCAGTCGAGAAACCTGTGCTTGAGAAATACCGATTTCCTTTGATACCTCCATTTGGGTCTTACCCTGCATAAAACGAAGGCTTAAAATATGCTTTTCTCTTGCATTTAAATTTTTAATGGCTTCTCTCAGAGAAATTTCGTTAAGCCAGTTGCGGTCATCATTGTTGTCGCCCACTTGGTCCAGCACAAAGATTGTGTCAACCCCGTCGGAGTAAATGGGGTCGTAAAGTGACATCGGACTCACGATGCTTTCTAAAGCTATTACAACCTCGCTTTCCTCTATTTCGAGTTCCGAAGCGATTTCGTTGATTGTCGGTTCCTCTTGGCGTTCTGCCATAAGACGCTCCTTTATCTGCATTGCTCTGTAGGCGGTATCTTTGATAGAACGGCTGACACGAACCGAGTTGTTGTCTCTAAGGTACCTCCTGATTTCGCCGATTATCATAGGTACAGCATAAGTGGAAAATTTTACCAAAAGGGTGGTATCAAAATTGTCTATTGCCTTAATGAGTCCTATGCAACCGACTTGAAATAAATCGTCAAGATTTTCTCCTCTGCTTGTAAATCTTTGAATAACGCTAAGCACGAGTCTCAGGTTCCCGCTTATAAGCTCCTCACGTGCAGATAAATTTCCGCTTTGGGCTTCTTTTATTAAGGAAATTTTTTGTGCTTCCTTTAAAAGGGGGAGTTTTGAAGTGTCTACACCGCAAATTACAACCTTGTTATTATACATAAAAGCACCTCGGTAAAACTTTTTTCACTAAAAGTATTTGCCGAGGTGTTAAACTTTAAACTTAAAAAATATTTTTTATTTCGACAAATTTCACTTGCATTTTCCCTTTGTAACAAAAAGTAGGATGAAGTAGGTTAAAATCGCAACCAAAACAATAGTAGCACCCGATGCTATTCCGAAATAATAGGAAAGCGTAAGTCCCGTTAAATTAAAAATTAATGTGAGAATAACACTCAAAATAATTCTACCCTTGAGTGTCTTTGAAAAGAGAGCGGCACTGGCGGCGGGTGCAGAAAGAAGTGCCAGGCAGAGAATTATTCCCACTGCTTTAATTAATGCTACCACACAAAGAGCGACTAAAATCAGCAGAGTGTACTCCAAAACGGCGGTGTTAATACCTGAAATTTCGGCAAAAGCGGTGTCAAAAAGGTAAGCCTTCCAGTCGTTTTGAAAAATAATGTAAACCGAAAGGGTGATAAAACTCAACACTGCCAAAACCAAAATATCACTGTGGCTGACAGACAGAATGTTACCGAAAAGGTAGGAATTCATATCGGGTGGATAACCGGGCATTAGTCCTGTAAAGGTAATTCCCAGTGCCATTCCCGCCGACCACAAAAGGGCGATTACAACATCGCTTTGCACCCTTTTGGTGCGGTTGATTTTGCCGATAACCACTGCTGAAGCGGTGGAAAAAATAAGTGCTCCGATAATCGGTTGAATGCCGATTAGGTAACCGAGACCCACTCCGCCGTAGGCAGTGTGTGCAATACCTCCGCTCAGCATTAAAAGCTTCTTTTCGGTGATTATAACGCCCATTATTCCGCAAATTAGTGCTGAAAGAAGTCCGATTGCCAAGGCATTTTGTAAAAATTGGTATTTAAAAACAGCGTCTAACATAATTAAAGCCTCAAAACCCTTTCGTCGGCAATATCGTCAAATAAGATTTGCTTGTTTATAAAAACAGTTCTGTTTTTGGATTGTAGCACGTGGTTAATGTCGTGGGACACAACTATAACGGTGACGCCCATACGGTTTTGCTCGTCCAAAATTTCGTGAATTTTTTTAGAGGAAGGGGGGTCGGTGTTAGCACATGGCTCGTCCAAAATTAAAATTTCGGGGTTACGGGCAAGTGCTCTTGCAATAAGTACCCTTTGAAGCTCACCGCCTGACAAGGTACCTATTTGAGCCTTTGCCAAGTTTTCAACCCCTAAAAGGGTCAAATATTCCATAGCTTTCTGCTTTTCGTCGGCTTTAAAAAGCCTAAATGGGTTGAGCTGCGATTTTAAAAATGCAGTTTCCACAACCTCTAAAACCGTTATGGGAAAATCGCGCTCGGTTTCGCTTTTTTGGGGCACATACCCGATTTTCCTTTTGCCTATATTATGCTTTTTAGATAAAATTTTAATTTCACCACTGTGTGGAGTAAGAATTCCTAAAATTGCCTTAATAAGTGTGGTTTTTCCTCCTCCGTTAGGACCGATAATATAAACAAATTCGCCTTTTTTAACCGTAAGCGATAAATCGGTCAGGGTGTCCTCGTTAGTGTAGGCAACGGATAAACCTTCAATTTTTATTGCAGTGTCCATTAATTCACCGCCTTTAATATCAGCTCTGTGGTTTGTCTCATACTGTCGATATAATCGGGGGAGAGGGGCTTTAAAATTTCCACCTTGCTACCGATTTCCTTTGCAAGCAGCTCTGCCTGCTTTTTAGAGATTTCCTCTTGACAGAAAATCACAGTGGCGTTAATGCTCTTTGCCAGTGAGGTAAGCTCCGCTAATTCCTTTGGGGTGACTTCCTTGCCGTGCTTCTCTAAGGCTATCATTTCAAGCCCGTAGTCCGAGGCGAAATAGCCGTATGAGGGGTGGGAAATAAAAAAGGTCTTGCGGCGTTTGTCCTTAAACTTATTTTCAATCTCTAAATCAAGGTCTTTAAGCTCATTTATATAGCTTTTTGCATTGTTTTTGTAAAAATCGGCGTTTTTGGGGTCTAAAGCCGCCATTTGACGGGCAATTTCCTTAACCATAATTACGGCTCGTCTTGGCGAAAGCCAAATGTGGGGGTCACGCTCACTGCCAATTTTAAGGTCGGGATATGCATCGGCGACAGGTGCAGTTAGGTCTATTAAGATTGTGTTTTTATTAATGTGGGGCAAAATTCCCTCTTTTTCGGCGGGAACACCTATTGAAAAGTAAATGTCACTGTCATTGAAGGTGGCAATTTCCTTTGGTGACATTTCGTATTTTTCAGCCGAAGCACCGGCGGGTATCATAGTAATAATCTCCGCTTTGTCGCCACAGACCTTCTCTGCGAAGGTTTTTTCGGGTGCAATGGATACGGCAACCGTTAAGCGGTCGGTTTTTTCCGCCTTGGAGCAACCCGTTAAAAATATTAAAACTAAGCTTAAAACTAATGCGATTTTTTTCATTTTTTATCCTAACTGCTTTTCTCTGTATGCGGTGGGGGTCATACCCTCGTATTTTTTAAATAACTTTATAAAATAGTTTGCATCTTTAAGTCCTACATTATTTGTAATATCTTTAATTTGGAGTCGGGTAGACTGTAATTGCTCTTTAGCAGAGGCTATTCGCTTTCGGTTTACATAATCCGTCAGGGTAAGACCCGTTTCTTTTTTGAAAAGTGAGGAAAAGTAACCGGCGTTAATGCTGTTAAACTCTGCTAATGCTTTTAGTGAAAGGTCGTCCCTTAAATCACTGTCAATTCTTATAATTGCCCTCGACACAGGAGTGGAGTAATGGGATTTCGAATAATTGTCCACCAAGCCGCAATATGCATTAACCATTTCATAGATAAGTGACTGAGAATGCGACGGATTGGTCATATTCTCAATTTTAAATATAAATTCCTTGGATTTTTCCGCAACGGTTAAAATAGGTGCACCGCCGTTTTCGGCCGCTTTTCTAAGCAGTGCATTAATACTGTGGAGATAAACCCTTGTGCCCTTTATATTTTCTACATTGAAGGGAAGGGAAGCTACAATATTCTTGGTGTTTTTTGATTTCCCCAGCTTTACGTTTGTTATGAGCTTATTTTCAAAGGCGAAAAGCTCCTCGGCAATATAAATCACAAAAACACACCCTTAAATATTAATATAATACTATTATAAAGTTATTTTAACCATTAGTCAAGAGGACAAAGTTTAGTACATGTTAAAAAAATAACAAACTTTTTAAGAAAAAATCAAAAAATATCAAATTCTTTGTTATAAATTTAACAATACTATTGACAATATGCAATTATGAGCATATAATAGGATACATATTCATTATTTTTTTTGGAGGAAATAAAAATGGCAAGAGTTTACAATTTCAGTGCGGGCCCCTCTATGTTACCTGAGGAGGTTTTAAAAACTGCTGCCGCAGAAATGCTCGAATATGGAGAAAGCGGACAGTCTGTTATGGAGATGTCTCACCGTTCTAAGGAATATCAAGCAATTTTTGACGAGGCTGAGGCTAATCTTCGCGAGATTATGAACATCCCCGACAATTACGAGGTTTTGTTTTTGCAGGGAGGTGCTTCGACCCAATTTGCAATGGTTCCAATGAACCTTATGACCAAAAATGGCAAGGCTGACTACATCATTACCGGTCAATGGGCTAACAAGGCATATAAAGAGGCTGCCCGTTACGGTGCAGCTCGCGAGGTTGCTTCTTCTAAGGATAAGACCTTCAGCTATATTCCAAAGACCACTGCCGCAGATTTTGATAAGGATGCCGATTATGTTCACATTTGTATGAATAATACAATCTATGGTACAAAGTACAATACTTTACCTGATACTGGTGATATTCCGCTGGTTGCAGATATTAGTAGTTGCATTTTGTCTGAGCCTATTGATGTTACCAAGTTCGGCATGCTTTATGCCGGTGCACAGAAAAACGTTGCCCCCGCAGGAGTTACCATTGTTATTATCCGCAAGGATTTAATCGGCAACGCAATGGACATTACACCCACAATGCTTAACTACGAGACCCATTCTGAAAACGGCTCTATGTTCAATACACCCCCTTGCTACACAATCTACATTGCAGGTCTTACCTTTAAGTGGATTAAGAAAATGGGCGGCCTCGAAAAAATGAAAGAACTCAATGAGAAAAAGGCTAAAATCCTTTACGATTTCCTTGATAATTCAAAGCTTTTCAAGGGCACAGTTGTACCCGAGGACCGTTCACTTATGAATGTTCCTTTTGTTACCGGTAATGACGAGCTTGACGCTAAGTTTGTAGCCGAGTCTAAGAAAGCCGGCTTTGTTAATCTTAAGGGTCACCGCAGTGTTGGTGGTATGCGTGCTTCTATCTACAATGCAATGCCTATTGAGGGTGTAGAGAAGCTGGTTGAGTTTATGAAGAAATTTGAGGAGGAAAATGCATAATGTTTAAGATTAAAACCTACAATAAAATATCAAAAAGCGGTTTAGAGGTTTTTGATGATAAGTATACTATCGGTGACGAGGTTGACAATGCCGACGGCGCCATAGTTCGCTCCGCCGCTTTACACGATGAGGTTTTTCCCGAGTCTTTGCAAGCTATTGCTCGTGCAGGTGCAGGTACTAATAATATTCCGATTGACAAGTGCAGCGAGCAAGGTGTTGTTGTTTTCAACACTCCAGGTGCTAATGCAAATGCAGTTAAGGAACTTGTAATTGCAGGACTGCTTATTTCCTCTCGCCGCGTAATTTCCGGTATTGAGTGGGCTAAAACCCTTAAGGGTGAGGGCGATGCTGTCGGCAAGCTTGTTGAAAAAGGCAAGGGTGCTTTCGCAGGTCCCGAAATTAAGGGTAAAAAGCTTGGTGTTATCGGACTTGGCGCTATCGGTGTTATGGTAGCAAATGCCGCTAACCACCTTGGTATGACCGTTTACGGCTACGACCCATATCTTTCTGTTAAATCTGCTTGGAACCTAAACCACAATGCAGTTTACATTAATGACATTAATGAGATTTTCGCTAACTGCGATTATATTACCATTCACGTGCCTCTTACCGATTCTACCAAGAATTTAATTAATGCAGATACTATTGCTAAAATGAAAGACGGCGTTAGAATTCTCAACTTCTCCCGTGCAGCCTTGGTTAACGATGCCGCTATTAAGGTGGCGCTGGAGTCCGGCAAGGTAGCATCCTATGTTACTGATTTTCCCACCGACGATGTTTTGGGTGTTGACGGCGTGATTGCTATTCCTCACCTTGGCGCTTCCACACCTGAGTCGGAGGATAACTGTGCGTCTATGGCCGCTAAGGAGCTTATGGATTATATCGAGAATGGTAACATTGTAAATTCTGTAAACCTACCGGAGGTTACAATGCCCAGAAGCGGTGAGCATAGAATTTGCGTTATCCACAAAAATATTCCCAATATGCTTACCAAGATTACCGGCATTTTTGCTGACGACGGCGTTAATATCGAGAATTTGCTTAACAAATCTCGCGGCGATTATGCCTACACTATGCTTGATATCGGTGCCGCAGATGTTGCCGCAGTAGCCGACGAAATCAAGGCTATTGAGGGTGTAATTAAGGTAAGAATAATCTGATTCTTTAAAATCAAATGCCGCTTTCGAGCGGCATTTATTTTGTTAACTGATTATTTACATAATTTCAAAAGAAAAGAAATAAAATATATTTAAAATATGAGCAAAGGATGTGTTTTAAATGTATGATAATAATTTTGGAGGATTAAATGATTTTGCTCCACCGCCTATAAAGAAAGAGAAAAAACGTTACGGTGTTGGCGTTGTAATTGTAGCGTCGCTTTTGGCGGCGGTAATAGGTGCAGTTACAAGTGTAACTGTCCTTGCTCCAAAGTTTTTTGCGAATAATTCCACCATGACCGAAAAAGGGGAGACTATCCTTAATAAGGTTAATATTAATGTTGATGAAACTGCAGAAAATATTGTTGAAGCGGTAGCTAAAAAGGTGACACCCAGTGCTGTTGGTATCAGAACCACAACCTCGGTTATGAGCTTTTTCGGCGGCACTCAGGAGGCTTCGGGTGACGGAAGCGGTGTAATTTATTCGTCAGATGGCTATATTATCACCAACTATCACGTAATTGCAGGTGCTATTGACGGTACAAATCCCAAAATTGCTGTTTATCTTGATTCTGCTGACTCCGAGGGATACAGCGCCACAGTTGTTGGTTATAACATTTCTGCCGATTTAGCGGTTATTAAGATTGATGCTAAAAACCTAACCGCTATTGAACTTGCAAACTCGGATAACTTAAGGGTTGGACAGTATGTTATCACAATCGGTAACCCCGGCGGCCTTGAGTTTATGGACAGTGTAACCTATGGTGTTATAAGCGGACTAAACCGTGTAGTTTCTACCGATTCCGATGTTAAGCTTATTCAAACCGACGCCGCCATTAACCCCGGCAATTCCGGCGGCGCCCTTGTTAACGCAAAAGGCGAGCTTGTGGGAATTAACTCCTCTAAAATCGTTTCAGAGGAATTTGAGGGTATGGGCTTTGCGATTCCCTCTAATACAGTTAAGGAAATTTGCGACGGCATAATTGATAGAGAAAATTCACCTGAGCCTTACATTGGTATTTCCATTAGTGAACGCTATACTGCTGATGTGTTAGCTTATTATGGCTACCCTGCAGGTGCGGTTGTGCTGAGCGTTCTGGACGACAGTCCCGCCCAAAAGAGCGGTATTGCCAAGGGAGATATTATCACCGAGTTTGGTGGGAAGAAAATTAGCGAATATCCTATTTTGGAAAACGAAATTATGAATTCTAAGCCCGGCGACAAGGTGACGATTAAAATTTACAGAAGCGGTAAATACTATAATACCGAGGTTACAGTAGGCTCAAACAATTTAGTGAATTAAAAAAATAACCGAGTGTTCAACTGAACACTCGGTTATGCATTATTTAAAAAATAAAGGTAATTCCTCAAGGAATATAATATCGTCTCGCTTGGCGGCAACATCCTCTGCTAAAAAGGCACAGGCGGCAACCTCTATTCCGCCGGCGGCCTTAACGAGCTTTCTTGTAGCCTCCAAAGATTCACCGGTGCTTATAACATCGTCAACTATGAGCACTCGCTTGCCCTTAATCATATTAACCTCGGTTTCGCCAAGGTACAAGGTCTGCTCCTTTTGGGTGGTAATTGAGGTAACTGTAACCTTTAGAGAATTTCTCATATAAACCTTTACACCCTTTCGGGCTACTACATAAGGCCTGCCCGATTGCCTTGCCATTTCGTAGGCAATGGGAATGCTTTTGGCTTCCGGAGTGATAATGTAGTCAAATTCGGGAACCTTTTTGAGAAGCTCCTCGCTGCCCTTAACGGTTAGCTCAACATCACCGAAAATTATAAACGCGGCAATATCAATTTTTTCGTTAATGGGGAATTTTTCAAGCTGACGCTTAAGACCTGCAATTTTTAATTCATAATATTTTGACATTTTTAAATTCCTTCTTTTTTAAATTATCAGCCTGGAGGCCAAGCTAAATTTCTTCTTGCTAACAGGTGAAAATGAATGTGGTGAACGGTTTGACCGCCGTCCTCACCGCAGTTGTTTACCACGCGGTAACCATTTTCCAAGTTTTCTTGTGCTGAAATTTTTGCAACCGCTTCAAAAACCTTGCCGATAAGGACGGAGTTTTCGGCAGTTATTTCATCAGCAGAAGAAATATGCTTCTTTGGAATGATTATGGCGTGAAAGGGAGCTTTTGGGTCGATGTCGGCGAAAGCGTAAACAAATTCGTCATCGTAAATTTTGGTTGAGGGGATTTCGCCGGCTACAATTTTACAAAATAAACAATCCTTCATAAGATTCACTCCTAAAATTCTATTTCCATTCCGTCGTAGGACATTATATAGCCCTCGCGCTCATAAACTGCGCGGTTTTCATATAAAATGTCAGGTCCGTTATGAGAAAAATGGTTTGCGCAGTGCTTGGTCTTTGAATCGGTGATGCCGTTTTCATTAAGGCGCTTTACCGTATCCTTTATATATCCAAGGCAAAGGTGTGAGGTGTAGTCAAGGTTTTTCTTACTTCCGCTGCAGCAATCCCACGAAATAAAGTTGAAATAAGGTTTTTCTTTGAGCAGATAATCCCAGGTTTCGTCTGTAAAAAGTCCCGTATCGTGGGAGTAAAGCATACATTTATCCTTAGATTTAATTATATAAATAAAAGGAGTTTCTGTGCCGTGGTTAGCCTTTAAAGGGGTTACCTTATATTCATCGATTTCATAGGTTTTAAAGGGCTCGAGAGCGTAAAGCTCGATTCTGTCACCAACATTAGCAGTATGCTTTAAAGCCTCTTTCACCATCTCAGCACCGCCGTAAAAACGGTAGGGAGGGGTGTTTATTTTCAGGTTTGCAAAGCCTTTACCTAACATCGCAAAATCTTTGGGATAAAAATGGTCTGAATGGGTATGTGTTATAAGATAAGAGTGTACATCCTTTAAACTAATTCCGTGAATGAGGGAGTGAAAATAGGTATCAGCAGGGAAGTCAAGCATTAGCTTGCCGTCAATCAGCGCCTGCGAACGGGTGCGGATTTCCTTGCCGCCAACCTTTCTTGCTTTTTTGCAGGTATCACACTCACAAAATAGTGCGGGCACACCCTCAGCTGCGGCAGTGCCCAAGTATTTAATCTTCATAACAAAACATTCTTTCTGAAAATAATTATTTCAACTGAGATTTGACTATTTCGGCAGCAGCGTTTAGAGCCTCTTTTACCTTAGCAGTGTCTTTACCGCCTGCCATAGCACTGTCAGGCTTGCCACCGCCGTTACCGCCGGTAAACTTTGCAATTTCTCTTACCAAGTTGCCTGCGTGGGCACCGCTTGCAATAGCAGTTTTACCACAAGCTGCGCAGAATGTCAGCTTTTCACCGTTAACTGCGGCAAGAACAACAATAATATTATCATTTTCCGCCTTAATAGTATCGGTCATTTTGCGAAGCTCATTAGCATCTGTACCGTCAAGACGGGCAGTAACTATTTTAACATCACCAACAACAAGGGCATCCTTTAAAATATCACCGATTTTTGAGCCTGCAAGCTTACTTTCAGCCTTTTCAAGAGCCTGCTTTGTTTCCTTAAGCTCGTTCATTAAGCTTGCAGAGCGCTTTACTAAGTCTGCAACATTTTGAGCCTTAATATTTTCGGCAGTGTTCTTCAAAAGCGAAATATTTTCATAAAGCACATTTAAAACACCCAAGCCCGTAACCGCTTCAATTCTGCGAACACCTGCGGCAACGCTTGATTCGGAAATAATATGGAAAAGACCGATTTTTGCAGTATTATCAACGTGGGTACCTCCGCAAAGCTCAACTGATTTGCTTTCAGCTGCAACAACACGAACAACCTCACCGTATTTTTCGCCGAAAAGTGCCATAGCGCCAAGCTTCTTAGCCTCAGCAATAGGCATTTCCTCGTTTTTAACGGTAATACCTTCTAAAATTGCATTGTTAACAAAGGCTTCAACATTTGAAAGCTCGTCCGCAGTAAGTCCTGAAAAATGTGTAAAGTCAAAGCGAACAGCCTTTTCGTTTACTAACTGACCTGCCTGCTCAACATGAGTGCCTAGTACAGCGCGAAGTCCTGACTGCAAAAGGTGAGCTGCGGTATGGTTGCGGCGGATTGCATTGCGGCGAACAATGTCAATACAAACCTCAACCTTATCGCCAACAGAAATGCTGCCATTAATAAGCTTGCCATTGTGGGTGAAAATACCGTCAGCAGTCTTTTTAGTATCGGTAACGGCAAAAATATTACCGTCAAGCTCGATAGTACCTGTGTCTCCAACCTGACCACCGCTTTCAGCATAGAAAACGGTTTTATCAAGCACGATAATTGCACTTGCACCCTCTGTGACTACTCCTACATGCTCGCCCTCGCTTACAATATCAAGCACAGTAGCAGAGCAGATGTTCTCACAATATCCCAAAAATTCGGTAGCAGGAATATTTTCAAAGGCAATACCGTCGCTTTTCCAGCTTTCGCCGTCAGAAGTCTTGCGGGCATTTCTTGCCTTTTCCTTCTGTTCGTCCATACAAGTATTGAATTTTTCCTCGTCAAGGGTCATACCTTTTTCGGCAAGAATATCCTTTGTCAAATCGATTGGGAAGCCATAGGTATCGTAAAGACGGAAGGCATCGTCGCCCGAAAGCATACCGCCATTTTTGGTAAGCTCCTCAAGTATTGATAAGCCTTGATTTATGGTCTTGTTAAAGTTTGCTTCCTCGTTGGTAATAACATTTTTAATAAAATCCCTTTTTTCCGAAAGCTCGGGGTAGCCGGATTTGTTTTCGTTGATAACACAGTCGCAAAGCTCCATAAAGAAGGGGCGGTCAATTCCTATAAGCTTTCCGTGGCGGATAGCTCTGCGGATAATTCTGCGTAGCACATAGCCTCTGCCCTCGTTTGAAGGGGTTATACCGTCACTAATCATAAAGGTTGAAGCACGGGCATGGTCGGTAATTGCACGGATTGAAATATCGGTCTTTGTATCCTTTGAGTACTCTTTACCTGAAATTTCACAAACCTTGTTAAGAATGTTGCGAATGGTGTCCACCTCAAACATATTGTCAACACTCTGCATAACGCAGGCAAGACGCTCGAGTCCCATTCCGGTATCAATGTTTTTATGCTCAAGCTCCTCGTAGGTGCCGTCACCCATATTGTTAAACTGGGAAAAAACATTATTCCAAATTTCCATATAACGGTCACATTCGCAACCGGGCTTGCAGTCGGGAGAACCGCAGCCGTATTTTTCACCGCGGTCAAAGTAAATTTCACTGCAAGGTCCGCAAGGACCGGTGCCGTGCTCCCAAAAGTTATCCTCCTTGCCCATACGGACAATTCTTTCCTCGGGAACACCTATAACATCACGCCACAAAGCGTAAGCCTCGTCATCCTCCTCGTAAACCGAGGGCCAGAGAAGCTCTGCGGGGATTTCCAATACTTTAGTTAAAAATTCCCAAGCCCACTCAATTGCTTCGTTTTTGAAGTAATCGCCAAAGGAGAAATTTCCCAGCATTTCAAAAAATGTACCATGGCGGGCGGTAATTCCTACACGCTCAAGGTCGGGCGTGCGTATGCATTTTTGGCAGGTCGTTACTCGGTTAGAGGGGGGAGTAACCTCACCTGTGAAATATTTTTTCATAGGTGCCATACCTGAGTTTATAAGTAAAAGTGATTTGTCACCTTGGGGAACCAAGGAAAAGCTTCCAAGACGCAAATGTCCCTTGCTTTCAAAGAATGACAAATATTTTTCTCTTAAGTCATTTAGCGAAGTCCATTCCATAATTATACATCCTTAAAATAAAGATATTTTAACCTATATATTATATACTTGCATTCGTGGTTTGTCAATAATTCATTGGCCTTTAAAACTCATATTTTCAAGGATTTTTACTAAAAGTTGTGGTTTTTTCATTGACATAACTGAGATATAGTGGTAAAATGAGTTAGATATTAGTATGTCCTTTTTATGGGCGGAGTTGGCGACCGCTTATTAAAATGATAAATATTATCGTGGGAGTGGCAAAACTTCCATAGACTTTTGGATATATTTCTACTTAAACCTAATTATTACTTTTCAAAAGAATATCGAAGTTACCGCCCAAAACACGGCTCCCTTGAATCAAAAAACCGTGTCTTAAATAGGAGGTAAACTATGCCGTATGTTATTGCTGGCATTGCTGCAGTCGTTTTTGCAGTTCTCGGCTTTATAATCGGTTGGAACCAACGCCGTAAATCGGCCGAATCAACCATTAAATCTGCTGAGGAAGAGGCAAGACGCATTTTAAGCGATGCCATGAAAAATGCAGAACAAAAGAAAAAAGAAGCCTTGCTTGAAGCAAAGGATGAAATCCACAATCTACGTCAAGAAACCGAAAAAGACCTTCGCGAACGCCGAAATGAGGTTCAGCGTCAGGAACACCGTATTCAACAGAAAGAGGAATCCCTTGACCGCAAGACCGATAATCTGGAGGCCAAGGAGGAAAAACTGGCCCAGCGCGCCAAGGTTATTGAGGAAAAAATTGAAGAATGTGACCGTTTAAAGCAAAGCCAAATGGATTTGCTTGAGAAAATTTCCGGTTTTTCCAAGGAACAGGCCAAGAATCATTTGTTACAGTTGCTTGACGGTGAGCTGACCCACGAAAAGGCTGCTAAAATTCTTGAGGTTGAACAACAAACCAAGGATGAGGCTGACCGTATTGCAAAGAAGATTATCGGAAGCGCTATTCAACGCTGCGCCGCTGACCATTCTTCCGAAATGACCGTGTCTGTTGTGGCACTTCCCAGCGACGAAATGAAAGGTAGAATCATCGGTCGTGAGGGTAGAAATGTAAGAGCGCTCGAAACTGCTACCGGTGTTGATTTAATTATTGACGATACTCCTGAAACTATAACTCTTTCAAGCTTTGACCCCGTAAGACGCGAAATTGCCCGTGTGGCGCTTGAAAAACTTATTATGGACGGTAGAATTCATCCCGCAAGAATTGAGGAAACTGTTGCCAAAGCTACTGCTGAGGTTGAGGCTACTATCCGTCAAGAGGGTGAACGCGCAATGGTTGAGTCGGGAGTTCATAACCTAAATCCCGAAATTGTAAAGCTTCTCGGTAAGCTTCGTTACAGAACCAGTTACGGTCAAAATGTTCTTAACCACTCTTTAGAGGTTTGTCATATTGCCGGTCTTATCGCCGCCGAAATGGGCGCTGATGTTACCCTTGCAAAGCGTGCGGGTCTTCTACACGATATCGGTAAGGCACTTGACCACGAGCAAGAGGGCTCCCACATACAGTTGGGTGTTGAAACCGCTAAGAAATACCGCGAGAGCGAGGTTATCATTAACGCTATTCACGCCCACCATGGTGAGGTTGAGCCAAAGAACCTAATCGCGTTTATTATTCAAGCGGCTGATGCTATTTCTGCCGCCCGTCCGGGAGCCAGACGTGAA
>JAFSGB010000016.1 GCA_017434895.1 Clostridia bacterium
GATTTTGCCCTTATAATACTTTCGGGCAAGGGTAAAACGAAATAATAAATCATAACAAATTGAAACGAGTTGTTTGCGAAAAACCCTTTATTTGCAGGACTTTTAGAGAATTTTATTAACGCCTAACAATAAGCGATAATATTTTAAGAAATGTTAGTTTTCAAATTATTTTATTTTTGCGTTCTCTTTAACAACATCGATTGCCATTCGGCTAACTGTCAAAAGCTCGGGATAATATTCGCCGTTCTTTCTTAGATTTTCCACAGTAATGCTGGTATCGTTATTCTGCTTTGCAAGCTTCTTTATAGCCTCTTCAATCTTTTCGTCGGTTACTTCAAGTTTTTCCTTATCAATAATTGCATAAAGCACCAAGCTATTATCCATTATCGGAATAACGTTTTGCTCAAGCAGAGTGTTGTTAAAATCATCCTTAGTCATATTGTTTTGTGTCAATAACTCATCTACAGTAGTGTTGTACTGAGCAAGAATTAAATCTGTGAACTCGCCCAATAGCATTTCCTTATCCTCTTTGGGGTAATCCTTAACCTCAGATTTTTCAATAATCTGCTCAATTAGCAGGTTTTCCACAGCCTGATCTTTGATGTAGCTTTCGTAATCCTCAAGGGTTTTGTAGCCTAAATCCTTGAAATAATCCCTAGGCTCAAGATAAACCTTTTCCTCAGGCTCTATATGATTTACTGTAACAGTGAAAACAACTGCCGCACCGTTAAGCTCCTCATTCCCGTAATTTTCGGGGAATTTAAGATTAAGGTCAACGGTTTTACCAACCTCTACACCTATTAAACCCTCCTCAAAGCCGTCGATAAAGCTGCCGGAACCGATTTCTAAATCATATCCTTGCGCTGTACCGCCGTCAAAAGCCTTGTCGTCCTTTTTACCTACAAAGTCAATGTCAACAGTGTCGCCCTCGGCAACTACACCCTCGGTTTTTTTGTTGTAAAGATCGTTGGCTTCTTTGTCTGCCTTAAGTATTTCCTCATAAAGCTCCTTATATTCCTTAGAGGATGTGTCAACAGTTATACCTTTATAGTCTGCCAAGTCTACAAACTTTTCAAGGTTTGCGCTTTTGTACAAAATCCTATCCTTCCCGCCGCAAGCGGTAAGAGTAAGCGCCATTAAAAGGGTCAAAGCTAAAGCAATAATTTTTTTCATATTTCAAATTCCTCATTTCCAAGACTGCCTTTAGAAGCCGCCTTTAAATACGCATTAATAAATCCGTCGAGATCTCCGTCCATAACAGCATTAATGTTACCTGACTCAAAGCCCGTTCGGTGGTCTTTAGCAAGGGTGTAGGGCATAAATACATAAGACCTAATCTGTGAGCCCCAGGCAATTTCCTTTTGAACACCCTTAATATCCTCGATTTTTTCCAGATGCTCCCTCTCTTTAATTTCAAGGAGCTTGGATTTTAACATTTTCATTGCCTTTTCTCGGTTTTGAAACTGACTTCGCTCGTTTTGGCAAGCTACCACGATTCCCGTTGGAATGTGGGTGAGCCGCACCGCGGAGGAGGTTTTGTTAATGTGCTGTCCTCCTGCTCCCGAGGAACGGAAAACATCCATTTTAATGTCCTCTTCTCTTACTTCAATGTCAGCGTCATCGGTAATTTCGGGCATAACCTCCAGTGAAGCAAAGGAGGTATGCCGTCTGCCGGAAGCGTCAAAGGGGGAAACGCGAACCAGTCTGTGAACACCCGACTCGCTCTTTAAATAGCCGTAGGCGTTATCTCCCTCGATAGAAATTACCGCACTTTTGAGTCCTGCCTCGTCACCGTCAAGAAAATCAAGCATATTTACCTTAAAGCCGTGACGCTCAGTCCAACGGGTATACATTCTGACAAGCATTGAAACCCAGTCCATAGCCTCGGTTCCGCCCGCGCCCGCATGAAAGGTGAGAATTGCATTGTTTTTGTCATACTCACCGGTAAGAAGTGTTTGAAGCCGCTGTGCCGCCAGACCTTCTTCAAGCTCCGTAATAGAATTTTCAATTTCGGGGATAAGGGACAAATCCCCCTCCTCGTCGCCCATTTCTATAAGCACCGTTAAATCCTCGTAAAGGGCAACGCTTTTATCGTAAAGCTCGACTGTGTTTTTAAGTTTTCCTGTTTTTTGCACTATCTTTTGCGAAACCTCAGGGTCATCCCAAAAGCCGGGCTCTAAGGATTTCATTTCCAATTCCTCGATTTCCCTTTTTAGTCTCTCATACCCTAAAGCATCCTTTAAATCCGTAAGCTCGTCTTTATTAGAAACTAGCCTTAGATTTAACTGCTCGAATTCAAGCATAAATTAACTCCTTATTTACTTAATACAAATGCACACCAGTTGTCCTTATAACGCTCGGCGGTGACTGTAAAGCCGTTTTCCTTGACCGCCTTCATAACATCGTCTCTCCTGATATCTATTATACCCGAAACAATCAAAACGCCGCTATCCCTCATAAAGCTTTTAACATCGTCAAGCAGACGAATTATAACATCTGCCACAATGTTGGCGCAAATAACATCATATTTATCGGTCACAACCTCTGTTAAGTCTCCAACCTGAAATGTTACTTTATTGCCGATTTTATTAATTTCGGCATTTTCCTTAGCAGTCTTTACCGACTGGGCGTCAATATCCACACCGAAAGCATTTTCGGCGCCCAGAAGAACAGAAGCAAGCGCCAAAATACCGCTTCCGCAACCAATGTCAAGCATTTTTGTCTCGCTATTAACATAGTCCTGCAAAAGCTCCAGACACAGAGAGGTTGTGGCGTGAGTACCCGTACCAAAGGCGGCTCCGGGGTCAATATTCAAAACTGTCCTGCCGTCTTTATTTACATAGTTTTCCCAGCTGGGCACAACTGCTAATCTTTTTCCGATTTCAATTGTGTGGAAATACTTTTTCCAGTTTTCGTTCCACTCGCTGTCGTCCACACCCACACTGCCCGTTTCAAACGGGATGTTTTCTGCGGTGAGACGCTCCTTTAAAAAGGCGAGGGCCTCGGCGGCATTATCGCTTTCTGATATATAAATATGAATAATAGACTTTTTTCTGTCCTTATTAATTAGCTCCTCGTCAATTAAATCAATGTGGGCAATCTCCCACGCGTTTGTTTCCAAATCGGAGTAATCCTCAATATAAATTCCGTAGGGCACTGTCATATTAGCAATAGCAGACGCGCTCTCTGTAAACTCATTTGGTACGCTAACCGTAATTTCTGTCCAGTTCATTTTATCACCAAGGCTCATTTTAACATAAAGCCGTAAAATAAGCAATAAAAAAATAAAGGAGCCTTTTTCAGGCTCCCTTTCGCTTTAATGACGATAAAATTTTATTTACAAATCCCAAAAGGAATTTTGCATTAATTGCAAGCAAAGCTATCAGACAAACCGCCTCGATTAAAATCCAATACGGCATTTCCAAAATCAAGACTATGGCCTGAATAACCAAAATTACAGTATTTACGACAATTTGCAGACCGTAAAGCTTAAAGGGAATATACCTCTTAACGCTTATGCAACGGGCGGTAAAGGCTAAGGCATAGCTGCAGATTGTGGCTATGGTGGCGCCTTGAACGCCAATAGTAGGAATAAGCAATAAATTTAAAATAATATTACTGCCAGCCGCTATCAATGCCGTTAAAAATGACATTATGCTTTTTTTATTTAAAATGTAAACCGTACCCATAAAGGAGGCAAATGAGGTAAACACCATAGCAATGCAAAGTAGCGGCACATACTGCCAAGAGCTATAAAATGTGTCGGCAGTAAGCAAATTCATTGCAATCTTTGTGAAGGCAATAACACCCGATGCCGACAAAAACATTACCGCTTGAAAGGAACGCCAAACAGTGCCGAAAAACTTGGCGTGCTCCTCCTTGTCACCCTCGTCCTCGGCAACGGCGGAATACTGCCAAGCCTGCATAAACATAGTGGAAATAAGGGTCAAAATTGTAGGCAATTTATAAGCAACAGCATACAGTCCGTTGGCATCGCTTCCGATAAAACCGTTTACCATATAACGGTTGGAAACACTGGTAATCCACCAGAAAATAGTGGTGGGAATAAGGGGAATACTGTATTTGAGCATTGGCTTTAAAATACCATTTTTGGGGTGTAGAGTGAAATCCCGCCACATTTTTTCCTTTACGACCAAAAAAAGTGTACTTAAAGTGTCCGCCAGTACAACCGACAAAACATACCCCGTAATTCCCATATCGAAAACTGCCAAAAACAGAATGTTTAAGATAATTACAAGGGAGGTGTTAATAATTCCCTGAATTGCGAAAAGGGCAGTTTTGCCGATACCTCTTAAATAAAAGGTACAAAGGGAATGGTAACAGTAAGCAAGGGTATAAACCACAATAAGCCAAACATAGCCCTTGAAATCCTCAAAAAGATTTAAAAGGGGAACGATTCCCGCAAAGGCAAGGGCTCCCGCCGTAATGCACCAAAAACCAAGGGTTAAAACACTTCTTTTGTCGCTTTCGCTGTCCATAACAAAGCGAAATACACCGTCCGCAATTCCTACCGAAATTATGGGGAAAAGCAGATTGGCGGTTTGGGTTATAAGGTCGGCTGTGGAATAATCCGATGGGGTAAGATAGTCGGTATAAAATCTCACCATTAGGAAAACAAGTATTTTCGAGCCGAAAGTACCCATACTTATAAGCAATGTATTGGAAAGCAGGGTGTTATACTTATTTTTACTCATTACAACACTTCTTTAAAATTAATAATTTTATTTTACTATACATAATTTAAAGTGTCAAGAAGGGGTAACAATAATTTAGGGGTGAAAAAATGAAAGACAAAAAGAAAATGTCTCATATGACCTATGTGCATACTACCGACAACGAGCCGGATACTGCCTTTGATTTAGTGAATTTCTACGGCACCTACGAAATACAAAAAACTGCCGATGCTCCTAATATGTATCCCGCTATTGCACAGGGGTTTAACAAAAAACAGATAAAAAGCGACCGTCAAAATCCTCACGGGGACAATAAAAAGTGGTAATTTCTAGTTTTTTTTAAAAAATGCTTGCAATTTGACAATAAATATGTTATTATCACATTCGCAGTATTTTTGAAAGGGGTGACAATAGTGAAAGAAGGTATTCATCCGCAGTATGAAAAGGTAACCGTAAAGTGTGCTTGTGGTGCTGAGTTCGAAACCAGTTCTACCAAAAAGGACATTCGTTTGGATATTTGTTCAAAGTGTCATCCATTTTTCACTGGTAAGCAGAAATTGGTAGATACCGGCGGACGCGTTGACAGATTCAACAAGCGATTCAACATTAACGGTTAAATCTTGGATTACAAGCTAAAAGACTGTCCTGGGTGGCAGTCTTTTGTTTTACTTTTTTTCGGGAGGGGAATATGGTCTTTTTAACTATAAAGAACGAATCTAAAAGTGAATACATAGAAAAGCGTTCAAAGTTTTTGGGTACCGCTTTTCCTTGCAAAACCGAAGCAGAGGCGCTAAACATAATTGACTCAGTTAAAACTAAGTACTGGGATGCAAGGCACAACTGCTACGCTTTTATTGTAGACGAGGGCCGAACCTCCCGTTTTTCTGACGACGGCGAGCCTCACGGTACCGCGGGCAAGCCGATTTTAGAGGTTATAAACGGCAAAAAGCTTGTGAATGTCCTTGTGGTTGTAACACGTTATTTCGGCGGTGTGCTTTTGGGGACGGGTGGACTTGTGCGTGCTTACACCACAGCCACAAAGGAAGCCCTTGAAAATGCCACGACAGTTGAAATGATACCCTGCACCGTGTGCGAGGTTTGTTGCGATTATCAAGACCATGGGACACTTTTAAAATTAACCGAAAGCAAAGCCGAAATCCTCGGCACCTCATTTGCCGAAAAGGTAACCCTTTCGTTTGCTTTAAAAGACGAGGATATTGAAGACTACAAAAAATCCTTGACGGAAACCTTTAGCGCAAGGCTCAGTTTAACCGAAAAAGAAAAAAGAGTCATAGGATTTAACATTTAAACCCAGCCAAAGCAAAAAAGACTACTTTCGAGTAGTCTTTTGTTATTTTATACAGATTTTGTTTTTTAAGATATCAATAGCGTAGCGATAAATAAGCTTTCTTTTATCTCTATTAAGATAGAAGACGCTTTTTTGAAGTATAATAAGTTCTGCGTCGGATATATCCTCTAAAAAAGAATATCGGCTCTCATATGGCTTTTCTGGGCTGATATTATTCTCCGTTTCGGTTCCGTACAGCAGATAAATTGGGCTGACACCGAAAGCCTCGCTTAAAACTTTCAGGACTTCACACGTAATAATTCCCTTTCTCTCCATTTGGGAATAGGTGCTGGTTTTTATCCCTAAAACTTTTGACATCTGTGTTTGGGTTAAACCTCTTTGTTTTCGACATATTCTTATTCTTTCATTAACGCTAAAATTATGCTCAGCCATTTAAACCCCTCTAAATTAAAAAAGTGTGTGCAACCGAAGCCACACACACCGAAAAACGCATAACTCCTGATTGCTACCACACAAATCATTTGGCATAACACAAGGAATGCACAAGTGGAGAATGCATTTTTACCAAAATAAAAATACATTCCCTAGTATTACGCCTATATTTGATTTGTGTGGTATGTGTTTATTATACCACATTTTTTAAAAAAAAGCAATAAGTTTTGCAATAAACCGTATTTATTTTATTACAGGCTGTAACTGCTCCGCCCTTAAAGCCGATTTTACTGTGTCGGTCACAAGGTCGAATTTACAAACAAGAGAATTGTTTTTAGAATGAGGGTCATCCTGACCGTAGGGCACGAAATAAATATTTTTTGTGTTATGGAGCAAGCCGATATTCTTTGAACTTGCTCCCAAAGCGTCATTTGTGGCAATTCCCAAAACCACAGGCTTGTTGTTTCTAAGATGCGCCTTTACAGCCATTGTTACAGGCGTGTCGGTAATACCTAAAGCGCATTTTGCTAAAGTGTTGCCCGTACAGGGACAAACCACAACAATGTCCAGTAAATTTTTAGGACCTATTGGCTCAGCACCCTCTATTGTGTGGATAATTTTATTTTGGCAAATCTCCTCTACCTCCCGTTTTAAATCCTCTGACTTAAAAAATCTTGTGTCGGTGGAGTAGGTGATTTGCGACATTATGGGTGTTATATTTTCATACTCCCTTCTTAGTTCCTTTAACGCTTTCAGCGATTGAGAAAGGGTGCAAAAGGAACCGCAAAGGGCGTAACCAATTCTTATGTTATGCACTTTTATCCCTCCTGAATTATTAGTTGTGTAATTGTTTCTGCTAGTATTTCGCCGGCAGTTTCGGGGGCGACCTTAACGGGAAGCCCCGGTGCAATAATAGCGGTAATTCCTTTGGAAACCGCAAAATCCAAATCAAAACCGCCCTTACTCGAAAGGTCGATTATACATTTGCATTTGGTGTTTTCAAGACTACGGTTATTAAGGACAGTAAAATCCACAGTGTTGAAAATTATATCATAATCAAGGGGTGTGTCGTTCAAGCCTCTAGTGTCGGTTTTTGCCATATTAAGGGCATTGATGAGGGCAAAATCGGTCTTTTTTCGGGCAGAAACCGTCACAATGCAACCAAGTCCCTTTAACCGGTCGGCAAGAATTTTACCAACTCTGCCGTAGCCTATAACCAGCACCCTTGCTCCCCAAAGGGTAAAGGGCGTGCTTTCGATAGCGATTTTTATTGCGCCCTCGGCAGTGGGAACGGCGTTTAAAAGGGCATAACTGTCAAGACAGTTATAGTCGGTGCACCTGCCCTTTTTAAAGGTGTAATTACAGCAAAGAACTTGCGTATCTGACGATACCGAATCTTCAATGTGGCTAAGGGGTATAATTCTGCCCGTTAAGGGCGCGTAAACATTAACCCCGTCGCGAGTGGTGGGTACAGGTAAAATTACAATTTTAGATGTGGCAATATTCCCGTTATCCCCCTCGTAAAGTCCAACCGTATCTACTGCAAAGCCCTCTGTCATAAGCCTTTGCTCTACCTTTTTAAGTCGGGTATCTCCGCCCACAATTGTAACCTTTTTCACACACTCAACCCCAAAAGAGATTCTTCGTCGTGTCATTCATCGGAATAACACGAATTATGTCACTGCAAGCATAAACGAAGAATCTTGAAAATAAAATCAGCACCATAGCTGTCAATACAGTTTATGGTGCCGATGCTCATTTTGTTAACGCCAAAAGGGTTGCTTTTTTATTTTTTTGGGGATCCTTTACTACCGCTTGTCTTAAAGTCTCTAACCTTTCGCCGATTTCCTTTCCCTTGAAGCCTAAATTCGTTAAATCCGCTCCCGTAACCGCCAAATGGGAAATTAAGTACGGCTCATCATTTTCCAGTATTTCCTTAAGCCAAGTATCCTTTTTATTTGCATACCTGAAATACACTTTAACCGTTTCCACATCGGTTAAAAACAGGGCATTTTTTATATCCGCCTTGGTTTTTATTTCGAGTGTAGAAAGCAGTAGCATTTTTTCGGTAAATTCAATCAGTTTGTTAGAGGCTTTAAGCCCTTTTAATATTTCTATAGGGTTATTATTAACGCTTAAAAGCTCAAAAAACCGTAAATCAGGGTTTTGGGTTTTAAATGGGGGTAAAGCCTTAATCCCTAAAAACTCAAGTCCACCTGAGGATATAAGGGGCGCCAAAGCCTTCGGATTTTTGCCCGCCACAGCCTTTTGAATTTCAATAAAAATTCGCTCTCGGCTAATGTTTTCAAGTCCGCATTGTAGCTTAAGCGCAGAATTTAAGGTCTTTTCCTCAATTTTAAAATCTAATTGCGAGGCAAAACGGAAAAGCCGTAAAATTCTAAGCGCATCCTCTTTGAATCTCTTTTGGGGGTCGCCTACCGCCCTTAAAATTTTGTTTTTAAGGTCGCTTAGTCCCCCGAAAAGGTCAATAATACCCGTTTTTTCACTGTAAGCAATAGCGTTAACCGTAAAATCCCGACGGGACAAATCCTGCCGAAGGTCGGTTACAAATTCCACGCTTTTTGGATGACGGCTATCCGCATAATTTCCCTCTGTTCTAAAGGCGGTAACCTCAATAGGCTCGTTTTGAATTAAAACTGTTACTGTTCCATGCTTTAATCCCGTTGGAATCGTTTTTTCAAAAATGGCAATTATCTCCTCGGGCTTAGCTGAGGTGGTAACATCATAATCCGAGGGGGTAAGCCCTAAAAGCGAGTCCCTGACACAACCGCCCACAATGTATGCCTCATACCCGTTTTGGGTAAGGCAATCAATTAGGAAAGCGATTTTTTCGGGTATTCTCAGCATTTTTCTCATTCCTTTCAAAAAAGGGTTTATTTTTTCAGCGAAAAACTATATAATATAAGTAGATTTCATTTGGGAGGTCTATTATGAAAGAATTAAAACCTGAAGACAGAATAATTGAAAAGGTAAAAAAGATACATCTTATCGGTATCGGCGGCAGCGGAATGTGCCCCCTTGCCGAAATCTTGCATAGTAAGGGTTATGAGCTTACCGGCTCGGACAATAATGAAAGCGACCCTTTAAAGCGAATCAAGGCTTTGGGGATAAAGGTATATATGGGACACAGTCCCGAGAATGTTAACGGGGCAGAGCTAATTGTTTATTCCGCCGCTATAAGTCAGGATAACCCCGAAATTGTACAGGCTAAAAAATTAGGCATTCCCCTAATGGAGCGTTCCCACCTGCTTGGCGCTCTTACACGCTACTACGACAATGTAATCGGAGTTTGCGGTACCCATGGCAAAACCACCGTTTCCTCTATGATAACACATATTCTAATATTAAACAAGCAAAATCCCACCGCAGTTATCGGCGGAAAACTACCTCTCATTAATTCTAACGGAATTGCAGGCGAAGGCGACACCTTTGTTTGCGAGTCCTGCGAGTTTGTGGACACTTTTTTGCAATTGTCCCCCGACAAGGCAGTTCTGTTAAATATAGATAACGACCACCTTGATTATTTCGGCACTATGGATAATCTTGTAGCTTCCTTTAGCAAGTTTGTAAATATGGCAACGCTCACCTTTGTTAACGGGGACGATGAGCTTGCCCTTAAAGCAGTTGAAAACTGCCAATATATGACCTTTGGAATGGACAAAAAGAACGATTTTTACGCCGAAAGTATAGAGAGTGGAAAGTACGGCTTTTGCTTTGATGTAATGTATAAGGGCGAAAAGCTAACACGCCTTAATATGCACATTCCGGGCAGGCACAATATATATAACGGGCTTGCCGCCTTTGCCGTATGCTACAGTGAGGGTGTCGCCCCCGATGACATTGCAAAGGCTGCCGAAAGCTTTACGGGTGCGGGCAGACGGTTTGAATTTTTGGGCGAGTATAACGGCTTTACCCTTGCTGACGATTACGCCCACCACCCCACCGAAATTAAGGCAACACTTTCTGCCGCAAAGGAACTAAGCTACAATAATGTTATCGCAGTTTTCCAACCCTTTACATTCTCCCGCACCGCTCTTTTAAAAGACGATTTCATTAAGGCGCTTTCCATTGCCGACAAGGTGATTTTAACCCCCATTATGGGCTCCCGCGAAAAAAACACCTACAATATTTATTCTGAGGATTTGGCAAAGGAACTTAAAAATGCCGTTGTGGTTGACGGGTTTGAAAATATTGCAGACAAGATTATTCAAACCGCCGAGGAAAACGATATTGTAATTACCATGGGCGGCGGTGATATTTACAAGGCTGCTCATATCGTAGAGGAGAAACTAGGATGACCGAAAAGCTATACGACAGTGACTCCTTTTTAAAAGAATTTACCGCCACTGTTTTGGAAAGCTCCCAAACAGCCGACGGCTATATTACAATTCTTGACAAAACCGCCTTTTTCCCCGAGGGCGGCGGACAACCCTCTGATATAGGCTTTTTAAACGATGCCAAGGTTTACGATGTTCAAATTAGCAACGGTTTAATTTACCATTACACAACAAAACAGTTCCAAAAAGGGCAAACCGTTACGGGCAGGCTAGATTTTGACCGCCGATTTGATTTTATGCAGCAGCACTCTGCCGAGCATATTGTTTCGGGTATTGCCCACAACCTTTTCGGGTGCGAAAATGTAGGCTTTCATTTAAGCCGGGACATTGTAACCCTTGATTTCGATAAACCGCTCAACAAGGAACAACTGCTTAAAATCGAAAAAATCGCCAATAAAAAGGTCTGGGAAAATGTGGCATTCAACTGCCGCTATCCCGACAGCGAAACCCTTAAAGGCCTTAATTACCGCAGTAAAAAGGAGCTTGAGGGTGAAATCAGAATTGTTGAGATTGAGAGCACCGATACATGTGCTTGCTGTGCTCCTCATGTAAAAAATGCGGGGCAAATCGGGCTCATAAAACTGCTTGATACCGAAAAGCTTCGCGGCGGAATCAGAATTGAGCTCAAAGCCGGAAACCGAGCACTTGAGGACTACAACCTGAAATACGAAAATGTTAAAAAGATTTCCTTTGCCTTAGCAACCTCTCAAAACGAAACCGCACTCAGTGTAGAAAGACTGCTTCAAAATATGGCCGAGCAAAAGTCAGAAATCACTGCCCTAAAGCACGAAAAAATAAAAGCGGCGGCAGAAAGCTTTAACCCCGAAAGCCTTATTACCGCTATCTTTGAGGATAACCTCACAGTCAAAGACTTGCAGGTCTTTTCCGATGCCCTACATAAAGCTCACGGCGGTATTAGAGCAGTGTTCAGCGAAACCGAAACGGGCTTTGCCTTCGCTATTTGCGGAGATGATTTAGACCCCTTTTTCCAAAATTTTAAAGCAGAATTTAAGATAAAGGGCGGCGGCAGAAACGGTATGGTGCAGGGCACAGTACAAGCCGAGAAAACTAAACTTATCAGTTTTTTTAACAGTGTCTCTATTTAGAGGCACTGTTTCCTTTATATAAAAGCCGTCCGACATTATCGTACACATTCATTTTATACTTTTCTGCTGTTTTTACCGCCGCCTCGAAAAGAAAAAATGCACCCTTTTGGGATTTAATATCCGAAAAGCTTTTTCTTACTCTGTAAATTGTAATTTCCCTCATTTTAAATATTCTCTCATGCTTTCCATTGCGCGGTTTTTAATTCGGTTGACCGCCTGACGGCTTATCCCCAGAGAATCGGCAATTTCAACATCACTGTAATCGTATATGTATCTGCAAAGAATTACCATTCTTTGCTTTTTCGTGAGAGTCCTTAAGGCATCTGCTAAAATTTGCCTTTGCAAATATATATCGTTCGAAAATGCAGAGTTTTCTAAAATCTCTCTATCCCTCTTAAAGAGGTTGTCCTCCTTAGAAAAAGCAATGTATCGGTTGCCGATGCTTACAGCTATGTACCTTTTAAGAGAGTCGGTGGAGTCCTTTCGAAATTTTTTCAAATCCATTTTATAAAGCAGCTCAACCAAAAAGACGGATAGCTCTTGAAATGTATCCTCTGCTTGACATTTTGCGGCATAGTGATGAAGCAATCCCTCAAATTCTGCAAAGATTAAGGGGAATGCCGACATATCTTTCATTCTGAATTTTTCTACAAGGGTTATTAAACAATGATTTTCCATTTTCAACCATCCTTTCATTAATAGAAAGAAAAAGGTTGAAATTTTGTAAACCAGCGTTTTAAAAAACAAACCGCATCAACCCTTTTCTTGACAGACATTTTTACAAAGGAAATGCGGTGGGTGTCGAAAAATGGAGTAAAAGGTATAAATTAGGGAGCAAAAAGCAAAAAAAGCATAATTTTTATTATGATTTTTCTTAATAGTTGACAAATTATGGTTGATAGTGTATAATTATAATACAATTTACATAATTGGGCGGTAGGACATGAGAATTGCTGTTTGCGACCTTGACAAGGGCTTTTTAAACCGATTCAAAGCAGCTCTTTACCGTTATGCCGAGGAGCACCGACTCGATATTTTTGCGGAATGCTATGTTTCGGGTGAAAGCATTGAACAGAGTGGGTACTACTACAATTTGATTTTTTTAGGATATCAGCTTGCCGGCATTAACGGACTTGACACCGCAAAAAAACTGCGGGAAAAGAAAAATAATACAACTATAATTTTCATAAGCGATAGCACCGATTTTATTTTACAGGCTTTCAAGGTCAGTGCCTTTCGCTGCTTGCTTAAATCCAAATGGGAAGCCGAGCTTTACCCGTTACTGGATGATTTTTTTATGGAAAAAAGCGCAAACTACCCTATTTGGGTTAAAAGCCATGCCGATACGGTTTGTCTTTGCACCGAGGATATTTACTATCTTGAAGCCGATAATAAGTATTGCTTTATTAACCTCGAAAAAGAAACCCTTTCCTGTCACCGTACTCTGTCTCAGGTTTACGGTGCACTGCCTAAATCCAATTTTACTAAAATTAACCGAGCCTTTGTGGTAAATCTCAATTATATCAGCCGTTACAATAATGATGCGATTATACTTAAAAACGGCAAGATATTACATCCCAGCCGCAATTTTTACAAAAGCTTTAAGGACGAATACCGCCGTTTTTTAAGACCTTATGAAATTTGAGAGTCAATCATTTCGTAGAGACTTTCGATTACTTGGTTAAGTGTTCCTATTTCGTCTATAAGACCAACACTTACAGCCTTGTCACCCGAAATTACCGAACCCACATCGGTGACCATTTCCTTGGTATTCATCATAAGCTCTGTGAACTTTTCCGCCGTAATGTTGGAATGCTCCACCACAAAATCCGTGATTCTGGCCTGCATTCTTGCAAAATGGTTCATCATTCTAGGTACGCCAATCATAAGCCCGTTGGAACGAACCGGGTGCACCGTCATTGTGGCGGAAGGGGCGATAAAGGACTTTTTCGCCGAAACCGCCAATGGGACACCTATTGAATGTCCGCCGCCCAGTACAAAGGAAACGGTGGGCTTTTTCATGCCTGAAATCAGCTCTGCGATGGCAAGTCCCGCCTCTACGTCACCGCCGACAGTATTTAAAATTATGAGCAGTCCCTCAATCTCACTGCTTTCCTCAATATCCACTAGCTGCGGAATTACGTGCTCATATTTAGTGGTTTTGCTCTGCTCGGGCAGAACGTTATGCCCCTCAATTTCACCGATTATGGTAAGACAGTGGATTTTATGCCTTGCACCGTCGGTTTCAATCGAGCCCAACTCCTTAATTTGGTCAATCTCACTATCTTGATTCTTTTTTTCTTTTTCTTCCACTTAAAATCCCTCCAAGGGTAGTATTTCAAAATTACCTGTTAAAATACTTTCCTTGACTTTATTTTTCACTATGGTAAAATAAAAACGGTGAAAATAATGAAAGCAAAACTAAATTTACATTATATATATGTGTTACTTGCCGCCGCCCTTTGGGGATGTGCGGGTATTTTTGTGCGCAACCTTGAAAGAAATGTAGAAAAAATGGAAATAGTTTTCGGCAGAGTGCTTTTCACCTCACTGATACTCGGTATTACAATTTTAATTACGGACCGGTCTCTTTTTAAAATAGCTTTAAAGGATATTTGGATTTTTTTATGCTCTGGACTTTTCAGTATTGTGCTATTTAACTTTTCCTACTACACCACAATGTCCCTTTCAACGCTTTCGGTGGCGGCTGTGCTTTTGTATACCGCCCCCTTTTTCGTGGTTTTTTTGTCTCTTTTGTTTTTCGGCACAAGGCTGACACTGAAAAAATCCGCCGCTTGCCTAGTGGCTTTTGTGGGCTGCGCGCTGGTGAGCGGTGTGCTTGAGAGCGGTCACAAAATAAGCAGTAAAGCACTGTTTTTCGGTTTGTTAACAGGCTTTGGTTATGCTCTTTACACCATTTTTGGGGATATTGCCATTCGCCGAGGCTACAAAACGCTTACCATTACCTTTTATGTTTTCCTCTTTGCCGCCTTTGGCACACTTCCCTTTATAAACCCGATAAAAACTATTACCACCTCTACCGGGAATGAGATTTTTTGGATGTTTTTAATGGCGGTTTTTAACACTGTCTTACCCTACATTTTCTATACAAAAGGGCTTTTCGGGGTTGAAAGCACCGTTGCCCCCATTGTTGCTACCCTAGAGCCGGTTGTAGCAACCCTTGTAGGAACCTTAATTTTCAAAGAAAGCATTACCGTTTTCGGTATTTTAGGAGTTGTTCTTGTGCTTTTATCTGTATTTTTGCTTAATTTTAAAAATAGTGTTACGCTTAGGGTTAACGCCAAAATTAACCTTAGCCTTTACATCAGTGGCAAGCGTACAGACGGCTACCACGAAATTGACACTGTTATGCAGTCCATAGGTATTTATGACCGCTTGTGGGTTAGAAAGAGTAACAAAATAACCCTTACCTGCTCAAAGCCCCACTTGTCGGGGGAGGATAATCTCGGATTTAAGGCGGCAAAGCTCTTTTTCGAGGAAACCGAAATTAAGGGCCGCGCCGACATCTACATAAAGAAAGCTATACCCGAGTCCGGCGGTCTTGGCGGCGGCAGTGCCGATGCGGCGTCAGTGCTTTTAGCCCTTGACAGACTTTACGGAACTAACCTAAGCACCGAAAAATTAGAGAGAATGGCGTCAGCCTTAGGCGCCGATGTTCCCTTTTTTATAAGAGGCGGTACTATGAGGGCAACGGGTATCGGCGAAATTCTAAAACCCCTTACCCCTTTTACTAAGGGACATTTTGTTATCGCAAAGGGTGGGACAAAACCGTCAACGGGGGAAATGTACCGCCGGCTTGACACTACCGAACAGACAGAAATTGATATTGAAAAATCGGTTAAGGCAATTGAAAAGGGTGACTTAAATGCACTTTGCAAAAGCCTTGAAAACTCCTTTAACAATGTTTGGGAGGATAAGAGCTTTGAAAACCGCTTAAAAGAGTTTTCCCCCTTAGGGTTGGGGCTTTCGGGTAGCGGGCCTACCTATTTTTCAGTATTTGATAATAAAAGGAAAGCAATGCAATGCCAAAAAATCCTCAAAAAAGAGGGTGTGGAGGCTTATTTGTCAAGACCTCAAAAAAATTCCGTTACATTTGAATAAAACAGTAATAAATAGCCAATATTCCTTTCAGCTACAAATGAAAGGAATATTTCTTATGAGTGATAAAATTTCAAAAAAAGCATTACAGTGGGCGGTTATTTTCGGATTTATCTGTTCGGTTTTTTGGTCCTTTGCCGATTTTGATGCCTCTTGCGAGGAGTTAAGGCATAATGTATTGAGGCTACATATCGTGGCCAACTCCGACAGTGAAGCAGACCAAACCTTAAAGCTTAAAATCAGAGATGCAGTTTTAAAGGAAAGCGATACTCTGTTCCAAAACAGCACCGATTTGCAGTCGGCAATAAATGAAGCTCAAAAAAACCTTAAAATTTATGAAAAAATTGCCAACGAGGTTATTGCTGAAACCGGTAAGACCTATACCGCAACTGCCAAAATCGGCAAGGCATTTTTTGACACTAGGGTTTACGAGGATTTTACACTCCCCAGTGGTGAATATAAGTCGCTCATTATTAATATAGGTGAAGCTAAGGGCAAAAACTGGTGGTGTGTGATTTTCCCGAGCGTTTGTGTTCCGACAGACAAAACTGCAAGCCTTGGCGACTCTGTGGGCAAAAAGGGAACCCATATTGCCGAGAACAGCGAAAACTATATTATACGCTTTAAAACGGTGGAAATATACGAAAAAATCAAAAGAAAATTATTACTTGACAATTAAATCTCTTTGTGATAATATGTATAAGCCGCATATTGTGGGTTGGTTAAAGTCGCCTAAATTTTAGGTGCACCCTCCGTAGCGAGACTGAAAATAAGCAGGTGAAAAAGATGTACGCAATTATCGAAACAGGCGGCAAGCAGTACCGTGTAGAAAACGGCGACGTTATCTATGTTGAGAAGCTTAATGCCGAGGTTGACACTGAGGTTACTTTTGATAAGGTTGTTGCAGTTAGCAACAGAACCTTAAGGGTTGGTAAGCCTTATGTTAAGGACGCTTTCGTCAAGGGCACCGTTTTAAAGAACGGTAAGGGTAAGAAGATTACTGTATTTACCTACAAGCCTAAGAAGGGCAGTGCCCGCAAGATGGGTCACAGACAACCTTACACCAAGGTACAAATTACCGAAATCGGCTAATTATGACCAGTGTGAAATTTTTGGCTGACCAAAAAGGAATTTACGGTTTTTGTGTCAGCGGTCACAGTTCTAAGGACAGTGGCGATGAGCTCGGAAAAATAGTTTGTGCAGCAGTTTCAAGTGCAGTTTATTTAGTGGCTAACACCGTTACCGATATAATCGGTGACCAAGCAGACATAAAGGTGCAAGACGGTTTAATGAATTTTACCGTTTCAAACCCCGATGATGCCACATATAAAATAATGGACGGCTTAAGGCTTCACCTAACAGAGCTTTCAAAAGAATACAGTAATAATATTACAATTAACGGAGGTGCAAAAGATGTTAAAGATTAACATTCAGTTATTCGCTCATAAAAAAGGTATGGGTTCTACCAAGAACGGCCGTGACAGTGAGTCTAAGAGACTTGGTGTTAAGCGTGCTGACGGTCAATTCGTTTTAGCAGGCAACATTCTCGTTCGTCAAAGAGGTACCCATATTCACGCTGGCAATAATGTTGGCCGTGGCTCCGATGATACACTTTTTGCTCTAATTGATGGTAAGGTTAAATTTGAGCGTGTAGGTCGTGACCGCAAGCAGGTTAGTATTTACGCTGACTAATTAAAGAATAACAAATAAATTTTAAGGGTATTTTCAGTGACACAAAACACGAAAATACCCTTTTATTAATAATTGCTCAGAAAGGAATGACCTTTTATGATTATTTGCCATGTATGTAATGCAGAATGTGATGATAATGCAGAGCTTTGTCCCATTTGCTCAGCAGCACTCAAAGCAAAAATTTCCAAAGCCGAAACAGTTGACCCCGATATTTTGCAAAATCCCACACTGCTTACCGCCTTTGAGGATATTATCTCGGCAGAAATTTTTAAGGATGTTTTAAAGGATGGCGGCATTCGTTTTACCTCCTCCTCCGATATGGGCGAGGCTTTGCAGGTAAACTTTGGCGGAGTGCTTGTTTCTGAGGACATTTATGTTGATGAAGCAGATTTAGAAAAAGCAAGTGAGCTTTTAGAGGAATTTTCAAATTCCAATGTAGAATTTGAGGAAGAATTTACCGAGGATGAAGCTTAATGTTCGTAGATATAGCGAAAATTCACTTAAAAGCAGGTAAGGGCGGCGACGGCGCCGTTTCCTTTCACCGCGAAAAATATGTGGCCGCCGGCGGACCCGACGGTGGTGACGGGGGAAAGGGCGGCGACATTGTTTTCGTTGCCGACAGCAATCTTTCCACCCTTGCCGACTTCCGTTACAAGCGGAAATATTCAGCCGAAGCGGGTCAAAACGGCGGTGCCTCCCGTTGTACGGGAAAAAGCGCCCCTAATCTTACTATCAGTGTACCGGTGGGTACACTTGTTAAGGACGCTCAGACCGGCAGAATCATTGCCGACATTTCGGACAATGAACCGGTTGTTGTGGCTAAGGGCGGCAACGGCGGTTGGGGAAATCAGCACTTTGCAACCTCTACCCGTCAAGTTCCCCGCTTTGCAAAAAGCGGCGCCTTGGGTGAAGAATTAGATGTAACGCTTGAGCTTAAGCTACTTGCCGATGTGGGACTTATCGGTTTCCCAAATGTGGGAAAATCTACCTTAGTATCGGTAGTAAGCGAAGCCAAGCCAAAAATTGCCAACTACCACTTCACTACCTTAACCCCTGTTTTGGGGGTTGTAAGAATGGGTGAGGGTAGTTCCTTTGTTATGGCAGATATCCCAGGTCTTATTGAGGGTGCAGGGGAAGGTGTGGGACTCGGTCACGAGTTTTTACGCCATGTAGAGCGTTGCCGAATGCTACTGCACGTCCTTGATATTTCGGGCAGTGAGGGTCGCGACCCCATTGACGATTTCGAAAAAATCAACAAGGAATTAGCAGTTTTCAGTGAGGATTTATCCTTAAGACCCCAAATTGTGGTTGCCAACAAGTGCGACCTTTTAGACGAGGGCGAAATTGAAAAATATGAAGCGTATTTTAAAGAAAAGGGTTATAAATTCTTCCCCATTATGGCGGCAATTAATGAGGGAACCAAGGAGCTTATTGACTGTGTTGCCGCCCAGCTTCAAAAGCTGCCCCCCATTTTAAAGTATGAGGCTGAACCCAAGCCAGAGGAACCGATTGTTAAGTCAAAGCGCACCTTTACCGTCAATATTCGTGACGGGGTCTACTTTGTTGAGGATTGCGACTGGCTAATGGAAATTATGAACACCATTGACCCCGACGATTACGAGTCGCTCCAGTATTTCGAGCGTGTACTCAGACAGACGGGAATTATTGATGCACTTGAAAATGCTGGAATTAGCGAGGGTGACACCGTTGATGTTCTGGGTATTGAGTTTGACTTTGTGGTATAGCTATGGAAAATGTAAAGTTACTTAGTCCCTCGGTGCTTTCCTTTGTGGGTGACGGGGTTTACGGACTGTGTGTTCGCACTAAATTGGCGCTTGTTAACCGCCCCTCGGGAGAGTTGCACAAGCTGTCGGTGGAATATGTAAAGGCAAGTGCGCAAGCCAAGGCTTATAGTGTTATTGAACCGTATCTTACAGGGGAAGAAACCGATATTTTTAAACGGGGTAGAAATTTCCACACTGCACGTTCACCAAAAAGTGCTACAAATCACGAGTACCACATTGCAACCGGTGTTGAGGCACTTTTCGGTTTTCTTTATTTAGATGCCCGTCAAGACAGATTGACTGAACTGTTTGAAATAATTTGGAACAATACCGATGAAAAAGAATGACGAAATAATCCTTAATATTACCGACTATACTGTCGAGGGTAGCGGCGTCGGCAAATATGAGGGAATGGCGGTTTTTGTACCCCTCACCGCAACGGGCGACACCGCAAGGGTTAAAATTTTAAAGGTTAAGAAGGCTTATGCTTTCGGAAAATTAATAGAAACAACAAAAAAATCAAATTGCCGAACAGAGAATGACTGCTCGGCTTTTTCTCGTTGCGGAGGTTGTGCTTTTCGGCATATTTCCTATGAAGCCGAGCTTAAGGCTAAGGAGCTAAGGGCTTACGAGACGGTCAAAAGAATAGGCGGGGTGGATCTAAAACCCCAACCTATAATTTTTGACAAGGAAAACCGCTACCGCAACAAGGCGCAGTACCCCATAAGCCAAGAGGGTAAGGTCGGCTTTTTCGCCACCCATTCCCACAGAATTATTCCTTGTGGTGACTGTCTTTTGCAACCCGAAGTTTTTAAAGACATTACCGAAAAAATAGAAAAATGGATTGAATATTACAAAATCAGCATATATAATGAGGAGGAGCACAAGGGACTGCTTCGACATATTTTTATTCGCCTTGCCGAAGCTACAGGCGAAATTATGGTCGCCCTTGTGATAAACGGCGAGAGTCTGCCATTTGATAGAGAACTGATTTTAGCGCTTAAAAACACTGTCGGCGAAAAAGTTAAAAGTATACAGATTAACATTAATACTAGGGACACCAATGTGATTATGGGGGAGAAATGTGTCACCCTTTACGGGACAGATTACATTACCGACATTCTTTGCGGTGTGAAAATCCGTCTGTCGCCCCTTTCCTTTTATCAGGTTAACCGCGTAATGGCGGAAAAATTGTACCTAAAGGTTGCAGAATACGGCGAAGTGGAAAACAAAACCGTCCTTGACCTTTATTGCGGCGCAGGAACAATCGGGCTTTCCCTAGCACGCAAGGCAAAAAAAGTAATCGGCGTAGAAATCGTTCCCGAGGCAATTAAGGACGCCAAATTTAATGCTAAAGCTAACAACATAGAAAACGCCGAATTTTACTGTGACGATGCCACTTCCTTTGCCGAAAAAACAAGCCTGAAACCCGATGTGGTAATCGTAGACCCGCCGCGAAAGGGACTGACCGCGGAGCTAATCCAAACTATTACAGAAAAGTATTCACCCGAAAGGGTTGTATATGTTTCCTGTGATGTGGGCACCTTTGCCAGAGATATAAAAAAATTTGGCGAAAAGGGTTATAGGTTAGCAGAATATACCCCCGCGGATTTATTTCCAAAAACTGCGCACTGTGAAAATATAGCAAAGCTTATAAAGGAGTAATTTTATGAAAAACTTTTTAAAGGGCATTGTGGTAGGTCTTGGCGGCGTTGCCCCCGGACTTTCAGGCAGTGTTTTAATGGTTATGTTCGGTCTTTACCAAAAGACCATTGCGTGTATAGGAAGCATTTTAAACCTTAAAAAGTTTAAGGAAAACCTTACCTTTTTAATCCCCTTGGGGCTTGGAATGGGTGTTGGGGTTGTAATTTTCGCAAGCCTTGTAGATTACCTTTTGGAAAATTTCGAAGTACTTACCTGCTTTGCTTTTTTGGGACTGATTTTAGGTACATTGCCACTCCTAAACCGCGAAGTAAAAAAAGAGGGTTTTAAAAAGAAATATTATTTTGTAATTGGCTTTTTTGCTCTTTTGGGGCTCTACCTTTTCTATGGAACAAGCGGTATTTTTACAAAAATCGAAACCCCAAACACCATTCAAGCAGTGCTGATGGGTCTTTCGGTTGCCGGCTCCTACATTGTTCCGGGTGTTGACTCTGCTGCAATTTTAAACGCGCTTGGTTTTTATGACGCTTGGATTAAAATTCTAGCAGGAATTAAGGATTTAAACTTTGATTTTGCCGTTCTTTTCCCCCTCGCCGTTGGCTTGATTGCGGGCGTTTTAGCAATTTCCTTTGTTATGAACAAGCTGCTTTCCCTCCATTACACCGCAACATTTTCGGTGATTTTCGGTCTTTTCCTGTCGGTTATCCCAAGCGTTATTATAAATATGGAAACCAAGCTGAATTTTGGCTTTAACGGTGAAACAGTTTCCGCCTTGGTTATAGCCATAATCGGCTTTGCGCTATCCTATTACTTGGGCGACATTGCCGAAAATAACAAAAAAATAAAGAAGCTATTTAAAAAATAGCCTCCTTCATAATGACTATTTTGATGTCGAAGTTGCAAAATAACGCTTTAATGTGTTTTTTTGCAACATAGAGCCGATAATCATTATAATCAATGTATTCAATAATAAATATTTTAAATAATTTCAAGGAACAAGTAATGAAAAATCATATTTTAATCGCATTTATTTTAAATTTGGGATTTTCTGTTTTTGAGCTTGTGGGCGGTATTTTAACCGGAAGCGTGGCAATTTTGTCCGATAGTCTTCACGATTTTGGTGACGCCTTAAGCATAGGAATTGCCTTTTTACTTGAAAAGAAAAGCGCCAAAAAGCCAGATAACACCCACACCTACGGTTATCTCAGATACTCGGTGCTTGGCAGTGTTATAACAACAGTTATTCTTCTCGTAGGCTCGGTTTTGGTGATTGTGGGTGCCTTTGGCAGAATTTTGAAACCCACCGAAATCAACTACAATGGAATGATAATTTTCGCCGTAATCGGCGCGGCCGTCAACTTCGTTGCCGCCTATTTCACCCACGGTAGTGAAAGCCTTAACGAAAAGGCTGTGAATCTCCATATGCTAGAGGATGTTCTCGGTTGGGTGGTAGTACTAATCGGTGCGGTTGTTATGAAATTTACCGACATTATCATTCTTGACTCCTTACTGTCAATCGGTGTAGCAGTCTTTATTTTAATTCACGCTCTTAAAAACCTTTTTGAGGCTTTAAATATTTTCCTTAACAAGACCCCCAAAAGCATCAAAATCGAGGAAATGAAAAAGGTGGTTTTGGAAACCGAGGGTGTGCTCGGCGTTCACCACATTCATGTTTTTTCTCTTGACGGTGTGCAAAATATTGCCACATTGCACGTTGTAACAAATGGGGATTACGGTGAAATTAAGCACACTATTAAGCACAAGCTGGAGCATTTGGGTATAACTCACACAACGGTGGAGCTTGAAAACGAGAACGAGCGCTGCGGCGACACCGAGTGCACAGTAAATAATGCCTCCTCACACTCACATCACCATCATCATTAATGGGAAATTTAAAATTAGATTTTTTTAGGTCTGTAAAAAAGAAAAATGCGGCTTTACAAGCCGCACGCGTTGAAATATAGTTTGTCTACAGTCTGAAAGGAGCCTTGCGGCTCCTTTTTTGTTTACTTTTAAATCTTCTTGGTTTCGATTTCCTCTACAGCAAGCTTAATATAATCCTCAAGAGCCATAGTGCCAAGGTCACCGTCCTCACCCCTGCGACGAACGGAAACTTCACCCTTTTCAACCTCACTGTCACCGATTATGAGCATATAAGGCACCTTTTGGAGTCTCGCTTCACGAATTTTGTAGCCGATTTTCTCGTTACGGTCGTCAAGCTCAACCCTTATACCCTTTGCTTCCAACTGTTTTTTAACATCATAAGCATAGTCAAGATGCCTGTCCGCAATGGGAAGAATTTTAACTCCTACAGGCGCTAACCACATGGGGAATGCGCCCGCATATTTTTCGATTAAGAGCGCCAAGGTTCTTTCGTAGCAGCCGATAGAGGTTCGGTGAATAATATAAGGATTTTTCTTTTGACCGTCCTTATCAACATACTCCATACCGAACTTTTCAGCCAGCATTTGGTCAATTTGAATGGTGATAAGGGTATCCTCCTTGCCGTAAACATTCTTAATTTGAATGTCAAGCTTAGGACCGTAGAAAGCAGCCTCACCGATACCAACCTTGTAGGGAATTTCAAGGTGATCGAGGATTTTAGCCATAATGCCCTGAGCTTCATTCCACTGCTCGGGAGTACCAATGTACTTTTCGGTGTCACTGGGGTCCCACTGAGAGAATCGGTAGGAAACGTCCTCGTAAAGACCAAGGGTTTTTAACATATAAATTGCTAACTCTAAGCAAGAACGGAACTCCTGTTCCAACTGTTCTGGGGTGCACATTAGGTGACCCTCGGAAATGGTGAACTGACGAACTCTAATCAAACCGTGCATTTCGCCCGATTCCTCGTTACGGAAAAGGGTCGAGGTCTCATTGTACCTTAAAGGCAAATCTCTGTAAGAACGGGCGCGGTTCAAATATGCCTGATACTGGAACGGACAGGTCATAGGGCGAAGCGCAAAGCATTCCTTGGTTTCATCCTCGGGGTCGCCGAGGACAAACATACCGTCCAAATAATGGTCCCAGTGACCTGACAATTTATAAAGTTCACGCTTAGCCATATAAGGAGTTTTGGTTAACTGCCAACCTCTCTTAAATTCCTCGTCCTCCACAAAGCGTTGTAGAGTTTGAATAATTTTGGCACCCTTTGGAAGCATTATGGGAAGTCCCTGACCGATAACATCGGCAGTGGTGAAAATTTCAAGCTCACGGCCTAATTTATTGTGGTCGCGTTTCTTAGCCTCTTCAAGCATTGTAAGGTGCTCCTCGAGCAGGGAAGCCTTGGGAAAAGCGGTGCCGTAAACTCGGCAAAGCATTTTATTGTCACTGCTTCCTCTCCAATAAGCGCCTGTGGCAGAGGTCAGCTTGAATGCCTTAACTACACCTGTGCTCATAAGGTGGGCGCCGGCGCAAAGGTCCACAAAATCACCTTGAGAATAAAATGAAATTTCCTCACCCTTGTCAATAGCCTCCACAAGCTCTACCTTATAATGCTCGTTCTTTTCCTTAAAATAGGCAATAGCCTCGTCGCGGGACATTGTAAAACGCTCAATTTTTATGTCCTCTTTAACGATTTTTTTCATTTCCTCCTCAATTTTAATTAGGTCATCAGAGGTAAAATTCTGCTCCACATCAAAGTCGTAATAAAATCCGTCGTCGACTGCGGGACCGATTGTAACCAAAGCCTTAGGGAACAAACGCTTAACAGCCTGCGCCATAATGTGGGACGCAGTGTGGCGGAAGGTCCACTTGCCATAATCGTCATCAAAGGTTAAAATTTCTAAATTACAGTCTTGGGTCAACACGGTTCTTAAATCCTTGTTTTCACCATTAATTCTAACAGCACATGCCTGTTTGGCTAAACCCATACTGATTTCCTTTGCTACCTCATAGGCGGTAATGCCATTTTCAAATTCCTTTACAACATCGCCCTTTAAAGTTACTTTAATCATAAATTCTCCTCCAAAAAAATAAAAACTCCGTCCCAGAAAACTGGGACGAAGTATAATTACTCCGCGGTTCCACCCGTATTTTCGGTTGCCCGAACACTCATTATCTTTAACGCAGATTTACGGCACTGAGTTGTTACCCTCAGGCACTCAAAGGCGGTCTCACCAAAGCTTTCATTATGCGGGCTTTCAGCTAATGCCCACACTCTCTAAAATGTCTGACTAAGGCTACTGTCCTTATCATCGTTTTACTTGTTCATTTTACAACCCATATTATTATTTGTCAAGACTTTTGATTACAAAAGTATAATATATATTTTTATTTTTTTCTTTCTAAAATATATCTCACATCACACATTTTTGCGACCTCGGGTGAATGGCCTACAAGAATTACGCACTTGCCCGAATCGGTTAAACGACGGAAAATTTCCATAATTTCATTTTGAGTATCAATATCCAAATTGCCGGTCGGCTCGTCTGCTAAAATAATGTCGGGGTCATAAGAAATTGCCCTTACAATGGCAACACGCTGTTGCTGACCGCCGGAGAGAAGTAGCACTCGGCGGTTTGCCTCGTCCTCGTCTAAGCCGACATTTTTAAGCACTTCCATTGCTCTTGCCTTTTTATCTACACCTTTAACGCCTGCAATATCCATAGAAAGCACTACGCTTTCAAGAGCGGTAAATTTAGTGAGCAGGTTAAAGCTTTGGAAAACCACCCCCATATGGCAGCTGCGGAATTTGTATTTATCTATTTTGGCAATATTTTTCCGTCATATGTGATTTCCCCTTCGGTAGGGTTTGCAAGACCAGAAAGTACCGACAAAAGGGTGGTCTTTCCCGCACCCGATTTGCCCGTTATGCAGTACATTTTACCCATATCGAATTGAAGGGAAAGATTTTTGAAAATATACAAGGTGTCCTCCTCCAAAAAATTAAGATAAGGTAAGTATATAGGTGTTTTTTTACCTTTTTTTGTCGTAAATATTACGACAATATAAATTTTTACATAAAATTTTCTAAAAGGAATGAGTCCGTTACAAAACCGAGCTCATTCACTTGCAATTTAATATTTAATTTTTTCTAAACTTTGGGGTTCACTTCAATTATACTTAGAGGTTTAATTCTCTCCAATATTTCTTTGTGGCCTGGCACTCGCCTCGCCACTTTTTATTGTAGCCTTGCTCGCTTTTTTCCCCGATAGAACTGGGGTTTATTTCCACGTCTAAAGACACCAAAGAGGCATTCTCACGAATGGATTTTTGTGAGAATGCCTCTTAAAGTTTTTATTCTTCCTCGAACATATCTTTTGAGAGTCCGCATACGGGACATACCCAGCTATCAGGCACATCCTCCCAAGCAATGCCGGGGGCTACGCCGTTATCGGGGTCGCCCACCTCAGGGTCGTAAACAAATCCGCAAGGACAAACATACTTTTTCATTAATTTCACCTCTTTAATCAACTTCTTTTGTATTTTTAATAATACTGCCGTCGGCGGCATTTATATCGTAAGAATATTCATAACCACCATTTTCGAAGTCGACCTCCCATTCAGTGTGGGAAAAATCGCGGTCCAACTCGGCAGTAAGGTTTATAACCTCATTTTCTTTGAATCCCGCGTGGTCAAGAGTAATTTTAATTGCCTTTTCACGGGTTATTAACACTTCGGATGATACATCTTGTGAAACACTTGGGTTTGTCGACTCTGAAACCGTAGCACTATTAAGCGATGATTCCGAAACAGTACTGTTTTGAGACGCCTTGTCAGTGTCCGCATTTCCATCCAATTTGGTATCGCAAGCTGAAACATACAAAACAAAAACCAAGGATAAAATAATTGCAAATAACTTTTTCATGAAATTACCTCCTTAGTTTAGTTTCCAAAAAAGGAGAGCGATTATTCACTCCCCTTTTAATAATTACTTAAAGTAACGGGCGAGAAGTCCCTCAAATGCCTTGCCGTGTCTTGCTTCATCGCGTGCCATTTCATGAACGGTATCATGAATAGCATCAAGATTTAGCTCCTTAGCAAGCTTTGCAAGTTCAAACTTGCCCATGGTAGCGCCGTTTTCAGCATCTACGCGCATTTCAAGATTTTTCTTGGTAGAGTCGGTTACAACCTCACCGAGAAGCTCGGCAAACTTTGCAGCGTGCTCAGCCTCTTCAAAGGCTGCTTTTTCCCAGTACATACCGATTTCGGGGTAACCCTCTCTGTGAGCAACGCGCGCCATTGCAAGATACATACCAACCTCACAGCACTCGCCGTTAAAGTTCTCGCGAAGACCGGAAATGATTCTCTCATCAACGCCTTTTGCTACGCCTACAACGTGCTCTGCCGCCCAAGACTTTTCACCTGCCTGCTCTTGGAACTTGGAAGCAGGAGCATTACAAATGGGGCACTTTTCAGGAGCAGAGTCTCCCTCGTGAACATAACCGCAGATTAAACAAACATACTTTTTCATTTTAAATTACCTCTCAATAATATTTTTTATATTAAACCGCTATTGCGGATTTAAGCTGTTGCTTTTACAAGCCGCGCAGTACCCGCGCACCACGTAAACTGGTATTTCGGGTACGAAACCATAATCTTCACTTAAACTTGCAATTGGGTCGCTTTTGAGGCGAGCGTCAATAATTTTTCCGCAAGCTTTACAACTCAGATGCAGATGTGGTGAGGTGTCATAATCGAAATGCTCCTTGCCGTCTCCCACATCGACGCTCAAAACCATACCCGATTGCCTTAAATCGGCAAGATTTCTGTAAACTGTTCCAAGGCTTATGTTGGGGATAAGCTTTCTTACTTCGGTATAAATCCAGTCGGCGGTAGGATGTGTATCGGTGGAGCTTATTACCGATAAAATCGCCTCGCGCTGTCGAGAATAGTTTTTCATTGCTTTAACTCCATCTAAATTTAAAATCAGTAACGATTACTATTTTATTATACACATATTTTTATATTTGTCAATACTTTTTTGAAAATTTTTTTGCTCCGTAGTTTATAATCCGACATTTAAATTTCTTGACAATTATTTTTAAAAGTAATATTATATATGTATTATTTGAGAGATGAGGAAAAATATTATGCAAAGTAGCGTAATTTCAAACTCAGTAATTAAACGCTTGCCCCGTTACTACCGTTTTTTAGGGGAATTAAAGGCTCAGGGAATGACCAGAATCTCCTCTAAGGAGCTGTCTGACAGAATGGGTCTTACCGCAAGCCAAATTAGACAAGACCTCAACTGTTTTGGTGGCTTCGGTCAGCAAGGCTACGGTTATAATATTGAGCTTTTACAGTCTGAAATTGCAAAAATTTTAGGACTGGATGTCCCAAAAAACGCAATTCTAATCGGTATGGGCAATCTCGGTAAAGCTGTTACGATGCACATGAATTTTGAAAATAAAGGCTTTCATATTATAGGTCTTTTTGACAGCAAAGAGTCTCTTGTGGGTCAAGTTGTCAAAAATCTCCCTATTAGACATACCGACGATATTGACGAATTTTGCCGTGAAAACCGTCCCCAAATTGCAATTTTGTGTATCCCTAAGGAAGCGGCAGGCAATATTGTCGGGCAACTTATTAATCTTGGCATTAAGGGCTTTTGGAATTTCAGTCACTATGATATTACCCTTAACCATAAGGATATTGTGGTGGAGAATGTTCACCTTAGCGACAGCTTAATGACACTGTCCTATCAATTAATAAACAAGCAAACTAAAATCCCTACCTTTCGGTAGGGATTAATTTTTTATCCATTTTCTTTGCGATACTTTGCGATACATAGATAAACCGTTTTACAAAATTGGACTGCCCGACACCAGTGTGTCAATATAGGCCCAACAAAAAAACACAAAGGATTTTTAAAGTTATTCAACAATGTTTGCCTTTTTCTTTTTTATAAGTAATACTGCCGTAATACCACAGCCGATAAGAACAACCACTGCAATTGCAATAATCACCTAAAATGTATTATTACCGCCGCAATAACCGCTCTGCTCAATAAGCATCGTTTTTGCACCCATGCGTGCCGGAGCAAGAGCAGCACAAAGGCCCGCCGGTGCGCCACCTATTACCAAAACCTCTGTGCTTTCTGTTAATAATTTTTTGTTTATTCTGTCATTTTATTTGCTCTCCATTTTTGTATGAAGAACTCTTGCAACCTCTTTTCCCAAAAGGGCAAAGGAGTCGGGAGTCAGGTGACAAGTGTCGATATAGTGTTTACTTTCCCAATTTTTCATATATTTATTAAGATCATTGATTTCCACACCGTTTTCCGTTGCAATATCACATGCAATTTTATTGTACTTATCAATCGTTTCGTTTGAGCGCGGGTTTATACCGCCCGTCGAACCGCCGTCAGGATTCATTGGTGTTGTCGTTGCAAAAATAAGTTGAGCATTTGGGAAAAAGCGACGCAAAAGCGTGATAATCATTTGTATGTTTTTTGCATACTCATCCTCACTCGTAAGCGAAAGACTGTAGCCGTTCCAATGCGCCACGTCCCAATGCCCGCAGTTAAAATGCACGATATCAACAAGCTCGGGTCTGTCAAACATTGCCGACCACCTTTTGAGAGAGAATATAACAAATTGCGTACTGCGGCAGTTTTCATTGACATAAAACACCTGTGCAATGTCTGCCAGATTTTCTCTTGCGGTAGCACAATATCCGCGGCGTATAGAATCGCCTATTAAAAATATGTTCTTTTTCTGTTCACTGCAAACAAATTTAGTTGCGGTTTCGCCATTTTCGATCCATTTCATAGTTTTATCACCCTGTTCTTTCATATATTTTTCCTCCTTGCGTATTTATCAGCAGTCTTTTACCAAAAAAGCACAACACTCAACCTCTTCATCAGCAAAAGGTGTATTTGACAAATCCTCGCAAAGCTCCATTTTTTGTTTTGAAGGTCTATTACACGCAAGCCATTGGGGTATTCTTTATTCCCTTTTCCCAACATATACCGGTGTGATACAAGATAAAAACTGTACGATTGTAAACAGCAAACCCCTGTACACTTAGCCTTTTGCCGGCAAAAGAATCAGTCGGATTATAAATTTCCATAAATAATTTATACATTTTTTGCTTCCTTTGATTGACTTTTTGCGCTTTTTGTTTTATTGTATTATTAAAGAATTGCATATGTCAACCCCGATATGTGATGTAAATATATGTTTTTGTGATATAGAGGGTACTATGAAACAAAAAATACTGAACAATTTAAAAAAAGGGAAATATTTAAAAAAGATATCCGATATCGGATATCTAAGCATTGATGGTTGGACAGATTATCTCATATCCGAAAAAATAATATTTTCTCACAGAACAAATGATTATTACTCGGTGGAGCTCCCCGAAAATCTGCACGCACACGACTATTTTGAACTGACTCTCATTCCTGCAGGACAAAGCGTTGAATACGTTTCAGACGGGCAAAGCATTGGTCTGAAAAATGGTATTGCCATTTTAACACAACCGATGAAAATGCATATGTTTCGCTTAAAAAAACCTATTCTTTACGATAGATTCGTGATTTATTTCAAGGATGTTGTAAACATTTTTCCGGATAATAAAATAATGGACTTTATCAGAGTTGAAAACGACTCTTCCAATGTATTTGAGCTGAATGAAAAAATGATAGCTTTAATAAAATCGGCTGAGCGGGAATTACACAATGACGGCTCGCCGTATTTTGCCGCCAGAGCTTACCTTGACATCTGCAGCTTATTTGCTGAGCTTTCTGACCGCAAACCTATTCCGCTTGCCAATAACTACACACCTCATTTTATAATCAAAATCAAAGAGTATATTGACAAAAACTATTTGACGATTCATTCTGTAACTGAGGTGGCGCAAAAGTTTTTTTACAGCCGAGAGTATGTATCGCGTTCCTTCAGGCAATATTACAACACGCCAATTTACGAGTATATTCTAAAGAGAAAGATGATTTATTGTTGCATTCTGTTACAGCAAGGAGAACATATTGAAAATGCTGCACATCGGGCAGGTTTTTACAACATGCCGAGCTTCGTTAAATTGTTTCGTAAATTTAACGGTTGCACACCATCTGAATATGCAAAAGCATCCCGAAAATGATCGGGATGCTTTTTGCTATTCTCCTGCCGAGAGCATATTTTCGATAAAGATGGCGTAGCCGCGGGTGCTTTCATCGACAAGCACGTGGGTCACGGCACCAACCAGTTTTCCGTTTTGCAAAATGGGGCTTCCCAACACCAGTGTGTCAATATAGGCCCAACAAAAAAACACAAAGGATTTTTAAAGTTATTCAACAATGTTTGCCTTTTTCTTTTTTATAAGTAATACTGCCGTAATACCACAACCGATAAGAACAACCACTGCAATTGCAATAATCACCCAATATGTATCATTACCGCCGCTATCATCTTTACTTTCATCGGTGGCAGTGTCGGTTATCTTGTCTTCGTCAGGTGTTATGGGTTCAGAAGTTGCAAAAGGAATAGTTTCTTCCTTAGTTTCTCCGCAAGCGGTACAAGTTGAAGTTTTAACACCTTCCTCTGTTTCAGTGGCTTCTTTAGTTACCACGCCTTCGCCAAAGATATGTCCCTTTGCTGCAATGGTCTCTTGAGCTTTTGCACCACAAATGGTGCAAGTACCTTCTTTTTTACCTTCTGCTGTACAGGTCGGCTCAAGTTTCACGATATAATTATCCAGTCTGTGTCCCAACGCTTCAATGCTGCTTGAGGTTTCCTTGCCGCACCGCACGCAAGCCCCACTCTCTATACCTGGTTGAGTACAGGTGGGCTGTTTTGTGATTATCGACGAAGAAAATTTGTGTCCCAAAGCCGCAACAAAGCGCGTTTCGCTATGCGAACATACAGAGCAGTTTCTTTGTTCTTCGCCCTTCTCTGTACATAAAGGTGCTTTTGTCTGCGCCCAAGAAGAATATTTGTGCCCTACTGCCTTAATAGATTCTGTCTTTTCACGGCCGCATACCGTACATTTTTTCAGCAAGTCACCTTTATCGGTACAATTCGGCTGTTTTATTACCGTTCCGCTATTCCAACTGTGAGAGGCAGAACGGAAACAAGCCTCATAATTCCAGCTAACTCTATCCAGTTCGCTATTATATCTGTCAACCATTATTTTGTTTCTGTCTTTGTTATTACCCTGATAATGAATATTTTCCAGCTTATTGCAATCGTAAAAGGCACTTTGACCTATGGTTGTAACGCTTTTCGGTATGTATACCATTTCCAGAGAACTGCAGCAAGAAAACGCATTGCCGGCGATGGTTACAACACCGTCGGGAATGACGATCTCTTTCACTTTATCACAACATACAAAGGCACCATCAGCAATGGTTTTGATATCTTCTCTGAGAGTGAAGGACGAGTAATTCTCATCGGCATCAATTATATGTTTACCTAAATAAAGAATTCCGTCTACATAATTCGATTTGTTGTTGTAATACGGTGTGTAGAAAAACGCGCTTGCGCCTATGTGGGTAACCGTATCAGGTATAGAAATACATTCCAAGAACCACGCTTCATGGAATGCGTGATACGCTATTTCTTTAACGGAATTGGGAATGGTATACGATTTTGCGGGGCGCATGCCGGGGTACTTTATTAAGAGCGTTTTATTTTTATTGAAAAGCACACCGTCAAGAGAAGAATACTTAAGGTTGGCTTCATCAACGGTTATGCTGTAAAGCTTATCACATCTATCAAAAACCGCTTGCCCCATATCCGTAACATTTTTCGGTATTATTACATCGATTAGCTTTCTACAATCGGCAAAAGCCTCAATCCCAATTGAAAAAACGCTCTCGGGAATGGTCATCTCCAAAAGAGAAGTGCAACCGAGAAAAGCAAAATTCTCAATCATCTTAAGACCCTCGGGTAATGTGACGGTTTTAAGCGATGTGCAGTCACTAAACGCACTTATGCCAATTGTAGTAACACCCTGTTCTATCGTGACCTTGGTAATATTCTTTCCCCAAGGCCAAGTAACGCAATAGCCCATACTGCCGTTACCGGTGATAGTCAGCTCCGTTCCGTTAAGCTGCCAGTGGCAATCACCTACCGTACCGCCGCTTGCCGCGCTCACGATCACGGCGTTGGAAGTAAATGCACAAAGCATAATACAAGCAGCCAACATAACAGACATAAATTTTCTCACGCTACACTCCCCATTAAAAAAGTGCGGTTACCGAAGTAACCGCACAAAAAACGCAAACTCCGATAGTCGCCAAACTAACCCAATGTGAAATAGGGCGTAGAAACGCACACATATACAAACATCGCCGGAATTTGCATTTTTGTCAAATTCATACAATGTTTGTATAACCTAAATAAAGTGTAATTATCATTATAAAAAGAAAATACACCCGATTTCACACAATATTCAGTTAGTTTGGCAAAACTATAATAACCTATAATTTTTAGAAATGCAAGATTGAAATAGTATTTAATATACGTTATGATATTTTCGGTGATAAAAATGAATTCGCCCAATAGAAAACAAAACAAATTAGAAATTTTTGATTATAACCAAAACGTCGCATATTTTATAACCCTTTGTACCAAAGAACGCAAAAACCGTTGCAGAAAATCTGCAACGGTTTCAATATTATGATGCCTTTTTAAGGCTTTGCTCGGCCTTTTGGGCATTTTCAAGCATATTTTCGGCGAAAATGCCGTAACCACGGGTTGGGTCGTCAAGTAAAACGTGGGTCACGGCACCAACCAATTTTCCGTTTTGCAAAATGGGGCTACCGCTCAGCCCTTGCACAATACCTCCCGTAATACCTAACAATTCCTCGTCGGTAACAGTCACCACCATATTCTGTGTAGCCGAATTAAGCTTTGACTTTTTAACTGAAATTTTGCAATCGTAAAGCTTTGGTGTATCTCCCGAAAGGGTGCAGTAAATTTGGGCGTTGCCGTTCTTAACCTCATTTTTAAGTGCCACCTCGGTTAAATTATCGGCCGATATTTCACCTGTGGCAAGAGCATACACACCGCCGGAGCAATTAAGCCGAATACGTCCCAAGACATTATTTGAAAGTCTGCCGTTAAGCTGACCTGCTGTACCCTTTTCTCCTTTTTTTACATCATGAATCTCCGCCGAAACAAGCTCTCCCGACTCAAGTTCTAAAAGAGTTCCCGTATCCTCGTCACAGACTCCGTGACCAAGCCCGCAGATAATATCTGTAGAAGGACTGTAAAAGGTAAGTGTGCCAATCCCCGCCGAGGAATCCCTGACCCAAACCCCGATTTTATGCTTTCCCGTATCACTTGACAAAACAGGGGTAATATAAAGGGTCTGGGACTTGCCGTCGCGGTTGATGTCAAACCGAAGCTTCCCACCGTGGCAAGACTCAACCAGTCTTACCAAATCCTCATTCGTGGAAACTTTTTGCCCTTCGACCGAGCAAATGTAGTCTCCTACACACAGTCCGCTTTCTTTAGCGGGATTTTTGTTGCCGTCGTCAGTGACAACATCGGTAATATCCACCACCAAAACCCCCTTAGTGTAAAGCTTCATTCCAAAGGGTTGCCCCAACACCATAACCTGCATTTCGTCAACAATGCTCACATTGGCGGTGGAAAAAGGAATAATTCCGAACATTTTTAAATTAACATTAATGCTCCCGTCATTTTCGACGGTGTGGCTGGCATTAAGCTCGGTGCCGTTGTATACAGCCGTTACGGGCAATGGAGAATTTATATTAAGTGTCCCGCCTTTTTTTATTTTAAAATCCTCATCTATTAAATCATTTAAATAAAAAAGTGCCGAAAAAACGGCAATATCCAATATTAGCATTAAAAAAAATAAGCATTTCGATATAACTCTTAGCGTTTTCATTTATTTCACCCATATTATCTTTCACTGAATTTTCAAAAATAAAAATTTAAAAAAATTCCAAAAATAAGGGTTTTCAAAAGTCTTTGTATATGGTATAATTATTAAGATTAGTTTTTACATATGGGATGTTAAAAAATAATGAAAAATAAAAATTTAAAGGGCAGCTTGATTTTAATTGCCGCCGCCCTTATTTGGGGTTTGGCATTTGTTGCCCAAAGCGGGGCCGCAAGTCTTGTTCCCCCTTTCGCATTTAATGCGCTTCGTTCGTTTATAGGTGCATTTGTCTTGTATTTGTTTTGGCTTTTTACCGGCAAAAAAGAAACGGGCAGATTTTTTCCCGAAAATAAGGCCGAGCGAAAACAGTATTTTACCGTTGCCCTTATCTGCGGAATTTGTCTTGCAGTTTCGGTGAATTTTCAGCAATTCGGGATTGCCGCTTATCCTAAAGGTGTTTCCTGTGAGGCTAGAGCCGGCTTTATTACCGCACTTTATGTAATCTTAGTGCCTATTTTATCCCTTTTCTTTGGGAAAAAGGTACGCCTTCCCGTTTTGGCGGGTGTTGTAATTGCCGTTTTCGGAGTCTATTTGCTCTGCTTTTCGGACGGTATTAGCGCAATTTATTTAGGCGACCTTCTTATTTTTCTTTGTGCCATAAGCTTTGCCGCCCACATAATTGCGGTGGACAAATTTGTCGGAATTACAGGCGGAGTTAAGCTTTCTATTTTGCAATTCAGTGTGGTTGCAGTAATTTCAGCAATTTTGGCTCTTATTTTTGAAGCCGACAAAATTAGTCTTTCAAATATAATTTCCGCAGCACCTCAAATTCTGTATTTGGGTGTGATGTCTAGCGGAGTGGCCTACACACTGCAGATTGTAGGTCAGAAATACGCCGAGCCGACGGTTGCCTCTATTTCAATGAGCTTAGAAAGCGTTTTTGCCGCCCTTGGCGGTTGGGTGATTTCGGGTAACGCCTTAACCGGCAGAGAAATTTTTGGTTGCACCCTTGTTTTTCTTGCGATTGTATTTGCGCAGTTGCCACAAAATGCGTAATGCGTAATTAGATGTGTCGGCATAGCCGACAATATATTTTAGAAAAGACACGCTGCTTATAAATTAACAATTTATTAAACTATTTGTTATTATTTTTTGCTATTATGAATTATAAAACTCTTTTAGGAGGAATAAAAATGATTAATGTTGCAGGCCTTAGTAAAAGGTACGGCACCCACCTTGCAGTTAAAGATGTGAACTTTAACATTGAAAAAGGTGAGGTTGTCGGCTTTCTGGGACCGAACGGTGCCGGTAAATCCACAATTATGAACATATTAACCGGTTATCTTTCCACTACACAGGGCGAGGTCACGATCGACGGCTTCAATATTGTAGATTATCCCGAGGAGGCGAAACGCCGTATAGGCTATCTGCCTGAAATACCGCCCCTTTATCCCGATATGAAGGTTAGGGAATATCTTGATTTTATTTATGACCTTAAAAAGGTTAAATTCCCTAAAAAACCGCATATTGACGAAATTTTAAAACTTGTTAAAATTGACAATGTACAAAACCGTCTTATTAAAAATCTTTCAAAGGGCTACCGTCAAAGAGTAGGCTTTGCAGGGGCACTTATAGGTAACCCCGATGTGCTGATTTTGGACGAGCCGACGGTTGGTCTTGACCCCAAGCAGATTATTGAGATTAGAAATCTTATCGGCAGGCTCGGCAAAAACCATACGATTATTCTGTCCTCGCACATTTTGTCTGAGATACAAGCCGTTTGTAAGCGTGTTATAATCATCAACCGCGGAGAGATTATTGCAGATGATAACTCCGAAAATTTGGCTCAAAAGCTTTCGGACGACAGCACACTGCTTGCAAGAATTACCGGCAATGAAACCGATATGCTTTCCGCCCTAAAATCCATAAAAAATATTAAATCGGTTTCCTCTCTCGGCCAAATGGAAATCGGCTCCTTTGATTACATAATTGAGCCCGAGGACGGCGTTGATGTTCGTGCCGATATTTTTGACAGGGTTGTTTCTCGGGGTAAGAAGCTGCTGACCCTTAAGGATAATAAGCTTTCATTAGAGCAAATATTCCTCAGACTCACCGAAGTTGAAAATGACAAAGCAAAACAGCTTTTAAAATCGGATAACGGCGAAATTACCGTTGTTATAGAAGAAAGCGAGGAGGAATAATTATGTCTGCGATTTTCAAAAGAGAATTTAAGTCCTACTTTACAACACCCGTAGGCTATATTGTTTTAGCCGCATTTTACTTCTTTTTGGGACTATATTTTTATATGATTTTTTCTAGCGGCTCTCCCCAAATCGGAAACGTTATAATCGCAATGACTACCGTTACCGTTTTTATAATGCCGATTCTTACCATGCGTCTTATGAGTGACGACCGTCGTCAAAAGGTTGACCAAGTCCTGCTTACCGCTCCCGTAAAAATTTGGAGCATAGTGCTTGGAAAATTTTTCGCTGCTTTTTCAGTTTACGCACTTGCCTTTGCACCGACGGTATTTTTCGAAATAATAATTCTGTCAAAGGTTACGGTCAGCGTGCTTCCCTACCTTTATGCATTACTTGGTATTCTTTTGTTAGGCGGCGCACTGATTGCAATGGGTATGTTTATTTCATCCCTTACCGAAAGTCCCGCAATTTCCGCAATTTTAAGTCTCATCATTAATGTTTTGGTGCTTTATATGTCCTCCTTTACATCAATGATTACCGTTCCCGAGGGCAGCACTACATTTTTTGGAAAAATATGGGAAAAAATCGTTTCAGGATTTATGCTTTTCCTTGAAAAGGCCGCCTTTATTTCCGTATCAGAAAGCTTTTCCGAAACCATTTTTTCAGTAATGGATATCATTTATTTCTTAAGTATTATTGCTATTTTCGTCTTTTTAAGCGTACGCTCGCTTGAAAAGAGAAGATGGTCCTAAAAAGGAGGTAGTGTAAAATGGAAGAAAACAAGAATTTAAACACTGCGCCCGAAACAACAGAGGAAAAGATTAAAAATCCCAAAAAGGAGAAGAAGCCCAAAAAGGAAAAGCTTCTTAAAAACGAGTCTCTTTTCAAAAAAGGCAGTTATTCTCTTGCCCTTACCGCAATTGTGCTTGCAGTCATTATCATAGTAAATGTTTTGGTTTCGGTGCTTAATGACCGCTTCACACTTGAATTTGATATGACAAAAGAAAAGCAAAACTCCATAAGCCCAACCAACATTGAATACATCAAGGCCGTAGAAAAGGATGTTGACGTAGTTGTTTGTGCTTTGGAAAGCAATTTCGTATCCTATATGGGTGCCACCGCACAAAATTCCTACAGCGTGGACTATAATGCTACCGCACGGGAGTATTTTGACCAAACCCTTAACCTGATTAACAAATACAATCATTATAACGATAAAATAAATGTCCGTTTTGTGGATACCCAGTCCTCCGAATTTGCCTCAATCACTTCGGAATACGGTGCCGATAATATTGAATACGGTACTATTATCGTTGCAACCGAAAAAGAGGAAGGCAAAAAGCGAATTAAAAAGCTTAATTTTTCAGATATTTACACAATAGAACAGGACGACTCCTATTCCTATTACGGAGTTGAGGTTAATACTATCACCGGCAACAAGATTGAAACTGCTCTTACAAGTGCTATTTCCTATGTTTTAAGCAACGCCACTGCAAAGGCTGCCATTTTAACAGGACATTCCGACTATAATATAACAGAAGACTTTGTGGAAATGTTAGAAGACAACAATTATGTTGTTGCGACCTTTTCCGATGCTGTTATAAAATCTATCCCTGATGAGTATGATTTAATCGTTATACCCACGCCATCAAAAGATTTCACCGAAGATGAAATCAATGCCATTGCCAAATATCTTGACAATGACGGAAATCTCCAAAAAGGTATGATGGTCTTTGCAGATGCTTCTGCGCCTTATTTGACCAACTTCTACTCCTTCTTAAGTGAGTGGGGCATTGAAATCGATGAGGGTATGCTTTACGAAACCGATGAAACCTACCATGCACCCGACGACCCCACTACCCTTTTCGCTATTAATACCGGTGAGGTGGACGATTTATCGGAGTATGAGCTTTTTATAGGAGGTCTGAATATTCCGATGCAGGTTGCAAAATCTACAGAAAACAACCGCAGTGTCAAGCCGATAATCTCCACCTTAGACAGTGTTGTAGAGGCTCCTAAAACAGCAACCTCCGGGTGGGACGGTGCCGATGATGCCGTAAAATCAACCTACCATTTTGCTATTGAATCTTCCCAGTCTGCCTATGCAGAAGACAACGAGCTTATTTACAGTCGGGTTGTTGCTTTTTCAAGTCCTTATTTCCTTGAATCGGAATACAATGACTCCAGCTATGTTTCAAATAAGGAAATCACCCTTGCCGTTGCAAATAAAATTTCAGCTATTAACGATACAGGTATTTCCTTTGTATCAAAAAGCATAACCGTTGAATCTTATTATGATTCAATCAACCAAAGCTCGGTTAATACAGTAAGGGTATTATTTATGATTATTCTGCCTCTTGCCGTACTCGCTTTGGGTATTGTGATATTTATTAAAAGAAGGAACGCATAATAATGGCCGAATTTCCGAAAAAAGAAAATTTAGAGCAAGAAGAAATTTCTACAATTTTTTCCGATCCTGCCGAACACAGAGAAATCAAGAAAAAGCAAAAAAAGCTGTTGCCTAAAATTGTAGCAGGTGTGCTTTGTATTGGTATTCTTATCGCCTCTACCGTGGCAATAGTTAAGCTTATTCCCGAAAAAGAAGAGGAAAACTCAACACCGGTATTTGATACTGTTAATGTAATGTCTCTTGAGACCGATGAGCTTTCCGAGGTTACAGTGGAAAATTCTAACGGAACAACTAAGCTTTACTCAAAAACAGTTGAAAAAACCAGTGGTGAGGATATTGATTGGTTCCTTTCGGGGGTTGATTCCGAGCTTACTGTATCCTTAACCATTGAAAATGTCGTGAATTACGTTGCGAATATAACCGCAATCCGAGAAATCACCGCCAAAACAGCCGAGGAATGCGGTTTTGACTCGCCCGTAATTAAAGCTGAGGTTGTTCCGAAAAAAGGTGACACCTACACCGTTTTAATCGGTGCAAAATCACCTGATAACGGCGGATATTACCTTAAATTGGCAGAAAAAGACAATATCTATCTTGTGACCGAGGACGTTTACACTTCCTTAGAATTTAATGATCTTGACTTTGCCACCTCCGCCGGTATTGACGGCTTTGATGCCGAGGATGAATCTATTTCTTCGTATTATGAAAATGATGTCTTATCAAGGTTTGATAACCTTACTATTTATGATAAGGACTACCAAAAGCCCTTAATTATTGTTGAAAATTCAGATGCAGCGACCTCTGACTATTACGCCTATATGATTACTTCGCCTGATAATAAGCTCCTTGCAACGGGCAGAACCGACGAACTTATTTCGTTATACACAAGCGGAATAACAACCTCCGGTGCGTATTCATACGATGTATCTGATGCATCACTTAAAAAATTCGGTCTTGACAAGCCCGACCTTCAAACCACAATGAGCTTAGGCAACACAAGTCTTACATATAAGTTTGCCTTACAGGAAGACGGCTACTATGCCGTTATCAGTAACGAAAGCCGCCTTATTCAAAAGGTTCAACCATCCCTTTTGACAAATATAGTTGATTTGGATTACGAGGATTATTATTCCACAGCGCTATTCGTTGCAAACATCAGTGATATGGCAAACTTTACAGTCACAACTCCCGATAAAACCTTCAGCTTTGACCTTGTTAAAAACGAGGTGGACGAGGATGAAACCGACCCTGAAAAGCTTTATACCATAACCTCGGGTGAGAGAAAACTGGTTGTCGAAAATTTCCAAAACCTTTATATGCAGTGTCTTTTGCTGCAAACCAAAGATTTTGCAGCCGACAAGATTACATCTAATCCGGAAATCACCTTTAGCATAACACTTCATAGTGGTAAAAAACTAAAGGTTGAATTCACAAAGGTAAATTCAACCCGCTATCAATGTGAAGTGGACGGTATTTATATGGGCAGGGTTTCCACTACATCTCTAAATGATGTTTTAGATAATGCCGAAAGAGCTTCAAACGGCGAATCGGTAGCCGACCTTTTTTAAAATTTTAACAGGCTGTCTCACGTTTTTTGTGAGACAGCCTGTTTTTTTATATTCGTTATTCCTTATCCAATTTTCTTGCTTCTAAATAAAACCGCTTATCGTCAGCCGTCCCCATAGAAAAGGTTTTTCTCGGCAGAGAACCATCGCATGCTACTGCGGGGAAAAGGTCGGACTTGGACATTCCTTCAAAAATAAATCCTACTGTGTTATCTCTTAATGCCAGCTTTACGGTATTTTCAACACCGTGAATATAATCAAGCTTTACTTCACTGTTGATTTCAATATACCTGTCCAAGAAATTCTGCAAATCTGCAACGGCAAGATGCGACTTTGCTTTTACGGAAATTTTCTTTTCGTTTTTTCCGAAAACACAGGTATATTTATGAGAGCCTTCACCTTCGTATTCCCCACCCATAAAGCTTATAAATTCATTTATAAGTTTTTCGGGTTCGGTTCCGAAAACCGCTCTGTAAATCGGCTCAAATTCTAAAGAGGAATCGTGAATGTTTACAACCTCCACAAGTGCAAATCTGCTGCCGTTGTGATTTTTATAGCATTCCTTAGCCGTGGCCAGAGAATGATTACCGTCACCCACTGCAAATAACATCCCGCCGTTGGCATTTTTAAGCCCGTCCAAAGCAACATTTACTGTTTCTACGGTCTTATCAGGAATTTTATATCCCTTAATGCTTCCTGCGTTTTGCATTAAATCAAAATCATAAAGCTTATCAAAGCTCTCTTTATCATTAAACAACGGCTCTATTACGGTTTTTTGAGGGTCATTAATAAGAAGCATTACATGAGGGATTTCAAGGACAGCATCCTTTCGGATTTGCACTCTTGGCGGGATTCTTTCAATAACCGTTGCCTCGGTAGCACGGATAAGGGTATCAGCACCCTTTTCGTAGCTGTAATCCTCTAAATCAATTAAACCCACAATGCCGGTTCTTACCTTACCGTTTTTAAGAGTTCTGACAGTCAGCACCAAGGTATCGTTAAAGCATTGGAACACACCGTTTTGGGAGTATTCCGACATATTTTTATTGATTTCGGTGATTTTTGCACTGTTGTCATCTGTTAAGTACACTTCGGGCAGGATGATTTTAAGTGCGGAACACTCATTACCGACAATTTTTTCGGTCTCCTCCCAATATTCCGGCTCGGACGTATACTGGTCACAAGCAATAACCGACCATTTGGAAAAATTCTTTTTGGGAAGCAGTATGTTAGCGGGGGTCAAGTAGTTACTCATTTGATTCTCCTATTTGTAGTACGAAAATTCAACCGCAGTTACAGTATCGTCAATAGGATTGATATAAACCGTAATACCGTTTCGGCGGTCTCGCTTGGTTATAAAATAATCAAGATAATAGCTGTCCGTACTCACCTCATAAAAGTGAGAGGGGGTGCCTAAAATATCAATTACATCGGTCACAGCCATTGTATTGGTAATTCCGTTAATATTAAAGGGCTTGTAATTTGTACTGTCAACAAGAAAATCGTTATCTATGCGGAACTTAACAACATAGCATTTTTCAAGCTTAACCGAAGAACGCGAAGAGTTATAGCACTTGGCATTAACCTTGAGTCCGTTGGCATTTTCAAATATAACATCAATCGTCTCGTAAGCGAAAACAAGGGATTTTTCATTATATTCGTTGCCGTCCGATAAATTCCAGCCAAGCTCTGCCATATCTTCAAGGGATGTGGGTACAGGTAAACTTTCACCTGAATATGTGGCATTTATCTCGAACTTCTTACCTAAATAAATATCGGAATAATTTTCCTCGTCGAAAAGGCTGATATCGAAATAATTAGACATTACTCTGTCAGAGGACATAATTTTAGTATGCTCGTCATCTGTTTTCTGTTCTTCGCTTTCTGCCAAAAGAGCATCCTGAGACAATTTATCCGATTTTCCGTAATCGGGGTCAATTTCGCTGCAAGCAGAAAGAAGCATTACTAAAATAAGCAAGGTAAACAGTGCCGCCACTTTTTTAAAACTTGTCATTGCAAATCCTCCTTTTTTATATATATATAACTCCACTTTATATTGTAATACCTTAAGTCATGAAAGTCAATGAAAAGACTGTTAATTTACATACTTTGCCAAAAAATCCTTAATTTCACGCTTTACTTTTTCACCGTCAACCAAAAAACTCATTCCATGGTAGGCATTTTCCACCGTTACAAGGCGGGATTTGTTATTGCAGCTTTTAAAAGCAATCCGCGACATTTCGCAGGGCACAAATGTGTCGGCTTCACCGTGAATTAAAAGTACGGGAAGCAGACATTTTTTAAGACTTTCTACGGTTGAGGCTTTTCTTATGGAAAACCCACCGAAAGCCTTGCAACATAAATTAATAAGAGGCAAAAGGTATTGCGCTTTGATTTTTAAAAATCTAAGGGCAACCGATTTTATAATTTCTGTAGGCGAGGTATACCCGCAGTCGGCAATTATTCCCTTGACATTTTCGGGCAGAAAACCGCCTGCAGCCAAAAGCACAGTAGTAGCTCCCATTGACATTCCGCTTAAAACTATTCCCTCGGGGGAGTATTCCTTATTGAGAAATTTCACCCATGAAACGACATCTCGGCTTTCCTTAACCCCAAAGGTTATAAGCTTTCCCTCGCTTTTTCCGTGCGAGCGTTGGTCAACAAGAAGTATATTAAGACCTAAATCGGTGTAAAATTTTAAAGCACAGGAAAAATCCCTTGACGCTGAGGAGCGGTAGCCGTGGAAAAAAATCAATGTGTTTTTTTGGCCGTTATCGAAATAGCGAGCCTTAATCTTTAAGCCATCAAAGCTTTTAGTTTCAACCCATTTGCATGGTGTTGAATTTATATGTTCAATTCCCTTTCCGACTGCATCTTTAAATTCACCAAGCACCCTGTTGCACGGGTCGTTAACATCGTCAAAATTACCGATATTCCACCTGAGACACGCAACACAGAAAAAATAAATGACAACAGACAAAAGCAATAACAGCAAAATCAAAACAATAATTAAAAGCAACAAAACACAAACACCTCTTACTTATTGTAACACAAAAGATACCTATTTTGCAAAAAAATATTATATTTGTTATTTATGCTTGACTTTAGTGCGGTGATGTGTTAGAATGGAAAAGTATTAATTTATCGGAGGACAAAATCTTGAAAAAAAGTAATATAGATGCGACCCAATTTTTCAAAGCCGTTACAACACTTAAGACAGAGGATGAATGCCGAAAATTCTTTGACGATATTTGCACCATTCAAGAGCTTGAGGCTATTGCTCAGCGCTTTGAGGTTGCATGTCTTTTAAATGACGGTAAAAGCTATGTTGATATAAATAAAGAAACGGGTGCCTCTACCGCCACTATTTGTAGGGTGAGCAAATGCTTAAACTACGGTGATGGTGGCTACAAAACCGCAATAGAGAGGTTAAAAAATGATTAACGAGCAAATTTTAAGAAATGACGAAAAGGCGGTTTTAACACTTCGCAGTCTCTATAAGGAAAACGGATATAAATATTTTAAAATGAGTAAGTTCGAGGAGTACGACCTGTACTCCCGAAATAAGGACTTTTTGGTTTCGGACGGGGTTATCACCTTTAACGACACCGACGGAAAGCTTTTGGCTTTAAAGCCCGACGTTACGCTTTCCATTATTAAAAATTCCAAGGAAAATTCGGGTGTTGAACGGTATTACTATAACGAAAATGTATACCGCATAAGTGAAACCAGTCACTCCTACAAGGAAATTATGCAAACAGGACTTGAGTGCATTGGTGCAATCGGCGAAAACGAGGTTTTCGAGGTTGTCTCATTAGCGCTTAAAAGCCTTGAAGCCTTAAGTCAGGATTATGTGCTTGACCTTTCCCACCAAGGCTTTGTAAATGCAGTTTTAAATCAGTTTGATATTGCCGATAAAAAGGCAGTGCTTACCGCCATTAACGAAAAAAATGCTGATGGTCTGGCTAAAATCTGTCAAAACGAGGCGCTTAAAAAGCTGACGCTTACATTTTCTGATACCAAAACCGCTATTAAGGTTGCAGAGGAAATCGCGCTAAGCGAGGAGGCTAAAAAATGCCTCGATGAGCTAAAATCGGTGTGCGATTACTGTGAGAAAAACGGCTTTGGGGATAAAGTAAAGGTTGATTTCTCCCTTTTGAATTCCACAGGCTATTACAGCGGTGTTTGTTTCAGGGGTTATATCGGCGGTATTGCCGAGCGTGTGCTTTCGGGCGGTCAGTACGATATTTTGATGCGAAAAATGCACCGCAACCAAGGAGCCTTGGGCTTTGCGGTTTACCTTGACACTCTTGAGCGTATAAAGGAGAAGGACACTGACGAAAAGCAGTTTATTAATGTGGCGCTTCCGAAGGGAAGGCTCGGTGAAAAGGTTTACGCCATGTTCGAAAATGCAGGGTTTGAGTGCCCCGCCATTAAAGAAACCAACCGCAAGCTGATTTTTGAAAACAAAAAGCTCTCGCTTCGCTTTTTCTGGGTTAAGCCCTCGGATGTGGCAATTTATGTTGAGCGCGGCGCCGCCGACATTGGTGTTGCAGGCAAGGATATTTTACTGGAATACGAGCCACAGGTTTATGAGCTTTTGGATTTAAAGCTGGGAAAATGCCGTATGGCGGTAGCCGCCAAAAAGGATTTCGAGGACGATACCTCTGCAACACTTAGGGTAGCCACCAAGTTTTCCAACATTGCCAAAAAGTATTACGCCGAAAAGTGCCGCGATATTGACATTATCCACCTTAACGGTTCTATTGAAATTGCCCCCATTTTAGGGCTTTCGGATGTTATTGTGGACATTGTGGAAACGGGTAAAACGCTATTAGAAAACGATTTGGTACCCTTTGAAACAATAGTGCCAATCAGTGCCAGACTTATTGCCAACAAATCAAGCTTTAAGTTTAAGACCCAAAAAATAGAACAGATTAAGCAGGGTTTAGAAAAACAGGTGAAAAAAGATGATTAAAATTATGAAATACGGTAGCGTTTCTGCCGAGGAAATATTTGCCCGTGTAGAGCCTACCTTTGATGTAACAGATATTGTTACCGATATTATTGATAATGTAAAGGCAAAGGGCGACAAGGCACTTTTCGAGTATGCCGAAAAATTTGACAAAGCAAGCCTTACTTCACTTGAAGTAAGCGAGGCTGAAATTGAAGAAGCTTTTAATTTGGTAGAGCCGCGCTTTATTGAAGTTATTAAAAAGGCTGCTAAGAATATTGAGGATTTTCACAAGAAACAGGTTAGAAACAGCTTTATTTTAAACGATACCCATGGGGTTATTACAGGTCAAAAGGTGACCCCTATTGAAAGGGTGGGGCTTTATGTTCCCGGCGGCACCGCCGCCTACCCCTCAACTGTGCTAATGGACAGTATCCCCGCCAAAATTGCGGGCTGCGAGTATATTTGCATTACAACTCCGCCTAGTGCCGACGGAAAGGTTAACCCAGTAATTCTAGCCGCCGCTAAAATTGCGGGGGTTGATAAGATTTTTAAAGTGGGCGGCGCTCAAGCCGTTGCCGCTTTGGCTTACGGTACCGAAAGCATTAAAAAGGTTGACAAAATTGTAGGCCCCGGTAACGCCTTTGTTGCAGAAGCCAAGCGTCAGGTTTTTGGCAGAGTTTCTATTGATATGATTGCCGGACCCAGTGAAATTTTGGTTATTGCCGACGGTAAAAGTAACCCGTCCTTTGTGGCAGCCGATTTGCTTTCCCAAGCCGAGCATGACAAAAACGCCAGCGCAGTGCTTGTGACCGACAGTGAGGACTTGGCTAAAAAGGTTGCTGCGGAAATTGAAAATCAGCTAAAGCAACTGTCCCGCGAGGAAATTGCCCGCGTTTCCATTGACAACAACGGAAAAATCATTATTGCCGAAAATTTGGAGGATGTTATTGCCGTCGCAAACGAAATTGCCCCCGAGCACCTAGAGCTTTGCGTGGACAACCCCTTTGATTATCTTGATAAAATAAAAAATGCGGGCAGTATCTTTATGGGTCGTTATTGTCCCGAGGCTTTGGGCGACTATTTTGCAGGGCCTAATCACACACTGCCAACCTCCGGTACGGCAAGATTTTCCAGTCCCTTATCGGTGGATGATTTTGTTAAAAAGAGTCAGTTTGTTTATTACAGTGAAAACGCCCTTGACAAGGTGGCAGAGGATGTGGCATTCTTTGCCGAAAAAGAGGGTCTTACCGCCCATGCCAAAAGCGCAATTATAAGAAGTGAAAAACAATGAGTAAATTTATGAATGAGAGGTTTGCTTCTCTTGAGGAGTACACTCCGGGCGAGCAACCCCAAGATAAAAAATATATAAAGCTTAATACCAACGAGTCTCCCTATCCACCCTCAAAGTCAGTGCTAAGGGCGGTAACAAAAAAGGAAATTTCCGATTTGCGGCTATACTGCGACCCTGAATGTAAAAAGCTTAAAGCTGAAATGGCAAAGCTTTTCGGCTTTAACGGGGAAAATATTTTTATTTCCAATGGCTCGGATGATATTTTAAATTTCGCCTTTATGGCATACGGTACAAAGGGAGCAGCTTACCCTGACATTACCTACGGCTTTTACAGTGTTTTTGCCCAGCTTCACGGGGTACAAAGTGAAATTATTCCCTTAAAGGACGATTTCACAATTGATGTGGAGCAGTTTAAAAATAAAGGTAAGCTGGTTGTTATTGCTAATCCAAATGCCCCTACGGGAATTGCTTTAAGCCTTAAGCAAATCGAGGAAATTGTAAAGGCAAATCAAGACAGTGTAGTTTTGATTGACGAGGCTTATGTGGATTTTGGGGGAGAGAGCTGTTGCAAGCTGACCCAAAAGTACGAAAATCTGCTTTGTGTGGGCACCTTTTCAAAATCAAGAAGTCTTGCAGGCGGCAGACTGGGTTTTGCTATTGCTAATGAAAAGCTTATTGCAGATTTGGAAAAAATTAAGTATTCCACAAACCCCTACAATATAAATCGCTTGACTCAAATCACAGGAACTGCTACAATGAAGGACAATGCTTACTGCCTTTCAAACTGCCGGAAAATAATTAAAACCCGTCAGTGGGTAACAGACGAGTTAATTTCTTTGGGCTTTACGGTTTTACCTTCAAAAGCAAATTTTGTCTTCGTAAAATCGGACAAAATTTCAGGGCTTAAACTTTATGAGGAGCTAAAGTCAAAAGGAGTGCTTGTCCGTCACTTCGAAAAGGACAAAATTCGGGATTTCAACCGCATTACCATTGGCACTGACAAGGAAATGAAAATACTAATTAATAAAATCAAGGAGATTTTATGAGAACAAGTGAAATCAACCGCAAAACTGCGGAAACCGACATTGCTTTAAAGCTTAATATTGACGGTGTGGGCGAAAATAAAATAGACACTGGCTGCGGTTTTATTGACCATATGTTAACCCTTTTGTCCCGTCATGCCCGCTTTGACTTAGAAATTAAGTGTGTGGGTGACACTAAGGTTGACTACCACCACACTGTGGAGGATATCGGCATTGTGCTTGGTAAGGCATTTGCAGAGTGCCTTGGCGAAATGCGTGGCATTAAGCGTTACGGAAGCTTCATTCTGCCAATGGACGAAAGCCTTATTTTGACTGCCGTTGATATTTCGGGCAGAAGCTATCTGGGATTTAGGCTAGATATCCCAACCCAGCGTGTAGGAGATTTTGATACTGAGCTTGTCCGCGAGTTTTTTGAGGCTTTCGTTCGAAACGCCAATATAACACTTCACATCAGTCAACTGGAGGGATACAATTCTCACCACATAATTGAGGGGGCTTTTAAATCGGTTGCCCGCACCCTTAAAGAAGCGGTGGAAATAGAAGAAAAGTATAAAAACGAAATCCCCTCCACAAAAGGAGTACTTTGATGTTAGCAATTATTGATTACGGCGTGGGAAACCTTTTTTCCCTTGTCTCCTCCTTGAATAAAATAGATGTTGAGGCGGTTGTGACCAGCGACCCCGAGGTTATAGAAAATGCCGATAGACTAATACTCCCCGGAGTCGGTGCTTTCGGTGATGCTTCGCAAAAGCTTTATGAGAGCGGTCTTGACACAGTTATTAAAAATGCAGTAAAAAAAGGCACACCGCTAATGGGTATATGTCTTGGAATGCAACTGCTTTTCGAAAAAAGCTGTGAATACGGTGAGCATAAGGGTCTGGGACTTATTAAAGGCAAAGTTATCGGTATGGAGGGGACTATTCCGGAGGGTCTTAGAATTCCTCATATTGGTTGGAATGCCCTTAAATTTCATAAGGAAAGCCCTATTTTTAAATACATTAACGAGGGTGACTGTGTTTATTTTGTTCACTCATACTATGGGGTTGACTGTAACGACAGTCTTATCGCCACTACCGATTACGGTAAGGAAATCACCGCCGCAGTGGGCAAGGGCAATATCTATGGTTGCCAATTTCACCCCGAAAAAAGCGGCAGCGTAGGACTTAAAATTCTAAAGGCATTCAGCGAGGTATAAAATGGAAATTTTCCCTGCAATAGATTTGGTTTGTGGTAAAGCGGTTCGCCTTTTTAAGGGTGACTACAACCAAATGACGGTTTACAGTGATAATCCACTTGAGGTAGCCCGCGATTTCGAAAAAAGCAGAGCTGAGTTTATTCATTTGGTTGATTTAGAAGGCGCTAAGGACGGTACAACCCCTAATATTGAAACGGTAAAGCAAATTGCTAAAAAAACGCAGCTTTTCACCGAAATCGGCGGAGGCATTCGCGATATAAAAACGGTGGAAAAGTACCTTGAAAGCGGCGTGGACAGGGTGATTTTAGGCACCGCCGCAGTCAAAAACGAAGCTTTTTTAAAGGAAGCTCTTCAAAAATTCGGCGACAAAATTGCCGTAGGAATTGATATTAAGAATGGCTTTGTTGCCATTAAGGGATGGTTGGAAAATAGCGGTATTGACCCCTTTGAGTTCACCCAAAAAATGCAAAATTTAGGTGTAAAGCATATAATCTGTACTGATGTTTCCAAGGACGGTGCAATGAGGGGTACTAATTTGGAGCTTTACAAGAAATTATCCGAAAAATTCAGTGTAAATATCACCGCGTCGGGCGGAGTTTCAAGTCTTGAGGATATTAAGGCGCTTCGTAAAATGGATATTTACGGGGCTATTATCGGCAAGGCCTACTATATTGGCGCGATTGACCTTAAGCAAGCAATAGAGGTGGCAAAATGATAACAAAAAGAATTATCCCTTGTCTTGATGTTAAGGACGGACGGGTTGTTAAAGGTGTAAACTTTGATAATCTAAACGATGTTTCATCTCCCGTAGAATTAGGCAAATATTACAGTGACTGCGGTGCCGACGAGCTGGTTTTTTATGACATTACCGCTTCGAGTGACGGAAGACGGCTATTCACCGACATTTTAAAAGAGGTGGCGCAAAATATTTTTATTCCCTTAACCGTTGGCGGCGGGATTAATACTATCGAGGATTTTGACCGCGTGCTTAAATGCGGTGCCGACAAGGTAAGCGTTAACTCGGGCGCCATTAAAAATCCCGATTTAATTAACGAGGCAGCTCAGAAATACGGTAATCAGTGTGTCGTAATTTCGGCTGATGTTAAGCGTGTGGACGGCGAATTTCGTGTCTTTGCCAAGGGCGGAAGAGAGGACACGGGCAAGGAAGCTATTGCTTGGATTAGAGAATGTGTTTCCAGAGGCGCCGGCGAGGTGGTTGTAAACTCAATCGACACCGACGGGGTTAAAAAGGGATTTGATTTAGAAATGCTTAAAGCGGTAAGAAAAGCGGTGAAGGTTCCCGTTATTGCTTCGGGAGGCGCAGGCAGCAAAGAGGACTTTGTAACCCTTTTTAAGGAAATTCCTGATATGGACGCCGGACTTGCCGCATCAATTTTCCATTTTGGCACCGTTAAAATCAGCGACCTTAAGGAAACTCTAAAGCAAAATGATATTGTAGTTAGGAGCATTTAAATGTTTAAAATAGACGAGCTTAAATTTGACGAAAGGGGACTTATCCCCGCTGTTGTGGTGGATAGCATTTCCAAAAAGGTGCTAACTGTTGCTTATATGAACAAGGAAAGTCTTAAAATTTCTATGGAAAAGGAGCTTACTTGTTTTTATAGCCGCTCCCGTAACGAGCTTTGGCTAAAGGGGGAGACCAGCGGCAATTATCAGCATATTGTCTCAATCACTGCCGACTGTGACAAGGATGCCTTGGTAGTGGTAGTTGAAAAAGACGGTCCCGCTTGCCACGAAGGTACTGACTCTTGCTTTACAAAGGAGGTTTTCCAAAGTGATACAAGACACGAGTTTTCCCTTGAAAACCTTTACGAAATGCTTAAGGACAGAAAGGCAACTATGCCCGAGGGCTCATACACAAGCTATCTTTTCTCTAAAGGTGTTGACAAGATTCTTAAAAAGGTAGGCGAGGAGTCCACCGAGGTTATAATCGCTTCCAAGGCGGACGACAAGCCCGAGACAATCTACGAAATTGCCGACCTTACCTACCACATTATGGTGCTTATGACTGAAATGGGAATAAGTGTTGAGGAGGTTCGAAAAGAGCTTGCCTCCCGCCACATTATCGACCACAAGGTAAAACAGGAAAAAATGACCTGATATTTTTAGTGCCTATTGTACAATTTTCATTTGCAGACCTTCCTCTTTATGAGAAAGGTCTTTTTTTATACGGATTTTGTATTCGGTGTGGGTGTCGCTTTCGCTTTTACGAAAATTCACCTTAACACCGCCCTCCTTTAGGGTGTCAACAAGCTTTGTAAGACTGTTGGAAAAAAGACGAGGGTCTCCGATGGCAGATTTGCGCACCGCCTTTTCTTGAGGCTTGGCATTTTCCACCGCAAGAGGCGGGTTAAGAATGGAAAATATGTACTTTTCGGTTTCCTTAATGCTTAAATTTTCGCTTATAACTGTATTAAGCACCTCAGCCCGACCCTCTTTAGGTAATCTTAGCAATGCCCTTGCGTGTTTTTCGGTCAGATGGGATGCCCGTATTCTTTGTTCTAAACGGCTGTCAAGCCGAAGCACTTGCAACTTTGAAAACAGAGCCGTTCCCGTAACACCTAAATTGGCGGCAACCTCAGAAATAGGCAAACCTTTTTTGTTGATTAAATAATCAATAGTTCTTGCCTCGTCGAAAAAAGAAAGTTCACGGCTTTGCAGATTTTCGGTAAGGGAATAAAGTATCGCAGTTGTATCGTTGGCAGAGTGCACCACACAAGGCACACGCCTGACTCCTGCCAAAAGGGCGGCTTGAAGCCGACGCGAGCCTGAAATTAAGCGGTATGTACCCTTCTTTTCCTTTTTTACAATAAGCGGCTGAAGTACTCCGCTGGCGGCAATACTATCCCTTAGTGAATGTAGTTCATTTTCATCAATTTCATGTCTTATGACGAATTGCGGTCTTTTAATATTCCTTGGGTTTAACATCCTAATTCGCTTTTCGCCGATTGTGTGCATTAATTTCCCTACCCTTCAAAGGATATTATCCTTCTAAAAATTTAAAAAGTAAAGAAATTTCGGTCTGCTTTTTTCGTCAAAAAACTAAAAAAACAGCCCTTTTAAAGGGGCTGTTTTGAAATATCTGCAGGTTTTCGGGGGTATTTTGACGGGGTTTGCGATATTTTTTTGCATACCACAAAAACCCTTTGCTCCTCACCCGTTAGGGTTTCGGTGAAAATTCGGGGCTGGGCTGAGCCTAAAACCTTAAAGCAATTCGGACTTTCTGCCAGCTCCTCCTCGGCTTTGGGACCTTTCATTGCCACAAGCAAACCGCCTGTTTTCACAAGGGGCAGACAGTACTCCATTAACACCGGCATAGAAGCCACCGCCCTTGCAGTGGCAATGTCGAAGTTTTCGCGGTAAAGCTTGTTTTTTCCCGCATCCTCAGCACGGGAATGAACGGTTTTAATGCCGTCTAACCCTAATTCCTCAATAACCGCATTTAAAAACACAAGGCGTTTATTAAGACTGTCAAGCAGTGTTACCTCTAAATCGGGACGGATTATCTTAAGCACCATTCCGGGGAAGCCCGCACCGGTGCCAACGTCAATTACAGTCGCATTTTGCGGTACATCCACATTTTTAAAAAACAAAATGCAGTCATAAAAGTGCTTGAAAAGTATCTCCTGTGGCTCCTTTATGGCGGTTAAATTCATTTTTTCGTTCCAAGAAAGCAGTAAATTACCGTATAGATTAAGCTTTTTTTCAATTTCGTCGGTAATTGTAACCCCAAACTCCTCGCAAAGAGGTGCAATTTTTCGAATGCCGAAATCAATCATTAATATACGCCTCCAGTCGGTAAATGGGGAAGCCCTTTGAGACAAACTTTTCCTCGTACTCGGTCATAATGTTGCCCTCGAAGTCGCTTTTGTGCAAATCAAGGGAAATATTTTTAAGGGCAAAGCCGCTAGCCGACAACTGTTCCAAGGAAAATTCGAAAAAATGCATATTGTCGGTCTTTTGGTGGATTTCGCCGCCTCTTTTAAGCAGTCTTTTGTAAATCTCCAAAAATCGGTTGTGGGTCAGGCGGTGGGTAGCATAGCCCGATTTTGGAAAAGGACAGGAGAAGTTTAGGAAAATTTTCTCCACACTTTGCTCTTTTAAATATTTTTCCAAATATTCCGCGCCGCATTTAATAAAACGGAGATTCTCCACATTTTCCTTCTTTGCCATTTCGCAGGCGGCGGTTATAACATTTCCGCTTTTTTCCACTGCAATAAGGTTAATTTCGGGGTGAGCCTTGGCGTACTCGCAGGCGAACTTTCCCTTTCCGCAACCAATTTCCAGAAAAACAGGTTTATCACTGCCAAACCATTTTACAAGGTCAATATATTCCTTCTTTTCCTTTGCGGTGTTAAAATTTCTGTCCTCGAAATCGCTTATCAGCAAGATATCCGAAACGGCATTTAGCCTCTCATCCAGATATTTTTTCTTTCGCATTCTCATTTATATCTCTCCAATATTTTTTCGGCTCTTTCTTTCACCATTTCAATAAGCCTCGTAGGTTTTATAACCCTAAGACAGTCACCGTAGTTGATAATCCAAGTTACCAGTGCATCACTAATAACCGCGTTAACACTGAGGTGAAAGCCGTCCTTTGAGGACTTTGTTATGTGAATATCCTCACCGAAGCGGTCGATTAACTGCTCGGAAATCTGGGTACTGCACCAAAGCTCTATTTTTTCACTTTCACCCGAATACATACCGAAAAGCTTATCCACATAGTCAGATGTATCAAAACAATCCTTGTACTCACTCACCTCGCTGAAATGACGGGCGGTGCCTTCCAATACCTCTACTCCTCTGATACGGTCAAGCCGCAGGTGTATTAAATTATCGTATTTAATATGATTTCCTATTAAATAATAGTGGTCGTCCTGCCAACAAAGAGCGTACGGATTAAGTGTCATTTCTTTGATTGACTGACTAACCTGACGGTTACTGTCAAACCTTCGTTGATAATACTTAATTTTAATCTGCCGTTTGTCCTCAATAGCACGGCTTATTTTGTCGATATTATAGTAAATTTCCTCGTTACCGCTTTTGACAGCAACAGAAAAGTAAACGCCCTTTTCCCGTCTTTTGGCTTGATTAACGCTTAACATTCCGTTAAGCTTTGAAAGAAGTTCGCGTGTTTTCTTGGCACTTATAAATTTTGCCGAGCGTACCGCATCAGAAAGCAGAAAAATCTCAGGAATTTCAAAAGCACGCTCACCTATAAACCAACCAACTTTCGGGGTGTCGGTCTTAATTATATCACAGCCGTAATACTCCAAAGCGGCAATATCGTCATAAACGGATTTTCGCTCCGCCGAAATGCCCTTTTCCTCCAAATACCGCACAATTTCAGCCGCGTTTAATGGGTGCTCCTCGTCACTGTATTTGGTTAAAATATCAAACACATAGAGTACCTTCAGTTTTTGCCCTGACTGTTTTGCCACTCTCTTGTCACCTCGTAAAATTCCTCTTTTGTAATTACGGTATTTAAAATATCAAGCATTGCATTTGGGGATAAATTTTGGGGCAAATCCAGTTTTTTAAGCAATTCTTTTCGCCTAAGCCCCGAATTTTCCCCGCCCGAAAGTCCGCAAAAATACAAATCGGTCTTGGTAATTTTGTCTTTTCTTTCGGGTAAAGCCTCACCCGTAATTCCGCTTTTTTTAAAGGCCTCAAGCAGTATGTCGGGAGTCATACCCTCAACCCCTAAAAGCCTTTCTTTTCCGTAGCCTTCCTTGCGTTTTTCCTTGCCGACAATCTGCGGTACGTAAACATTGTAAATTTCACAGTCGCCCACAATATTTTTAATGTGTGCCCTAATCATATTCCCTGCAGAATCACTGTCGGTAAGGATAACAACACCGTACCTTTGGGCTAAGGCTCTTATCATTCGGCATTTTTCCGTATCTTTAAAAATGGAAAAGCCGTTTGTCGGAATAATAAGGGCATCTATTACATTTTCCAAGGTTATTTTATCGTATTTCCCCTCAACGATTACAGGACTTTTAAGCTTAATCAAGGCTTTTACCCTCACCGATGATGTATATAAGCTTTATAATCATTTCCTCTAAAATCCCACGTTGATTGCTGCTAAAGGATTTAAGCTTCCTGTCAGTGCTTACAAGAGTTTCAAGGCAGAGCTGTAATTTTTCAAAGTCCATTTTTCTTAAGTTCTTGGAAGCTTTTTCCACTAAAAATTCCTTATTTTTCGGGTAGCCGAAGCTTTTTATAACATTACTTAAAGGCAAGCTCTGAGCCTTAGCACAGAAAACCCTGTACATATCGGTAAAAACCCCCGAAACGGTGTACAACACCGACATCGGCTCGGTTCTCATAAAGAAAAGCTCGTCCAGCATTTTTAAAGCCTCGGTGGAATTTTGAGACAAAATAAAATCGGATAATTTAAAAATATCCGCCTCGGCAGTTTTTGTGCAGACTTCGTCAATATCAGCCTTGGTAATAACGCCCTCACGAACGAAAGCGCAAAGCTTTGTAAGCTCACTGCTTAAAAGATTAATGTCCTCACCTGCAGTTTCCACAAGATAATTGCCTGTGGAAAAATCCATTTTGCAGCCTCGCTTAGCCGCCCCGTCACAAAGCATTTTCACAAGCTCTGATTTTCCCCTGTGATTAAGGCAAACTGCCACACCGCCGTTTTTCTCGCAAGCGGAAATCAGATTTTTGAATTTTGCACCCTTTTTATGGTCAGTTTCCATACTGTCAAAATAAAGGATAAGTGTGCATTCCTTAGGCACTGCAGAGATTAACTCTGTCAGTCGGTCAAACTCTGCTTTAGAGCAATGCTCGAAATCATAATCGTTTAAAATTACGCATTTGCGGTCACTCATCATAGGCATTTGCATTACCGCATCGTAAACCCCCTGCAAATCGCAGCCCGTCACGAATTTAGAATAATTAAAAACATCGTCACTGTCGGCAATGCTTTTACTGATTTTATTCAGATAATGGGTCTTTAAATAAGCATCCTCACCGAATAAAATATACACGGGAAGTAGCCCGTCGGATTTAAGGCTTTTCTTTAAGGACTCCTCAAAAATGACTGCCATTTCGTTTTGCTTCCCCTTTCACTTAGTATTTTTTCGTTCATTAACTTTAATTTTAACATATCTTGTCTGCTTTTACAAATAAGCATTATTTTAAAGATAACAAATATTAGCGCTACCGAAATGTAAACACCCTTTTCGTCCACCCTTACGGTAGCGAATTTTTGCCCTCCTATAAAATTTATTGCCCCGTTAATATATCTGATACCCAAATCCGTAGCATCAAGCAGAATACTAGCAGTAAAAGGAAATACGGGCTTTATAATTACGGCTATAACGCCGCCGCAAAGACAATAGCTTAACGGAAAATCTATAAGCAAATTCGTTAAAACCGATACCACCGAAACATATCCGAAAACATAAATCATAACAGGCAGTACCATTATTGTTGCCGAAAGTGAAATTGTCACAAGCTGTGCGAAATAGCAAAAAATTTTGTTTGTTATTTTCTTTTTTAATCTCTTGTAAATAGGCATTGCCACCGCTAAAATGCCAAAGGTCGAAAGAAGCGATAGCTGAAAGGCTATACTGAAAATTGCAAAGGGCGAAGCAATCGAAATAAAGGTTACCGCACCGCCCAAGGCATTTTCACCCGAATAAGGTCTTTTTAAAAGCAAAGCCACCGCAATTAAAATATATGTGACTCCTGCCCTTAAAATCGACATTGTGAATCCGCAAACCGTACAAAGCAAGAGGACAACCATAAACATTATAAGAGCTTTGAGACGGTAATTATAAATGAATTTTTCGATTATTTTTAGGACCAGACCTACAATAATCGTAAGGTGCATACCCGAAACCACCATAGCGTGTGCCACACCCGATGCCTTTACATTGTCGTAAAATTCGTCGGTCAGATAGCTTCTATCCCCGAAAATCAATGCCGACATTGTAGCCGCCGACTCGTATTTCATATTACCGAAAAGGCAAGCTCTGATATAATCTTTAAGCTTTTCGGTAGCACTTAAAACACCGTCGGCAGAGTCTTGGCGTTTAAGCTCCAAGACTTCGCCCGACAGAAAAATATTTTTACCGTAACTGCTCGCCTTATATTTGTCCAAAAGCTTTAAAATTTTAATTTTCGTTCTTAAAGCATCACCACCCCTAAGGCTTAAAGGACTGTGAAAAAGGATGAGCTTTGTATTTTTTGGAAAGGAGTCACATTTAATGACCTCTGCCTCGGTGATAAAATAGCTATCCGACTTAAAGGTTGTCCCTAAAACACAAATATCCGCAGTGATTACACTGTCGGAATATTTATTAAGCTCATTTATTCGGTTTAGCGTAAGAAAACAGCTGACCGTCATTACAAGGGTCAGCAAAAAGGCTACTGCGAGCGGATAGTTTTTCTTTATTACTACCAGTAAGAAAAGTCCTGTAAAAAGTGCAAAGCAGACCATAAGTGCGACCTTACAGTAAAAACCGCAGAAGGCCGAAACAATACAACCGACTGCAGAAACAAGCATAGGTCTTTCCTTTAAGTAGTCAATCAAGCTAAAACCTCATTATTTTGTTATTTTTGATTCCTAAATAAAACGGTATGCCAAAGCAAAAACAGACAATAAACTGACTAATGCCAATTTGTAAAAACGAAATAAAAAAGCTCCAGAAAAAATTGTCCGCTTCTAAATAAAACAAGGCTATTTCAAACCCGATTACAAGTGCATTTATAATAATGGGAGGTAAAAAAGAAAAGATCGGAAAATCCTTAACCCTTACATCCCTTAAAACATAGCTCAACCACGCGGCACTAAGGGTGGCCAAGGTGCCGAAGGCCAAATCCGCAACATTAAAGGAGCCGATGTTTGAAATAAAGCAACCGACTGTCAAGCCCGAAATTGCAGCAGGCGTAAATATCGGAAGCACCGTTAAAACCTCGGAAAGTCTTAGCTGAATAGGCCCATAGGCGAGACCAAAGACATTGCTTAAATATGTAAGTGCGGTATACAAGGCGGCGATAATCGCCCCCGTTACAATATATCTTGTTGTTTCCTGCCGTGTCATACAGTCATCCCTTCACCTTGTTGTATTAATGTTTGGTGAAACACAAAGTGTTTCAGTATGTGTTAACACATACAATTTGCATTTAATGCAAATTCCAACCTTAATGAAATCATATCGAAGTTGCAAAATAACGCTTTAAGGCGTTTTTTGCAACCTACAGCCGATTTTTATCGGCTTTGGCGAGAAATTTAATCAATTTCTCGACATTCGATAATCATTATAACTGCAACTGTGGCAATGTATCTTGCGGTTTCTTGCTCGGTAATTACAATCAGCCGTTTAGTTTGGTGTAATAATCAACTGCCAGTCGGTCACAACGCTCATTTTCGGGATGACCGGCGTGTCCCTTAACCCAAATAATTTCCACCTTGTGAACAGAAAGCAGGTCTAAAAGCTGACCCCACAAATCGGGATTAAGAGCCGGCTTTTTATCCGCCTTTCTCCAACCGTTTTTACGCCAAGACTCTGCCCATCCCTTTGTAATGCCGTCGGCCACATACTTAGAGTCGGTAACAAGGGTCACCGCGCAAGGCTCCTTTAAAGCAGATAACCCCTCTATTACCGCAGTTAACTCCATTCGATTGTTAGTGGTTTTCTCTTCTCCTCCCGAAAGCTCCTTTTCAGCCTCGCCAAAACGGAGAATTGCGCCCCAACCGCCTACTCCCGGATTTCCCGAGCAAGCGCCGTCGGTAAAAAGCTGTACCTTTTTCATTTTTAATTATAACTCCTGTAACTGCCTACAACCTTGCCCAAAATCATTGGGTCATCAGGATGAATAGGTGAAAAATCGGGATTTTCGGGCATATAAATAATCTTGCCGTCCTTTATAAGCAGTCGCTTAACAGTAGCAGAGTCTCCGTCCATGCCAACAACAATATCACCGCTTTTGCAAGGTTTGTTTTTGTCCGCAACTATAATGTCGCCATCCAAAATGCCGGCATCTTTCATACTAAGTCCCACAACCTTAAGAGCAAAAAGTCCGTCTGAATTTTTGGTGGGGTAAGGGATGTAATCCTCTATCTCCTCCACCGCCAAAATGGGTTTGCCCGCAGTGATTTTACCTACCACCGGCACCATTGAGGAGGGAGCCTCTCCCGAAAGCTTAATACCACGGGAATTTTTACGGTCAATGGTAATATATCCTAAATCCTCAAGTGAGGTTAAAATTGCATGCACAGTCGAGGTAGAGCTTATTCCCGTTTCGCGGCAAAGTTCACGCACCGTAGGAGGAATACCCTCAGCTCTTTTCTTTACAATGTAATCGTAAACCAACTGCTGCTTTTCCTTTAGGGGGGCCTTGGACATAAACGTTTCCTCCTCGAACATTTTTTCTTATTATATCATTCTTTTTTGTCTTTTGCAACCCTGAAAAAGGTTTCTTTAATGCCCATTAAAACAAGCAATACGCCGAAAATTTTACCGATAATTTCTCCGCCCATAATATCGGCTAAATATATTCCGCAAAGGGCGCCCACAAGCCCAAATGCAGCCAGTGGCAGGACAGTTTTCCATTTGACAGCGCCCCTAAAAGCATAAATTGTAACCGCAAGCAGTGAAATGGGGATAAAAAATATAAGATTAATTCCTCCTGCAGTCAAGCGGTCAGTGTCAGTAAAGAGGTTAAGATAAATTATAAGCACCGCTCCACCGCCAAGCCCCATTGCTCCTGCAATTCCTGAAAAAAGCCCTACTAAAAGGGCGATGATATTCACTTTGTAAGCAGACGAACGCCTGCATAAATTATGAAAATTCCGAATATTCTTTTGAGTAGCAAAGGTGATATTTTTTTTAGAATTACAGTGCCCAAAACCGCTCCCGCAATACCTGTTAAAATATATGGCGAGGCATCGCTCAACCGCACAGTACCTTTAATTAAATAAAGCGCTGCGCTAAGCGCGCTTACGGGTAAAATCACCGCTACGGCATTGGCGTGCGCCTCCCTTTTGGAAAGCCCTGATTTTTCTAATAGAGGCACTGCAATTATGCCCCCGCCCGCGCCGAAAATACTGTTTGCAAGCCCCATTAAAAAACCGCCTATTACGGTAATCGGCTTTAATTTCATACAACCGCCTCCGTGAGGTAGTATTTCCAAAAAAACATTTTCTATTGACATAAAATATCGCGACTGCTAAAATATAGATAATTTTTAAAGAGGTGTTTATTTTGGGTCTACTGGAACTTTTTATTTTAGCCATAGGCCTTTCGATGGATGCTTTCGCCGTTGCAATCTGCAAGGGCCTTGCTACAGAAAGGGTTACGCTCAAGCATTCTTGTATAACAGGCGCGTGGTTTGGCGGATTTCAGGCGTTAATGCCGCTAATTGGATACTTTTTGGGAACCTCTTTCGAAAAGTACGTTACTAAGGTTGACCACTGGATAGCCTTTATTTTGCTTGGCGCTATCGGCACTAATATGATTAAGGAAGCCTTTAGTAAAGAGGAAAATGATACCGACTGCTCCTTTGCCTTTAAAACAATGCTTGTAATGGCAGTTGCCACCAGTATTGACGCTTTGGCAGTAGGAATCACCTTTGCGCTGCTTCCCGAGATTAATATCTTTGCCGCCATAACCCTTATCGGCGTTATAACCTTTATTATGTCGGCTATAGGCGTAACGCTTGGCAATGTTTTCGGCGGGAAATACAAGTCCAAGGCTGAGTTTTTAGGCGGAGCAATTTTAATTATTTTAGGGCTTAAAATTCTTCTTGAGCATTTAGACGTGTTATAATGACTATGTGAATGTCGAAATAGGGCAAAGCCCTATTTCGACTGCGAATTCTTTGAATTCGCAAACAATTACCAACGGGAAAATGAACATATTCATTGAAATGATATCGAAGTTGCAAAATAACGTTTTAAGACGTTTTTTGCAAAATACAGCCAATTTTTATCGGCTTTGTCGAGAAATTCAATCAATTTCTCGACATTTGATAATCATTATAAAATTAAAGCCTCCCTTTCGGGAGGATTTTTTATATTCGCAATAGCTTTTCTGCGTTTTGGTGGGTAATCTTTTCAAAATCGCCGCTACCTAAATCCAAGGTTTTAAGCAGACGCATTTCCATTTCGGCAGTGTGCCAAGGGGAGTCGGTGCCGAAAAGGATTTTATCAGCCGAATGGGTCTCAAGAATTTTTTGAGCGTAGTATTTCGGCATATTTCCGTAGCCGAAAGAGGTGTCAAAGTAAATTTCCTTGCCGCAAAGGTGTTTAATTACCGCTTCGCCGCAGTCGATTCCACCCCAGTGAGCCGCTACAACAGGGCAGTCAAGGTACTTTAATGCCCTTTCCATTTTGTCGGGTGTGGCGCCGTAGGGCGGCGGAAAGCCATAGTCAAAGCCGGCATGGAAAATTGTGATAAGCCCTAAAGAGGAAATCTTTTTGTATATGGGTATCATTTTCTCCTCGTCCACACTAAAGCCTTGATAATCAGGGTGCAATTTTACCCCCTTAAGCCCCAAGGAGCTGATACGCTCCAGCTCGTAAACACAGTCCTCGCTGTCGGGGAAAACCGAGCCGAAGCTTATAATATTTCCGCCGTTTATGCTGGCGGCAAAATCGTTAACACTTGTTTGCTGGCGGGCGTTTGTGGCAATGTTAAGCACCACCGCCTTGTCAACACCTTGCTCATTCATTAATTGTTTTAACCCCGAAACAGTGCCGTTGGTATAGGGCGTCAGCCCGCCCGAGGCAAAGGACAGCTTTTCTATTGCCTTTTGAGCTATTTTTTCGGGAAAACAGTGGGTGTGAAAATCTATAAGCATTATAATTCCTCCATTAGTAATAGTATGCCTTTTTTTGCGAAAAATTTGTCTTTAAATAAAATAATACACTGTATCCCACGCGGGAAGCGAGGGAAAATGCCGCATATAAATTTTATAATCTTTTCTGATTGAAAGTACTGTTTTCGGGATTTCAAAAAAATCCTCGGTGCGGTGATAAGCAGAGATTATCATTTTCGGTCGGTGGGCAAGAATAGTCTTTTCGGCTCCTTTAATCGCCCGCTTTTCCTCACCCTCGACATCCATTTTAATAATGCTTACCCTTTCTCCTTTAAGCAGGTCGTCAACGGTGGAAAACTCGGTTTGAGTCCCCTCCCCCACAGAGGAATTGCGTCCGCCGTTCATGGAAAATTCGCCCGTGCCCGTAAAATCAGAGATGCAGATATTAAAGCAGTCAATTTTAAGCCCCTTTGTGTTTTCTGCAAGCTTTTTAAAGGTTTTTTTATCCGGCTCGACTGCAATTATTTTTTCATAAAACGGAAATCTGTCGGCAAAATCCAGTGCGGTGTCTCCATTGTAGGCTCCAAGGTCAAGCACCCTTTCTTTTGAGTTTGAAGCTAAAATATTTTGAAACGGCTCGTCAAAAGAAGTCTCGCAATTAAAAAGATAATCTATTTTTCCGCTTAGCTTGTATTTAACCGTATTTGAAAAGGTAAGACGTGATTGCTCGTCTGCCAAAAGAGAATAAATGCTGTCAAAATCTGCCTTGTTTTCACAGTAGTAGTGAAAATCGAAAAGTCTGTCACCGATGACAGGCACCTCGGGAGCATAAAGCTCTTGCTCCTTTGCTATTTTTTTAATATTGTCAATTACCTGCAGCAGATGTGTGCCAAAGCAAAGAAGCACTATCATATCACCGAAACGCTCTTTAAGTGCAGAGTAGCTTTCAATCGGCATACCGTGAAAAAGCTTGTTCCTTACAAAGCCATCGGAGGCGAAAATACCGCTGTAAGAAATCCCCTTTTGCTCTAAAACCTTTATAATCTTATCGGCACCGTTACCCATACCGTAAAGCACAATGGGTTTTTGTGCCGTTTTTAAATACTGCCATAAATCGCGTTCCATTTTTTCACCTCGGAAAGCATTCTATCACAACTTTTTAAATTAAGCAACTATAACAAGTATTACCGCCCGAATTTGGCTATTTAAATTAACAAAAAATTAATTATTTTTTCAAAAAAGTTAATGACATTATGCTTTGGTTGTGGTATAATAATTTAGAATATAATTTTCTTTCGGGAGGGACAAAATGAAACTGCTTTGCATTGACGGGAACAGTATCATAAACCGTGCATTTTACGGCATAAAACTGCTCACCACCAAGGACGGGCTTTATACCAATGCTCTTTACGGTTTTATTAATATCCTTAACCGATTACTGGAAAGCGAAAAACCGGACGGCGTGGCAGTCGCCTTCGATTTAAAGGCTCCCACCTTTCGCCATTTAAAGTACAGCGAGTACAAGGCAGGCAGAAAGGGTATGCCCGAGGAGCTGCACGCTCAAATGCCCATTTTAAAGGAATGGCTTCGTCTTGCAGGCTACACCTGTATTGAGTGCGAGGGTTACGAGGCTGACGATATTTTGGGTACCCTTGCGAAAATTTGCGAGGAAACAGGCAACGAATGTGTTATTTCCACAGGTGACCGCGACTCTTTGCAGTTGATTTCCGACAAAACAAGGGTTGTGCTTGTTGGCAACCGCGAAAACATCAATTACACCAAGGAAGCTCTTTTTGAAAAATACGGTTTGACGCCCGAGGAAATGATTGAGTTTAAGGCGCTTATGGGCGACTCGTCCGACAATATACCGGGTGTTGCAGGAGTGGGTGAAAAAACCGCCACAGATTTAATTACAAAATATCACAATATTGATTACATTTATGAAAACCTTGACTCTCTGGACATTAAGGACACAATTCGGCTAAAGCTTGCAAACGGCAGAGAAAGTGCCTATTTAAGCCGTGATTTGGGAACTATCTGCAAAACCGCCCCCATAAACGGAAATATTGCCGATTATAAGACAAGACCCCGAAACGACGGGGAGTTGGCACGGCTTATGACAAAATTAGAGTTTTTCAAGCTTATGGAAAAAATGGGCCTTACGCCGGACAACCGTCAATCTAACGCCACCGAAAGCAAAACCGTTAAGACCTACAAGCAAGAAAAACCCACAGTATTCGACAGTATCACCCTTTACAGTGACGAAAACGGCTTTGCAGGGGTTGTGGGAAACAACGTTTTCCCCCTTTCAAAGGTAGAATTTGAAATCATTTTACTAAATAAAGAAATAAGCAAAACCGTCCATAATGCAAAGGCTGTTTGGAAAGAATACCCAAAAGCCGAAAACATCATTTTTGACCCCATGCTCGGAGCCTATCTTTGCAACCCCTCGGCTTCAAGCTATGCTGTTGACCGCCTTATTGCGGAATATTGCACCGAAACGATTGAGGTCTCGGACGAGACCCTTAAAAATGCCTGCCTTTTAAATGAGGCGTGCATTACCCTTTTTGAGGAGCTAAAAAAAACAGAGCAATTAAAGCTTTTAAAGGAAATCGAAATCCCCTTGTCCCGCGTGTTGTCGGATATGGAAAATGTGGGCTTTAAGGTCGATAAAAAAGCTTTGCAGAATATGTCTGCAGAATTGGGTGAGAGGATTTCCTTAATAGAAAAAGAGGTTTTTGACCTTGTAGGCTATGAATTTAACCTTAATTCGCCTAAGCAGTTAGGTATTGCTCTTTTCGAAAAGCTGGGGCTTCCCGCCAAAAAGAAAACCAAAAGCGGTTACAGTACGGGAGCCGAGGTTTTAGAGGAGCTGAAAAACATTCACCCCGCAGTTGCCCTTATTCTGGAATACCGTCAGCTTGCGAAATTAAAATCCACATATACAGACGGACTTCAAGACTGCATTGAAGCTGACGGCAGAATTCACACCACCTTTAATCAGGTGGAAACCAGAACCGGTCGCATAAGCTCCTTAGAGCCTAATTTACAAAATATTCCCGTCCGAACCGAAATGGGAAGACGTCTTCGTGAGTTTTTCGTAGCTGAGGAAGGCAACCTGCTGGTTGATGCCGACTATTCCCAAATTGAACTGAGAGTTTTGGCACACATTTCGGGCGACAAAGCAATGCAGAACGCCTTTAAGAGCGAAACCGACATTCACACCGTCACCGCATCTCAGGTTTTCGGTGTTCCCTTGGATTTCGTGACACCCGTTATGAGAAGCAGAGCCAAGGCGGTTAATTTCGGAATCGTTTACGGAATTGGTGCATTTTCTCTTTCGAAGGACATCGGCGTTACAAGAAAAGAGGCCGACACCTATATTAAAAATTACCTTTCCACCTACAAAGGTGTTGCGCGCTACATGGAAAACGCCATTAACGATGCCAAGCTTAATGGCTTTGTTACCACTATTTTTTCCAGACGCCGTTATCTGCCCGAGCTTCACAATTCCAACAAAATGCTGGTTGCTTTTGGGGAAAGGGTAGCTCGAAACGCACCGATACAAGGCTCGGCGGCAGATATTATAAAGCTTGCGATGATTAGGGTTTGGGAAAAGCTTAAAACGGATTATCCGACGGCAAAGCTGATACTTCAGGTACACGACGAGCTTATTGTTGAGTGCAGTGAAAAAGATGCCGAGGGTGTAAGACGACTTTTGTCAAGTGAAATGGAAAATGCGGTTAATTTAAGCGTTAAGCTTACCGCAGACGCCGCTTTCGGCAAAAACTGGCTAGAGGCAAAAGGATAATGAATATACTTTTTGTTTGTACGGGAAACACCTGCCGCAGTCCTATGGCGGAGCGGTACTTGGAATCAAGAAAAATTCCCGATTTAAAGGTTGAAAGCCGAGGACTTTCGGCTACGGGCGATGCGGTAAGCCAAAATGCCGTTACCGTAATGCGTGAAATGGGCATTGATTTGTCGGGTGACATTTCGGCGCCACTTACTGCAAAAGATTTAATATGGGCGGACAAGATAATTTATATGTCAAGCGCCCACGGCACAGTGCTTTCCCTTTACACACCAAAAGAAAAGCTGTTAATGTTAGGCGGTGGAATTTCCGACCCGTTTGGGGGAAATGAGGACAGATACCGCCAGTGCCGAGACGAAATTTTTTCAGCAATCGACGCTCTTATCTCCGAAGGCTTTTTCGAGGAAACGGTTATTTCCCGAGCCGACGAAAGCGATGTTAAATTCATTGCCGATTTAGAAAAGGAATGCTTTAGCACTCCTTGGAGCGAAAAAGCGATAAAGGAAGCAATGGAAAACGGCACCAAATTTTTCACCGCTAAAAAAGGTAAAAAAACCGTTGGCTACATTGGAATAAATGCCGTTTTGGATGAGGGCTACATCACCAATATTGCCGTCACCGAAGGCTCACGCAAAAAAGGCGTGGGAACCGCACTTTTAAACAGAGTTTTTGCCGTAGCACAGGACAGTGAGCTTGCCTTTGTTTCCTTGGAGGTCAGACCCTCCAATCAAAACGCCATTTCTCTTTACACCGCTCTTGGCTTTAAAAAGGAAGGCAGACGAAAAAGCTTTTACGATAGCCCAAAAGAGGATGCGCTCATATTAACTAAGAGGTTTTAAATATGATAATTTTAAGCATTGAAAGTTCTTGCGACGAAACAAGCGTTGCAGTTTGCCGAGAAAGAGATGTGCTTTCAAATATTGTGGCGACTCAAATTGAGGAGCATAAAATTTACGGCGGAGTAGTGCCCGAAATTGCCTCTCGCAGACACTGTGAAGCAATCAGTCAGGTGTGTGATGAAGCGGTAAATCAAGCCGGCATTACCTATGACGATATTGAAGCGGTGGCAGTCACCTTTGCCCCTGGACTAATCGGGGCGCTGCTTGTGGGCGTTAATTTTGCAAAGGGGTTGGCACTCTCCCTTGGTGTGCCGCTTATTCCCGTTCACCATTTAAGAAGCCACATTGCCGCCAACTACATAGAAAGCCCTCAGCTTAAACCTCCGTTTTTATGCCTTTTGGTATCGGGCGGAAACACGGTTTTAGCCGAGGTCACAGATTACACGAAATTTAACATTTTAGGTGCCACTATGGACGATGCGGCAGGCGAATGCTTTGACAAGGCCGCCCGTTTTATGGGTCTTTCCTACCCGGGAGGAGTAAATCTTGACAAAATTGCTACTGTGGCTGACCCTCAAAAATATCCACTGCCCACGCCCAAGGTTGGGGAAAACGACCTTAATTTCAGCTTTTCGGGTCTTAAAACGGCGGTTATTAACCTAATTCACAACAAGGAGCAAAAGGGCGAGGCGGTTGATGTGCCCGTTCTTTGCGCCACACTTCGCCAAAAGGTTTGCGATATTCTAATTGACTCCACCCTAAAGGCGGCAGAGCGTTACGGCCACAAAAAAATTGCCGTAGCAGGGGGAGTTTCCGCCAATTCGGAGCTTAGAAGCCGTTTGGAAAGTGAATGTAAGGCAAGAAATTTAGCGCTTTTCTACCCACCCCTTAAATACTGCGGCGACAATGCCGCCATGGTGGGCGTTCAGGCCTTTTATGAATATAAGGACGGTAATGTTGCAGGGCAAGACCTTAATGCCACTGCCACACTGCCGATAAATTACAATTCGTAATGCTTAATGTGTAATTAAATGTGTAGCCAAGGACACACATTCATCTGACATCTGATATCTGAATTTTGAGGTGTTTATATGAAAAATTTACTTCTTATTGTTAACCCGCGCTCGGGCAGAGCCAAAATGGGACCCGCACTGTTAAGTGTGGTGGAGATTTTTTCAAAAGCAGACTACTCTGTTACGGTTTACCCCACCAAGGAGCGTGAGGATGCCACCCGAAAGGTGGAAACCCTTAAAACGGGAGACTATGATTTGATTGTTGTCTGCGGCGGCGACGGAACCTTAAACGAGGTCATAACGGGACTTATGCGCTCATCTGCCGATGTTCCAATAGGCTACATCCCCGCAGGCACCCTTAATGAGTGGTCAACGGGACTTGGAATTTCAAAGGTTATTCGCACTGCAGCAAAGGATATTGTGAAAGGAAAAGAAATCACCCTTGATATCGGAAAATTCGGCGACAAATATTTCACCTACACGGCATCCTTCGGTGCATTTACCTCTGCCTCCTACTCTGCAAACCAAGATATTAAAAATGTTCTCGGTCAAGCGGCTTACTTTTTTGAGGGAATAAAATCCCTTGGCGCAATTAAGCCTATTCACCTTAAATTTGAAGCCGATGGCAGAGTAATTGAGGACAACTTCCTTTTCGGTGCCGTTTCCAACTCGATGAGTGTGGGCGGAATTGTAAAATTTGACCAGTCGGTTGTAAAGCTTAATGACGGACTTTTTGAGGTGCTCCTCATTAAAAATCCCTCTAATATACTTAAATTACAACCTATGCTTGACGGTATTTTAAAGCAAGAGCTAAACCGCGACGGTATGGAATTTTTCCACACAAGTAAAATCACCGTTACGAACGGAGAAGGCCTTGACTGGACTCTGGACGGAGAAAAAGCCACATCGGGCAAAACGTTGGAAATAACGAACTGTAAAAACGCAGTAAGATTTATAGTACCAAAAAAAGGAGAAAAATAAATGTTTACAAGAGACATAGGGGTTGACCTTGGCACTGCCAACACCTTGGTTTGCCTCAAAGGAAAAGGAATTATAATGAGGGAGCCTTCGGTTGTGGCTTACGACATAAGAAACGATGCGGTTCGTGCCGTTGGCCGCGAGGCCAAGGAAATGATTGGCCGAACCCCAGGTTCAATCGTAGCTGTCCGTCCTTTAAAGGACGGTGTTATTGCCGACTTCGATGTTACCGCCGCAATGCTAAAGCGTTTCGTAAGCGTGGCACTTAAAGGCTCTTTTTTTTCCCGTGTTCGCATGGTAATTTGTATTCCCTCGGGCGTTACCGAGGTTGAAAGCCGTGCCGTAATCGACGCCGCAAAAATTGCAGGTGCTTCGGAGATTGACCTTGTAGAGGAGCCAATGGCAGCCGCAGTCGGTGCGGGACTTCCCGTAGGCGACGCCACAGGTAATATGATAGTTGATATCGGCGGCGGCACCAGTGAGGTTGCGGTAATTTCTCTCGGAGACATTGTAACCGCCCAGTCAATCCGCATTGCGGGGGACGATTTAGACGAAGCTATTATCAACTATATAAGACGAAAACACAATCTTATTATCGGCAACCGCACCGCCGAGCAGATTAAGATTGACATTGGCTCGGCAAAGCCTTATGAAAACGAAACCTGCGTTGAAATCAAGGGCAGAAACCAGGTTGACGGTCTGCCTGCAAATGTGGTTATCACCTCGGCAGAGGTCAGGAAGGCCATGGCCGACCCAATAAGCCAGATTATTGACACTATTCGTCTTACCCTTGAAAAGACCCCCCCCGAATTGTCAGCCGATATTATAGACCGCGGAATTACCCTCACAGGCGGCACCGCACTGCTTCGCGGATTTGCCGAAAAAATCGCCGAGGAAACGGGAATCCCCGTAACGGTAGCTACAAACCCCCTTGACTGTGTGGTTTTGGGCACGCAAAAGCGTCTTGAGGGAAGCGGCGGTTTTGATAATTATGTTTTCCGCAGAGGAAAGAGATTTAGACAGTAACTGAAACAAACGGAGTGTAAAAAATGCGTTTTTTCTTTCGCAGTAAACAGTTTAAAATAATTTTGGCAACCGTTCTGGCTTTTCTCACAATCGGTGTGGTTTGCATTATTTTAGGCGGAAAAATTTCGCCTCATGCAGACCTTTTCAGCACCATTTCAGCCCCCTTTAGAACTGCTTTTACAAGAATTTCCGCAGGGGTTGAGGATTTTATTGCCAACTTTGCCGAGGGCGAGGAGGCTCGCCTTCAAAACGCCGAGCTCGAAACCGAGATAGCCTCACTTCGTGAGCAGCTGGTAGACTTGGAAAAGGCTAAAAAAGAGAACGAATTCTACAAAAATTATTTAGAAATTAAGGACTCTCACCCCGATTTTAAATTTGCGCCCGCAACCCTTATTTCAAAGGACGAAAAAGACCCCTTTAAGGGCTTTACCGTAAATGCGGGCAGTGTGGACGGGATTGAACCGCGTGACCCTGTTATCACCGAAAAGGGTCTTGTGGGGTATATAAGCGAGGTGGGACTCACCACCTCTAAGGTAACAACCGTCCTTGACCCCGACATCACTTTAGGTGCTCTTGACAACCGTACCAGTGACTCAGGTGTGCTTTACGGCAGCTTCGAGAATGCAAAGCTTGGTCTTACGGGACTTTACAACCTTTCCCGTTCCTGCAACATTGCGGTGGGTGACTTTATTGTGACCTCGGGTGAGGGAATTTTTCCTGAGGGACTGCTTATAGGTACTGTAAAATCCATTGGAAGCGAGAAGTACAACACCTCAATTTTTGCCGCAATTGAGCCGTTTTGCGATTTCGACAGCATTCGCGATGTTATGATTATTACAAACTTTGAAGGTCAGGGAGGACTTGATCCTAATTCGTAATTATCGGTGTGCCGTAAGCACAATATATTGTGGGCGTTGCCGACATGTTTGATTATGCATTATTAAAAGGAGGTGAACAAAATGCCGAAAAAACAAAGACACTGGGGTATTTTTGCCCTTACCTTTTTTATGTTCTTTTTAAGCCTTACCTTATTTGGCGGGTCGGGAATAAGTCTTGCCGTTTCGGGGGTTGCTCCCGTTTTGGTGCTTAGCATTTTGTTCCCGTTTTGTGCTTTTAATGATGTTACAATGTCGGCAGTGGTGGGTTTTTTGTGCGGTGCTATGCTGGACGGCACTTCTGCTAACACATACTGCTTTAACACTGTGGCTTTGCTTGTATTGACGGTAACAGCCAGTCTGCTTGCCCACTCGGTTTTTAACCGAAACCTAAAAGCGAGCGTTATACTTTGTCTGCTTTTAACCATTATTTATTTCATATTTAATTGGCTTTTGTTTATTGCATTTTCGCTGAACTCAAGCGGAAATTTAAAGTACTTTTTGCAGTTAGCACTGCCATCAAGTCTTTATACGGCAGTACTTTCGACACCCTTTTACTTTATTTTCAAGGCTTTTAAGGAAAAAATAGAAAAGGATAAAAATTAAAGATTTCTACTCTTTAAGAACAGAGGTGAACATCGATGCCCTTTAAAAAGAAAAACCAAACCGCAATTACGGTATTGTCGGTCCTTTTGGTTGCGGTTTTGCTTTTTTACAGCTTTAGACTTTACCATTTACAAATGAACAGTACGGAATTTGCTAAAAAAGATGACGGTGCCGCATCGGTGTTGGTCTCTACCCTTAAAGCCCCGAGAGGGGAAATTCTTGACTGCTACGGCAGACAGATTGCCATCAACCGCGACGGCTACAATATCGTTTTCAACAAGGCTTACGTTAAGGACAACCTTAACGATGTTATTTTAAAGCTCTGCCAACTTTTGGATGAAAACGGCACCGAGCGTGTAGACGAGCTCCCCATTTCCAAGACCGAGCCTTATGTCTTTTTAGAGGACGGCGATAAGGAACGGCTCCTTAAAAAACTGGAGCTTGCCCACTATGCCACACCCCAGAATTGCATTGACGAAATGATTGAACGGTACGACCTTGAAAAATATAAGGGTGAGGATTTACGCCGAGTTATGGGCGTTCGTTACAGTATGGATATTGCAGACTTTTCCGTTTCCTACCCCTTTACCTTTGCCGAAGATATCCCCACCGAGCTTATGCTTAAAATTTCCGAATCGGCATTTTTGCTTTCGGGGGTTACGGTGGATGTTGTTCCTGTTAGGGAGTATGTTGACACTTCGCTGGCCGTAAACCTTATCGGCTCGGTTGGCCCGATTTTTAAGGAAGAATGGGAAGATTACCAAGAAAAGGGATATTCCTACAACGACAAGGTGGGAAAAAGCGGAATTGAAGCTTGGGGTGAGGATTACCTTAGAGGTACCGACGGTCAAATGACCTACCGCTTGGACGCTGCGGGAAATATAATTTCTAAGGAAATTACAAAGGAACCCATCGCGGGCAAAACAATAATGCTGACATTGGACAAAAATATGCAAAGAATTGCCCAAAATTCCCTTGAAGCCACAGTTCGCGATTTGCAAAGTAAGGGCGGCAGCGCCAAGGCGGGTTCCGCTGTTGTTGTGGATATTAAAAGCGGAAATGTATTGACTGCCGCAAACTACCCGACCTATGACTCGGCAACCTTGGGGGAAATGTACAACTCCCTTGCCGCCGACCCCGCAAAGCCCCTTACTGACCGCGCTTTTCAAGGCGTTTACCCCATAGGCTCCACCATTAAGCCGATTGTCGCCATTGCGGCAATGGATAACAGCCTTTACACCGAAGACGAGCATATTTACTGCCGCCAAAAGTATACCCTTTTTAATGATTATCAGCCTAGCTGTATGGGCTTTCACCGAAGTATCGGACTTACAACCGCGCTTTCAAAAAGCTGTAACTATTTCTTTTTTGAACTGGGTCGCCGCGTGGGCGCTTTAACCCTTACCAGCTACTACAAGCAGTTTGGCTTAGGTGTTAAAACAGGAGTTGAGGTTAACGATGCCGCGGGCATTCTTTTAGAGCCCAAGTCCAACGGTACGGGAGGCGACACGCTGCAAATTTCCATCGGTCAGCTAAACGCCTTTACACCGCTTCAGGTGGCAAACTACACCGCCACCCTTGCCAACGGAGGTACCCACTATAAGGCAAGCCTTATTAATAAGGTTGTTTCCTACGATATGTCCGAAACCTACGAGGAGTTCGGCAGTCAGGTTAAAAACACTGTTAAAATAAGCGACCAAAGTCTTGCCGCCGTTAAAAAGGGTATGCTTTCGGTTACCGAGGACGGTACCGGACGGGCAGCTCTTGGCGACTACCCCATTAAGATTGGCGGTAAAACCGGTACCAGTCAGGTAACCGGCAAGGCAGACCACAGTATTTTCGTGGCTTTTGCCCCCTTTGACAATCCCGAAATCGCTATTGCGGTAGTGCTTGAGCATGGAGCCTCGGGCTTTAGCGCAGGTACAGTAGTGCGAAATATTCTTGACGCCTACTTCTTTACCGATTCAGGTTCTCTGGGCGAGGACAAGCCGTTTGTTGTTTTGGATTAATTAAAGGTTTGACAATAATTACTATTTATGATAGAATTATAGACTGAAACGAGGGAGAGCTATGGGTGAAATTTTTGCCACAACCTCCGGTAAAGGCGGAGTGGGAAAATCTGCTACCGCAGTAGGCTTAGGCCTTGCTTTTGCCGGTCTTAATAAAAAAACCCTTCTCGTTGATATGGACGAGGGGCTGAGATGTCTTGACCTGCTTTTGGGTGTAGACTCTAAGGCAGTGCTTGACCTTGGCGATGCCGTAAAGACAGAAGAAATTAACGATATTGCCTACGAATGTTCTCAAAAAAATCTCTTTCTTATCCCCGCTCCCGACACTTTCGGTGAAATAGCCCCCGAAGCCTTAACCGCCTTTGCAAAAAAAGCGGAGGAGCTTTACGATGTTGTGATTTTTGACTTTCCCGCGGGACTCCAGTTTGAGCTTTATTCGGCGCTTCCAAAGAAAACCCTGTTTTTAGGGATCGCCACGCCCGACCCCGTATCTGTAAGAGACATTGCGGCGGTTGGAGAAAAATTGGCCTCCTTAGGGCTTAATTCCCGACTTATAATTAACCGCTTCAGCTTTAAAATTCACAAGAAAAAATTCTACCAAAGCATTGACGGTATAATTGACGCCTCGTCAATCCGCCTCTTGGGAATTGTCCCCGAGGCTGAAGATGTTAACACACTGTCCATTAACCATAAGCTTAAAAGAAACTCAAATGCAAGTAAAGCCTTTTTGCGAATTGCCGAAAGGCTCCAGTATAAAAACATTCCTTTAAAAAATTTGAAAAAGATTTGAGGTTACTAGTATGACAATCGCACTAATTGCACACGACGCAAAAAAAGAATTAATGGTACAATTCTGCATTGCCTACTGTGGAATTTTAAGCAAGTATAACCTCGTAGCAACGGGTGCTACCGGCAAGGTGGTTTCCGAAGCTACAGGTCTTGAAATTACCTCTTTTTTGAGCGGTTCTCAAGGCGGTTCCCAACAAATTGCAAGCCGTATCGGTTGCGATGAAATCGACCTGCTTTTAATGTTCCGCGACCCAATAACCGCAAAGCCCAGCGAGCCTAACGAACAGGTATTGCTACGCCTTTGCGACATTCACAATATTCCTGTTGCCACCAATATTGCCACCGCCGAAATGATTATCCACGGACTCGAACGCGGTGACCTTGACTGGCGAGAAATTATGAAAGCGAGCAAATAAAGTTTTTATGGCAGAAATTAACCGTGCCGTTAAAGGCACTAACGATGTTCTTCCCGAGCAAAGTCACAATTGGCAGTTTGTGGAAAATAAAATGCTGGAAACTGCCACCCAGTTTGGTTTTAAGGAAATCCGTGTGCCCGTTTTTGAGCATACGGAGGTCTTTTTGCGTAGCGTTGGCGACACCACCGATGTGGTTCAAAAGGAAATGTATACCTTTGACGATAAGGGCGGCCGCTCAATAACACTTCGTCCTGAGCTTACCGCCGGAGTTATCCGTTCAAGTATTGAAAAGGGCCTTGTAAACGGGGCGCTCCCTCAGAAATTGTGTTATATCGGCGGTTGCTACCGCTACGAAAAGCCTCAAGCAGGCAGACTCAGAGAATTTCACCAGTTTGGTGTTGAGTGTGTAGGAGCTGCGGCTCCCAATGCTGATGCAGAGGTTATTTCTCTGGCAAAAGCAGTTCTGGAAAACATTGGAATAAAGGAAATTTCACTGGAAATTAACTCAATCGGCTGTCCCGAGTGCCGAAAAGAATACCACAAGGCACTAAAGGAATATTTTTCCAAAAACCTTGCCGACCTTTGCGACACCTGTAAGGACAGACTTGACCGCAACCCAATGAGAATTCTTGACTGCAAATGCCCTGTTTGTAAGGGTATTTCAGAAAATGCCCCCGTTGTAATTGATTACCTTTGTGAGGACTGCCGCGAGCACTTTGAAAGTGTTAAGGCTCACCTTAAAGCTATGAGTATTGATTTTACGGTTAACCCTAAAATCGTACGGGGACTTGACTACTACACCCGTACTGTTTTTGAGTTTGTGTCGGGCGATATCGGTGCACAGTCCACCGTTTGCGGCGGCGGCCGTTATGACGGGCTGATTAAACAAATGGGCGGTCAGGACACCCCGTCCTTGGGCTTTGCTATGGGAATTGAGCGTCTTATGATGGTGCTTTCGGCACAAAAAGCCGAACTTCCCGAAGCCCCCACCTGTGATTTGTTTATTGCTTCCTTGGGTGAAAAGGCAAGCCTTAAGGCCAGCGCTTTATGTAAAGAGCTTAGAGACGAGGGTTACAAGGTGCAGACAGATATTTGTGCAAGAGGCTTAAAGGCACAAATGAAGTATGCTAACAAAATCGGCGCTAAGTTCACACTGGTGCTTGGCGACAGCGAAGTTGAAAGCGGAAAAGCCAACCTCAAAAATATGTCGAATTCTACTGAGAAACAGATTAATTTGTCTGAAACAGTCGAGGAATTAGGCGAGGAAATAAGAAAAATTTTATTTGAACGTATAGCAGAAATAATTTAACCTATTCGTAATTTCGGTCTGCCTTCAACAGGATATATTGCCGCCTTTGGCAATACATTTAATTACGAATTATGCATTATTACGAGGTGAAACCTAATGTTAGACAGATTAGAGGGTAAAAAGCGTACCCATTACTGCGGTACACTAAGACGGGAAAATGCCGGCGAAACGGTTACCGTTTGCGGTTGGATTCAGCGTCAGCGTGATCTGGGCGGTCTTATTTTCGCCGATCTTAGAGACAGAACGGGTATTTTGCAGTTGGCCTTTGACGAAAACACCGAAAAAAGCCTTTTTGAGAAGGCTTCCGTCCTTAAAAGCGAGTATGTCGTTATGGCTGAGGGTCTTGTTCGTGTTCGTTCCTCTGTAAATAAAGAAATCCCCACAGGAGACGTGGAGCTTGAGGTTAAAACGCTTAAAATTTTAGGAAGGAGTGAGACTCCTCCCTTTGAAATTATAGAAAATTCCAACGCGGGTGAGGATATTCGCCTTAAATACCGCTATTTGGATTTGCGTCGACCCGACATTCAAAAAAATATTCTGCTTCGCCACAAGATTACTAAGGTGACAAGGGATTATTTTGACGAAAACGGCTTTATTGAGATTGAAACCCCAACCCTTATTAAATCTACGCCTGAGGGCGCGCGGGACTATTTGGTGCCCTCCCGTATTCATAAAGGAAGCTTTTTTGCGCTTCCCCAGTCACCCCAGTTATATAAGCAGTTATTGATGCTTTCGGGCTTTGACAGATATATGCAAATTGCCCGTTGCTACCGCGACGAGGATTTGCGTGCCGACAGACAGCCCGAGTTTACCCAAATTGACCTTGAAATGTCCTTTGTGGAGCCTGAGGATGTTTACGCTATAGCCGAAGGCTACATCAAACGCCTTTTCAAAGAGGTGCTTAATGAGGATATTGTAACACCTTTGCCGAGACTTAAGTTTGTTGACGCTATGAACGACTACGGATCGGACAAGCCCGACACCCGTTTTGAAATGAAAATTAAGGATTTGTCAGATATTGTTGAAAACTGCGGCTTCGGCGTGTTTTCAGATACGGTTAAAAAGGGCGGTACCGTTCGCGCCATTACTGCAAAAGGCGCGGTTGACACCTACACCAGAAAAGAAATCGACAAGCTAACCGAGGAAGCCAAGGGCATTGGCGCCAAGGGTCTTGCCTACATCCGTTGGGTAGAGGACTCCCCCGCCTGCTCCTTTGCAAAGTTTATGACTGATGACGAAATTCAGGCTATAATCGAGCGTACCGGTGCCGAAAAGGGCGACTTGGTGCTGATTGTTGCAGACAGGAAAAATCTTTGCTTGTCCGTTTTGGGTGCACTTCGTTTGACGGTTGCCAAGCGTCTTAATATCATTCCTGACACCTACAATTTCCTTTGGGTTACCGAGTTCCCGTTCTTTGAATATAACGAGGAAACGGGCAACTGGGACGCTATGCACCACCCCTTTACCTCCCCCTTGGACGAGAGTATTCCTTATCTTGACACTAACCCTGAAAAGGTTTTTGCCAAGGCTTATGATTTGGTGCTTAACGGCGTTGAGCTGTCGAGCGGTTCAATTCGTATAACCGACCCCGTTTTGCAAAACAAAATGTTTAAGGCGCTAGGGCTAACTGATGAGGAGGCTCACGAAAAATTCGGCTTCTTAACCGATGCCTTTAAGTACGGTGCTCCGCCCCACGGCGGAATGGGTATCGGTCTTGACCGACTTGTAATGCTTATGTGCGGTTGCGACAGTCTGCGAGATGTAATTGCTTTCCCCAAGGTTTCAAATTCCAGCGAATTAATGTCTGGTGCTCCCGCCACTGTGGATGATGCGCAGCTTCGCGACCTTAACATTAAAACCTTAGAGTAAAATCAAATATTTTAATACTACCGTCGTCTATTTCGACGGCACTGCGGTATTCACCAAAGCCTATGAGCCTTATGCCCTCATAGGCTTTACTTATTCCCAAAATTCCTATTATCAGGCAAAAAGCCACCACCGAGGAAAGATAAAAGCTTCTAAAAAAAAACCGTGTACTTCTTTTCATAAAAATCTCTTTTCTATTGTAATGAGGTTAGCAGTTCGGCTAAACAGTCCCCCACCATTTCTGCCGAGTAGTGAACCTCCTCCAGAGTATTAACATCGGTTCCAAACTCTATAAGCAAGGAGCCGGTTGTTAGGCTTTGGTTGTAGTTCTTGCTCATCAGCATTAAGGGCCGAGCCAAGGTGGGATAATTTTTTTCTATTGTTTGCTGCAATTTTACCGCTAATTTAAAATTTTCCTCCCATTTTGGAAAATTTGTGACTGCGCCGCTCTGACTGCCTTGAACGAGCATCACCTGAGCGGCTTTTTTCCCGTTTATTTCGGTCTGTAATTTCACCTTATCCCCGTTTTCCTTTGTTACCGCGTCGCGGTGCAAATCAAGAACAACCTTAATTGACGGATATTTTTTAAGATAAGAATTCACCGTCTCGGCGCTTCGTGAATAGCTTTTTGAATAACTTGGGTAGTCGTGAAGTGTGGTGTCGTGAAGTGTAACAATCCCCGCCGAATTAAGCTTTTCGGCAACAATTTTACCCACAGATACCATATTTTTTGTGTTGTCCTGACTGCGTGAAGAAAAGCTCTCGGTAAAATAATCCTTATCGTCGGTTTTAAAGGTTTCGGTGGCGTGTGTGTGGAGAATTAACACCTTCGGGTCGGCATTTTTTTGCACTTTAAAATTAATTTGCCCCTCCAAATACTTTTTTATACTAATATCAAGACTTGTATTATTTTTTAAATAAACCTTATTGTAGCTGTCCTTTGCCAAATAAGGCGAATTATACTGGGTAATAATTTTACCCTTTATGGCTTCGGCAGAGGTTTCCACTGCTTCCTCTTTTTGTTCGTTTGCAGTTTCGCTTTTTGATGAGGTTATTTCTTGCGTTTCTTCTTTTTTTTCGGTGGAAATGTTTACAAAATTCAAATTTTCACTCTCTATAATAATAGGAGAATCTAAAGGCCTTAGAAGGACGGAAAATACGCACAAAAAAAGGAGGGAAAAGACAACTAAATTTACCCCAATTATCTTTAAAATTCCACTTTTCATAAGGACTCTTTACTCCTTTTTTAAAAACTGTAAAAAACATTTAAAATTTTTCACTTTTTTAAGCTTAAAAGGTTGAAAAATAGGACGGTTTATGATATAATTTTATAGATTATAATACGCTTATTTTTAAATGAAAGGACTGTTCAAAAATGCCTGTATCTTCGGTTACAGATATATGGAATTTAGTATGTGACGAATGTTTAAAAATCATCACTCAGGTAGCATTTGATTGTTTTATAGCAGACCTTAAACCCGTATCATTTAATTCGGGAGAATTGATCATTTCCTGTAAAGAGGAATACGAAAGAGAAATCGTGGCAGACAACTACACCGAAATTTTACAACAAAGCGCAAAAAACGCCATGGGCTTCCCCGTTAAAATTACCTTTATTATTGAAAAAGAGGAATCAAGTATACTTCGTGCTGAAGAATTCAGCGACGGACTTTCTTTTGAGGACTTTTTCACCTTCCAAAATTTCGTGGTAGGCTCCAACAACCGTTTTGCCCACGCCGCTTCTCTTGCTGTTGCGGACAATCCCGCAGTTAATTCAAATTATAACCCTTTGGTTATATACGGTCCGTCGGGTGTAGGAAAAACACATTTAATGCTTGCAATCAAAAATCACATAAAAAAAACCTCACCCTACAAAAAAATTGAATATATTCGCAGTGAAGATTTTACAAATCAGCTTATCAATGCGCTTCAAGAAGGTAAGCTCGGAATAGGAACGATTGAGGATTTCAGAAACAAATTCCGCAATGCAGATGTTCTCCTTATAGATGATATTCATTTTATTGCCGGAAAAGAACAAACCCAAGAGGAATTTTTTAACACCTTTAATACTCTTATTCAAAACAATAAACAAATAGTAGTAACTGTGGACCGCCCGCCTAAGGATATTAAAACCTTAGACGACCGTATCCGCTCAAGACTTGAAGGCGGACTTTTCGCCGATATTCTTGCCCCTGATTTCGAAACAAGGGTTGGAATTATTCTTAAAAAAGCAGAACAATACGGCATTGAAATTTCAGAACACATTGCTTTTTACATTGCCGAAAATATTAAGGTTAATACCCGTCAGCTTGAGGGTGTTGTTAAAAAGATTCAGGCTTATATTTCAATTCAAAATAAGGTTCCTACTGTTTCGGCAGTGCAAGGTATTATAAAGGATATTATAAGCGATACAAAGCCTGAGCCTATTAAGGTGGAAACCATTATTTCAGAGGTTGCACACACCTATAATATTTCGGAAAGCGATATTTTATCAAACCGTAAGACTGCCGATTTAGTGCTTGCCCGTCAGGTTGCAATGTATATTGCCCGTCATACGACCGACCTTTCCTTTAAAGCAATCGGCGAAGCATTTGGAAAAGATCACACCACTGTTCTTTACAATGTAAACAAGATTGAGGAGTTTTTGAAGGATAAACCTTATCAAAAAGAGCTTGTTGACGACCTTATTAAAAATTTAAGAACAAGAAGCGAAAACTCATTTAACTAATAAGAAGTTATCCACAGTTTTAACCTTAATTAACCTAAGGTTTATCCACACTTCTTTTTATAAAATAATTTATTAGATTTATCCACTTTTTATCAAATTTTGTTTTAACCTCTTCTTTTCGCTTTAAATAAGGATTTAAGTGAGTTTTCCTCAGTTTTCACATACTTTATTACTACTGTTATTTTATATATTCTTTTTAGGAGGAAAAAATATGTTTTTTACAACCGAACGTGCTTCTCTTTTAGAAGCAGTTTCCCGTTTGCAAAGAGTAGTAGGAGCTAAAACCTCCATGCCTATACTTGAAGGAATTTTAATTTCTGCTGAGCAAGGAAAAGCAACCCTTATAGCGTACAACCTTGAAATGGGAATGAAAAAGGAAATTTATGCCAACTGTAAAAGTGAGGGTGATATTGTTATTAATGCCCGTTTACTTGCAGATATTTTAAGAAGAATGAACGGTCTTAATGTAGAAATTGAGACCGATGAAAAATTACAGTGCCATATAAGATGTGATGAGGCTACTTTTGATATTATGGGAATGGCTGCCGCTGATTTTCCTGAAATGCCTACTGTTAGCGAAGGAAATGGAATATCAATAGAATCTGATATTATGTCAGAAATGATTAAAACCACGATTTTTTCTGCCGCAACTAATGAGGGTGCAAAGCCGATTTTAACCGGTATTAATTTTGAGGTTTCAAATTGTAAATTAAGACTTGTCGGTATTGACGGCTTTAGACTCGCTATAAGAGAGGAAAAAGTAAAAGAAACAAAGGATATTGAATTTACAGTTTCAAATAAGGCAGTGGCTGAGGTATTAAGACTTATTGACGAGCAAAGCAAAAACGTAAATATTATTGTTGGAAATCGCCTTATTTCCTTTGAAATTAACGGCTATTTCTTTATTTCAAGGCTTATAGAGGGTGAATTTGTAAATTATAGAAAAACCTTGCCCACAGGGTATTTACAAAGGGTAGTTGTTAATACCCGTGATTTAATAAACATAATTGAGCGTGTTTCATTACTTATAAGCGAAAGCTTTTCTACCCCTATTCGGTGTTATTTTAATGAATTAAATGTTGTATTTACCTGTGCTACCTCTGTTGGACGCGCTACCGAAACATTTAATATTACATTAGAGGGAGAAAATTTTGAAATAGGCCTTAACAGCAGATATCTGCTTGATGCACTGCGCGCGGTAGATACCGAGGAAATTCAAATTCTTTTCAACGGTTCAGATGCGGCAATTCTTATTTTACCTCCCGACGGCGAACGATTTAAATATATGATTATGCCTATGAGGTTGAGATAGTGGAATATAAAGAGCTTAAAATTAAAGAGGATTTTATAAAGCTGGACTCTGCACTGAAATTTGCAAGCCTTGTGCCTACGGGAGGAATTGCCAAAATGGTAATTTTAGAGGGTTTGGTAAAGGTTAACGGTGAGGTTTGCTTCCAGAGAGGAAAAAAACTTTTTAAAGGAGATAAAGCCGAGTACGACGGTGAGGGCTTTATAATATTATGAGGATTAATTCCTTAACACTAAAAAACTTTCGCAATATAGAAAATATAAACCTTTCTCCAAATAAAGAAATGAATGTTATATTTGGGGAGAATGCCCAGGGAAAAACAAATCTAATAGAGGGTATGTGGCTTCTTACGGGAGCTAAAAGCTTTAGGGGAGCAAGGGAAGACGAGCTTAAAAAATTCGGTTGCGACAGGGCTTTGATTTTTGCTGAATTTGAAAGCGAGCAGATTGAAAAGTCTATTAAAATTGAAATTAATGACAAGAGGCGGGTATTTTTAAATAAAAAATCATTAAAAACCGCTTCAAAGCTTGCAGGGCATTTAAATGCGATTGTTTTTTGTCCCGATGACTTAAAAATTTTAAGTGACGGGCCAAGTATCAGACGAAAATTTTTAGACACTGCAATTTGTCAGTTATATCCCGCTTACATAGAAATTTTAAAGGCTTATAACCGAGCAGTGATTCAAAGAAATAAAGTTATAAAGGAAGCAAGGATATATCCCGAAATTGAGGATATGCTGGAGGTTTTTGAAAAAGAAATTGCCGAAAAGGGCGAAAAAATAATAAAATACCGCGAAAGATATATAGAAATTTTAAAAGAAATAAGCCCTAATATTTACAAAGGTATAAGCGAAGGCACAGAAAATTTAGAAATTGAGTATGTAAAATCTTTTAAAGATGGTTCTTTAAAAGAAAATTTAAAATTAGCCCGACGGGCGGATATGTTTTCTGCCAAAACCTCGGTAGGACCCCACAGGGACGATTTAAAATTTAAAATCAACGGATGCGATGCTAAAAACTTTGGATCTCAAGGACAAAAACGAAGCGTTGCATTAACCTTAAAACTAAGCGAAGCCGAAATAATAAAGAAAAATACAGGGGAAAGTCCAATTTGCTTACTTGACGATATTATGAGCGAATTAGATCCTAAAAGGCAAAACTATATTTTAAACCACATTAAAGGAATGCAGACCTTTTTAAGCTGTTGCGACCCTCAAAATGTAAAGAATTTAAAAGAGGGTACAAAAATTAAGATAGAAAAAGGGGAAATTGTGGAATGTACCTCCATTTAGGTGTGGATTCGGTTGTCCGCGAGGATGAAATTATCGGTATTTTTGATTTGGACAGTACCACTGTTTCAAAGCATACAAGAAAATTTTTAGAGGTTGCTGAAAAAAACAAAAAGGTACATAACGTTTCCTTTGAACTTCCAAAATCCTTTGTGCTAACAGGAAAAAAAAATAAAACAAAGGTTTATATTTCTCAAATTTCTTCTACTACGCTTTATAAGCGTTCTATAATTTAAAAATTTTACTCAAAGAAAGGAAATATTTTAATGAGTAATGAAAATTTAATACCCGTTGATGGAAATTATGATGAAAGCTCCATTCAGGTTTTAGAGGGACTTGAAGCGGTAAGAAAGCGTCCCGGTATGTATATAGGTTCCACCGGTGAGAGAGGACTCCACCATTTAGTTTACGAAATTGTGGATAATGCTATTGACGAAGCCTTAGCAGGATACTGTGATAAAATAACTGTCGAAATTTTGGACGACGGTGTTATTCGTGTTACCGATAACGGACGCGGAATTCCAGTAGGAATTAACCCTCAAAAGGGGATACCCACTGTTACTGTTGTTTTCACAATTCTGCACGCGGGCGGAAAGTTCGGAGGCGGAGGATACAAGGTATCGGGCGGACTTCACGGTGTAGGAGCTTCTGTTGTTAATGCTTTATCCTCTTGGCTTGAGGTTGAAGTTAAGGACGGAGAAAAGATTTACAAGGAGCGTTATGAAAAGGGTAATGTTTCGGAAGCTTTAAAGGAAATAGGAACCACCACCGAAAAGGGTACCACCGTTACCTTTAAACCTGATCCCACAATATTTACTGACACTACCCGTTACGATTACGATACCCTGCTTAAAAGACTTCGTGAGCAAGCTTTCCTTAATGCGGGAATTCGTGTTGTACTTAAGGATCTAAGAAGTGACGCTGATTTACCTGATCGCACCGACGATTTTAAGTATGAAGGCGGAATTAAGTCTTATGTAGAATATATTTTACAGGGAATGAAAAAGGATAGCCTTAATAGCGAGGTTATTTATCTAAGCGGTCAGAAAAACGACGAAACCGCAGAAATTGCTCTTATTTGGTCTACTGCCTACGATAACAGGGTGATGTCTTTTGCTAATACACTTCACACTGTTGACGGCGGTACTCACGAGCAAGCCTTCAAACAAAGTCTAGCAAATATTGTTAATAAATATGCCTTTGAATTTAAAAAATTAAAAGAGGGCAATGCCCGACTTAAGGGAGACGATATTTTAGAGGGCGTTGTGGCGGTTGTATCTGTAAAGCTTGCTGATGCTCAATTTGAAAGCCAAACTAAAGCTAAGCTTGGTAACACCTCGGTAGGTCAGCTGGTAAGGGATATTGTCAATGACCAGCTTTACAAGTTCCTTGAGGAAAATCCAAATGAAGCTAAGATAATTGTTGATAAGGCAATTGCCGCATCTAATGCCCGCGAGGCCGCTCAAAAGGCAAGAGATTTGCAAAGAAGCAAGTCAGGTATCGGCGGTAAAACCCGTATGCCTGAAAAACTAAAGGACTGCATTTCCAACGACCCCACCAAGACCGAAATCTTTATTGTAGAGGGTGACTCTGCAGGAGGCTCGGCAGTTGAAGGCAGAAACAGTACTTACCAAGCAATTCTGCCTCTTTGGGGTAAAATGCTTAATGTTGAAAAAGCCCGTGTTGATAAGGTTTACGGCAACGATAAATTAACCCCCGTTGTTGTAGCGTTAGGTACGGGAATTGCCGAAAATTTTGATATCGAAAAGCTTCGCTACGATAAAATTGTTATTATGGCGGATGCCGATGTTGACGGAAGCCATATCAGAACTCTGCTTTTGACATTTTTCTTTAGATATATGCCTCAGCTTATTGAAACCGGTCATATTTATTTAGCACAACCGCCGCTTTACCGCGTTGCAAAGGGAAAGAGATATTTTGATGCCTTTACCGACGAGGAGCGCGACCGCTTTATTGAGGAATTAGGCGGTAATGTTGACGTTCAGCGTTACAAAGGTCTTGGTGAAATGAACCCCGAGCAACTTTGGGAAACCACCCTTGACCCTGAGCACAGAACCATGCTTAAGGTTACAATGGCAGACGCTGAGCTTGCCGACCAAACCTTTACAATGCTAATGGGAGAAGAGGTTGAACCCAGAAGAAAATTCATTGAAGAAAACGCAGTATTTGCGACCGATTTGGACATTTAAGGGAAGGAGGAATTAAAATGGCAAAGAATGAAAATGTTTACTGGCCCAGTGATGAGGAAACCAACATTAAAAACGTAGAAATTGTTGACGAAGTACGTCAGAGTATGCTTCAATATTCAATGTCGGTGCTTGTGGGACGTGCTATTCCCGATGTGCGTGACGGCTTAAAGCCCGTTCACCGCAGAATTCTTTACACAATGTATGAAAACGGCTTAACCCCCGATAAGGCATATCGTAAGTGCGCCGACACCGTAGGTTCGGTGCTTGGTCGTTACCACCCCCATGGAGACGCCAGTGTTTACGATGCAATGGTCCGTATGGCGCAGGATTTCTCCCTTAGATATCCCCTTATTGACGGTCACGGAAACTTCGGTAATATTGACGGCTACCCCGCCGCCGCATATAGATACACAGAATCAAGAATGAACCGTCTGTCTTTAAGTATGCTTGACGATATTGACAAAGAAACCGTTGATTTCTCCCCCAACTATGACAACCGTCTTGAGGAGCCTGAGGTTTTACCTGTTCGTTTCCCGCAACTTCTTGTTAACGGAAGCAGCGGTATTGCTGTTGGTATGGCTACCGAAATTCCTCCCCACAATTTAGGTGAGGTTATTGACGGTATGTGTTGCCTTATTGATAACCCCGAGGCAGAGCTTTCTGACCTTTGCGAGCACATAAAGGGCCCTGACTTCCCCACAGGCGGAATTATTATGGGCAGAAGCGGTATTCGCGCTGCTTACGCTACGGGTCGCGGAAAAATTGTACTTCGAGGCAAAGCCGAAATTGAAGAGGTTAAAAACGGAAAATTCCGCATTGTTATAACCGAAATTCCCTACAAGGTTAAAAAACAAGAACTTGTTAAGAATATTTATGACCTTGCCGCCGATAAGCGAATTGAGGGTATTGACGATGTTGTTGACTATTCAAGTAAGCGTGACGGCGGTATCAGAATTATAGTTGACCTTAAAAAGGATGCCAATCCTCAGGTTGTGCTTAACAAAATCTATCGCTACACCTCTTTGCAGACTACCTTTGGAGCAATTTTGTTGGCAATCGTAAACGGTAAGCCTCAAATTTTGACACTCAAAGAAATGCTCCAAAACTGCATTGACTTCCAGTATGACATAATTTACAGACGAACAGCATACGATAAGCGTAAAGCCGAGGAGCGCGCCCACATTTTAGAGGGCTTAAAGATAGCGCTTGACTTTATTGATGAGGTTATTGCCATTATCCGAGGCTCCAAAACTATTCCCGAAAGTAAAGAAGCGCTTTCCGAGCGTTTTGGACTGGACGATATTCAGACCACTGCCATTGTTCAAATGCAGTTAGGTAAATTATCAGGTCTTGAAAAGCAGAAAATTCTTGACGAATTAGAGGAAAAGCTCAATTTCATTAAGGAATGCACCGAAATTTTAGGCTCGAGAGAGAGAATACTTGACATTGTTAAGACCGAGGCATTAAATCTTAGAGATAAATACTCTGATGACCGCAAAACCGAGATTACAGATATTGCGGGCGAGGTTGACATTGAGGACCTTATCCCAGAGGAGGACTGTGTTCTTACAAAGACTGTTAACGGCTATATTAAGAGACTGCCTGCCGACACCTACAATGTTCAAAACCGCGGAGGCCGCGGTATTACGGGTATGACCACAAGAGAAGAGGACGCAGTGGAAAATATGTTTGTCTGCTCTTCTCACGACTGGATTATGCTGTTTTCTAACCTTGGACGTATGTACCGCATTAAGGCATACGAAATTCCCGAGGGAAGCCGCACCAGTAAGGGTATGAACCTTGTAAACATTCTGCCATTAATGGCGGACGAAAAGATTACAATAATTCTCTCTGCCAGTGAGCTTGATGAGGATAATTACATTGCAATGGTAACTAAAAAGGGTACCATTAAGAGAACCAAGGTTTCCGAATTCCGCAACACCAGAAAGAGCGGTATTATTGCAATTAATATTGACGATGACGACGAGCTGGGCTTTGTCAGAATGACTAACGGCAACCAAAATATCTTCATAGCCACCCGAAACGGACTTGCAATCCAGTTCAAGGAGGATAATGTCCGTGCAATGGGCAGAACTGCCAGAGGTGTCCGCGCAATTAATATGCGTGAGGGCGACCGAGTTATAGATATGGCAATTGTGGATGAAAACAGTAAGATTTTAACCGTAACCGAAACGGGCTACGGCAGAATTTCATCTATTGCGGATTACCGACTCCAGTCACGCGGCGGTAAGGGTCTTACTAACTACCGCACCGAGAAGTACGGTAAGGTTGCGGCTACAATACCTGTTACTGACAATGATGATATTATTATGATTGCCTCTAACGGAATTGTAATTCGTATTTTCGCCGGCGACATTTCACAGTTTAACCGTCCCGCTAAGGGTGTTCGTGTAATGCGTGTGGCAGAGGGTGAAAAAATACTGTCGGTAGCGCTTACCGAACACAACGAGGACGAGGTAACCGAAAAACCTGAGGAGGCTGACGCCGACGCAGGAGACGCTACCGAAACTGCAGATGAAATTGCAAGCGCAAATGAGGTACCAGAGGAGACAAACGAGGAATAGCGGTAATTTTTTAAAAGGAATTATATAAATGTCCCAATTTAATTATAATTACAATAAAAATTTAAATAATGAAACCTTTGGGGAAGCAGAATTTTCTGCTTCCCATTGGGTGTATTCTGCGCCCCCTTCTCTCGAGGAAATGGCAAAATTTAAGGAAAAGCAAGAACTAAAGAAAATTGCAAATATGTCGGGTACTAGTCTGGCTTTGGTTTTTGTCATTTCTATTTTACTTGGGGTGAGCGTCGGAATATTAACGGTTTTCGGTTTTAATTTATTTGGCGATGCGGCTATTTCTCAAGCAGTCCAAGCCGCATTTTCCATCTTTTCCTTTACGTTACCCTTTGTAATTTGTTTTAAAATCGGAGGAGCCAGAATAAGCGAACTGATGTCCTTTAAAAAGACAGAAAAAGGACTGGGAATGCCCCTATATTTTATGGGTCTTGCGGGCTGCTCCTTTGCAAATTTTGGAACGGCGTATATTGATAATTTTTTCAACTCCATAGGTATCGATTACAGTCCCGGTGAGATTAATTTTCCCGATGGGATTTTCGGCTTTCTGCTTACAACCATTGCAATTGCAGTAGTACCAGCTTTGGTGGAGGAGTTCGCCATGCGGGGTGTTGTTATGGGCGCGCTTCGGAAATTTGGTGACACCTTTGCGCTGATAACCTCTTCGATTTGCTTTGGTGTTATGCACGGCAACTTTGAGCAAATGCCATTTGCCTTTACGGTAGGTCTGTTTTTAGGCTTTACGGTTATTAAAACCGGTTCAATGAGAGTGGCAATTTTGCTTCATTTCACAAACAATTTTGTTTCGGTGCTCTTTTCTTACTTCCCGAAATCAGTGCCCGCCGAGATTCAAAATTTAATTTATGTTTTTTATCTGCTTGTTACCATTGTAACGGGAATTTTCTTCCTTGTGAAGTCGGAATTAAAACTTTTCAGCTTCCAAAAAAGCGAAGGTGTTTTAAGCGAAAAGGAAAAATACAAGACATTTTTCCTAAGCGGCGGTGTGATTGTATTTTTAATTATTAACATTATACAAGCAGTGTCTTATATTTTTACAAATTTGTTTGGAATCACTTGAGGATTTAAAATGAATAAAAAGTTTATGCAAGTGGCACTAACTGACGCCCGTCTGGCTTTGAGTTCGGGCGAGGTACCGGTTGGTGCCGTTATCGTTAAGGACGGGGAAATTATTGCCCAAGGTCATAATTTAAGAGAAGCAAAACAAAATGCACTCTCCCATGCGGAAATTGAGTGCATTAACGAGGCATGTAAAAAGCTTGGAACTTGGCGGCTTGAGGGGTGCGAGATGTATGTCACCTTGGAGCCTTGCCCTATGTGTACTGGGGCGATTATAAATTCCCGAATTGACACGGTTATTTTTGGCGCATACGACTTAAAGGCGGGGTGTATGGATTCGGTGATTAATTTGTGCGATTACCCCTTTAACCATCGACCTGAAATATACGGCGGTATTATGGAGGAAGAGTGTAAAGAACTATTGCAAGAGTTCTTTACAAAAATTCGTAATTCGTAATGCATCAAAAAGGCTTACTGTAATCGAATGGAAATAATTTTTTTCACTAAGGTACTATAAAATTATTTCCATTGCATGTCAACGGATTTTGACATAAAATGGAAATTCAATGTTCTAAACGCTTTAATATTTCTGTAAATTTAATATTTGTAACCTTGCAAAGCCTACGCATATTTAAAAAGCAGGTCAAAAAATTTGAAAAGTACATTATTCCGATAAAGCCCTTCATACCGCTAATGGGCAGTAGACATAAAATCAGAATTATGCGAATAGTAGAATCGCTGATTGAGGTACGAAAGGTGAAGCTCTGTTCATCGAGTCCTTTTAAGATTCCGTCAGACACACTGTCAAGATACATAAAGGGAACAATCGGTGCGAGGGCGACGAGAAGTGCTCCAACATCGGAGGATTTGTAAATCAAAAGACCGATTTTTTCGCCCAAAATTAAAAAAAGGACACCGAAAATCAGCGACATTCCTCCCGTAAGACGAAGCACTCGAAGGGTCAGTCTTTTAATGGTAAAGTTCATTTTTTTAGCTTTGGCTTCGCTTATTTCCGGAATAAGCAAGGTGGCAACAGAATTAAGCAAGGTTGCAGGAAAAAACAAAATGGGAAGTGCCATTCCCTTTATCATACCGAACTGGGATAATGCCTTGGCTCCTGACAAGGGGTAACGGCTTAAATTTTTAGGAACCAAGACATTTTCGGCAGTTCGAAGCGCCGTATTCAGGTATCTGCCCGAGGTTATAGGAAGCGCAATTCTCGTCAGCTCCCTTATTACGCCGAAGGGCGGATTTTCCCTACCGTTTAGTCGATTAAGTCCTTTTTTACTGGAAATAAAGCACAAATAAAGCACCAAGCAGGACAGTGCTTCCGCCAAAGTGTCCCCTAAAATTACAGCGGTGCAAGCGGCGGCAAGACCTTTTTTAATAAATTTTTGCGCCAAAACCACGATAGCTCCAATACGAACTGCCTGTTCTAAAATTTGGGTAAGGGCGTTGGGTGTCACATTACGGCGCGCAATAAAGTATCCTCTAATGCAGGAGGAAATACCCATAAAAGGCAACGAAAATGCCATTATTTTAAGGGCGGGCATAGCGCGAATGTCCCCGATTATGCTGTTAGCTATAAACTCGGCGCCGAAAAACAATATAAAAAGAGAAACAAAAGCAACAATGAGGGTTAACTCTATGGAGCGGCGAAAAATCCTAAGAGTTCCGTCCTTTGAACCAAGAGCAATTTCCTCGGTTACGAGACGAGTTACTGCAGTACTTATACCGCTTGTGGCAAAGGTTGAGGCGAGTAGATAAAAGCTAAAAATCAGCTGATAAAGACCCACCCCCTCGCTACCGATAAGACGGGTCACATAAACCTTAAAAATTATGCCCGCAAACCGTAAAATCAGCGAGGAAACAGTCAAAATCACGGCATTTTTAATAAAAATCGTCTTTTTCAAACTAAACACCCCAAAAAAATATATGAGTGCAGTTTTAATTTAATGATTGGAGGAGGAAAAATGTCCCCGCTTGCAGATAAAATGAGACCTAAAAAAATTGAGGATGTGGCTGGGCAAAAGCACCTTTTGGCCCAGAACAAGGTGCTTAGACGGATTATTGATTCGGGAAAGCTTCCTAACCTTATTTTCTATGGCCCGTCGGGTGTGGGCAAAACCACTGTTGCCAACATTATTGCGGAAAATTGCGGTAAAAAGCTGCATTATCTTAACGCTACTACCGCTTCCACTGCGGATATTAAGGAAATTGTGGCGTCAATCGGAACCATTGACTCGCAAGGAGGAATACTGCTTTACCTTGACGAAATTCAGTATTTTAACAAAAAGCAACAACAAATTTTGCTTTCCTACATTGAAAATGGTGACATTACTCTCATAGCCTCCACAACAGAGAACCCGTATTTTTATGTTTACAACGCAATTTTAAGCCGCTCAACGGTTTTCGAGTTTAAGACTTTAACAAGCGATGATATTGCCGAGGTTTTAGAGCGGGCAATAGGTATTTTAAGTGAGGATTCAACCATAAATATTAGTGATGAAGCTGTAAGAAAAATTGCCGTTGCCTCGGCGGGAGATGTTCGCAGAAGCCTTAATATGCTTGAACTTTGCTTAATGCTTGGCAACGACATAACCGACCAAACGGTGGAGGAAATTTTGGCGGGCAATTCTGTTCGCTACGACCGAGAGGGCGACCAGCATTATGATATAATTTCTGCCTACCAAAAATCCATGCGGGGAAGCGACCCTGACGGGGCAATTTATTACTTAGGAAGGCTTTTAGCCGCCGGCGACCTGCCAAGCGCATGCAGACGGCTGCTTGTCTGCGCTAATGAGGATGTAGGTCTTGCCTACCCGCAGATAATTCCAATTGTTAAGGCGGCGGTGGATACCGCTCTTATGGTAGGTTTGCCCGAAGCCCGATTGCCTCTTGCAAATGCAGTAATAATGGTGGCGAATGCGCCCAAATCGGTGTCTGCGCACGATGCAATAAACGCCGCAATGGCGGACATTGAGAGTGGACTTGTGGGAGATATTCCCCGTCAACTGCAAAACAAGCATTTCGATGGCGAGGATGCCGTTGTTAAAGGGCAAAACTACAAATATCCTCATTCTTACCCCAACCATTATGTAAAGCAGCAGTATCTGCCCGACATTGTAAAAAATAAAAAATATTATGAGTTCGGTGATAATAAAACCGAGCAAGCCTACAAAGAATATTGGAAAAATATTAAGCGCAACTGACAGATTTTAACCTTTTGGTTAGGATAAAGGAGGAATAGCTATGACCGAGCTGAAATTACCGAAGAAAACACTGGCTCTTTGGAAGCTCAGAGTGACCGTTTTTGCGGTGGTATTTTGCGGCGCTTTTGCTTACTTTTGTCGCGTTTTTCCTTGGTTTTTGCCCGCGTTAATAGTATTTATCTGTCTTTACGGGGCAATAATTTTTTGGTACCTGCCCTGCCTATTCAAAACCTATGTTATAAAATATATCAACGGAGCAGTGGTTATTGAAAGCGGTGTTTTTATTAAGGTCACCCATATTATGCCCTTTTCGAAAATGATTTACACCGAAAGCATAACCTCGCCTCTTGCCCGTTTAATGGGGCTAAAGGCGTTGTCCCTTAAGGCGGCGCGTAGCCGAATAATAATCCCAGAGCTTTATGAAAGCGATACCGAAAAGTTTATGCGCGCTTTGGCGGAGGGGGAGCAATGAGACAGGAGTTTAAAGCGCACCCTTTAATGATACTGACCATAATAAAGCCGTTTTTGGTTATTCTCATAATCCCCGTCTTAAGAGGTATTATACAGTATCTCCAAAAGGGTGAGGTTGAAAGAATTTTAGGTGTAGAAACCTTGCTTTTCACTTTTATAATCCTTTTTGGGATTTTGCGTTGGCGAGCTTTTCAACTGGTTCTCGATAAGCAAATCGTTACCGTTCGGGACGGTGTTTTTATCGCCCGTCAAGCGGTAATCCCCATTAGCGGACTGTCCTCCATTCAATCGGAACAGTCTCCCTTGGATTATTTGTTCCGCACGGTAACTTTTAGAATTAACACCGAGGCGGGGAGCCGAGAAAAAACCGATTACAGCTTTAAGCTGAGCCGAAAGGATGCCCACACAGTGTCGGAGATGCTTTACGGTGTCAAGAGCGGTGAGCCGATAAGGTTTTCGCCTGTAAAAATTGCCATTTTGTCGGCGGCGACCTCCTCAGCCTTTGCGGGGATTTTGCTGGTTGTTCCGGTGCTTAACGGAGCCGCAAAGCTTGCGGGTATGGGCGTTAACGAGGTTTTGGAGCAACTTAATTCGGTATCGCAAAAGTTCCAAACCTATTTCCCGCCCATTGTAAACACCATTACAATAATACTTTTGGCAAGCTTTATCGCTTCCTTTATTTATTCCTTTTTCCGTTACCTTAAATTCCGTATTTTTCTAAACGATAGCCGAATTGAGGTGCGGTCGGGACTTTTTGTAATGCTCAGAACCTCCTTTAAAAAGGCATCTGTAAATAATGTGAAAATAGAGCAAACACCCTTGATGCTACTACTGAAGCGTTACGCAATGAAGGTCAATGTAGGTGGCTACGGCGAGGCAAAATCCGAGTCACAGGTGCTGGTACCCTGCGGAAGATACAAGGAAATCAAGGAAATGTTTTCCGACTACTTCACATTTTTAAAGCCCTCGGGCACGCCTTTAAAATCAAAGGTCGGCGCCATTCACGAAAACCGATATCTGTTCTGGGCGGAGCTTTTTGCCACGGTTTTAATTGCCGCCGCCTTTTATTTCGGTATTGTTTTTGAGGAATTTTTAATGCTCGTTCTTTTTGTGACATTTGTGTTAGGGGTTGTAATCTCCTACTATTCCTACCTTTGTCACTGTGAGTATAAGCGGTGTGAGGTGCGTTTCGGTAACGAGGTTTTCGCGCGGGGGAAAAAAGGTATTCGTAAATGCCGTTTTTACTGCCCAAAGGATAAGGTGGGAGAAATTAAGCTTTACCGTTACCCCGTCGACACAATTTTCAAAACCTGTAATGTAAGGATTATCACCCGAAGCGAGACTGCTGATAATATTGTAATTCGCCATTTGGATTTTGAGGACACAAAAAAAGAAATTTTTAATTGCTACGGTATAACTGAATAGCTTTTACACAAAATAGTAATGTTTCACGTGAAACATTACTATTTTTTTAGACTTTTCGCTCGGCTTAGAATGACAAAACGATTATTATTCTGTGAAGCAGTGCGATGAAGAATCTCAAGGAGTTATTATGGAACTACTACTCGACTGTTTAAAGGCTTTTCTTGTTGGCGGTTTTATCTGCCTTATCGGTCAAATTTTAATTGATTACACAAAGCTTACCCCAGCCAGAATTCTTGTTTCCTTTGTGGTGTCAGGGGTAATCCTCACTGCTATCGGTGTTTACGACCCGATTGTGGAGTTTGCCGGAGCAGGGGCCACTGTTCCTTTGACGGGCTTTGGTTATAGCATTGCCAAGGGAGTAAAGGAAGCCATAATGGAGTATGGGCTTTTGGGCGCGCTGTCGGGTGGAATTGCCGCTACCTCTGCCGGAATTGCCGCTTCGGTTTTCTTTGGATTTATAATGGCGCTTATCTTTAAATCTGGGGATAAAACCTAAAGAATTTCTTTGCTTTGCTCAGAAAAAACGACGAATAATCTTATAAAAGAAACTTTACAATTGCGAGCTTTACTGCTATAATTATTATTGTAGCAGTTTTTATGTTTCACGTGAAACAATGAAGATTCTAGGCTTACAATAACAAATTTAGCGTCGTTCTTAGGAGCAACGCGACGAAGAAGCTCGAAAAGGAGTTTAAAATGGGTAAAATAATTTCCATAGTTAATCAAAAAGGCGGTGTAGGAAAGACCACAACTGCCGTTAATTTGGCGGCGGCAGTGGGAATTGAGGGGAAAAAGGTGCTTTTAGTGGATGCCGACCCCCAAGGCAACACCACCAGTGGCTACGGTATAAATAAGAAAAAACTGGCGGTTACATCCTACGATTTGCTAATCGGCAATGCAACTGCCGACAAAGCGGCAATTAAAACAGAATACAAAAACGTGGATATCGTGCCGGCTTCTATTGATTTAGCTGCCGCCGAGATGGATTTAATTGAGCTTGACCGCCGTGAGGCACAGCTCAAAATTGCCCTTTCCACCGTACGCGAACATTATGATTACATATTTATTGATTGTCCACCATCTTTGGGCTTGATTACAATCAACTCGCTAAATGCCAGTGACACTGTGCTTGTGCCTATTCAGTGCGAATACTTCGCTCTTGAGGGGCTTTCTCAGCTAATGTCAACCGTCCGTCAGGTAAAACGGCTTTACAATCCCACCTTGGAGCTTGAGGGTATTATCCTTACTATGTTTGACGGCAGACTGAATTTAACGCATCAGGTTGTTGCGGAAATTAAAAAATACTTTGACAACAAGCTTTACAAAACCCCCATTCCAAGGGCAGTTCGACTTTCCGAGGCGCCCAGCTACGGAATGCCCATTCAGTATTACGATAAGCGCTCCAAAGGAGCCGCCGCATACAACGATTTTGCGAAAGAATTTTTAAAGAAAAACAGGAGAGGTTAAAATGGCAGTAAAAAATAGAGGTTTGGGACGTGGAATTGAAAGTCTTTTCGGCGAAAATTCTACATATAGCGAGAAAATCATCACCCTGAATATTAACGATATCGAGCCTAACCGCTCGCAGCCGCGTAAGGATTTTGACCAAGAAGCGCTAACCTCTTTGGCTGACAGTATCGCTCAGCACGGGCTTATTCAACCCATAGTTGTCCGTTCGTCCATCGGTGGAGGATACACCATTATCGCCGGCGAACGCCGTTGGCGAGCCAGCCGTCTTGCAGGGCTTACCGAAATTCCCGTTGTTGTAAAGGACTCTAACGAGCAAAGCGTTATGGAAATGGCGCTTGTGGAAAATTTACAGCGTGAGGATTTAAATCCCGTGGAAGAGGCGATGGGCTACAAGGCTTTAATTGACGAATACGGTCTTACCCAAGAAGAGGTTTCCGCTAAAATGGCAAAGTCGAGAAGCGCCGTTGCAAACGCTTTGAGACTGCTTAATTTAAAGGAAACCGAGCTTGAAGCCTTAAGAAACGGACAAATCACCGCCGGTCACGCAAGGGCTTTGCTTCCTGTTGAGGATGAGAATTTAAGGGATAAAATGTTAGCCTTGGCTTTGGAGGGGGCTAGTGTTCGCACCCTTGAAAAAATGGCAAAGGCACCCGACTGTCGAAAAATAAAGACACAAAAAGAGAGAAAGACCACCTTTTACAGCGAGGTGGAGCTTTCTCTTAAAAACGAGCTTCACCGCAAGGCGGTTGTAAAGCAGACCGGCAAGGGCAAAGGTACTTTGACGATTGAATTTTTCAGCGACGAGGAGCTTGCAGAGTTCGCTGAAAGGCTTTGCAAATAGAAAATGACGAAAAGACTGAGAAATTTTATTGCAAGTAGGCATTTCCGCCGAAGACCGCCTCCGAATAAAACATAAGGCTTTATATTTATGTTTTAAAAGGAGTAAAAAAATATGTTGTATTATTTTCTTTCGATATTAGCGTTGCTTTGTTGGAGCGGTTCGGACCTTTTTTCTAAAAAGGGAACAAGGGAGCATGATAAAAACAGCCATTGGAAGGTTGTTTTTGCGGTTGGCCTTATAATGGGAGTGCATTTTTTCATAACTCTCATCGGTGGCGCCATTATCGACAGCACCGTAGGTGTTGACGGCGTTCATAAAGTGGTTGCAAGCCTATTTTATACCGATTTTAAGCTCATAGACTTTGTAAACTATTTGCCTATAGCGGGTCTTTACATATTTGCGATGGTTTTAGGATATATAGGACTTCGCTACATTGAGCTTTCAATTTCCTCGCCGATTTGCAATTCATCGGGAGCGCTCGCATTTCTTTTGTGCTTAAGCTTCGGTATTTTTTCCACCGACGACATCACCATAATTACTGTTATAGGTATCTTAATGATAACTGTCGGCATAGTAGCTTTGGGCTTTATCGAAAAAAGCGAAGACGAAGAGGTTAAAAAAGCAAGACAGGAAATGGCGAACAGAAAGTACGCCAAGAGTATACTTGCGTTTTTGTTGCCTATAGCTTATCTTGTAATTGATGCCTTGGGCACTGTGGGAGACGAGTATATTTTCGCCAATTCTGATATTACGGACTATGCCGCAAACTCTGCTTTTGAACTCACATTCTTTGTTTTGGCTGTGTTTGCCTTTGTTTGGCTTAAGTTTGTTAAAAAAGATGTTGTTTTCAAAGGCAACAAGGCGTTATATGCAGGTGGACTATGTGAGACTGTCGGTCAGATATTCTATATGGCGGTTATGTTCAGCGATTTTTCTGCGGGAATGGTAATTATTTCGGCTTATTGTGCAATTTCGGTTTTATGGAGCAGAATTTTCCTAAAAGAAAAGCTTTCTTGGAAGCATTACCTTGTAATCGGACTTGTAATTGCAGGTATCGTTATATTAGGATAGTATTGCGATGTAATGTTTTTGCGGGAAAAGGCTATATAATATATAATGTGTAGTAAAAAGACCTCTCGAAAGAGAGGTCTTGTCTATTTGTATGGGTTTGGATTATCGGTTATGCATAGTATATAGTCTGTACTTGTTTTGTAAAATTCAGCTAAGGTTGCCAATGCTTCTACAGGAAGATTTAATTTTCCTGATTCATAGTCGGAATATGTTGATTGATGTATGTTAAGAAGTTTTGCAATGTCGCTTTGGGTTAAATCACGGTCTTCTCTTAAATCGCGAATTCGGGTTTTCAAATATATCACCTCTGTAAAGATTATCTCATATCGGAATTTCCCATATTGACTTTTATGGGAAATTACCATAAAATAAACAAGGGTGATATTATGTTATGTCTATGCTATAAATGTTGCAAAAAGATGTATAATAACAATATAACGAAAGAAACCGCAGAAATGTCTGCTATAAAGCTGATATGCCAATGCTGTGGCAAGAAAAGAAATATTGTTGTTGATATAAAAAAGAATAAACAGCAAAATAACAGCACTTTTACTGAGTGAAATGTGTTTATATATATGTATAAACCCAATATATTGTGGCTCCAAAATTTTTTGAAAATTTTTGCAAAAAAACTTCAAAAAAAGTGTTGACAAAGTAAAAAGTGTGTGGTATTATAATCGGGCGCCCTTGAGAGGGCGAGCAAAAAACGGACCTTGAAAATTAAACAACGACAAGTAATAAGGACCCGACGATTCTTATGAGAAATCATATAAATCA
>JAFSGB010000017.1 GCA_017434895.1 Clostridia bacterium
AATACTAATATCCTGAATTTTAACTGTTTTAGCGGTAAAATCGTCGGGAACCGTCAAATCTTCGGGGATTTCAGCTACTATATAGGAATTGCTGCCTTGGGTTATAATATTTACCTTTTTAAATAAATTTTTGGCATCGTCAAAGGTGTATGGTACAGCTATATCACTGTCAGCCGACTTTAGATAGAAAAGCTCATAATTTTCCTTTTCATCTATTGCAACTGAAACCTCCTCGTTGTTGTAAAGTCTCTTGGTTACATTAAATCCAACGGGCAACTCAACCGAAGATATATCCTGTAAAACCATGTAAGAAACACCGTCAATTATAGTTTCCAAGGCAGCAGATGTTTCGGAAACACTCGAGGTATCCGAAACAGTTTCCTCAGGTTCCTCAACCTCGGAACGGATAATTGTAAGAGTATATGACTTCTGTGCTCCGCTTGGTGCAGTTACAGTAAGTACACGCTTGTTCTGACCAACCTTTAGTGTAGCGCTTCCCACAATACCAATAGTAGCATTTGGATCGGCAGTGGTACCGTAAACCTTGCACTCGGTAACACTGTTTTTGACATTAACAGTATATTCGGTTACATTTTGTGAAAATCTAGGTGACAGACTTCCCGCACTGGTTCTGAGCGAGGAAAGGTTGGCGTTATTTGAAAGGGTTACATCCTTAACTGAAAAATTTGCAGAGCTTGAAACATCTACATCAGCAGGCGGTATACCGGAGGCCACTTGACCTTTAATAGAGATCGAGCTTGTGCCGGCTTTTTTAGCTTTAAAGGTCAGTGTAAAAGATTTACTGCTTTCGCCATTAAAGTTTTCGCTGTCGGCGATTTGAAATAAACCTGCACCTCCGCTTGAAGCTCCTGAAATATAAGTCAAAACCTCTTCATTGTAGCTTCCGCTCACATTAACACCGTACATATCAGTTGCAGATACCGTTACGGTTACAGTTACCGTATCACCGACAGTAGGATTTTGCTTTGAAAAGGCAATGCTTGCACTTCCTGCAGCCAGTGTGTTAAATGGTAATATGCTTAAGCAAACTGCTACCGCAATTACAAAGCTTAGTATTTTAGACATTCTTTTCATTTTTTAATCCCCTAACTAATAGTGTATTTACCTAACAAATGAAGTCTAACAGTGGCCATATCGCTAACGGTTATTTTACCGTCACCGTTTACATCAGCAGATTTAAAGGTGTCCCCGCTAAGAGTGTATTTGCCTAACAAATGAAGTCTGACAGTGGCCATATCGCTAACGGTTATTTTACCGTCACCGTTTATATCCCCCTTGCCCTTAACCTGACTTGTTCCACCCGAAACATTGGCATTACCCTTATTTATATAAAGCGTGCAATTTTGGTCGGCGTTAACATTAATCGTATAATCATTATCGTAACCCGACTGAGAGCGTACCTTTAAAACAACCTTATTGTTGCCAGCTTTTAAAGGAAATTCAAGGGCACAGCTTATAGATGCAGTACTTGGTATACTAACATCAATAATCGTGTCTCCCGTTACATGCAAATCGTAATTATAGGTATATCTATAAAATGATGGGGTAAGACCGCTTACTGAAATGCTGTTAAAATAATAGTTATTTTGGTTACTGTTCTCTACCGGTTTGGGACTTGCCACAGCCGGCATATCTTTAAATACAGGAATTCTAAAAACGAGGGTATAGTTTACCTTATCCTCATATTCCTTTTTCAAGGAGGCACCTTTTCCCCTTGCGTCATGAACAGCTTGTGCATATTGGTGCCAAAGCTTTCCTGTAAAATGGACATTAAAATCTTGATAATAATATGTATCTTGACCTACCTCAACATATCCATCTGCCAATTGTTTAGCACCTCCAACAATTGACTTTTCTTTAGTATCCCATCCATTTTTTTTTGCAAATTCAATTCCTTCAGTAATAACATCTTGGTTACCACTGCCAGAAGCCCCAAAATTGAAAAAGTTATAGTAACCATATTTACCTGAAACCAAAGCATTATCGCCGCCCTGCGGACCCTGTTCTTGAATTATTTTTGAAGCAATGATATATGGACTAATTCCGGCAGTTTTACCCGCATTCAAAATTATGTTTATATACTCTTCTGTATCTAAGAAACTATTTGCTACTATACTTTTAAGACCTTCTGCAGTATATGTAACATTACCGTAGCTTTGCATTAAAAACATATAAATTTCACTTGAATTAAGGAAGTTTCTCGGGTCCATATAATAACGGATAATTTCTCTTGAGGCTCCCGTCCATCCGCCGTTAGTATCAATCCATTTGCCAGTTGACCAGTCGTAAGCACCTTTGCCCATAGAACGCCAAGATATAGGATGATATTCTAACTGTACTTGTTTCCTCATTTCTGACATTTGCAGCTGTACCGCCTGTTCAAAACTACAATTAACATTATCCGGTACAAACTTCCAATTCGGATATTTATTATGTAGTTCTGTAAGAGCTGCACGGTAGCTTTCAGGGAAATTAGCAAGCTGAGAATTAAAATCTAAATCAGGATCATTTTTATCAATATATACATAACCACTGTCATTATATATGTATCCTGTTTTTTCTTCTCCTGAATTCATATATCTAATCTTTAGCCACTGTCCTTCTGTAGCTAAAACAGTAACCTGTCTATAACTGATTTGCTCCACCTTTTTATATGAGGTTCCCGGGCCCTGTCTTACATTTATCGCATCTCCGTTAATATAGGCATTAGTAACCGTAGCCGCCGAAACCCCAAAGGAAAACTCTGTAAAGAGGGCTGATATTAAAATTGAAAATATAAGTAAAAATGAAAATATCTTTTTAATACTAGTCATTTAATTTTCCTTTCTGTAAATTGCTGTCACAAATTGTCACAATACAGACTAATTATACTATTTTTAGTACCCACTGTCAACTTCTTAAAGAAAATTTAAGAAAGTAAATTTTTACAAAGAAAAAGCTTCCAAAAATGGAAGCTTTAGTCTTTAATAAACTTTTCTGCGTGCTTTTTTATTGCGATGAAGGTTTCCTCGCTGATGTGATGCTCCATTTTGCAGGCATCCTTAGAAGCGGTTTCGCTGTCCACTCCTAATCTTTCCAAAAAGCTTGTAAGCAGAGTATGGCGTTCAAACATAGTTTCCGCCACTTCCTTGCCCTTCTCGGTCAAGTGCAAAAAACCTAAATTATCAGCAGTAATATATTCGCCCTTTTTAAGAAGGCTTACCGCCCTTGAAACACTGGGCTTGGAGAAGCCCATATATTCTGCCACATCCAAGGAACGGACATTGGCATTTTTCTTTGAGAGTATAAAAATAGTCTCTAAATACATCTCGCCCGATTCTTGTAAGAACATATTATACCTCTCCTTTGCAAGACCCACAACTCATAAAAAGCTTGTCTATATTAAGGGTCTTTTCCTCTTTATTTTTAATAAACCCTAAGGTTTCGAAAAAACTTTCAGGTATAGTGTCGGCATAGTAAACAGTCATTACAAACCGCTCTGCGGCAATGTGCAAGGTGCTTCTCAAAATCCCGTCGGCAAGGCTTAAATCCTTTAAAGGAACAATATACCTTACAACCATTTTGTCGTGCGTTATATCAAAAAGGCTAAAGCCCAAGTCACTTTCTCCGTCGGTTGCAAGCAGACAAAGTGAATTTTCATTTTGCTCGATATTGCTTTCCTTAAAAAGCCTTGCGGTTTTGTCAGCATCCTTTAAAACCGAGAGTGTAAGCATTAATATCCCTGCCTTTCGGTGTTAACATTTGTAAGATGACGCATTTCCCTTTCGTTAAGATGCCGCCATTTTCCTTGGGGTAGCATTCCCAATTTAACACCCGCAATTTCGGTACGCTTAAGGCGAATAACCTCAAGCTCTACCTCCTCGCACATACGCCTAATCTGACGGTTTCTGCCCTCCTGAATTACAAAAATCAGCACCGTTCTGTCAACCTTTCGCTCGGCTACAAAGCAGTCACAAGGGAGAGTTTTTCTTCCGTCAAGCAGAATACCCTCGCGAAGCTTTATAAGCTTTTCGTCGGCAGTGTCTCCCTTAACAGTTACGCGATAGGTTTTATTAACATGAGCTGAGGGATGAGTCAGACTATTGGCAAAGTTGCCGTCGTTAGTCATTATAAGAAGACCCTCAGAATTGCGGTCAAGTCTACCAACAGGGAAAACCTTAACACCCACATCCTTTACGAGGTCACTTACACATTTTCTGTCAAGCTCGTCACTGAGGGTAGTTACATAGCCTCTTGGTTTATGAAGCATTATGTAAACCTTTTGATTAACCGGCACAACTGTCTTTCCGCTAACGGTCACCTTGTCGCGCTTGGGGTCGACCTTAGCGCCGATAAGGGCCACTCTGCCGTTAACCTTAACCTTACCCTGCTCGATTAATTCCTCTGCCTTTCTGCGGGATGCTACACCGCACTCAGACAGATGCTTTTGTAATCTGATTTTATTATCCTTCATTTAACTCTCCCAAATACTGTTTAAAATTCGCCGAAAGTACACGTAAAAGGTGTCCTTAAAGCTCTTTTTAAAGACCACTGTTTCAGCACTGTTTTGTGCCTTTATATCCTCACGGGCGATTTCTTCGCCATTTTTTAAATACACAATATTTCCCACCGTTTCCCCCTCTTTTATGGGAGCATAAACAAACCTTGGCAGATTGATCTTATAAGAAAATCCCTCACCGTCAAGGGAATTTACGGAATATTCCCCGATTTCAACCTTGATTTCCTCTATTTCAGAGGATATCACGGGGATACTGTACTCTGAATTTTTGGGTGAAATTTCGGTAGTTTTTATCTGCTGAAGACCGTAATTCAAAAGGGCGGTATGGTCTTCCCAATCGTTAGGATCCTTAAGGGTTACAGCTATCACTCGTTTTCCGTCACGCTCTGCCGCCGAAACCAAGCAACGTCCCGCTTTTTTAGTAAAACCCGTTTTAACCCCAATTGCACCCTCAAAAATTTTGAGCAGCTTGTTGTGGTTGGTAAGCGTCCGTCTGTAGGGAGGGTTACCATACTCAAGAGTGGCGGATTTTGACGCCGCCGCAGTGGCAAAAAGCTTGTTATCTAAGCAAACCCTTGCGAGCTCTGCCAAATCCTCGGCGGTGGTATAATGCTCTTCCCCGTCAAGCCCTGAGGGGGTTTCAAAATGAGTATTTAAAAGCCCTAAATCTTGGGCTTTTTCGTTCATCATTTTAACAAAACCGTCCACGGTGCCGCCCAGAGCATAGGCGGTAACATTCGCCGCATCATTGCCTGAGGCTAAAAGCATACCGTATAGCAATGCCTTGTAGGATACCTTATCCCCCGCAAGCAAGCCCATAGAGGTACCCTCTACCCGCACCATTTCTGCCGTTACGGTAACGGTTTTTTCCATATCGCCGCTTTCACAGAGCAAAAGCGCGGTCATAATTTTTGTGGTGCTCGCCATTGGCAGCTTTTCTTTTGCATTTTGCTCGTAAATCACCTCGCCCGTATCGGCATTAATTAAAATTGCCGCCCTAGCCGAGGTTGATATCGCCCCTACATTTAAGGGCAATACAAAAAGACAAAGCAAAACAAAAACCGAAACTACCCGTTTCATAGGAAAATCACCTCACCTAATTTTATTAGGTGAAATGTAATACTTATTCCTTATTTTCCTTTTTAGAAAAAAGCTCTTTTGCTTTCTCGATTATCTCGGGAGCCATAGCTATTGCGCGCTCTATATTTGAAACCTCGTTATAAACGGGAAGCATTTTAACATCGTCACCGCACACTGCCATAAAAGCAATAGGAACAACCGTTACACCGGCTCCGCCACCGCCACCGAAAAGCTGACCGTTTTTAGAGGGAAAATCACTGCCGCCGGTAGCCAGTCCAAAGGAAACTCGGGATACGGGGATTAGTGTAATATTACCCACTTCAATAGGAGTACCGGTCATAATATCAGCATCCACCATAGCACGAAGCTTGTCCATTGTTACATCAATAATCGAGTTAATGCTATTATCGCTCATTTTTATTTTCTCCGTTAATGAAATTTTTTATTATTATATATATCCTAAAGGTACAAATCAATATATAAAAAATTTGCATTTTAACTGTACCCTTAAAACCAAAATCGCATTTTTGTCCCTCAAAATCAGCTTTAACATTAATTTCCTTAAAACCAATATGAGCCACACTGTCCAAAAAAGCCGTTACGGGATAAACTGCATTACACACTGCGCCATAGCTTGTAGCCGTTAGGGCGGCATCGGGAGTACCTACCGTAACGTCAAGCTTTACCTTACAGATATTAATAACCTTAAAAAGCTTTTTTAGGTGGAAAAAAATCTCACTCACCAAAGCCATAATCTCTTTAACCGCTCCCACAAAGCCTTTCTTTTCTTTAATGTCGGAAAAGTATTTTTTAGCATCGTTTAAAATGGAACTTTTGGATTTTTTAGCTTTTGCTTTTTGGGACGGCCTCTGTTTTTTCTTTTGTTTCGGCTCTTTTCCGCTTCTAAAAAGTGTTATTTTTAAAAAGCTTACCTTGATTTTAAAATCGTCGCTATACTCCAAATCTACCACAACGGGTATAAAAAGAACCCCTAAAATAATTAAAAGTATGACACTAAAAATTATTAGCACCGTCAATTTTCAGTCTCCTCGTCGGTTAGAGATAGTTGCTCTGCAACATCATTAACTGCGTTTTCATTTTTAGGTAGAGGCGGCAACTCGGATAAATCCGAAATGCTAAAGCACCTTAGGAAATTTTTAGTAGTACCGTAAAGCAAGGGCTTGCCGGGAAGCTCCAGTCTGCCCTGCTCCTCTATAAGACCCTTTTCAATCAGTGTTGAAACAACTCCCGAGCAGTCTACACCGCGCACCTGCTCGATAAAGGCTCTGGTAACAGGCTGATTGTAGGCCACAACTGCTAAAACCTCAAGTGCTGCAGAGGAAAGAGGTGTTCTGCGTCTCATATCAAAGGCTTTTTTAATGTAATCGGCAAACCTTTCGTCGCTTGCCATTTGGTAAGTGTTTTCAAGCCTTACTATTACTATTCCACGCTTGTCCGCCTTATATTCCTCCCCTAAAGTGTCAGCGGCTTTTACAATTTCCTCGGGTGTTTTTTCAAAGGTCTGTGCCAAACGCTCAATGCTCATAGGCTCCCCCGAAGCAAAGAGGACAGCCTCTACACCGCGTATTAATTCTTTATTGTTCATTCTTTTTATGCCCCTTAATCAGTGAAATTTGTATATTTTCGCCCTCGCCCTCAATTTTTACGCGGTTTACCTTGCAAAGCTCGAGAACTGCCAAAAAGGTTGCAACCAGCTCCGAACGGCTGCTTGCGGTTTTGTAAAGGGAACTGAGACTCCTTTTACCGCCTGTGAAAAGATTTCTTATAACAAAAATAATTTTAGTGGATACCGCAACTATTTTTTTCGCAACGATTTTTCTAAAAGGTGCATCATTTACGGGCATACGCCTTTTCCCTCTGCCAACTGCAGAAAGGTAAGCACTAAAAAGGATATCCTTCTCGTGAATAAGCTCGTAGGTCTTGTCAAAATCATACTCCGAGGCGTTGCGGACAAATTTGTCAAATCCATTCTGCATATTGCCGAGCTTTACTGCCATTTGCTGACAAACCATATATTCAAGCAGCTCGCCGGTCAGCTCCTCTTTGAGTTTGACAACATCATCATGCTTGGGCAGAAGACTTACCGTCTTAATGTAAAGCAGACGTGACGCCATTTCCAAAAAGTCACTGCCAACCTCCATTTCGTCCTCCTCTAAAAGCCTTATCTGTTCAAGATATTGGTCAATAAGCTCAAAAAGGGGTATGTCGTAAATATTAAGCTTGTTTCGGGTGATTAACTGTAACAGTAAATCGAGCGGACCCTCAAAGCTCTCAAGCCTGTAAGATAAAACAGTTTGTGACATAAACTACCTCTAAATAAAAATATTTATAATCCCACTGCATGCCGCATTAATTAAGCCAAAAATAAGGTTAGATAAAAAATTAATGGGCAGGTCTAAAACATTTGTGAAAAGTAATACCAAAAAGCCTAAATATATATACCTTTCGTACTGCATAATTTTGTAATAGGTTCGGTTTGGCAAAAGTGCGGTTAAAATCCTCGAGCCGTCCAAAGGTGGAACTGGAATTAAATTAAACACCGCCAAGGAAACATTAATTCTGACAACAAAAAAGCAAAACAAATAAAGATAAACCGCAAAGGAATAGCTTTCAAAAGCAAGCAAAATTATTGCAGCCAACATATTAAATAGAAACGCCACAATAATATTTGAAAGCGGCCCTGACAAAGCTACAATCGCCATATCCCTTTTTGGGTATTTAAAATTAAGGTGATTAACCTGAACCGGCTTTGCCCAACCAAAGCCCAAAAGCAAAATGCATAGAGCACCAATGTAATCAATGTGTGCAAAGGGGTTTAGCGTTAGTCTGCCCTGCCAACGAGGTGTATTGTCCCCTAATTTAACGGCGGTAAAGCCATGGGCAAACTCATGAATAGGCAGTGTAAATAATATTACGGTAAGAACAGAAATTATATAAATAACGGCGTCCGCAAAATCGAATCCGCCCCAAAGAATATTGCTAAGCATTATTTGTCACTCCAAAAAAACATAATAACCCAAATTAATTTATATAATTATACTACATTTAAAAGATAATTACAAGGGAAAATTCACTGTACTGTATATTGGACACCTAACGTTTTAAAATAAAGATACAGAATAATTCAAAAAAGACTTGACAAAGTCGAAAAAAGGGTATATAATAAAAATAACGAACAGTTGTTCGGGGGGTAATGAAATGACATTTTTACAGGGATTAACCACACTTTTTGAAATAGGAATGGCAGTAGCTCTCTTTTGGTGCTTCTTTAATGAAGATAAATTAATCGCCTTTGAAAGAAAGCTTTTTGCAATACTTCGCCGCAAAAAATTAAAGGTGGTTCACACCTCATACTCTACTGCAAATACTGTTAGACAATAAGTTCTGCTGCATATTAAAAGACAGGCACTCCGTTTTGGGGTAGCCTGTCTTTAATATTGGTATTTATTTTGTACCGAAAATACGGTCGCCAGCATCTCCGAGACCTGGTAGAATATATCCATTTTCATTAAGACCCTTATCAAGGCTTGCACAGTAAATATCAACATCGGGGTGAGCCTCTTGAAGTCTTTTCACACCTTCGGGTGCGGCTACAAGACACATAAATTTGATTTTCTTTCCACCCAGTGCCTTAATCTGATCAATAGCATCAACTGCCGAGCCGCCGGTTGCAAGCATTGGGTCAACAACGATTGCCAAACGCTCACCTATGTTTGAGGGAAGCTTGCAGTAATAAGGATGTGGCTCGAGCGTCTGCTCATCGCGATACATACCGATGTGACCCACTCTTGCAGAGGGAACTAAATTGAGCACGCCGTTAACCATTCCGAGCCCTGCACGCAAAATCGGGATAACTGCCAGTTTAATACCGGAAATCGCCTTGGCTTCGGTTTTTTGAAGCGGGGTTTCAATTTCCACTGTCTCAAGAGGTAGGTCACGCATTGACTCATAGCACATAAGCATTGTTATTTCCTCAACCAATGCTCTGAACTTATTACTTGCAGTATCCTTTTTTCTTAAAATGGAAACTTTATGCTGTATTAGTGGGTGGTCAAAAACTATCAACTGTGACATAATATATCATCCTTTTCATTTGTTTCTTATCAAAATTCTACGACAGTATTCGCCGTTTGTCAAGTCAAAAAATTTCTAAATATACAATATTTTGTAAATTTTAGTCTTTACAAATAACAATATATAGATTATAATGGAATCAATAAATTTAAGGAGGTTTCTCTATGACGCTCAGTTATAATGTATCTGACAAACCAAAATTTCCCCAGCTTGTAGTCTTTGCATTCCAGCAGTTATTGGCAATTCTAGCGGCAACAATTGCAGTTCCGACCATTATCGGCAACGGTATGTCCCAGTCCGCCGCACTTTTAGGTGCAGGTGTAGGCACAATTGTTTATTTGCTTTTCACCAAGTTTAAAAGTCCCGTTTTCCTAGGTTCATCTTTTGCATTCATCGGCTCAATGCTTGCAGCCTTTGGTGGTGCAGCATCTGCTAAAGCCGGATATTTAGGCATTATTTTGGGTGCTGTTTTTGCTGGTCTTGTTTATGTGGTTATCGCCATAGTAATAAAGTTTGTTGGCGTTAACTGGATAAATAAGCTTATGCCTGCAGTAGTTATAGGCCCCACCGTTTCCATTATCGGTCTTTCCCTTGCAGGAAATGCAGTAGGTGATTTATATGTCGGTAAGGTTGTTAACTCCGAAGGTGCTTCGGTTGCAAGTCCTTACGCAACCCTTATCTGCGGTCTTATCACCTTGATTGGTGTAATAGTATCCTCTGTATACGGCAAAAAGATGCTAAAGCTTATCCCCTTTATTATCGGTATACTTGCAGGCTATCTTGCCGCCACAATATTTACCATTATAGGCATTGCTACAGACAACCCTTCACTCCAGATTATAAACTTCGAAGTATTTAAGAATATGGAAGTTTTTGCAATTCCCGAGTTTACTTTTATAACCGGTCTTAAGGGATTAAAAGAAATTGATGCTCAGTATATCGCAACCGTAGCAGTGGCATATATCCCTGTTGCCTTCGTTGTATTTGCAGAGCATATTGCAGACCACAAAAACCTTTCAACTATTATTGAGGCAGACCTCCTAGAGAAGCCTGGACTTCACAGAACCCTTTTGGGTGACGGTGTAGGCTCAATGGTAGGTGCTGTATTCGGTGGCTGCCCCAACACCACCTACGGCGAATCTGTCGGTTGTGTTGCAATTACCGGTAATGCATCAATTTTAACGATTTTAACCACCGCAATTATGGCTATAATCATTTCCTTCTTTGGACCCTTTGTTACATTCCTAAGCTCAATACCAAACTGTGTAATGGGCGGTGTTTGTATAACTCTTTATGGTTTTATCGCAGTTTCAGGTCTTAAAATGATTCAGTCGGTTAACCTAAATCTTAATAAAAACCTCTTTGTTGTATCTGTCATACTTATTGCCGGTATCGGCGGTATGTCACTTACAATCGGCAAGGTAACACTTACCTCTATTGCTACTGCACTTATCCTTGGCATAATCGTTAACCTTATTGTTTCAAAAAGCAAGGAAAGTTAAATATTCCTAATTAAAGTTTAATAACGGACTTGCACCTCGGCATAAATTTTACCGAGGTGCTTTTTTATGAAATGTTTAGTAATTACAAAAAAACAATTAATGTTAGCAATCAGTTTCGTTTCAGCACTAATAATTACTGTTATAGGCTCTGTTAGCGTGTTTGCAAACTCTGACCGCCTTTTGCCTATTTACTGTGTTGAAACCGACAAAAAACAAGTTGCAATCTCTTTTGACGCCGCTTGGGGTAATGACGACACCGAGACTCTTATTAGTATTTTAAAGGAATACAAAGTTCCCGCAACCTTTTTTGTGGTAGGGGCTTGGGTGGATAAATATCCCGAATCGGTTAAACAGTTAAGCGACGCAGGTCACCAAATTCAAAACCATTCCAATACCCACCC
>JAFSGB010000002.1 GCA_017434895.1 Clostridia bacterium
CCGATAAGGTAACTGTTTCACAAACAGGCTGTATCGGTCTATGTCAGTATGAGCCTATTGTTGAGGTTCACGAGCCCGGCAAGGAAAAGGTAACCTATGTTAAGGTTGACTCTGACAAAGCTAAAGAAATCGTTGAAAAACACATTAAGGGTGGAAAGGTTGTAGCAGAATACACCCTTTCAGATCTTAAGTAAATTGGAGGTATAGTATATGGTTCGTTCACACGTGCTAATCTGCGGTGGTACAGGCTGTACTTCTTCCGGTAGTGTTGCAATTCAAGAAGCTTTTAAAAGCAATATTGAAGCTTGCGGACTTGGTGAAGAGGTAAAGGTTGTTGAAACCGGTTGCTTCGGACTTTGCGCCTTAGGTCCTGTTGTAATCGTTTATCCTGACGGCACCTTTTACAGTCGTGTTACTGCTGAGGATGTTAAAGAAATCGTCGAGGAGCATCTTTTAAAGGGTAGAAAGGTTGAACGCCTTATTTACAGTGATACCGGTGAAGATGTTGAGGATGTAACTACCGTTGCTCTTAACGATACCACTTTCTACAAGTCACAAAATCGTGTAGTTCTTCGCAATTGCGGTGTTATTGACCCTGAAAGCATTGACGAGTATATCGCAATGGACGGTTATGCAGCATTAGGTAAGGTCCTTACCGAAATGAAGCCTGAGGATGTTATTAAGATTATTTCCGACTCCGGTCTTCGCGGTCGTGGAGGCGGTGGATTCCCTACCGGCTTTAAATGGTCTTTATGTGCCCCAAATAAGGCTGACCAAAAATACGTTGTCTGTAATGCAGACGAGGGCGACCCCGGTGCGTTTATGGATCGTTCTGTTCTTGAGGGTGACCCTCACTGCTTAGTTGAGGCTATGGCTATTGCCGGATATGCTATCGGCGCTACCGAGGGTTATGTTTACGTTCGTGCTGAGTATCCTATTGCTGTTAAGCGTTTGCAAAAGGCTATTGACGATGCCCGTGAATACGGTCTTTTAGGTAAGGATATTTTTGGTTCGGGCTTTGACTTTAACCTACATATCCGTCTTGGCGCAGGCGCATTCGTTTGCGGTGAGGAAACTGCTCTTATGACCTCTATTGAGGGTAATCGCGGCGAGCCTAGACCCCGTCCTCCTTATCCGGCAGTTAAGGGTCTGTTTGGTAAGCCTACCGTTGAAAACAATGTTGAGACCTTCGCAAACGTTCCTCAAATCATCCTTAAAGGCGCTGAGTGGTTTGCTTCAATGGGTACCGAGCGTTCAAAGGGTACTAAGGTATTCGCTTTGGGCGGTAATATCGAGCATACCGGTCTTGTTGAAATTCCTATGGGTACTACGCTTCGTCATATCATTTACGATATTGGCGGCGGTATCCCTGGCGGAAAGGCATTTAAGGCTGCTCAAACCGGCGGTCCCTCCGGCGGTTGTATTCCGGCAAGTCTTATTGATACCGAGGTTGACTACGATAACCTTACTGCTATCGGTTGTATGATGGGCTCCGGCGGTCTTATTGTTATGGACGAGGACACCTGTATGGTTGATATGGCTAAGTTCTTCCTTGAATTTACTGTTGACGAATCCTGCGGTAAGTGTACTCCTTGCCGTGTAGGTACTAAGAGACTCTTAGAGCTACTTGATAAGATTACCAAAGGTAAGGGTACTTTAGAGGATGTTGACAGACTTGAAGAGCTTTGTAACTATATTAAACAAAATTCTCTTTGCGGTCTCGGACAAACCGCTCCTAACCCCGTACTTGCAACCCTTAACTTCTTCCGCGATGAGTATGTAGCTCACGTTGTTGATAAAAAATGTCCTGCCGGTGTTTGTAAAGATTTACTTAAGTTTAACATTGATATGGATGCTTGTATCGGTTGTGGTATGTGTGCTAGAAACTGCCCCGCAGGTGCAATTCATAAAACCGAATATGTGGCTCCGGGTCACAAGCTTTTCTCTTACGAGATTGACAACGAAAAGTGCGTTAAGTGCGGCGTTTGTATGGATAACTGTAAGTTTAAAGCAATTTCAAAAATATAAGAAAGGAGCCTTTTTATAATGGATATGTTAAATGTTAAAATTAACGGTATTGCTGTAAACGTTCCTAAGGGCTCTACTGTTTTGGAGGCTGCTCGCCTTGCCGGCGTTGAGATTCCTACCCTTTGCTTTATGAAAGAAAAGAACGAAATCGGTGCTTGCCGTATTTGTATGGTAGAGGTTAACGAGGGTAGAGGCTTTAGAATGGTTACTGCCTGTGTTTATCCTTGCAGTGACGGTATGGAGGTTTTAACCAATACCGAAAAGGTACAAAAGTCAAGAAAAACCACCCTTGAGCTTATTCTTTCAACCCACGAAAAGAAATGTCTATCATGTGTTCGCTCTACTAACTGCGAGCTTCAAAAGCTTTGCCGCGACTACGGTGTTGAGGAGTCTGCCTTTGGCGGATTTAAACCCCAGTATGAGCTTGACAATTCCACACCTCACTTAGTACGCGACAATAATAAGTGTGTGCTTTGCCGCCGTTGTGTTGCTGTTTGTGAAGAGCAATATGTTGGCGTTATCGGCGCTAATAACCGTGGTATTGACACTAATATCGGCACTCCCTTTGAGGTTGGACTTTCTAAAGTTCCCTGTATTTCTTGCGGTCAGTGTACTGCTGTTTGTCCTACCGGTGCTCTTGTTGAGAAGGACGACACCGACAAGATTTGGGAAGCTTTGGCTGACCCCACAAAGCATGTTGTAGTTCAGACTGCACCTTCTATTCGTGCAACCTTGGGCGAATGCTTCGATATGCCTATTGGCACTAATGTTGAGGGCAAAATGGTTGCCGCTTTACGTCGCCTTGGATTTGACAAGGTATTCGATACTGATTTTGCTGCTGACCTTACTATTGTTGAGGAAGCAAATGAGTTGGTTGATAGAATCAATAATAACGGCGTTCTGCCTATGATTACCTCTTGCTCACCCGGTTGGGTTAAGTTCTGCGAGTATTACTACCCCGATATGATTAATCATCTATCTTCTTGTAAGTCACCTCAGCAGATGGCAGGCGCTGTAATTAAGACCTATTATGCAGAAAAGGCTGGCATTGACGCTAAGGATATCGTTTCTGTATCTGTAATGCCCTGTACTGCTAAGAAGTTTGAAATTGGTCGTGAGGACCAGTCTGCCGCAGGTGTTCCTGATGTTGATATCGCTATCACTACCCGCGAGCTTTCCCGTATGATTATGCGTGCAGGTCTTAACTTTACCACACTTCCCGACGAGGAGTTCGACTCACCCTTAGGTGACGATACCGGTGCCGCAGTTATATTCGGTGCTACCGGCGGTGTTATGGAAGCAGCCCTCAGGACTGCTAACGACTGGTTAACAGGTAAGGATAATACCGAAATTGACTTTACCGCAGTTCGTGGTACTATGGGTCTAAAGCAAGCAACCGTTAACATTAACGGCAATGATATTAAGGTGGCCGTAGCTTCAGGTGCCGCTGCCGCTAAGGTTGTTATGGATAGAATGAAGGCCGGCAACCCTGACGGTTGGACATTTGTTGAAATTATGGGATGCCCCGGCGGTTGTGTAAACGGCGGCGGTCAGCCTATTCAGCCTCAAAGCGTTCGAGATACTGTTGACCTTAAGGCAGTTCGTGCAAAAGCTCTTTATGACCAAGATGCTCAAATGGCTATAAGAAAGTCACACGAGTCTCCCGTTGTTAAGACCCTTTACAGTGAGTGGTATGATGGCTTCGGCGGTCATAAGGCTCACCACGACCTACATACAAGCTATGTAGCCAGAGAAAAGTATTCTAAATAAGAATAAAAGCATTAAGACCTCCCAAAACGGGAGGTCTTTTACTATAATTTGCTATTGACAAATTTTCAATATGTGTTAAAATAGTTAAGAACTTAATATTTTCCTTATCGAGAGTGGTGGAGGGGACCGGCCCTATGAAGCCCGGCAACCTGTTTTTCAAGGTGCCAAATCCGGCGGTTTAACCGAAAGATGAGGTTCATTTTAACCGCTTCTTTTTGGAGCGGTTTTTTTAGAATTTTAAAATGGAGGATGTTTGTATGAATAAGTTTTTGTTTACCTCGGAATCTGTAACAGAGGGTCATCCCGACAAGGTTTGTGATAGAATTTCCGACTCTGTGCTTGATGCTATTTTAACGCAGGATAAATTTGGCCGTGTTGCTTGTGAAACCTTTGCAACTACCGGTGTTGTAAATGTTATGGGCGAGATTACCACCAGCGCTCAGATTGATATTCCCAGCATTGTAAGAAAGGCACTTTGTGATATTGGTTATGACAGCCCTGATGCCGGTTTTGACGGAAATTCTTGTGCAGTTATTACCTCAATTGATAAGCAGTCACCCGATATTGCAATGGGCGTTGACAATTCCTTAGAATATAAGGACGGCGAGGAGGATTCCTACAATATCCACGGTGCCGGAGACCAAGGTATGATGTTCGGCTACGCTTGTGACGAAACCGAGGAACTAATGCCCTTGGCGATTTCTTTGGCTCATGCCATGGCAATTAAACTGACCCAGGTTAGAAAATCAGGTGAACTTACATATCTTAGACCCGATGGTAAAACTCAAGTTACAGTAGAATATAATGACGGTGTAGCTACTCGAGTTGATGCAGTTGTTGTTTCTACTCAGCATAAAGAGGATGTAACCCTTGAACAGCTTCGTGGGGATATTCTCGAAAAGGTTATTAAGCCAATAATTCCCGCAGAGCTATTCGATGAAAATACAAAGGTTTATATTAATCCCACCGGTCGTTTTGTTATTGGAGGACCTCAAGGTGATACGGGACTAACAGGAAGAAAAATTATTGTTGATACCTATGGCGGCTATGCCCGTCACGGTGGCGGCGCTTTTTCGGGTAAGGACCCCACAAAGGTTGACCGTTCTGCGGCTTATGCTGCTCGTTATGCGGCTAAAAATGTTGTTGCTGCCGGTTTGGCTAAAAAGTGCGAAATTCAGCTTGCTTATGCTATCGGTGTTGCAAAGCCTTTCTCTGTAATGGTAGACACCTTCGGCACAGGAAAGGTAAGTGACGAGGAAATCGCAAATGCAGTAAACAAGGTTTTTGACCTTCGTCCTGCCGCAATTATCGAAAAGCTTAATCTTCGTTGTCCTATCTATACTCCAACCTCAGCCTATGGTCATTTTGGAAGAAAGGATATTGAGCTTCCTTGGGAAAAGCTCGATAAGGTTGAGGAGCTTAAATCATTATTTTAGAGGTGTCCTAATTGTACAAAATTTTAGATAAAAGGGTTTTAAACAGCGAGGTTACTGCCCTTACTATTGAGGCTCCGTTTATAGCCAAAAAGGTAAAACCCGGTCAGTTTGTAATTATCCGTGCTGACGAAAAAGGGGAGAGAGTACCCCTAACAGTTGCAGATTTTGACTTTGACAAAGGAACTGTTACAGTAATTTTCCAAGCAATCGGCTTTTCTACAAAAAAACTTGCAAAATTCCAAGTGGGGGACTGTATTTCCGACTGTGTAGGCCCTTTGGGTGTTCCTACCGAGTTTGGAAATCCCAGAAAAGCCATTATTATCGGCGGAGGTGTAGGTTGTGCTATTGCATACCCCCAAGCCAAAGCTCTTTATAATATGGGTGTAGATACTACTGTTATTGCCGGCTTTAGAAATAAGGATATTGTTATTCTTGAGGAGGAAATGCGAGCCGTTTCCAATAATCTATATATCACCACTGATGACGGTTCTTACGGTCAGAAGGGCTTTGTTACCAATGTTTTAGCAAATCTGATTTCAAAAGACAGTTATGATTTGGTAATTGCTATTGGTCCCGTTCTTATGATGAAAAATGTGGCAAAAACCACCGAGGAACAGAAAATCAAAACAATTGTCAGCCTTAACCCAATTATGATTGACGGTACGGGTATGTGTGGCGGTTGCCGTGTAACGGTTGGGGGTGAGGTTAAGTTTGCTTGTGTTGACGGTCCCGATTTTGACGGGCATCTGGTTGATTTTGACGAGCTGATGCGTAGAAACAGTCTATACAAGCAAGAAGAGGCTCACGCTTGCAGATTGGAGGCAGAATACAATGACTGATATGTCTACTAAAAAAACAGAAATGCCGGTGCTTAAGCCCACTATCCGTAATAAAAATTTTGAAGAGGTAGCCTTGGGCTATACCCCAGAAATGGCGGTGGCAGAAGCTAACAGGTGCCTCAACTGTAAAAATCCAATGTGTGTTACGGGTTGTCCCGTTAATGTTCAAATTCCCGATTTTATTAAGAAAATTAGTGAGGGCGATTTTGAATCGGCATATCTTAAAATCAGCGAAACAAATTCCTTGCCCGCAGTTTGCGGTCGCGTTTGTCCACAGGAAAGACAGTGCGAAAGCAAGTGTATTAGGGCAATAAAAGGGGAAAGTGTCGCTATCGGTAGACTGGAACGCTTTGCCGCTGATTATTTCAGAGAAAACTGTGAAATAGCGGCTCAAAATATTACTCCCAACGGCAAAAAGGTTGCCGTTATCGGCTCTGGACCCTCCGGTCTTGCTTGTGCCGGTGATTTGGCAAAGCTTGGTTACAGTGTAACTATTTTTGAGGCTTTCCATACTGCGGGTGGTGTTTTGGTGTATGGTATTCCCGAATTCCGTCTGCCAAAAGCCATTGTAAACCACGAAATAGAGGGACTTAAAGCTTTAGGCGTGGAAATTAAAACCAATATGGTAATTGGAAAAATACTTTCTGTGGATGAAATTATCGAAATGGGCCATGACGCCGTATTTATTGGCTCCGGTGCAGGACTCCCGAGCTTTATGGGTATTGAAGGGGAGGCAAGTGTCGGCGTTTATTCTGCCAACGAGTTTTTGACCCGTATTAATCTTATGAAGGCATACCGCGATGATTATGACACACCGATTAGAAAGCCGAATTCCGTTGCTGTTGTAGGTGGCGGTAACGTTGCTATGGATGCTGCCCGTTGTGCTAAACGCTTGGGAGCAGAGCATGTTTATATTGTGTATAGGCGTAGTGAGGCTGAGATGCCCGCTCGCAGGGAGGAAATTCACCACGCCAAGGAAGAGGAAATCGAATTTAAATTGCTTTGCAATCCTACAAGAATTATAGCTGATGCAGACGGCAAGGTTATCGGTATTGAATGTGTAAAAATGGAACTCGGAGAGCCTGACCAAAGCGGCAGACGAAGACCTACTGTGATTGAAGGCTCCGAGTTTACACTTCCCGTAGAGTCGGTTATAATGGCTCTTGGCACATCGCCAAATCCTCTTATTCGTTCAACTACTAAGGGAATTGAGGCAAATCAAAAGGGATGTCTTGTTGTGGACGAAAATATGCAGACCACCAAAGAGGGTGTTTATGCTGGAGGTGATGCCGTAACGGGAGCGGCCACGGTTATTTTGGCAATGGGTGCGGGTAAAACTGCCGCTAAATCTATTGACGAATATTTAAAAAACAAGTAGTTTAGTCAACGTAATGCGAATTTTGAAATAAAATACTTGATTATTTTAAAATGGTATGTTATAATACATACCGTTGTGAAATTCGCAATATGCGCTGATAGCTCAGTTGGATAGAGCATCTGCCTTCTAAGCAGAGGGTCGGGGGTTCGAATCCCTTTCAGCGTGCCAAAAAACCACTTCTTCGGAAGTGGTTTTTGAATCATACCGTCCTTAAGGTTAATGTTGTGTCCTTCGCACAATTTAAGGGACGATATATCATTAATAATAAAAAAATTTTCACAAAGTTTTTTAAGCACCCAACACAAAAATTTGCCGACGAATGAGCAGGGTTGCTAAGGACAGTAAAAAAGATGCACGAAATTTTCGTGCATCTTTTACTTTTGTCTTATACCATAACAAGCAGGGAACTTGTACGGAAAGTTTCGCTCGTTAGGAGAACCTAAGACCCTTTCACCCATATCCAAAAAGAGATATTGTGAGACAAGTCTTAAAGTGAAATTCTTTAGAATACACCGTCTATAGCGAGATATTTCTAAAGAGTGATATTAAAACCTTGTGTTTTTAGTGATATTTTATTCGCAAAAAACTGCCGAAGGCAATACCACTCGGCATCAACCGAATAAGCAATATAACTCGCCATAGGGCGAATAAAACTAGCCAAGTGTCCTTAGGAACACTTGTCTAAGGTCGGCGGATTTTTTGTTAAAGCTTCTACTAAATTGTTTTAGATGCTTGTCGGTAAAGAGAAGGGGTCACACCATATTTCTTTTTGAAGGTAGCGCTAAAATGTGTGGGGTTTTTAAAACCGGCCTTAAGTGCTATTGTTTCAATGGAATCTGATGTATTGATAAGCATTTTTGTAGCTTCGTTTAATCTAAAGTTTATTAAATATGAGTGAAGCGACGTTCCCGTGTAGTTTTTTATCAAGGTATTAACGTAATATGGGTGGTAATTTGTAATTGAGGCCAAGGTAGTGTTGGTTATTTCTTTGCTGTAATTTTCTTTAATATATTCAAAAATCGGTTCGATTTTCAAATTTGTAGGTGTTGGCAAAGAAACATATCTGATGAGTTTTATTATAAGCGGTTTTAGCATACTCGAAGCAAGCTGAGTTGAATAAATTTTTTGACTTTCAAATTCATCTATTATATTTAAGGTTTCTTGCTTTAAAAAATGCATATTTTCAAAAAACAAGGGAGTATTTAATGAGACTGCATCTGTGAAATCGTCTGATTTAAGTAATGAGCCTTTAACAGATTTTGATGTGTTTATGAGCGGAATTTTTTGTTTTGTTTTTGAAAAGTCGCAGGTGTAATCAAAATTAATAATTGCAAGACGGCATTTACTTTCTTTTTCAAAATCCCAATAATATTCGGTTCCGGACGGCCATAATCCTATAAAATTTTTTTGAAATGGCTGAGCTTTATTGTTAATAAACAGCGTACCGTGACCTTCAATGACATAAAACAAGCGACAGTCCGCGTTTTTGACAGATTTTTTATAAGGCTTATGATTTAAATACAATGCTCTTCTGATGAATGGATTTATATTTTCTACTGTCAGAACAAACAACCCCTATACAAATATTTGTTTTTGAAAGATTTATGTGTGTTTATTTTATTTATTATATTATATGTTTATGCTAAAATCAAGATGTAGAATATTTAAATTGGAGGAAGTGCCATGTTAACAAGTAAAATGATTAAAGAAGCGGCTTTGGCTGCCGGTGCTGACATTTGCGGCATAGGCTCTATGGATCGCTTCAAGGATACTCCTGATCTTTGGAATCCAAGGCTCATGTATCCTGATGCAAAAAGCATAATTTGTCTTGCTTTCCGTATCCCCAGAGGTGTACAACGCGGTATTGAAACCGGAACACAGTTCTATCAATATCCGTCATTGGCTTACGGTGGAACAAACCAAATGTTTGCACCTGCCGTACTTTACGAGCTGGGAAGAATGATTGAGGACGAGGGCTATGAAGCCTTTGTTTACAGAAACACCGGTGCAAGAAGTGTTCAATCTGATATGGACGGTAAAATGGGTAGAACTTATTCTCCCGAGGAAAAGGCTTTCAGTATGGAGTCATCCGGTAACGGAATTACAGGTGACCGCAGAACAATGCCACACACCCGTGCCACAAGAGAAGGCAATGTACCTCCAGATTTACTTATTCATTTCAGACTTTGTGCAGTAGCTTGCGGCATCGGTGAAATCGGTTGGAGCAAAATGCTTCTAACTCCCGAGTTTGGTCCGATGCAAAGAGTAGTTTTCCTATTTACAGATGCCGAACTTGAACCTGATCCGTTATACAATGGACCGAAGCTTTGTAAAATGTGTATGAAATGTGCAAGAGAATGTCCCGGTGGTTGCATTCCTACCGACCGAACAAAGAGTATCACTGTTAATGTCGGAGGCAAGGAATGTACTTGGGGTGATATTGATGTTTGGCGTTGTAATACTGCCTACACCAATGCAAATAAGTATTATAACCCCTTTGTTCCGGCAGATGTCTTTGATCAAAACAAGGCATTCCTCGAGAGCACTGCTGAAATGACACCTGAAAATGAGGTTGCAGCAGCAAGAGCGCTTGAAGCATACCTTCCTTCATGGGTTGGTTACGCAATGGCTAAATGCGGCGGTTGTCTACGCGGATGTGTAAGTATGCTCGAACAAAAGGGCGGTTGCCTTGAAGGTAAGTTTAAGAATCCTCTTCGCAATGGCAAGCCTTGGCGTATGGATAGATAGGAGGACTAAGTTATGTCATTAAATGCTGAATATATAAAGCAAAAAGCGATTGAATACGGTGCTGCTGTATGTGGTATAGCAAGCGTTGAAAGATTTAAGGATGAGCGTCCCGAATGTAATCCGGCATCCATTTCTCCGTATGCAAAATCTGTTATAGCTTTTGGATTTTATGTTCCAAGCGGTTTTTACCGTGCGATGGAAAACCAAAATCAAAATTACCAATATACATCTATCGGTGTTAAGTACATAGACGAAGAGATGACCACAATATTCCTTTATAAGATGGCTCGTATCATTGAAAATGAAGGTTATGATGCGTGCACCCAGAGAAGTGTACCTAACATGAAGGTTAGGGATGATAAGAGCGGCAACCCCGAGGTTACAGATGTTTATGAAATAATTTATTCTGAGCCTGTTTCACCCGACAAGCCTGCCCCTGAAATTATCTTGAATACAAATAAGGCTGCTGTTTTGTGCGGCTTGGGTACAGAAGGCTTAAACGGCAGGGTTATTAATCCCAAATACGGCCCCTGCATGAGATTTTGCTTTATTGTAACCGATGCTGAGCTTCAAGAAGACCCAATCATCGAAAAGCAACTTTGTGATAATTGTGGAGAGTGTATAAAAGCATGCCCCGGTCACGCTATATCGGAAGACGGTGTTGATAGTTGGCAGTGTGCAGTATATTATCGCGGTGTTCACAAGTCCAATCCTTTTATGACCGACGATTTCTTGAAGGACGATCCTGAAAGAGAAGCTATTTTGAACGGCGAAAAAAGGTTTGATATTGATTCTGCACGAAAGATTTTCAAAGAAATAGACTTTTTACCAAATACTCAGAGTGGTTATGTTCCTTGTCTTTGCGGCAAGAAATGTGATTATGTCTGCTTTAAACATCTAAAGGAGGCAAAAATAATATGATAAGTAGAATTAATGAACTAAAGGGAATGTCATTCGGCCCCGATATGATCGGTATTGCTTCGGCTGACCGATTTGAAAAGGATGACCCTATTTTCAAAATTTTGCCTGAAACAAAATCCGTTATATGTCTTGCATACCGTATTTTAAGAGGCACACACAGAGGAATCGAAGAGGGTACTTCTTATCACCATTACACTACGATGGCTATTGAAGTTCTCGAAGAAACGGTAATGCCTATGATGGCTCTTAGATGTGCCAGAATATTGGAAGAAGAAGGCTTTGTTGCACTTCCGCAGAAAAGAACACAAACTATTATGCAAGAGGATGACAGTACCAACCCTGAAATGCTTTATAACAAGGTTTATCGCGGTAAAAAGGATGAATATCAGATGGATTATACTTCTGTTGCTGCAAAATGCGGTTTGGGCGAAATCGGAATGAGCGGTACTTTGCTTACCGACGATTACGGTCCTTTACAGAGATATTGCTTCGTTTTAACCGATGCCGAACTTACCCCCACTCCGGAATTTAAGCCACATATTTGTGATAATTGCGGTAAATGTGTTAAGGCATGTCCCGGAAATGCTATTCATGATAAGAAGAAGGAGCCTTGGCAGTGTGCCGCATATTATGCAGGTGCAAATATGTCCAAGAATCCTTTCATGTCACAAAATGCTTTTCCCGACAGAGAGGACAGATTGGATATCCTTAACGGCAAAAAGCAATTAAATTCTAAGGAATCAAGGGAAGTCATTAATGAAATCTCCTATTATCCTCCTATAATGCATAGCTATATTTCATCAATTTGCGGTAATGCTTGTGATAGAGCTTGTTATATTCACCTTGAAGAAAAGGGTGTACTTAATAAGAAGTTCGCCAATAATTTCCGCACAAGAGATGAATGGGTACTTGATGTAAAATAATGTAAGTTAAATACCTTTCTTTCTGAAATAAATATGCCAGAAGGAAAGGTATTTATATTTATTAAGGGTGATTGTATGGAAAATATTGTTAAATGGGAACTTAATATCAACGAATGTGCCGTAATGAATAATTTTAATAATGTATCGGACAGTGATGCTTTCGGTGTATACCCCGGCAGACACGGTGATAATGCACTTACGATTACAATAGACGAAAATTCGGTGCCAAAACGAACTGAGCTGAACCTTTCTGAATATTCATACTCATATATAGGTGCCAATTATTTTTACGGTATTAAGGATAATACTGAAATTATTGCAATTCTTGAAAATGAAAATACAATAATTGAAGCTTATCAAGGTGCCGGAAAATATACATTTTCTACCCGTAGCAACAAAGAGTTGTACTCGCTTACTGAAATTAGAGATTACCGTGAAACCGAAATTGACGGTTATAAGGCGGTTATTGTCCGCTATAACAGTGAGGGAGAATGTGAATTTACAGCACTTGCTCAAACCACTTACATATTCAAAGAACGTTGTATTTCAATTATTTGTGAGGTTAATGTAAACGGTATTTCCGAAGGACTTCACGCAGACAGTTGCTTTATAAAGCGTAGTTGTCTTAATTCAAGAAATAAACTGCAAAGACGTGTTTCTTACGATTGGGTTTATCCGGAGGATAACGATTTCGCTTATAAAAATGCCGATGCATTGGCACTTTCGGAGTTTTTCGGTCAAAAGGCGGTTTATACCTTTGTAAGGGACGAAAATTCAAAAAAACAGTTTAATATCGCTGAAATGCGGGCAGATTTGATTCCTCTTACCCTAAAAAACGATACAACAAATATTGATTACAAATGTGCTATGGATATCACGATTGCCGATATTAAAGAGGGTGTAAACGAGGCATACACTGCATTGTTTGCCGGTAAAAACATGGATTTTGCCGCTGGTGTAGCATCTGTTGATAAAAATGATTTTTCCACCATTTTTATTGGCAAAGATATTCTGCTTAATATCAATGTTACCAATATTACAGATAAAGCAATAAAATATGCTGTCAAATATGAATTAAAGGATTACTATAATAATACAATTACCGCCGAAACCTTTTATGCCAACCTATTAGAACCAAAAATGTCGGCAAACCGCAATTTGAATTTGAAATTAGAAAATTACGGTATGTATTTCCTCAATGTATTTGTCAAAAGTGAAAAAGGTGAATACCGTGAATGTTATCATTTTGCGGTTCTTGAGGATTATAAATTCAAAGGATTAAAGGAGAGTCCTTTCGGTATTTGTGCACCTCACGCGGAAAACAAAGGCGAACGTGAAGCCACTGCTGTTTTAATGGAGAAAATGGGAATAGCAATTACCCGCTTGGGCAGAAGTGACAATAATGAGGAATTGGTTGAACAACTGGCACGCCACAATGTCAAACGGATTTGTCATGGCTTTCCCGGAAATAGTAATCCCGAGAATATTGAAGAGTACAAAAAAAGTCTAAGTGAATTTGCCGATACTTGGTATGATAAATGTGAGTACTTCTTTCTTGCAAATGAATTTGATACTAAGTGCAAGAACAATTATGATTTTTGCAAAAAGGTTATAGAGGAAAAGTTTTATCCTTGCACCTTCAAGCCGGCATACGAAGTGCTGAGTGAGAAATTTTCTGACCTTAGTAAGGTGAGCTGGGAAAGTAACTGCCATGCTTCCACAGAATGGCTTGAAGCGTATGAGGAAGCAGGCCTATGGGATGCATCTAGCTATATTGATATTCATTCTTACAGCAGTCCTTCGGGGCCGGATAAGGTTTTTAGCAATCAACCCGAAAGTATGTTTGCAAGCCTATATTCCAATGAATTTGCAATTGTACGCTGGAAACGCATTTGCCGCCGCTACGGCAAAAAAAGAATGATAGTAGGCGAGACGGGATATGCAACACCGCCATTAATTAAAATCGGTGTTGATATGCGAACGGTTGCTGATTTTAACACAAGACTGGCGTTTATGTTTTTAGAAGCCGGTGCAGAGATTATCAATTATTATTGCTTATATGACCGCACCCAGTATTTTGTTGGTGGTGGTTTTTGGAACGAGATGTATTTCGGAGCAGTCTATAATTATGATTATGCAGGTGTTTATATGCCTAAGCCTTGGGCTGTAGCTTATGCTACCCTTACCCGTTTAATGGACGGTGTGAAGTCTTGCACATTTAATGAAAAATATGAGGAAGACCAGTGGGGAACTTTAAGAGCCTTTGATGTTGAAACACAAGAGAACGGCAAATTTACCGCAGTTTGGTCAAATGTATATAAATTGCCAAACACAACCGCTTTAGGCAGAGTTTCACATCATATCCGTACCCCATTACCGACATGGGAAAATCATTGGGCAATAGGGGAGGACAGAAGCTTTGATGCAGTCGGAGATACTGTTAAGGTTGTTGATATTATGGGTAACACAAAATTTTACAAGGCAGAAAACGGAAAGGTTACTATTAATATAACAGGCTCACCCGTAATGATATACGGTATTGAATAATTAGAATTATCTATGACTAAGTCCTAAATATTGCAAAATTAAAGCTCCTCTATTTGGAGACACTTAGTAAAGAAGTGTCTCCAAATTTTCTTTTTATATAAAAATTGACACTTTCAAGTTGAAAGTGTCATAGTGGGTTACATACTTTGAAATAATACCCCTCTCAAAGATAATATAATGAGTGATATTGTGAGACAGGTCTCACAGTTTTATTTTGCCTTACGGCAAAGTGATATTGAAACTTGCAGTTTCAGTGATATTATATTCGCTCCAAAACTGCCGAAGGCAATACCACTCGGCATCAGCCGAATATCACTGCGAAGCAATATAACTCGCCTTTGGCGAATATAACTGAGGCGCACTTCCCTTAGGAGTGCGCCTCTTAGGGGAGCTTATTTTATTTAAATATACTCTTGTATGCAATTTCACCGGCATTTTTATCCAAGTTACAGTGTATTATCCAAACTTCGGTTTGAGATAACAATCTGTCAGCCAGTTCCATTGTTTTAATGAGTGCCTCGGGGTTGGTTTTAGGCATATAAACCTGATTTAAAATCCGCTCAACAACCGTTTCTTTACTGACCTTCTCCACAAAGTTAGCGTCGCTTCTTTCAATAAAGCAGATGTGCTTTAGGGGTACCTTTGTGTTGGAACCGAGCTTTTCCTTGCCGCACCACGGAGTACCGTAGGCAATAGGGACTCCGTCTATAAAACGTACAATCGGCTTGTCACCGTTTACAACGGTCATTTTGTCACCTAAATAGCTTTGCCAACGGCTTAAATGGGTAGTTTTTCCCGTACCGCTCTTGGCAGCAAAGGCAACACCAATACCGTCTACGCTAAAACAGGCAGAATGCAAGACAAAGGCATTATGTAATGGCAAAATTTCGCCCATTTTTCTAAATACCGCAATAAATTCAAGGTAAGGTTTACTGAAATGCTGCTCCGATACCGAAGCCTCGCAGTCAATGTCGGTTTCACTCACAGAAATATTAAAATCAGCAGTATCAAAAGAGGCCTTGTAATCCATAGCTTCTTTGCTTATTCTACCGTATTTTTCGTCAATTTCCCATTTAAATTCGGCAAATAAATATTTCATATTAAATAATCTCTACCTTTATAAGGTCGGTGTTGCCGGATTTTCCGTTGGTAACACCGCCGGTTAGTACAATTCGTTCGCCTTTTTTGAGATTTAAAACATTCTTGGTTTTTTGTGTTGCAGTGTAGAACATAACATCGGTGGAGTTGTAGTTTTCACCCATAACGGGCACAACACCCCAAGAAAGCGAAAGCTTTCGCCAGTTTTTTTCGTTTGTAGTAAAGCCTATAATATTAACGTGGGGTCTAAAACGGGATACCATTCGTGCAGTCATACCCGAAAGGGAGCAGACTACAATGGCGCTGGCGTCAATATCAATAGCCATTCCGCAGGTTGCATGGGAAATGGCATCCACAGTGTTTTTAATTTTAAATTCGCGTGTTCTGAAACGCTTTGCATAGTGGATATTTTTTTCTGTATTTTCGGCAATTAAAGCCATAGTTTTAACCGCTTCTACGGGGTACCTTCCTGCGGCGGTTTCACCCGAAAGCATAATAGCGCTTGTGCCGTCATAAACTGCGTTGGCAACATCGGAAATTTCGGCTCTGGTGGGACGGGGATTGTAAATCATAGATTCAAGCATTTCCGTGGCGGTAATAACACGCTTTCCAAGAAGTCGGCACTTGGTGATAAGCTTCTTTTGAATATCGGGAAGCTCCTCAAAGGGAATTTCCACGCCCATATCACCGCGGGCAATCATTATACCGTCGCATTCCTCGCAAATGTCTTCAATATTATCCACACCCGAACGGTTTTCGATTTTTGCGATAATGTCAATATCGCTAGCGCCGATTTCCTTTAAATAATTCTTAACATCAATCAAATCTTGGCGGCAAGAAACAAAGGAACAAGCAAGAAAATCAATATCGTGCTCTACACCAAATAAAATATCAGCCTTGTCTTGTTCGCTCAAATAAACCTGTTTAAGGGTTTTATTTGGAAAACTCATACTTTTTCTGTTAGAAAGCTCTCCGCCAATTAAAACCTTGGTGTGAACCTCTGTGTCGACACAGTCTACAACCTCAAAGGACAAAAGTCCGTTATTAAGCAGAATAATATCGCCCTTATTCATTTCATTGGGCAAATCCTTGTAGTTGACTGAAACCCTGTTTTCATCACCCTCGATTTCCTCGGAAGTGAAGGTGAAGTTATCGCCAGAATTCAGAAAAATCTTATCATTTTTAAAGGTTTTAATTCGGTACTCAGGACCCTTTGTATCAAGCATAATAGCAATGGGCAAGTCCAGCTTTTCGCGAATTTTTTTTATAATTGAAATACGCTGGGCATGGTCTTGGTGGGTGTTATGTGAAAAGTTTAGTCGGGCAACGTTCATACCCGCCTTACATAATTCTTCAACAGTCTTTTCGTCACCGCTTGCGGGACCAATTGTGCAAACGATTTTTGTTTTTCTGAACATTCTAATCACCACTTATAATTTTATCACAAAAGCAGTGTAATAACAATAAAAAATCAATAATTTAATAGAAATAAAGGGCATAACGCCCTTTATTTAAAAAATTGTTTTATTTTAGGTTTTATAACCGATATATAAACTGTTGCCATTCTTGAAACGGCAATATCGTAAAGCATAAATGCTACATTGCCCAGAGCCAACAGTATAACTGCACCGTATTTTCCAAGTGAACCGAAGTCCTCAAGACTAATCCCCATTGGCTTTGCAAAGATTAAGTAACACAACAGCACTGCGCAGTTGAAGATTAAAATTCTAACCGACCATTCCAATACAGGTTTTCGCCATTTGTCAATAACCGCTTTTAAAATAGGGTAGTAGCCTAAAAAGAAAACATAAAGCAGTCGGCTTTCCGGTTCTGCAGAAAGAAAAACAAGCACTGCCGAGGAAAGATAGGCAACAAACGCCCATTTAAGGTTAATTTCTATTACCACTATCATTATGAAAAGTCCGGCTATTGCGGGAATTGCATAGGTAAGATAGGGAAAATAGGACAGTAGCATAAAGGCTACTGCCAATGCCGCCATAATAGCGGAAAATGTCAGCTTAGTATTCTTCTTCATATTAACAACAAGGCACTAAGTCGCCGCCCATCATTTCACAGCAACAGTCGGCGCAAATTAAATTCGTGCAGCAGTCACAACTGTTACAACTGTTTGCGCCGCCGTAGCTTCTGTATGGGTTGTAGCCGGCGTTTGCCTGTCCCTGTGCACGGTTAAGCGCGTTTCTGTATTCAGGGTTAGTAGGCTCCATACGGCAAGCTGTTGCAAACGAGGTGTAGGCTTGGTCAAACCAACCTCTACGGTAAAGCACAGTGCCGTTAAGGAAATACCACTCGGCATTACGGCTTCCAACGGGAACGCCATCAAGCACCTCTTGGGCTTGCTCCAGTCTGTTTTGCGAAATTAAAGAACGCACCTCAGGGAAAGAGGTTGCGCCGTTACTGCCTGCAAAATTGCCGTCATAGGTATTTTTTCTGCCTCGGCGACTATTAACAATAGCATCGTAAGCCTCATTGATTTCCTTCATTTTATCAGCTGCGAGTTCAGATAAGGGATTGTCCTGATAATTGTCGGGGTGGTACTTTCGCGCTAACTCGCGGTAGGCATTTTTAATTTCATCATCAGTGGCGTTTTTGTTAACGCCTAAAATGGAATAGGGGTCTTTCATATTTCAAGCTCCTTTTTAAATGTATCTTCAAGCCCTAGGTAAATAATATTTCCTAAAATATTCTTGTATTTCTTAATTTCCAAAAGCTCAAATGCCTTTGCTGACTCATTAATGCAAAAGTAAAGCTGAGGTTTAATTTTTTCTTTGGCTTCTTGGTGGGTTTTACAACTGAATTTTAAAACATTGTATTTGTTTTGTTTTAAGTCCTCATTGAAATCCCTTGCGGCATCTATCAAATAAATATATCTACCCATACAGTAGCCAAGGCGTTCTAAAACCCGTTTTTGGGTAGCGTCATCACTGCAAAGCATAAAAATTTTGGATAACGCTTTAGCAGTGGGGTCGGCAATGCGGTCAAGCTCATTGCAGTTTTCTTTTTCAAGCTTGCTTTGGGTGGTAATATATTCGTCGATATACTCCTTGGCTTCGGGATATTTTTTTGAAGCCTTTTTATAGGCACCATTAAAAATCGGCATTAAAAGGCAAAACCCTAATTTTTTAAAGCCCTTTTCGTCGGTAATGTTATCAAGAATTTTATAGTAAAGCATAAGCATTGCAACTGCTGACGGCATTGCAAGACTGTCGGTATTTTTGCAGTAATTACACTTTTTAAGGGGATTAAAGGCACATCTTTTTCGTTCTATTTCGTCACAGCCGTCTTTCAAGGACATATTAAGCAGTGCCAAAAAGGTGAAATCAAAGCTTAGTGTCAATCGGGATAAAATTCCGTAGTGCTTTCCCAAGGTTTTACAAAGTGAGCAGTAAACCGCCTTGTACATTTCGTATTCCTTAACCTTAAGCTCGCCCTTGGAAATTCTTACATATCCAAACATTTTTTCACCCCTTATTTTAACATTCTATTACTTTTAGCTTACTATTTGGTGAATAATGTGTAAATTAAAGTATATTTTTAAGGAACTGTCCCGTATATGAACTTTTACACTCTGCCACCTTTTCGGGAGTGCCGCTTGCAACAACCGTACCGCCGTTGTTTCCGCCCTCAGGACCTAAATCAATTATATAGTCTGCAGTTTTTATTACATCGAGGTTGTGCTCAATTACAAGAACTGTGTTGCCTGTATCTACAAACTTTTGCAAAACCTCTATTAGCTTGTGAACATCCGCAGTGTGAAGTCCCGTTGTAGGCTCGTCCAAAATATAAATGGTCTTACCCGTACCTCTTTTTGACAGCTCGGTGGCAAGCTTCACTCTCTGAGCTTCGCCACCCGAAAGCGTGGTCGCGGGCTGACCGATTTTAATGTAGCCTAGGCCTACATCGTAAAGGGTTTTAAGCTTTCGCTGAATTTTCGGTATGCTTTCAAAAAAATACATACCTTCCTCAACCGTCATTTCGAGAACATCATAAATGCTTTTGCCTTTGTATTTAACGCTTAAGGTTTCTCTGTTGTAACGACTTCCACCGCAAACCTCACAAGGTACATAAATGTCGGGTAAAAAGTGCATTTCAATCTTTAAAATACCGTCGCCTTGGCAGGCTTCACACCGACCTCCCTTAACATTAAAGGAAAATCTGCCCGATGAGTAGCCGTGTATTTTAGCGTCCTTTGTAGATGCAAAAAGCTCACGTATATCGGTGAAAACGCCCGTATATGTGGCAGGGTTGGAACGGGGAGTTCTGCCAATGGGTGACTGGTCAATGTTGATTATCTTATCAAGATTTTCAACACCCTCAATTGACTTGTATTTACCCGCAATGGTCTTTGCACGGTTTAGCTTGTTTGCTAAAACCTTGTAAAGAATGTCATTAACAAAGGAGGATTTACCGCTGCCCGAAACACCCGTAACACAGGTAAAGGTGCCAAGTGGGATTTTAACATTAATATTTTTAAGGTTGTTTTCAGAGGCACCCTTAACAGTAAGGAAATTTCCGTTGCCCTTACGACGGGTTTTCGGAACAGGTATCTTTTTTCTGCCCGTTAAATAGTCGCTTGTAATGGATTCCTTGCACTTTTTAAGCGCCTTAAGGTCGCCCGAAAAGACAACCTGACCCCCGTGAATACCAGCCCCTGGGCCAATGTCTACGATCCAGTCGGCGGCTCGCATAGTGTCTTCGTCATGTTCGACTACAATTACTGTATTTCCAAGATCGCGAAGCCTTTTAAGTGTTGCAATAAGACGTTCGTTATCCCTTTGGTGCAGCCCTATGCTAGGTTCGTCAAGAATATATAAAACACCCATTAAAGATGAGCCGATTTGTGTGGCAAGACGAATACGCTGACTTTCACCACCGGAAAGCGTACCCGATGAACGGGAAAGGTCAAGATACTCCAGTCCCACGCTTTGCAAAAAGGTTAGTCGCTCCTTAATTTCCTTTAAAATGGGGGAGGAAATCATACCGTCACGCTGAGAAAATTTAAGGGTTTTAATAAATTCAAGCTCATCGCTTACAGACATATCGCAAAATTCTCTAATGCTTTTGCCTCCTACGGTTACGGCCAAATATTCGGGCTTTAGTCTAGCACCGTGACATTCGGGGCAGGGGCTTTCAAGCATATAGCTTTCGTATTCGTTTCGGGCATATTCGCTGTTCGTATCCTTATAACGTCTCTCAAGGTTATTTATAATACCTTCAAATGGAGCGTGGTAAACACCACCGCCAAAATCAATGTTGCGGTGAAGCTCCAGCTTTATGTCACCCGTACCGTAAAGCACGGCGTTTTGTACCTCACTTGAAAGTTTTTTCCAAGGTGTATTAACATCAAAATTATAATGCTTTGCAAGACCTTCATAATACATTTTGGCAATACTGCTGGCATCGGGGTGAAACCAAGAATTAACGCCCCAGCCTGCGGCTTTAATGCAACCCTCTGTTAAGGACTTGTCCTCGTCATTGATAATTAGACGCGGGTCAATCTTTTTAAAGCTGCCAATACCCGTACAAACTGGGCAGGCACCCATGGGATTGTTGAAAGAAAACATTGTAGGGGTGAGCTCGGGTATACTGATTCCATGCTCGTCACAAGCATAGGTTTGGGAAAACTGAAGTTCTTCGCCACCGATAACATCTGCGGCAATTAACCCTCCTGAGAGTGCAACGGCAGTTTCAATACTGTCGGTTAAGCGGGATACAATATCAGATTTGATTACAAGGCGGTCGACAATAACCTCAATTAAATGTTTTTTATTTTTGTCAAGGGTTATATTTTCAGATAAATCGTAAATATTGCCGTCAATTCTGGCTCTGGAATAACCGGATTTCCTAAGGGAATCAAGCTCCTTTGCGTGCTCGCCCTTGCGGTTTTTTACAATAGGACTTAGGATTTGAATTTTGGTACCCTCGTCTAGCTTCATTATAACATCAACAATTTGGTCGGTGGTTTGCTGACTGATTTCCTTACCGCAAACGGGACAGTGTGGAACACCTACACGGGCATATAAAAGGCGCAAATAATCGTAAATTTCAGTAACCGTTCCAACGGTAGAACGAGGATTTTTGGAGGTGGTTTTTTGGTCAATGGATATGGCGGGAGAAAGACCCTCAATGGTGTCAACATCGGGTTTTTCCATTTGTCCTAAGAACTGGCGGGCATAAGAGGACAGAGATTCAACATAACGGCGTTGACCCTCGGCATAAATAGTATCAAAAGCAAGGGAGGATTTACCGCTTCCTGAAAGACCGGTAAACACAACTAACTTGTCCCTTGGAATTTCAACATCAATATTTTTTAAATTGTTTTCGTTAGCGCCCTTAATTACGAGCTTATCGTTTGCCAAAACAGTTCCTCCAAAATAAAAAAATCACATAGCTATTATATGTGATTTTTTTTACAATGTAAATGTTTTTTTGAGATTCTTAGTCACAATAAATTGTTCCTTGTAAGGATATAAATAAAATAGGCACTGCATCTTTTTCATTCTTGAGCGTAGCAAAGAATTTAAAATATGTGTTTAAAATACAAAAAAATAATTAATTGCAGAATTATTATAAGCGGAATACCCAGCATAAACCGTTTGTGCAGTGTTTTGTGGCGAATGACTTTCATTGTCAAATACATTCCCACACCGCCTCCCAAAAAGCAAAGAGCAAAAAGTGTTCGCTCCTTTATACGCCAACCGCCCGTTTTGGCTTGGTGCTTATCGAAAACACAAAAAATGACAGATATTAAATTTATACTTAAAAGATAAATTATATACGGCATTGTATCACCTATGCTTATTGTATTAAAAAATGAGACTTATTTCAAGCCTCATTTTTTTCTATCTGTTTTTTAAGCTTATTTATAATTCTTTTTTCAAGTCTCGAAATATACGATTGGGAAATCCCTAAGGCATCCGCTACTTGCGATTGGGTGTATTCGGTGTAGCCGTTCATACCAAACCGCATTTCCATTATTTGCTTTTCACGTACAGGCAGTCCACAGACAAAAGCTAATAGCTGATGCCGTTCGTCCTCCATTTCCACGTCTCTGCCTACCTCGTCGCCCTCACTTCCTAAAATGTCGGAGAGCAAAAGCTCGTTGCCGTCCCAGTCTACATTAAGTGGCTCGTCAATAGAAATTTCATTTTTTTGATTGGAGCTTTTTCGAAGATACATTAAAATTTCGTTTTCAATGCAACGGGAGGCGTAGGTTGCAAGCTTAATGTTCCTATCGGCACAGAAGGTGTTAACTGCTTTAATAAGCCCGATAGTACCTATGGAAATCAAATCCTCAATACCGGCAGATACATTATCGAATTTTCTTGCAATATACACTACAAGTCTAAGGTTATGAACAATCAGTGTGTTTCTGGCATCGTCGGTATTTTCTGCTAAAAGTCTTGACTCTGCCTCGGCGGATAGTGGTGGCGGCAGTGTTTCGGGTCCGTTTATGTAATAGGTAGGGGAAATCAGCCCCAAGCGGGCGAGGAGTTTATATATTAATCTTTTCAGTATTTTCATTTTTTTTACCTTCTAAATCGAGTATTTTTGGGTTTAAAATTGCTGAATAATCCTCTTTTATAGGTGCTTTTGAAATGGCTAGTATAGGATTATTAAGTGATATTGTTTTATCCTCTAAATAAATTTCCCCCATATCACAGCGAAAGCCCTCTAAAATGCTTCCGCCCGAAACGGTATCGCAAGGAATTGTGCGAAAACGGGTGGCAAGCAAAGGGTCTTTGATTATATCTGTATTGCCGAAAAGTGCAACTGCCACCGATTTATCTGCAATTATGATTTCACTCTCTGACATTATATCCACAAGAGAATTTCCCGTATCTATAATAGCGGTGGCACCTACGCTTTTACCTAGGGCATAGAGCGTAATATTGCACCGCTTAGCATTTTTCGAGGATATTGCAAATATTTTTGAAAGTATTATATACAAAAAATATCCTACAACAGTAAATGTGATTAGCACTACGGGAGAAATGTTAAAATAAACCACCGAATTGTTAATTACCATACCCTTTGGACGTGCTACCTGCCAAAGGGAAATCATAAGTCCGCCGTAAATGCATGTCACCGCAAAAAGGGTAATCACCGAACGAAAAAAGCTTTTAAGTGAGCGATATCCCACGCAAATAAGCATTAAAACGCCACTCATCGCAAGATGAACTAAATATTCAACTAAAACAGGGGATTTTGGTAAAAATATGTAGAGTGAAAAGAAAGTGCCCACTACCGAGGCGGATATAATTCTAAAGGGTTTTACTGTGATTTTTAAAAGCCGAAGGCTTATTTTTAAAAGGAAAAAATCAATTATCAAATTGACGACTAACAGTATGTCGGCGTAAACTATCATATAAATACCCCTATAAAATATTACCACTTTACACTTTAAAATTTTGTCAATAGCGATCAAAGAAATATACGAAAAACAGTCGAAATCAGTCTTGCAAAAAGAAAAAAATAAGAGTATACTTAAAATCTAGGAGGCGCTTATGAAAACTGAAATTTATAACATAACAGGTATGGCCTGTGCTGCGTGCTCGGCATCGGTAACAAGGATCGTTTCTCGGCTTGAGGGTGTTGTGCAGTGCGATGTTAATTTGCTTACCGGAAAAATGACCGTTACCTTTGACGAGGCAAGGGTCGGCGAGAGTGATTTTATCCGTGTTGTTGAAAAGGCGGGCTTTGGAATTAACAAGGAAAAAACCGAACACAAGGAAAAAAAGGAAAAGAAAACACTGTTTTACCCCATAGTGATTTCGGCAATTTTCACTGCGGTTTTGCTTTTAATTTCCATGGGCACAATGCTTTTTAAGGGAATTAGACTGCCAAATATAATTGATCCCGGTATTAACCCTTATAATTTCGCTTTAACACAGTTACTTTTGTGTGTTCCTGCACTTTATTTCGGTAGAAAATTCTTTATTAAAGGTCTGCCCTTGCTATTTAAAGGACATCCGAATATGGATTCCTTAGTGGCGGTAGGCGCGTTGGCTTCGCTTATTTACAGTATTGTTATGACCTACACAATTCCTGCCAACCCACACGCTGTTCACAACCTTTATTTTGAAAGTGTGGCAGTGGTTATAACCCTTGTAATGCTGGGGAAATTTATGGAGTCTAAAAGCCGAGATAAAACCATGGACGCCATTAAGGGTTTAATGGAGCTCACTCCCGAAACCGCCATTGTAAGGCGTGACGGCAATGATATAACACTGCTAACCGAAAAGGTACTCGTAGGAGATATTTTGGTGATAAAGTCGGGAAGCAAAATTCCGTTGGACGGGGTTATTGTAAGCGGTGAAACATTAGTGGATGAATCAATGCTCACAGGAGAAAGCTTGCCCGTTGAAAGAAAAGAAGGGGATACAGTCACCGGCGGAAGTCTTAACTTGACGGGACTTATTTTGGTTAAGGTAACCCACCGATGGGAGAACACCACTTTAGCTAAAATTATTAAATTTGTAGAGGAAGCGGGCAGTAAAAAAGCACCGATTTCCGGTACTGCTGATAAGGTGGCGGGAGTATTTGTTCCCGTAGTTATAGCTATAGCTTTGCTTTCGGCTATAATTTGGCTTATATTAGGAAAGGAAATTTCCTTTGTTTTAAAGATTTTCACCAGTGTTTTGGTGGTGGCATGTCCTTGCGCCTTGGGTCTTGCTACACCTACTGCAATAATGGTTGGAACTGGACTGGGCGCTACCAACGGAATTTTAATTCGCAACGGTGAGGTGCTTGAGACCACCCAAAATATAAACGTGGCAATTTTTGATAAAACGGGAACACTTACCTTAGGCACTCCTATTGTTACAGATATTATAACCGGTGACCGTCAAAGACTTCTTATTGCTGCAAATTACGGTGAGCAGTCAAGTGTTCACCCAATTGCAAAGGCGATTTTACAGTTTAATAAGGAAAACAATATTTTCACCGAGGCTGCTACTCTTTCTAACAGTATTGCGGGCAAGGGTGTAAGCTGTGTGGCAAACGGTAAAATAATTCTTGTCGGCAGTAAAGAGCTTTTGGAGGAAAATGGCATTAGTGTTAATGAAGTAAAGGCAGAGGAACTGTCAATTCAGGGAAAGTCGTTGGTTTTTGTAGCAGAGGACGGGGAATATCTGGGACTTATTGCCGTTGCCGATAGCTTAAAGCCAACCTCTAAGGATGCTATTAAAAGACTTAATGCTATGGGAATTAAAACAGTTTTACTGTCCGGCGACAACAAGCTTTGTGCAGAGTATATCGGCAAGGAACTTGGTATGGATGAGATTTATTCCGATGTGCTCCCCACCCAAAAGGCACAAATTGTGGAAAAAATCACCCAAAAATACGGATCTACCCTTATGGTGGGTGACGGCATAAATGATGCACCTGCACTAACCACTGCCGATGTGGGCTGTGCCATAGGAAACGGCAGCGATATAGCCATCGAAGCTGCAGATATAGTGTTAATGAAAAACGACCCGACAGATGTCGCGGCGGCAATTAATCTGAGCCGACTGACTATTAAAAATATTAAGCAAAACCTTTTTTGGGCTTTTTGCTACAATACCGTTTGCATACCTATTGCTGCCGGCGTTCTTTATTCCGTAACGGGAATTTTACTTTCTCCCATGCTTGCCGGTCTTGCGATGTCATTAAGCTCGGTTTTCGTTGTTACTAACGCTTTAAGACTCAAATCTAAAAAATTGTAGGCAACAAAAAACCTCGATAATCATCGAGGTTTTTTAATACTTATTTTTTCGGGTCTACCGAATCAATGCCGTATCCGTATTTAGAGTAATAATTGTGATTGTAACGGTAGCGATAACTATATTTTTTATAAGGACTGTAATATAATTTACCTGCATAATTCCCACCGGCACCGTTTCCGTTAATTACAAAACCAATAAGACGGGCACGGCTGTAAAAAATATACTGTAAAGCCTTTTTAATACTACCGATAGATGTATCATCAATTTTAACTGTGAATATAATATTGTCACATAAGTGAGTAACAAGACCTAAATCGGAAAACATTCCGCAAGGGGGAGTATCCACAATAATATAATCGTATTTTTCTCTTGCAGCTTCAAAAACTTCGGCAATTTTAGGATTATTATACTTGCAGTTTTCTGAACCGCAAAAGAGAATGTCGAAATTTTTTGAAACGTTGCAAATAGCGGTATCAAAATCGGATTTGCCCATAACGATGTCGGTGATACCTATGCATTTAGAGGGGTCCTTTAAAAGAAGGTTTTGAAGATCTCGGTGAAAGAAGTCCATATCAATTAAAAGTGTACGTTCATCACCGTTTGCAAATACCTGTGCTAGGTTGTAAGAAACTGTGGTTTTACCTTCACCAAAGGTAGTACTGGTTATGGCAATAACCTTTTCATTGGAACGAAGCAAGGTCTTAACACGCTTTTTAAGAACTCGTATTGACTCGGAAAAACCGGGGTTCTTTGAACTAATCTTAATGAGAGTTGGCTGATTATTACTGGTACGTTTTCTGCTAACATGAGGAATTTCACAAATGTAATTGCTGTTAAGCTTAGTGGTAACATCGGTTTTATCCTTAACGGTCTCTCTATAAAGGGCCATAATAAAGAATATAATCATACTTAAAACTAAGCCTATAAATGCACCTAAAGCAGTGTGAACGAAATGGTTTCGTGGATTAGCGGGTGATTCCGGCTTGCCGCTGGAATGAATTACATTAATGCGAATATCTCCAATAATATGTTCGGCGATTCGGGGATAGCATTTAATAAAGGAATTCATAATATCATAGGCATCCTGTGCAGAACCACTTTCGACCGTAACCTTAAAGATATTAGAACCTAAAACGGGGTCGGGAACGATTTTTCCATTCATAGGCCTTCCCAAATCATAATTTATACTGTTTCTCAGTATATTTGAATTTGTGATGTGGGGAAAGGTTTCGTTCATCTGCTGAGCAAAGAAAAACACATAATTAAATTCATAAACTGAAACACCGCTTTTGGAATCACTCAAAATTAATGGTGTGATAGAAAAGGTAACGTTCGCTTTGTAAATCGGTTTGTAAACCGATACAGAAACACCTAAAGCGGCAATGGCGAAAACAACTATTATCATTATTACCTTTGCAAGGTTTCTTTTTATGAGCTTCAGCATATCGGCAAAGTTTGAAACCAAATCAATTGATCCGATGGAGGAGTATTCCTCGTCTAAAGCAGTTATATTATTATTTTCGGTATGGGTCACTTAAATTTCTCCTCAAATATAGTAGTCTTTAGAAGTTTCGGAATTATATGTGTCTTTAAAGCTAGAAACATTATTGAAAACACAACCTAAAAGTTTTGATTGATTGATATTTGAAATGTAATCGTTTATAGGTTCGACTGTTACAAAATCCTGTCTTACAACCAAAAGCATAGAATCGGTTTTTTCTGAAATAATTTCAGAGTCAATGGCAACTCCTCCGGGCGGAGTATCGATAATTACATAATCGAAATCGTTATGTAGCCTTGAAATTAATTCGTCGAAGTTTTTATTATTGATGATTTCTGAGGAATTGCGATATTGCTTTTGCCCGCCTATAATATAAAGGTTAGTTCGTTTATCAAAGCGGATAATTGACTCATAATCGGTGTTGCCTCTGATGTAATCAACAAGCTCATTATTTTCGCCTACCGGACAGTCCTTGAAAAACTTATAAACACTTGGAAGCTTGAAGTCGCAATCAACAATAACAACCTTCTTACCAATTTCAGCTAGTGCCAAGCCTAAATTAACGCTGACCGTGGTTTTACCTTCGTTTTCGGCAATACTTGTAACCATGGTGGATTTAATTCCTTTGGTACGCTGGATGCTTAAAAGCTTAATTGCCATTTCTCTGAAGCTGTTACTGAATTTATAGTTTACAAGAGGGTTGGTCATCATAAGACCTATGATTTCTTTTTTGATTTTTCTGTTTTTCTTGTTTATGTGGTTTATACTACCAAAAAGCTTTAAATCAAGTAAGGCTTCAACATCGCTTATGTTTTTAACCGTATCGCGGAAATATGAGATAACAAGAATTATAAAAATGCAAAGCACAGTGCAAAGGAAGGCTACAACAAGCGAGTCCTTAGTTTGAGCAGAGGTGTTTGATTTGGTCGCCATACTAGGCGGAGTCATAACACTAATTATAATGTTACTGAAAGCGTTGTCGGTAAGTACTGTGTAGTTTTCGTAAACTGCCTTAAGTGTCATATAAGCCTTTTCGGGGGAAATATCTGTAACCGAAATGTCAATTAAATTTGTTTCAGGCTTTTGCACGGCGGTAAGGGTGCCGGTGATTTTTGAATCAATTTTTTCCTCAACCACGTCTACCAATGCCGAGCTTCCGAGCACATTTTGAAAAGCAGTTGCAATTTCAATGGTTCTGGTAAGTGAAGTCACGGTAGCGTTATCGGTATAACCGCTTAAATTAACTGCAATGGTGGCAGTGCTTGTGTACTTTTCTACAACAAATGCAGAATTGTAAACCTGACATCCGCTAAAGCCAATAATTGCTGCCAAGAGGATAACCCACCAGTTGTATAAAAGGTCGGTAAGCAGCGTAAAGAGGTTAATGTATTTTGTGTTAAATTCTCGCATTATTACTCTCCTCTTACTATCACAATGAGTCTGGTTTTTGTTACGGTATCGTTACCCGATTTAATTGAATAATAAATGTTGTAAACTCCTTCCTCGGGTTTAAACTCTGTTGAATCAATGCTTACGTGGTATGTGTTATAACCCAATTGGTTATAGTTAATCACGCTTGTTATATAACTGCTAAAGTCGGGTGTTTCACCCTTGTCTATATATATTAAATACTTTGAAAGCTTAATCTGTGCAGCAGAGTAATCCTCGTCGGTTACAATAGCCTTTACGGTAATGTCACAGGTGTCGCTAAAGGAGTTGGTCACCTTGAAGTTGATGTCGTATTGACCGGCTATAAGGTTATTGAAACTGGGGGAAATAATTTTAATTCTGTTGCTAATGTCACCGTCAAATTTATCAATTACCGTAACAGAGTTTTTAAAGTCAAGAGAATATTTAACAGGAATAATAAGATCATTGTGAAGCTCAATTTCCGGAGAATGATAATCCTCAAATTTTATATTTTTAGAAAGCTTCGAGGTATTATTGTCACTGTCACAAACCGAGAAAATAACGTTGGAAACACCCTTTTCTAGGAAATACATCTGTCTTTCAACTACAATGCGGTCGGTAAGGTCACCGTCCTCCTCATCGGAAGCAGTTATGTATTTAAGTAAATCTTCATCGGTTGCATTTGAAGGCACAGTAATGACATCCTCTACTTTGCAGGTTAAAACCGGAGCGTTTTGCTTGAACATATCCAAAACGGTGAACAATACCATTAAAGAAACAAATATTGCCGCTAAAACGGATACGAAAACTCTCAAAAATTGCATAGAAAGGTTCCTCCATATGGGTTTTACATACTCTAGCACATTATATCATATGAATTCTTGTTTTGCAAGAATAGAATAATAAAAAGATAGGCGTATTTAGATAGAAAATAAACCTCCAAGCATAATGGCATTGGTTTGGCGACCGCATTACCAAGGACTTGGAGGTTTAATTATGAGATAAATCAATAAAATAAAAAGCATAGCCTATTTAAAATACTGAAGAAAAGAAGTATATGGTAACATAAAAGCAAACTACCGGCTAAGCCGGTAGTTGTGATTATAACAGTTAATTAGATATTGGGAACAATATTGTTCTGCTGATTATTCGTAATCTACAACGTCTACCCAAGAAAGTAGGAAATCTCTTTCCTTTTCGTTACCCTTAACAGACTGTGAAGCGGCAACAATAGGCATCCATTTTTGAACATATTGCTTTGCAGTGTTGCTTTTTTTGCAGAAAAGGTCAAGGTAGGTCTTTGCAGCTTCGGTGTCGCCGCCTAGGCAGAATAGAAGGTAGGTTCTTGCAGCGTCGGCAGAAGCATTGCCTTGGGTTGCATGTGACCAGTCAATAATGTAGGGGGTGCCATCATTAGTGATAATAATATTGGAGGGGTTAAAATCACCGTGGCAAACCTTTTTGTGCTTGGGCATACCCTCAAGACGGGTATGAAGCTCGTAACGGGTGGTAGCGTCAAGCTCGGTTTGGCTGATTTTACCGTTCATTTTGTCCTTTAGCTTGTTAAGAAGAGGACAGGTTTTAGAATGAACTGTAAGTTGAATATCTACCAAAAACTCAAGGTATTCTGCCTTTTTGTCCTCGTTTTCGTTCATAAGCTCAGCTAGTGTCTTGCCTTCAATAAACTCTGAAACAATAGACCATTTGTTGTCTATCATTGTAACCTCTAAAATTTTAGGAATATTAAGACCGGTTTCCTCGATTCGGGCTTGGTTTAAAGCCTCGTTTAAAACATCGGCCTTAGAATAGCCTTCATTAAAAACTTTAATACATTTGTCGCCGTCGCGGTAAATTGTTTTGGTGTTCCTAACTGCAATAATTTTATCAAGTTTCATCTTCTAATCCTCCCTTATTTCTTTAAAGTAGGCATTTCAGCTTCAATAAAATGCTTCCCATAGTAAGCGTTAAGATACATCTGCTTGATTTCGCTCATAAGGGGATAACGTGGGTTGGCACCGGTGCACTGGTCGTCAAATGCCTGCTCTACCATTTCGTCAAGGCTTTCGAGGAAGACCTTTTCGTCAATGCCGTAATCCTTAATGGTTTTCTTAATGCCTACCTTTTCTTTCAGCTCGTCAATTGCCTTAATTAGGTTTTGAAGCTTCTCCTCGTCGGTTTTACCTCCGAGCTTCAAGTAGTCGGCAATCTCGGCATAACGTGCAAGGGTGTGGGGGTGGTCATATTGAGAGAAGGTGCCCATTTTTGCGGGAGCTTCTGCGGCATTGAAACGAAGAACCTCATCAATCATAAGAGCGTTGGCAACACCATGGGGTAGGTGGTGGAAAGCGCCTAGTTTGTGTGCCATAGAGTGGCAAACACCCAGAAATGCGTTGGCAAAAGCCATACCGGCCATAGTAGCGGCGTTGGCCATTTTTTCCCTTGCCTCAACATCGGTCTGACCGTTTTTATAAGCACGGGGTAGATAGGTGAACACGGTTTTTAATGCTTTAAGAGCTAAACCGTCAGTGTAGTCGGTAGCAAGCATTGCGGCGTAAGCCTCAAGTGCGTGGGTTACAGCGTCAATACCAGAAGCAGCGGTAAGGCCTTTCGGTGCAGACATATGGAAATCTGTGTCTATAATAGCCATATTGGGAAGTAGCTCGTAGTCAGCCAAGGGGTATTTAACACCACTGTTTTCATCGGTAATAACTGCAAAAGGTGTAACCTCGGAGCCGGTACCGGCTGAGGTGGGAATAGCAATAAAATAAGCTTTTTCACCCATCTTTGGGAATGTGTACACACGCTTTCTGATATCAATAAAGCGCATTGCCATGTCCATAAAGTCAGCCTCGGGATGCTCATACATTACCCACATTATCTTTGCAGCGTCCATAGCTGAGCCGCCTCCAAGAGCAATAATGGTGTCGGGTTTAAATGCAGACATTTGAGCAGCACCTTCTTTGGCGTTGCCAAGGGTTGGGTCAGGCTGAACATTAAAGAATGTGGTGTGTGCAATACCCATTTCGTCAAGCTTGTCGGTAACGGGCTTGGTGTAGCCGTTTTCATAAAGGAAAGTGTCGGTTACGATGAAAGCACGTTTTTTATTCATTACGTGTTTTAATTCGTCTAAAGCTACGGGTAGGCAGCCTCTCTTAATATAAACCTTTTCAGGAGCACGGAACCAAAGCATATTTTCCCTTCTTTCAGCTACTGTTTTAATATTAATAAGGTGTTTTACTCCAACATTTTCGGAAACACTGTTTCCACCCCAAGAGCCACAGCCCAATGTAAGGGAGGGAGCAAGCTTGAAGTTGTAAAGGTCTCCGATACCGCCGTGAGAGGAGGGTGTATTAACAAGTATACGGCAGGTTTTCATACGGTTGGCAAATTCTGCGAGCTTTTCTTGCTCGGTAACTTCATTTAGATAAATGGAGGAGGTGTGACCGTAACCGCCGTCGGCAACTAATTGCTCAGCCTTGTTTAAAGCGTCGGCGAAATCGGTTGCCTTGTACATTGCAAGAACGGGGGAAAGCTTTTCATGAGCAAATTCTTCAGAAAGTTCAACACTCTCAACCTCGCCGATAAGGATTTTAGTGCCTTCGGGAACCTTAACACCCGAAAGCTCGGCAATCTTAGCGGCAGACTGACCGACGATTTTAGCATTGAGCGCACCGTTGATAATAATTGTTTTTCTTACCTTCTCGGTTTCGTCATCGTTGAGGAAGTAACAACCGCGAGCGGCAAATTCGGTCTTGACAGCATCGTAAATCTCTGGCATAACGATTACCGACTGCTCAGAAGCACAAATCATACCGTTATCAAAGGTCTTGGAATGAATGATTGAATTAACTGCAAGCAAAATGTCGGCAGAGTTATCAATAATAGCAGGAGTGTTACCTGCACCAACGCCTAAAGCAGGCTTACCACTGGAATAAGCTGCCTTAACCATTCCGGGACCACCGGTAGCGAGGATAATGTCAGCCTCCTTCATAACGGTATTGGTCATATCAAGACTCGGCACATCAATCCAGTCAATAATACCCTCGGGTGCACCGGCAGCAACTGCAGCCTCTAAAACTAATTTGGCAGCAGCAATGGTGCTGTTTTTAGCACGGGGGTGAGGGGAGATAATAATTGCATTACGGGTTTTCAGAGCAATTAAGCACTTAAATATTGCAGTAGAGGTGGGGTTGGTTGTGGGGATAACTGCTGCAATAACACCGATTGGTTCAGCAATCTTCTTAATACCATATGCCTTATCCTCTTCAATAACACCACAGGTTTTTGTATCCTTGTAAGCATTGTAAATATATTCTGCGGCATAGTTGTTTTTAATAACCTTATCTTCAACAATACCCATACCGGTTTCTTCAACCGCCATTTTAGCTAGGGGTATTCTTGCCTTATTTGCGGCAGAGGCGGCAGCTAAGAAAATTTTATCTACCTTTTCTTGGGTGTAGGTGGCAAAAATCTGCTGAGCCTTTCTAGTGTTTTTAATCGCAAGCTCAAGTTTTTCAACACAGTCTATAATTTCGTACTGTTTGTTTTCCATCGAATTTCCTCCTAAAATAGAAACGATTTAGAACTTACATAGATTGTTATAACTTTAACAATCTATGTGAAAAATTTTGCAACATTAATTAAAGTAATGCTGCATTGATTACATTATACCAGATGTTAATTAAAAAGTCAATTTGTATTTAATAGTTAAAATGTTCAAAATTTGACGAATAATAAAAAATAGATATGTCGAATAATGACAAAAAATTATAAATTCTGTAATTTTTAAAATTATTTTTCTACTTTTTGCAGAAAAGCTTGATTTTTCAATGCAAATATGGTAATATATGTAAAAAATAAACAAAGGAGAGTAAAATCAATGGAAAAACAGTTGAAAATCGTTGTTGCTGACGATTCATCGGAATTAGGGGAGAATTGTGCCAAAACCTTTAAGGCGTATGGTATGCAGGTTTCCCTTTGCTCTAAAGACGGTTTAAAGGTCCTTGAAAGGGTCAAAGGAGAGGAACCTGACATTGTTTTAGCCGACGTTTTTATGCCCAATTTAGATATATTAGGTGTTATGAAAAGTCTTAAAGATGATAGCGTGAAGCATAAGCCTATGGTTATGGCAATGTCAAGCTTTGATAATGCGCGTCTCGAAAAGGAACTTATTGATGCCGGCGCTGATTACTATTTTTTAAAGCCCTTTGATCTTAATACAGTTGCCGAGCGCATAATTCAGATTTCTGGTTGGAAGAACGAAAAATCACCCTTGGTTGTAAGGGATAACGTGGTTACTGACACTCAGCTCGAATTAATGATTACCGACATGATTCACCAAATCGGAGTGCCTGCTCATATTAAAGGTTATCACTATTTGCGAGAGGCAATTATTCTTTCCATTAAAAACAGTGATATTATAAACTCAGTTACTAAAATTTTGTACCCCACTGTTGCCAAAAAGCACGGCACCACCGCATCGCGTGTTGAAAGGGCAATCCGCCACGCTATCGAGGTTGCTTGGGATAGGGGAGATATTGATGTGCTGAATTCCTATTTCGGATATACTATTCAAAACGAACGTGGCAAGCCCACCAATAGTGAATTTATTGCAATGATAAGTGATAAATTAAGGTTAAAGCTTAAAATTAGTTAGTACATATTGGGTGCGGTGTTTATAAAGTATCTAAAATGGGTCATCAAAACCGCTACCCCTACAACATATAAATAAAAAACTCCCTTGGGGTGCCTGCGATAGAGCAGGTAGAACGGTATAACCTAAAAAACGGTTATACCGTTTTATTTTTCTTAAATCCAACCCCAAGTTGACTTTTCTTCACACAAAATATCTTTTTGATATGTTGGAAGCTACAAAAAATGTGATATAATTATTACAGTGATCACGAAAATACTTTCAAGGAGGTAACCTTATGAATATTGGTACGAATATATATACGCTACGAAAGGAAAAGAAAATAACACAAGCGCAACTTGCCGAAAAGCTTGGTGTTTCGGAACAGGCTATTTCAAAATGGGAGAATGATCAATGTGCTCCCGATGTCAGTCTATTCCCAATCATCGCGGAATTTTTTGGTGTCTCCATAGATCGTCTTTTTGGGTATCATACAAGCAGCTATAATGATGATGTGGAAGCAATTATGAAGGCTGCCGACGACAGCATGGACACATATAAGGAAATTGAAATTATCAGCGAGGGCTTGAAAAAGTACCCAAACAGTCCTGATTTGAAAATCTACCTTGCCTTTTCTCTGTCTATGGTCAATCGTTTTTCAAACGATGAGAAGGAAAAAAAGGAGTCAATCGAAAAAGCTATTAAGGTTTGCAAAGAAGTGGTAAATTCTTGTGGAAACATCGAACAAGTAGACCGAGCTCTTAATATGTTGCGAATAATATATTGTGAAATAGGTGAATATGAAAAAGCCGTTGATGCGGTGGAAAAAATCGGTGCAAACGGATATAGACAAAAGATCGTTGGAAAGGCACAAATATTAGAATACCGTAAGGATTATTCAGAGCACGCAAGATTTACAGAAAATAGTTTGTTTGAGTGTTATTTGATTATGGATCAACTTTTTGAACTAAAAAGAATAGCATTGCTTCAACAGAAAGAATATGAGAAGGTGCTGTCTTGGTGCCGCGCTCATGAGAAATTGCTCTCGATCTTTGATGAGGGCTGTGAAGATTTCTACGTGTGCCACAAACTTTGGACCTGTGAGGCAAAAGCACAAGCATACAAAAAGCTTGGTCAAAAAGATGAATGTCTACGGGAATTAAAAACATTTGTCTCGCTGACAAAATATCTAAATCAAAATGCAAAGGCTGAAAATTATCAAATCGGTTTACGAAATCCTCTGTATTTTTCAACAATAGATGATTTGGGTACACAAGAGGAATTTATGACAACGATATATTTTGAAAAGCTATTATCAAAATACGATAGTTTTTTTGATAACGATGAGGAATATTTGGATTTTAGGAACGGTCTGATAAAATAAAATTTCGCCCCGCCTCGCGCGGGGCTTCGCTTTTGTGTCCACAAATGCAGTGCTTGTCAGGAAAAGCAGACGGACTTTCGGGGCGTACAAACCAAAGGCTCCCTTGTGTAAAGGGAGCTGACGCCGA
>JAFSGB010000003.1 GCA_017434895.1 Clostridia bacterium
GGCAAAAATTGTTGCAGGGCAAAGGTCGAAAAATACCTCCATTTCGCTTGTTACTGCAATACCATTTTTGCGGGCAGCTTCAAGCTCGGGTAAATTCCAGTTCATACCGGGAGTACGGAATATAATATCGACTTCTAATTTATCGAGATATCCGTCACCAAGCCTTAATTCGGCACCTGCCTTTTCAATTTGGTCGGCAGTCTCGCCAATTAAATCCCTTGTTCGGCGGTCACATGCATAAACCTTGGCACCCATATCCAAAAAACGCATAATTAAGGGTGTATTGCTGATGCCGATACCGCACATAGCAATTTTTTTACCCCTTATTTGTTCAAAAAACTGTTTATAATCCAAAATAATTCCTCCTAAAAGAAATATCTCTTTATATTATACTGAAATTTTTTCCAAATATCAACCTTTATTAAATAACCCCTCTGAAATAAAGACCTCTTGTGTACTTTGTATCGGCGGAAGCTCCGTTTTTATAAGCCGTAATAACCGTCTCTACCCTTTCACGGCTTTCATTTGTAAAATAAAGGATTATAAAATCAAACTCTGTCAGTTGTGGCTGCTTATCTGCAAGCCAAATGGGTACGCTATTCAGCATTTCACTATAACCCATACGGCAGCGAACGGGAAATAGAGTTCCCAGTCTGTCACGCAAAACACCCTTTTTATCACATTCCTTACAGGTTTTACCGTTTCTTACGGGGCAATTTTTAAAGGTCATTAACGGCACATTTCCATAAGCTATTATACCCTTTGGCAAATTACTTGCAAAGCGGCTTTCCTCAAGGCTTAATTCATAAGACAGCGTAACCGCCTTGAGACCTAATTCCTCTACTTTTTTGACACTTTCACTGTTAAATATATTAAGTCCCGTATCAGCTATAATATTAAAACTATGCTTCTTTGCTATTTCTACTGCGGAAAGGTTTCCGCAAAGGGCAGTATTAAAGCGATTTTCTTTGAATAGCTTGAGTCGTTCTGCAACTGCTTTTTCACTCACTATACCCCTTGGAATATCTACAATTTTTATAATATTTTCAAGGTCAATAGGTTCTTTTTCAAGCGGATAAATTATAACATCTATTCCGCTTAAATCTCTGGGAATTTGAGACTTATTTTCAAATCTGCAAAGAAGCTTTGGTTGTTTTTTCGCAGTAATATTAATTGCGGTTTTATATTCTGCATTTGAAGTCTTATTTTTACTCTTTGACCTCAAATCATTTAATTTTTCCAGTGCATTTCGTCTTAAATCATTAAGTACACTTGCAGCAATAAAAAGTCCGTCATCTAAAGAAATTTCGATATTTTTTGGCTCGTAAGGAGTACCGCCAAGCTTGGTTATGTTTTTTATTATATCCTCTTGAGTTGACGACTTGGTTTGTGCCTTTTGCGGAATTTCACCCTCAACATTAACAAGGTTTTCGCCGTCACTAAAAATCAGAATAATAGGCTTGTTTTCGGTAATTTCCGCCTTAATGCTAATAGGGACACTTTTTCTTTCGGCTCTGTATAATTCGTGCAAAACCGGAAAGGCCTTGCTTGCAGATACCACATCATCCTTTGTTCTGATGCCGAACATTTCAACACCTAAATTGTCGGTGTAATAACCGTCAGTAAAGCCTTGACGGGAAAATATGCTATGGAGTGTTTCGGAAATTTTGGGGTCAATAAAACCTGTGTCTAAGCTTTGTCTGGCACAAGTAACTGCCGAAGCAACATACTCAGGACGCTTCATTCTACCCTCAATTTTAAAGGATACAACACCAATTTTCTTAAGCTCATTTAAGCGGTCTAAAATAGACAAATCTTTTAAACTTAAATCGTAACCCGTACCGTTTTCAGCCTTAAATGGCAATCGGCAAGGGCCGGCACATAGACCTCGGTTACCGCTTCTTTCCCCTAAAAATGCCGATAACTGGCACTGACCCGACAATGACATACAAAGTGCACCGTGAACAAAAGCCTCAACCTCCATTTTCAATTCCTTTGCCTTTTCGCAAAGTGAAATCAGGTTGTTTTTTGACATTTCTCTGGCGGCAACCACACGGCGAAAACCCATTTCCTTTAAAATAGGTAAAGCCGAAGGTGAATGAACAGACATTTGAGTTGAAGCGTGCAAATGTAAATCGGGAATTTTTTCATGCAAAATTTTTGCAAGCCCTAAGTCCTCAATAATAATGCCGTCAATACCAAGGTTGTAAGCATCTCTAGCTAAATTAAAAGCTCCTTCAAGCTCGTTTTCTTTTATAAGAATATTAAGGGTTAAATAAACCTTAACCCCTCTAATATGACAGTAATCTATCGCATTTTTAATCTCATTAAGATCAAAATTTTCAGCATTCCTGCGAGCAGAGAACTCTTTAGCGCCAAGGTATACTGCATCTGCCCCGCAACGAACAGCAGAAACCAGCATTTCCTTACTGCCCACAGGAGCTAAAATTTCACAAATATCATTCATAAAGCTACTCCGATTTTTGATATATTTTATTTTATAATAAAACTCTGCAAATTTAAAGTCTTTTTTGGAAATATTTTATTTACTTTATTTTTATTTGTGATATAATTAGTTTAATCAAATTTAGAAGGTGCAGGTTATGAAATATTTAGTTTTACTTTGTGACGGCATGGCAGACACGCCAAATGTTGCCTTAAACGGCAAAACTCCAATGGAATGTGCAAACAAGCCTTTTATGGATAAATTATGCGAAACTGCCGAAATCGGTCTTTGCAAAACCGTAGCCGACGGTTTAAAACCCGGAAGTGATGTTGCAAATTTATCTGTTATGGGTTATGACCCTGCCGTTTGTTATACAGGACGTTCTCCGTTAGAGGCGGCATCTATCGGCGTTGATTTAAAGGATATCGATGTTGCCCTTCGTTGCAACATAGTAACCTTGTCGGACGAAAAGAATTACGAGGACAAAACGATGGTTGACTACTGCTCGGGTGACATTTCCACCGAGGAGGCACACAAAATTATTGCAACTGTTGAAGAAAAGCTTGGAAGTGATATTTATAAATTTTACGGTGGTGTTAGTTACAGACACTGCTTGGTAGTTGATAACGGCACAACTGACCTTGGCACCTTAACACCACCGCACGACATAAGCGGTAAGGTTATTAAAGAATATCTTAGCAAGAGTGAAAATGCAAAGCCACTGATAGACTTAATGAAAAAAAGCTACGATATACTTAAAGACCACCCTGTTAACCTTGAACGCCGTAAAAATGGTCTAAATGAGGCTAACTCAATTTGGCTTTGGGGTGAAGGCAGAAAACCACAACTACAAAACTTTTATGAGAAAAACGGTGTTAAAGGTACTGTTATCAGTGCGGTTGACCTGCTTAAAGGCATCGGCATTTGCGGCGGTATGGACACACCTAATGTTCCTAATACCACAGGATACATAGACACCGATTTTGAAGCCAAAACCAACGCGGGTATTGAAGCCTTTAAAAACGGTACTGATTTAGTATATCTCCACTTTGAAGCACCCGACGAATGCGGTCACAGAGGCGAGGCCCAAAACAAGGTAAAAGCAATCGAAATGATTGATAGCCGTTCGTTAAAATTAATGCTCCAATATTTCGAAAACTGCGGTGACAGTTACAGAATTTTAATTATGCCCGACCACCCGACACCACTCACGACTATGACCCACTCCGGTGAGCCTGTTCCCTACCTTTTGTATGACAGTGAGAAGCCCCAAAAGGGCAACAAAACCTTTACCGAAGCCACCTGTAAGCAAAGCGGTAATTTTGTTGAATTCGGCCCCCAAATTATGGATAAACTTATTGAAAAAAATTCATTATGTAAACTAAAGTAACCTTTAAAGTTTTCCACTTTTTCAACAGAGTTATCCACCGTTTTTGGGTTAAATCGTGACAAATCAAGGCTTTTTTATGCTGAAATCGGTGGAAAAGTAGGTTGATAAGTTGGAAAAAAACATTTCTGCAATAATTAGAACTAAAAACTTATGTAAAGTATTTTGACATTTTTCGACATTTAAATTATGCTTTTTTTGGAGGTAAAATGAAACGAACAAAACTTATTGATCGCCGACTTCCCGAATACACAAAAGGTGAGGAAATTTTTAATATGGTTTCTCATATTGTAGGCGGCGGATTAGGTGTAATAATATTTGCACTTTGTGTTATTAAATCATTTTTAAACGGTGACCCTTACCAAATTGTAGGCTCCTTTATTTATGGCCTTTCAATGGTGGTACTTTACACAATGTCGAGTGTGTACCACGGACTTAAAAACGGAACCGCAAAAAAGGTTATGCAGATAATTGACCACTGTTCGGTATTTTTCCTTATTGCCGGCACCTACACCCCCATAACACTTACCGCTATAAGAGAATACAATCCCTTTTTAGGCTGGGGCGTTTTTGTATTTGTTTGGGTGATTACTGCCCTCGGCGTAACACTTAATGCAATTGACCTCAAAAAGTACAGTCTATTTTCAAACATTTGCTATATTGCTCTTGGTTGGTGCATTGTATTGACCGGCAAGCACGCTGTTATTTCCTTAACCCCTAAGGGCTTTGGTTGGATACTGGCGGGCGGAATTGCCTATACAATAGGTGCAGTGCTCTACGGAATTGCGGGCAAAAAGACCGTCAGATATTTTCATTCGGTTTTCCATATTTTTGTAGTTCTCGCTTCCCTGCTCCAGTTTATCGGAATTTTGTTTTATATCTTAGTATAGTAAAAGACCGCTTCGGCGGTCTTAATTTTTTAGTTCAACAATATTTTTAATCGGAGGGATATTATGAACTATTTTGATTTACACTGTGACACAGCTTTTGAGCTACACAAAAGAAATTTACCATTCAATAATAACGAGCTTAGCGTTACTGCCGAGAATGATTTTAATACATGGGTACAAACCTTTGCAATTTGGATTTCAGACGGTACCGAAAACCCCTTTGAACTTTATAAAAAAATAAAAAAAGATATAAAAGAAAAGCTGAAAGAAAAACCCGAAAATTTAACACCGATATTTTCTGTTGAGGGCGGTGCCGTACTGGAAAATAACATTGAGCGGATATATACATTAAAGCAGGACGGCATTAAAATGCTGACCCTTACTTGGAATGGGGAAAACGCTATTGCGGGAGGATGTAAAACCGACAAAGAACTAACCCGTTTCGGAAAAAAAGTAATTGAAAAATTAAATAAACTTAAAATCGCTACCGACCTTTCCCACCTAAACCAAAAAAGCTTTTTTGATGCGGTGGATAACGCAGAATACCCACTTGCCACCCACTCAAATTGCTATGAAATTTGCCCCAATCCCAGAAATTTAACCCTTGAACAAATAAAGCTAATTACAGAAAAGCACGGCATTATAGGTCTTACCTTTTACCCGAAATTTCTAGGTGAAAATATTTTCCCAAAAATTTATGAAAACATTTTTCTGCTTTGCGATAAGGGATATGAAAACCATATCGCTTTAGGCTCCGACTTTGACGGCGGTCAAATGGATAAAAGCCTTGATAATATCGCAAAAATCCCCCATTTATATGATTTTTTGAAAAATAAGGGACTAAAAAAAGCACTGCTCAATAAAATATTTTATTTAAATGCCTACAATTTTATTGCAAAGTTATAAAAAAAGATGTATAATGTTTAGGATTAAAAATAGGAGACAGTACTATGAACTACATAAGCACAAGACATAAATCAGTAAAGGTAACTGCTGCTAAGGCTATTGCTCAGGGAATTTCGGTCGAGGGCGGACTTTTTGTACCCGACACCTTTCCCACCCTCAAAAAAGAGGATTTTGAAGCTTTAACTAAATTAGACTATAAAGGCAGAGCTAAATATATTTTAAAGGAATTTCTTGACGATTTTACCGAAGAAGAGGTAAACTACTGCATTGAAGGTGCCTATACAGGTACATTTGATAACGAACAACCTGCACCCATTTCACTGCTCGGAAAGAAGGTTAATATTCTTGAGCTTTGGCACGGCCCCACCTGTGCCTTTAAGGATCTAGCACTTCAGTTGCTCCCTTATCTGCTTACCACCTCCGCAAAAAAGGTGAATGATGGTAAAAAGACCGTTATTTTGGTTGCAACCTCGGGTGATACGGGCAAAGCCGCACTTGAAGGCTTTAAGGATGTACCCGATACTGAAATAATGGTTTTCTACCCTAGTGAGGGTGTAAGCCCTATGCAAAAGCTTCAAATGGACTCTCAAAAGGGTGACAATGTTCACGTTTGTGCTATTAAGGGCAATTTTGACGATGCTCAAACCGGTGTTAAAAAGATTTTTACCGATAATGCAGTAAAAGAAAAGTTACTTGAAAACAATATGCTTTTCTCCTCTGCCAACTCCATTAACTGGGGCAGATTAGCACCTCAAATCGTTTATTATATTTCTGCTTACTGTGATTTGCTACAGCGAGAGGATTTTGAAGGTGAATTTAATATCGTAGTTCCCACCGGCAACTTCGGTAATATTTTAGCTGCTTACTACGCCAAAAAAATGGGAGTGCCGGTTGGCAAGCTTATTTGTGCTTCAAACTCCAACAATGTTTTAACAGACTTTATAGAGAGCGGCACCTACAACCGCAACCGCGATTTCTACACCACCATTTCCCCCTCAATGGATATTTTAATTTCGAGCAACCTCGAAAGAATGATTTTCGAGCTTTCAGGTAATGACGACAAAAAGGTTGCCGCTTGGCAAGACAGCTTAAGCGCAAACGGCAGTTTCACCGTTGACGAGGATATGAAATCAAAAATTAAGGACATATTCTGGGGCGGTTGTTGTGACGACAATGAAACCCTTAAAACAATCGGTAAATATTTCAGCGAATACGGTTATCTTTGCGATACCCACACTGCCGTAGCCCTTAATGTTTATGAGCAGTATGTTAATACAACGGGTGACGATAAGGCAACTGTTATTGCCTCTACTGCTTCGCCCTACAAATTTGCGAACTCGGTGCTTTCTGCCGTTAGTGACAGCACCGGTGCCGACGAATTTGAGACTGTAAAGGTTTTATCAAATGTGACTAAAACCTGTATCCCCGAACCTATTAAGGCACTTGAAAACGCCGAGGTTAGATTTAAGGAAATTTGCGACAAATCCGAAATGCTATCTAGCGTTTACAAGGCGCTTAAAATTAATTAAATAAAAAACGGGTATATTTTTCATATACCCGTTTGCTGTAATGAAAACTATTTCATCTTAAAGGTGTCACAGCAGGTGTCCTTCGAAGAATTTACGGGACCGTCACCAACGTGAATCTTACCTGCTGAACAGGTGTCATTTTCGGTGTGGTACACACAGTTTTTAACATCACAGCTGATACAAGACTTGGTTTCACAACTATCCATTGTAAATATCCATCCTTTCTGACTTTAAGTTTTCCTTAAAGTCGTTTTTAGTGTTTGAAATCAATTCTTAATTATTCACTAGAAAGGAGAAAATCTGTTGAGTATTTTTGCAATTTCCGATTTACATTTATCCTTTGGTGCAAATAAACCAATGGATATTTTCCGAGGTTGGGATAATCATACCGAGCGTCTGCTTGCCAACTGGAACCGACTGGTTGGTTTAAATGACACTGTGGTTATTCCGGGAGATTTATCTTGGAGCTTAAAGCTTGAGGACACCGAAAAGGATTTCGAGTTTTTGAAAAAATTAAACGGCAAAAAAATTCTTTTAAAGGGCAACCACGATTTGTGGTGGAGCACCGCGACAAAAATCCAAAAATTTTTCGCGGAAAAGGAAATAACCGACACTGAAATAATTTTTAATAATACAGTCATTACCGAAGGATATGCCATTGCAGGCACCAGAGGTTGGTTTTATGATAGTTCAGGTAGTCAAAAAGTGCTTCTTCGTGAAGCAGGCAGACTGGAAGCCTCAATCAAAGCAGCGCTAGATACGGGACATCAAATTTTGGTATTTCTTCACTATCCGCCCGTTTACGGTGAATATGTCTGCCGTGAAATTTTGGACATACTTAAAAAATACAACATCAATGAGGTTTACCACGGGCATATTCACGGTTCGGGCTTTAATCAAGCAGTAAATGAATTTGAGGGTATAAAATTCCACCTTATTTCGTGTGATTGCATTGATTTTACACCTTTTAAAATCACATAATTATATATTTTATATAAATTTTAAAAAATACTGGAAATTTTTGAATTTGTATGATATAATTGTAGCACTTATGTAAGTTTACGGAGGTTTAACAAAAAATGAGCTTAAAAGCAAGTAAAAATGTTGGCACCAACAGATACGAATTAGAAATTATTGTTGATGCCGAGAAATTCCAAGAAGCAATTAAAGAGGCTTACAGAAAAAATGCAAAAAGCATCAGTATTCCCGGCTTCAGAAAGGGTAAAGCACCCTATTCCTTTGTTGAAAAATATTACGGTGCGGAGGTTTTCTTTGAGGATGCTCTGAACCTTATTTACAGCGATGTTGTTGAGGAAGCTATTAACGAATCCGGTCTTAAGGTAATTAACGACAAAATGGATTTTGATATGGTTTCTATCTCTAAGGAGGAGGGTGTTGACTTTAAGGTTACACTTACCACCTATCCCGAAATCGAAATCGGCACCTATAAAGGCTTAAAGGCAGAGAAGGTTATAGCTAAGGTTGAGGATAGCGAGATTGACGCTCAAATTAACTCTATGGCTGACCGCAATGCCCGTATGGTTGAGGTTACTGACAGAGCTGCTCAAATGGGAGATACTGCTACTATCGACTTTGAAGGCTTCTGCGACGGTGTCGCATTTGACGGCGGCAAGGCTGAGGGTCACGCTTTAGAGCTAGGCTCCGGTCAGTTTATCCCCGGCTTTGAGGACCAAATCGTTGGTCACAACATTGGTGATGAGTTTGATGTTAATGTTACCTTCCCCACTGAATACGGTGCTGAAAACCTTGCCGGCAAGGATGCAACCTTTAAGTGCAAGCTTCACGAGCTTAAGGTTCGTGAGCTTCCCAAGATTGACGACGAGTTTGCTAAGGATGTAAGTGAATTTGATACACTTGAAGCTTTAAAGGCCGACCTCAAGACTAAAACCCTTGAAAGAAAGCAAAAGGCCGCTGACGAGGAGGTTGAAAATGACCTCGTTGGTCAAATTGTTGACAGTATTAAGGGTGAAATCCCCGAGGCTATGTTTGAAAACCGCCTAAACCAGAGCGTTGAGGAGTTTGCTTACCGCTTACAGTCACAAGGTCTTAACCTTGAAACCTACCTTAAGTACACCAACGCTACTATTGATGAGTTCAAAAACACCTTCCGTCCACAGGCTGAGTCTCAGGTTAAGTTCAGACTCGCCCTTGAAAAGATTGTCGAGCTTGAAAAAATTGAGGCAAGCGACGAAGATATTAACGCTCAAATCGAAAAAATGGCTAAGGATTACGGTATGGAGGTTGAACAGATTAAAAATGCTGTTCCCACCGAAGAAATTGCTAAGGATTTAGCAGTTTCCAAGGCTATTGATTTCATTAAGGAAAATGCAGTAATTACTGAGGTTGAAACCAAAACAGAGAAGGCTGAAAAAAAACCTACCGCCAAGAAGACCTCTACTGCTAAAAAGACCGCTACCACAAAGAAGACCACAGCAAAAAAGACGGAAGAATAATTGATTAAAAATTTTAGTGCCGTCAATACTAGCTATTAGTAAAACGCCGGCTTTTATGTCGGCGTTTAAAATACAGAAAGGAAAATTTTATTATGGATATGACTATGATACCTTATGTTATCGAACAAACTGGCAGAGGTGAACGTTCTTATGATATTTTCTCACGCCTCTTAAACGACAGAATTATTATGCTTAACGACCAGGTAGATAATGCTTCTGCCAGCGTTATTATTGCTCAGCTTTTATACCTTGAGGGTCAAGATCCTGATAAGGATATAAGCTTTTACATTAACAGTCCCGGTGGCTCGGTTTCCGCCGGTCTTGCAATTTACGATACAATGCAGTACATTAAATGTGATGTAAGCACCATTTGTATGGGTATGGCGGCTTCAATGGGCGCTTTCCTACTTTCTGCAGGTACCAAAGGTAAGCGCTATGCTCTGCCTAACAGTGAAATTATGATTCATCAGCCCTTAGGTCAAGCGCAAGGTCAGGCAACTGACATTTTAATTCATGCAAGCCACATTGAAAAGACCAGAGAAAACCTTAACAAAATTCTTGCTGAAAACACCGGTAAGCCTCTTGAGGTTATTCAAAAAGATACCGATAGAGATAACTTTATGAGTGCTACTGAAGCTATGGAATACGGTCTTATTGATAAGGTTATTACAAAGAGATAGAGGTTAAAAAATGCCTAACAAAAAAGATACAGATATTTGCTGTTCCTTTTGCGGTAGAGGTCAAGACGAGGTAGCAAGGCTTATTGAAGGACCTGATGTTTTTATTTGCGACAACTGTATTCAGTTCTGCTCATCCCTTCTTTTGGACGACGAAAATGCCGCAAAACAGAGCCGCAAAAAAGAAAAAGCAAAGGACTTCGTTCTACCCACTCCGCAAGAAATCAAATTTCAACTTGACCAGTATGTAATCGGTCAAGATGAGCCCAAAAAAACACTTGCAGTTGCGGTTTACAATCACTACAAGCGTATTTTTAAGAACACCGACAATGATGTTGAATTAAACAAGAGTAACGTGCTAATGCTCGGACCAACGGGCGTAGGTAAAACCCTACTAGCTCAAACTCTTGCAAAAATTCTTGATGTTCCGATTGCTATTACCGATGCTACCACCCTTACTGAAGCCGGTTATGTAGGCGAGGATGTTGAAAATATTTTACTTCGCCTAATACAAGCTGCTGACTATGATGTAGAAAAGGCTGAACGGGGTATTATTTATGTGGACGAAATTGATAAAATCGCCCGCAAATCCGAGAACCCATCTATCACCCGTGATGTAAGCGGCGAGGGTGTTCAGCAAGCTCTCCTTAAAATTCTTGAAGGTACTGTTTCAAATGTCCCACCACAAGGCGGCAGAAAGCATCCGCAACAAGATTTTATACAAGTGGACACTACCAATATTCTGTTCATTTGCGCCGGTGCCTTTGACGGCATTGAAAAGGTTATTGAGAAGCGTCAGGGTGGGTCTAGCCTTGGATTTGGTGCAGATGTCAAATCCCCAAAAAGCAAAGAAGCAGATGCTATTGCTACCACCGCCACACACCAAGACCTTGTTAAGTTCGGTCTTATTCCTGAGCTTGTGGGCAGGCTTCCTGTTATTACTGCTTTAAACGGTATGGATAAGGAAACACTTATCCGTATTATGAAAGAGCCTAAAAACGCAATTTTAAAGCAGTATGAAACACTCTTTAAGCTAGACGGCATTGAGCTTGAATTTTCTGATGAGGCAATTTACAAAATTGCCGAGCTTACAGTTGAACGCAAAACCGGCGCCAGAGGACTTCGCTCCATAATTGAAGGTGTGCTTCAAAGATATATGTTTGAAGCTCCGTCAGATAAAACAATTAAGAAAATCACAATTACTGCCAACACTGTTGACGGTGGCGAAGCCAATATTTCAAGATAACCCAAAAGCCGACTTTTAAAGTCGGCTTTGTTTTTGCGATTTAATTGTTTTGTGTCATTATCAAATTGATAATGTTGGCTTTTATATTATTATTTGGAGTATTAAAAATAAACAAACTGCAGGGATTCCAAAAATAGCACTCCCCCCTACGCTGTACCAGTTAAGCGGTATATACATACCCGTGAATTTTCCCGTCAAATCTATTATTGCCAAAACACAAAGTCCTAAAAAGCTATTAAAAATTAATGTTCTAAAGAGCTTATGACTTTTAATTGCGAAGAACAAAACCGCCAAGGCAAAGATACATAATACAACAATAAAAAAAGCTTTCATTAATTTCACCACTGTAAATAGTATGAAATAATGAAAGCTATTATGCTTATATAAGCGTTGCCGCCATAACGGCTTTTATTGTGTGCATACGGTTTTCGGCCTCGTCAAATACAATGGACTGTTCGCTTTCAAACACCTCGTCGGTTACTTCCATTTCGCCGATTCCAAATTTTTCGAACATCTCTTTTCCAATACCTGTATTAAGGTCATGGAAAGCGGGTAGACAGTGCATAAATACTGCGTTTTCCTTTGCATTTGCCATTAGTCTTTTATTTACTTGGTAAGATGACAATTCCTTAATTCTCTCCTGCCAAATTTCAGCCGGCTCGCCCATTGAAACCCAAACATCGGTATAAATTACATCGGCGTTTTCGGTGGCTTTTATGGGGTCTTCCTCAAACTTAAGTGTAGCACCCGTCTGCTTTGCAATTTCCTCACACTGAGCTATTAACTCTTTATCGGGAAAATATTTTTTTGGTGACGAGGCGGTAAAATTAAGTCCCATTTTGGCACAACCAACCATTAATGAGTTTCCCATATTATAACGGGCGTCGCCCATATAAACAAGGTTAATACCCTTAAGGTAGCCTAACTTTTCCTTTATTGTAAGGAAATCCGCTAAAATCTGTGTTGGGTGGAATTCGTTTGTAAGACCGTTCCAAACGGGAACTCCCGAATATTTTGCCAAATCCTCAACTATCGTCTGACCGTAGCCTCTGTATTCAATACCGTCATACATACGACCTAACACCCTTGCAGTATCGGCGATGCTTTCTTTCTTCCCTATCTGTGAAGCGGTGGGGTCTAGGTAAGTAACCCCCATTCCGAGGTCACGAGCAGCAACTTCAAAGGCACAGCGTGTACGTGTGCTTGTTTTTTCAAAAATCAGGGCGATGTTTTTTCCTTCACAAAGTCTGTGAGGGACCCCCATTTTCTTTTTATTTTTAAGTTCACTCGCTAAATCGATCAAGCATTCAATTTCCTCGGGTGAAAAATCCAAAAGCTTTAAAAAGCTCTTACCCTTAAAATCCATAACTACTCCCCTATTACTTCACATAAAATGTTAATTGCTTTCTTAAGTGTGTCGAAAGGAATGTTTAGTGCAGGCAAAAGTCTTACCTTTTGCTTTGCCTTAATTACCAAAACACCCTTTTCCATACATTTTGAAATTACCTCTGCGGCATCCTTTTCGGTCTCAATGCCAAGCATAAAGCACTTGCCCGTAACAGATTTAACACCTTTTGTTTTATTTAAAGCATTAATGATATATTCTGATTTTTCCC
>JAFSGB010000018.1 GCA_017434895.1 Clostridia bacterium
AGTGATGGTGCCTGCCTCATCATCTGCAGAAACAGTGTGAAGATTTTCACCTATGAAACCACAGTAACCGCCCTGTGCTGTGTCATACTTTAAAAGGTTAGCAAGCATAGAGGGTTTTGTTAGGTCGTTGATTGCTACTACATCATAGCCCTCAGCACCGAACATTTGACGAAATGCGAGACGACCAATACGGCCGAATCCGTTAATTGCAACTTTAACCATTGGAATTACCTCCTAAAATTTTCTAGTATCATTATACCCTATTCGGACTAGATTTGCAAGTAATTTGTGAACTTTTTAACATTTTTTAAATATTTTTGTATTATGGCATAATATATTAGTAGTTTGAGGTGTTAAAATTGATAAATTCTCCAAATAAGCTTGAGCGTTATACCGCCGGATTGCGGTTGAGATATCAGCATTTAATATTAAAAAACGGAATTAAAAACAGTTATATTAAAGCGATTAGAAAAATCCATGAAATTGAAGCAATAAATATAAATTATTTAGTCCCTGTTAATATAGAAAAGCACTTCGGTGAAATACTCACTGCTGTTTTTATGAGACAAAAATTTGACTATTTTATCAATGTAAAAAACAATCGTTTAATCAATAAAAAGCTTTTTACGGTTTTAATTATAAATATCACTACACTAACCGATTATTTGGAAATAACCGAAATAAACAACAGACTGGTCATAAAAGGAAAATTTAATGTAAATCAAAAAATCAAAAGCTATGTAAAAATTCTTGACGGCTATATTTTAAAATTCAAGGGTATAAATTATCTGATTTTTAATGCCGTTGTCACTCAAAAAGAAACAGAGAATTTTGAGTCGGTTTACTACCTACTAAAAAATCCTCTGTCTGTTGTTAATCTTTATTTAAGCGATTTATAATTTCCTCGGCAACGGTCATTCCGTCAACCGCCGCAGAAACAATGCCTCCCGCATAGCCTGCACCCTCACCACAGGGATAAAGTCCGCTAAAGCTTACGCTTTGTAAATCCTCGCCGCGAAGTATTCTCACAGGAGCCGAGCTTCTGGTTTCGGGGGCCACCAAAACTGCACTCTCATCGTCATAGCCTTTAATTTTCTTACCGAATTCCTTAATTCCCTTTTTAAGACTATCTATCACAAAAGAAGGAAAAATTTCGCTGAAATCCGAAAAAACATAATCGGGCTTAACAGTAGGTACAATATTGGTAATTTCGAACTTCTTACCGAAAACGAAATTGCCGACGGTATTAACTGGAACCTTTCCTTTAGCAATAGCGTAAGCGGCTTTCTCAATCTTTTCTTGAAGCTCGCAACCGGCGAGTAAATTGCCACTTGGAAAATCGTTTGTTTCAACGCCCACAAGCAAGGCGCTGTTGGAATTAATTCCATCACGATCTGAGTTGCTCATTCCGTTTACTGCAATACCACCAATTTGGCTTGAAGCGTTTATTACTTCACCGCCGGGGCACATACAAAAGGTGTAAACTCCCCTTCCGTTTTCTAAATGACATGCAAGCTTATAATCGGCGGCTGAAAGACTCGGGTGATTGTAAAATTCACCATACAAGGCTTTATTAATATCCTTAGCCAGATGTTCAATTCTAACACCAACCGCAAAGGGCTTTTGTACCATTTCAACACCGCTATCATATAGCATTTTATAGGTATCTCTTGCCGAGTGACCTGTTGCTAATACAATGATATCACAGGGAATTTGGTCACCGTTAGTGGTTATACTTATTACTTTCTGTTCAATAAAATTAATGTTATCCAGTCTCGTGTCAAACAGTATTTCTCCGCCTAAAGAAATAATTTCTTTTCGGATATTTTTAACAACCTTGACAAGCACATCGGTGCCAATGTGGGGCTTCGCATCGGTTAATATTTTTTTGTCGGCACCCATTTCATAAAGTGTCTTAATGACAGTTCGACATTTTGGATTTTTAATACCGGTTGTAAGCTTGCCGTCAGAAAAGGTGCCGGCGCCACCCTCACCAAACTGAACATTACACTCGGGATTTAATTTGCCGCCGGCAAAAAAGTTATTAACCGCTTTAGTTCTATTTTCAACGCTGCTACCACGTTCAATTACAATAGGTTTAATACCCGCACGAGCGAGGGTAAGCGCACAAAACATACCGGCAGGGCCAAATCCAACAACTACAGGACGGTACTTCGGCATTACCTTGCATTTTTGCCAAATATATTCCTTTTCAGTAAAAGGTAAGGCATTTTTACAGTTTTTAATAAGCCTTTGTTCGTATTTTATCTCCGCTACGACACTGCAACAAAAATGAACATCATTTTTCCGTCTTGCATCCACCGATTTTTTATAAAGCTTTGCAGAAATAATATTATTTTCATTAGTTTTTAAAGCCTTTGCAACAAAAGGATTTAAATTTTCAAAATCTGCATCAAGCGGAAGATTAAGATTATTAATTATTATCATTTGTTTTTCCTATGTGATCTCCGGCACAAAAAGCACTGCTCCATGCCCATTGTAAATTAAAGCCGCCGCAGTCGCCGTCAATATCAAGAATTTCGCCGATGCAGTAAAGACCTTTATTTGACTTACTTTCCATTGTAGTTGGGTTAAAGCAGTTTGTATCAAGTCCGCCGGCTGTAACCTGAGAATTTGCAAAACCAGTAGTGCCAGTAACATTAAAACTCCAATTTTTCATAAGTGAGACTAAGCTTTTAAGCTTTTGTGAATTAAGGGTTGCAACATTTTCATTTAGCCTACATCCAATAAGCTTTAACAGTACTTGACCTACTCTCTTTTGAAGCATACCGGTGAAAAATTCATCCAAATTGCGTTTTTTAAGGTTTTCGGCACGAGCAGTCAATATACTTAATAGCTCATTAAAATTCGTTTGCGGCATAATATCCAGGGTGATTTTTTGAGGTGCCTGCACCCTTGCGGCACCGCGTGACACCTGAAGCACCGGCGGTCCCGATAGCCCGTAATCAGTAAACAGAACTTCTCCAAAATCAGTATTCTCACCCAAGGTTACATTGGCATTTAGCTTTATACCTTTAAGTTGTTTTACAATATCTGTTTCTGTTTTGATTTGAACAATGGCAGGTGTCAGCTTAATTACCTTAAAATCAGCTTTGCGAAGTATCTCAAGCATTTTACCATCCGAGCCCATTCTCTCCCCACCGGATAAAAGACCGGTAGCAATAATTAAATTTTTGGTAATAAAGCTTATTTTGTTTGAGATTATTTTGTAGCCGTTCTCGTAAATTTGAATATTAGTTACAGGGGTTTCGAGATGTGTGATAATTCCAAGTTCATCTGTAGCAAACCGCAAACAGTCCACAACCGAGGTTGCTTGCAAGGATGCGGGATAGCCTTTATTACCTTCAAAAACAAAATTTACGCCAATACCCCCAAAAAAATCCTCAGTAAAAAATCGGTCATATTTTTCCAGAGCATATTGAGCAAATTCTACATTTTCACCGTGAAAACGGGAGAGGTTTATCTCTTTGTTTGTAATATTGCATCTGCCGTTACCGGTAAGGGAAAGCTTTTTTCCCACTCTTGGCAGTGCTTCCAAAATTCTAACGGTGCTTGTGGGATTATTCTTTTTAAAGTAAACCGCAGCACAAAGACCCGCTGCACCGCCGCCTATTACAATTAAATCATTTATCATATTTTTACCTCTAATATAAATTGGTATTATTTTATCATATATTACTCTATTTTGCAAATTTTTTTGGACATTACCGGACATAATAGGCTTTTTGACTTGAAATTTTTGCAAATTATTATATAATAGAGGTAGAATAATTAAAAGGAGACAAAAATTTGGAACATGATGCTATTTCCGCCGGCGTTTCTAAGATCGGCGGACTATTCAGTACGGCCGATGTGAGAATTCTCATTTGCTATATACTATCATCAATTAATAAACCCATTAATGGCACTATGCTTTGCGAAGTCTTGCACGCTGAGGGTATTGCCAATATTTTTGAGGTTAGCGATTCTCTGGCTTTCCTGACCGAAAGCGGACATATTATCGAGCATGACGACGGCACATTTACTGTTAACGACAGTGGACGTCATGTAGCAAATACTCTTAACACAAATCTTTCAAGTATCGTTAAGGACAGAGCCTATGCCGCCGTTCTTAAAATGCTAATAAGGATTCGTAACGCCAAAGAGACCGATTTTAAAATTTCGCGTGAGGATGACCGCATTTTCCTTACCTGCTCGGCGCTTGACCAAGACAGACCCTTTATGAGTATTAAGTTAATGCTTAGCGATGAGGATCAAGCTATTTTCATTAAAAATAAATTTTTAGAAAACACTTCAAAAATTTATTCAACACTTTTGGAAATGCTCACTAAAGATTAGTAAAAATAGCTCCCGAAAGGGAGCTATTTTATATCCATAATCATTAGTTAATATAGCGTATTTGTACTTATTAAGATATATTTTTAATAAATTTCCGATATTACAATATTATATCCGAAAACCGAATCGGGATTTTTAACAAATATGGTTTTTGCAGTTAGATTTTCCTCGCAACTGTCATGGGTTTTAATGTTTACATCCGTAACGAAAGTATAAGTACCGTCCTTATTTTCGGTGATGCAAACGGCTGAATGTTCATAGATAGCAAAGCCTCGGGGCAAAATATAAACATAACCCTCTTTGTAGTCAAATTGGGGGTTGATTTTTGAAAAATCGACAATTTTAAAGCCGTACATATCATAAAGATAGCCATTAACAATATTTTCGTCAATATAGCTATCGTCAACAGTGTCACGCTTATCTAAAAGTGCTACAACCGAATTATTTACAATTTCTTCCAAAACGGCAAAATCCTCACCGTAAACAAAACTGTGATTAAGCATATTAAGGAAGCGGGTTTCCAAAACCTTGTTAGTATCAAATTTTGGCGCTTCGATTTCCTCAGCGGAGGTAAAATTTGAAAATGTGGGAAGTGACAGAATTACAAAAGTTAACATAACGGCAACCGCCTTTAAAAAGACCTTTTTCATAATTTGCACCTCCAATCAAATTTCTGTTACTATTATATACTAAAAGTTTACATAATAACAACAACAAAACGGTTACAAATGGTTTCAAATTTGTAATTTTTTAAATCATTTTTGCAGGTATTTAATTACAAAATGTAATGTTTTAGCGCTTTATCGACAATTTCCTTTTTCAATATCAAACAAAACGCCGATATTTATAACTTTTAAATAATTATTTTATAAAAAGTTTAAAAAAATTAGTTGTATTTACCAAACCACTGTGATATAATGTTTTCATAAGTTATTGCTCAAAGGAGTGCACAAAAATGAAAAACTATTCTACTAATCAAATTCGCAATGTTGCCTTGTTAGGTCACGGCAGCTCAGGTAAAACTACCCTTGCCGATGCGATTTTATATTACGGAAAGGCAATTGAGAGAATCGGTAAGTCTACCGACGGTACAATGACTCTAGATTTTGATGCTGAGGAAAAGAAGCGCAAGGTTTCTGTTTCTACCGCAGTTTATTCATTGGAATTAGCTGACAGTAAGCTTAATATAATTGATGCTCCCGGCCTTTTTGATTTCGCCGGTGGTGTTTGTGAAGCGGTTGCCGCTGCCGATGCCGGTGTTATAGTAATTTCGGGTAAGTCGGGTCTTACGGTTGGTGCAAAGCAAAACTACCAAAAGCTACGCGATGCGGGTAAGAGTGTTGCTTTCTTTATAGGAAAGCTTGATTCTACCCATGCACATTTCTACAGAGTTATTTCAGCATTGGTTGCAAATTACGGTGCAGTAATTTGTCCCGTTGTAATTCCCGTTATTGAAAATGATGCGGTAAGCTGCTATGTTGACCTTATTGAAAATAAGGCATACGCCTTTGACGGAATAACCGCTAAGGAGCACAGAATGCCCGTTAGCACAGAAATTGACAATATGAGAAATATGCTACTCGAAGCTATTGCTTCTGCCGACGAGGATTTAATGGAAAAATACTTTGCCGGCGAAGAATTTACCAAAGAAGAGATTCTTAAGGGTCTTAAATCCGGTGTTAAGAACGGTGACATCTGTCCCGTTTTCTGCGGTGTTCAGCAGTCTGGTGCTGCTGTAGGTACATTTATTGATACCTTAACCGAAATTATGCCAACTGCTGCCGACTGTAGTTATACCACTGCCGATGGAGATACCAAGGAATACAGTGAAAGTGGCGAAACTGCAATTAATATTTTCAAAACAATTGCCGACCCCTTTGTAGGTAAGCTTTCCTATTTTAAGGTTCTTTCAGGTACAGTTGGTTCTGACACTAAGCTTATTAATTCGAGAACCGGTGATGAAGAAAGACTCAGCAAAATTGTTGTACTTAAAGGCGCTAAATCCGAGGATGCCGGAAAACTTTCTGCCGGTGATATTGGTGCCGTTGCAAAGCTTGGCGATGTTTTAACCGGTGACACATTATCACTCAAGGGCAATATCACTGCCGCAGCAGTCAAATTCCCTGCTCCTTCCCTTTCGGTTGCAGTTTATCCCAAATCAAAGGGCGATGAGGAAAAAATTGCTTCCTCTCTTAACCGTATGACCGAGGAAGACCCAACAATTATTATTAAGAACGACAAATCCACCAAGGAATTAATACTTTCCGCTCTTGGTGAACAACATATTGACGTTATTGTTTCTCGTTTAAAATCAAAATTTGGTGCTGAGGTTGAACTAAAACAACCGAAAATCGCATACCGCGAAACAATTAGAAAATCCGTCAAGGTTCAAGGCCGCCATAAAAAGCAATCCGGCGGTCACGGTCAGTTCGGTGATGTTTGGATTAGATTTGAGCCAACTGATAGCGACGAGCTTATATTTGAGGACGAAATTTTCGGCGGCTCCGTTCCCAAAAATTTCTTCCCCGCAGTTGAAAAGGGACTACGTGAGTGTACCGAAAAAGGTGTTTTGGCAGGTTACCCGACAGTTGGTATTAAAGCAGTTCTATATGACGGTTCCTACCACCCTGTTGACTCCTCCGAAATGTCATTCAAGCTTGCTGCTTCGCTTGCTTATAAGGAGGGCATTCCTCAAGCCGGCCCTGTACTCCTAGAGCCGATTTCAACATTAAAGGTTATCGTTCCTGACGAAATGCTTGGTGACGTTATCGGTGATATTAACAAACGCCGCGGCAGAATTATCGGTATGGAACCTATTGCAAACAAGCAACAACAGATTATAGCCGAGGTTCCTGATGCCGAAATGTCCGACTTCTCAACTGCAATGCGTTCAATTACTCAAGGTACTGCAACCTTCACAATGGATCTTGCCCGTTATGAGGAGGTTCCCTCTAATATAGCCCAAAAGGTTATCGAGGCTTCTAAAGAATAAGATTTAAGCATAAATAAAGGACTGTGAATTTTCACAGTCCTTTATTTTTATGCTTTTTCTTTAAAAATAATGTTGATTAAACTTTTGACAATCTCATTAAAAGGAATTATTAAAAGTGACATTACTAAACACAGTAAAAATTGAGTCAGTGTCAATGCTTCTAAACCGAAAACTACACCCGCAGGGGTAAGAATTAAGAATATAATAACAAACAAAGAAACCAAAACAGAAATATTCATAAAACTATTATTAAAAAATTTCTTTAAGGAAATGGCAAACTCAAATTTACTGTTAAAGCAGTGAAACATTTGGGTTATCCCTAAAACTGCAAAAGCAAAAGTGGATGCAGCTGTTTTGTCGCCAAAATCGTTACCTAAAAAATATGCCACAAGAGTTAGCAAAACGATGAAAATGCTTTGCATGGTAATTAAAAGGGTAGATTTCAGATTAAAAATTTTGCTCACAACTGAGCTTTTATGATTCATAACCGATTTTTCAGCCTTTTCAAGGCTTAATGAAATTGCCGGTGCGGAGTCTGTAAGGAGATTAATCAATAATAATTGAACTGCCGTAATAGGTGCATTCTTAAAAATTAACCAACCAAATAAGACCAATACAACCTCGGCAATATTACAGCTGAAAAGGTAATAAATTGATTTTTTAATATTACTGAAAAGTCCCCTACTCTCTCGAATTGCCTTAAGCACCGAATGAAAACGGTTATTTGAAATAATAATATCGGCGTTGCCCTTTGTAACGTCTGCACCGTATTTCCCAATAGCACAACCGACATTTGCAATTGCCAGACTATCGGCATCCTCTAAATTATCGCCGGTAATGGTGACAGTCTTACCGTTTGCTTGCCACGCTTTAACAATTCTTAGCTTATCTTTTGGAGTAATGCGGGCATAAACCGAATATTTTTCGATGTTTTCAATTAATTCCTCATCGGTCATTTCGCATAATTCAGCACCTGTTATAGCCTCGGTACCGTCACGCAAAATGCCTATTCTTGCTGCTACTGTCTTTGCAGTAATCAAATTATCACCGGTCATCATAATTGTCGTAATTCCCGCACTTTGACAGGCGGCGATATCTTCAATTACACCTTCACGCGGTGGGTCGTCAAGGGCTACAAGACCTACAAAAATTAGATTATTTTCGATTTCTTCTGCAGTAGGATTTGCAGGTAATTCTACCAATTCTCGTATTGCAATGCAAACAATTCTGTGTCCCTCAGAAGCAAGCTCAGTATTAATTTTTAAAATTTCTTCTGAGTTGCAATTAATACAGTTTGGCAATACTTGTTCCGGTGCACCCTTAACAATAGCAACCGGTGTCTTATTAATCATGGTAATAACCGACATTGATTTACGTTCACTGTCAAAAGGAATCGTAGCCACCTTTGGGAAAACATTATCTATATCCTCAGTCGACATCGAATTATAGATGAGGCATGCTTTTTGAATAGCGTCCTCAGTAGAATCGTTTGTAAGAGTTGAGCAAGCGGTAGCAAGCTTAATAACGGTTAAAATTTTTTCATCGGGTTTGTCTGCATTAAGGTCGCAAAGCTTATCACCGTCAAAAATTTTATTAACAACCATTTTGTTTCGCGTTAAAACCCCGGTTTTATCACAACACAAAACATCGGTTTTGCCAAGAATTTCGACAGCACTTATGTCTTTGACAATAATATTGTCATTTAATATACGCTTAATACCCAAAGCTATAACAATTGCAGAAATTGTCGGCAGTCCCTCGGGTATAGCAGCAACTGCCAGTGCCACAGAATTCACAAGCATTTGTATTGTCATTGAAGCAAAGTTTTCTGCAGCAAAATTTTGGATTAATGAAATCAAAAGTACAAAACCGCAAATAATTAAAATTACAATGTTTGCAATTTTACCTATTACATTAAGACTGTTTTGAAGAGGCATTTTATCCTCACCGGTCTGTTGCAAAATAGCCGATGTTTTCCCCATTTCCGTATTAAGTCCGGTTGCGGTAACAACCGCCTTAGCATTTCCATGGGCAACACTCGTGCCGTAAAATACCATATTAGAGCGGTTTTCAAGAAGTGTGATATCATCTAAAACTAAATCGGCGTTCTTTTCAACAGGTACAGTGGCCCCAGTTAGATTTGCTTCGTTGCAACGAAACTCGTTCGATTCAATAATTCTGGCATCAGCAGGGATATAATCTCCCTCCTCAAGAATAATTATATCACCAGTAACTAGATTTGCGGCATTGATAGTTTTAGTAACACCGTCACGAAGCACTGTAACAGAGGGGTTTGTAATAGTTTTGATGTTATCCATTGTATTATCACAATTATGAATGTGATAAGCACTAATAAGTGCATTTAAAACTACAATGGCAATAATAAGCAATCCCGATAAACTGTTTAGTTCATTGTAAACTAGAGAAACTATAAATGAAATAAGGGCAATCACAATTAGCGTAATTACCATTTTATTATAAAGTTGGTTTAAAAAACGACGAAATAAGGTTGGTTTTTCAAGCTTTGATATGACATTTTGACCGTAAATTTCAAGCTTTTCTTCACACTCACTGTTAAGCATACCTTTTTTATCGTCAACATTAAAGTGCTTTAAAACCTCGTTGGCTTGAGAACTATGCCAAATCATAATTTAGTACCCCTTTCCGAGAAGCTGTTATAATAATCCTTCATCTGCTTGGCATCCTCGGTTTGAGTGCCGGCAGATTCACAGATAAAGGTCGGACTAAGTCCGTACTTATAAACTAACTCCATTAATGGCTCAAAATCGGGTCCGTAAAGAGTATCCTCAAAGGTTAAATGACGTTTTTCGCCGCCGGTAGTATATTCGATTTTGGAAAAATGAGAATGAAAGCAATTAAGCCTATCGCTGCCTAAATTATTTTTAATCGCGTTAAGGATATTTTCGTAATCCTCTTTTTTCTTAATACTTCCCAAATCTCTTGCATTCAAGTGACCGAAATCAATGCAAGGGATAAGACCGTCGTCAAGCTTGCAAAGGTCGATTACTTCATCTAAGGTGCCTAACTGATTTACTTTACCCATTGTCTCCGGACAAATATGAATATGGGACAGTCCCTCATTTTTTAAGGCCTCAAGGGAAATTTTCATTGTATCAATAGCTAATTCCAATGCTTTTTCGCGTGTGATTTTACCGCAAGAGCCGGTGTGGACAATAATTCTGTCACCACCCATGGCATTAACTGCTCGGGCAGATGCCAAGATATAATTAACTGAATTTAGACGTTTTTCTTCCTCAACAGAGGACATTGATATATAATAAGGTGCGTGCAAAGAAAGAGTAATACCCTTTTCCCGCGCAATATTACCAAATTCTTTCGCTTTTTCCTCACCGATATTAACTCCGCGGCCACATTGATATTCAAAGCAGTCCAGACCGAAAACATTCAGATATTCGGGGATTTGCGAGCTACTTTTGTATCCCATTGATTTAAAGCTCTCTGCCGAGCCGGCGGGACCGAATTTTGCAGACATTGTTACACCTCAGTTTTCTTGATTTTATATAGCTTGAATACAACCTTTTCAAGCCTTCGTCTGATTTTAAAGCTAAGGCCGGACTCCGGTAAAATCGGGGTTAAAAGAATAGTTTTAACTCCAACGGTATTACCGCCCAGAACATCGGTGAAAATCTGGTCACCGATAATGGCAGTGTTTTTTCGTTTGGCAGACATTTTCTTTATTGCACGAAAATAACCAAACGGCAATGGCTTAAGTCCCAAACTTATATACGGCAAATCGATTCTTTCGGAAAACGGTTTAACTCGTCTTTCCTTTGAATTTGAAAGAACTATAATATTAATGCCATTTTCTTTCATTAGGTTTAACCAGTCTAATAAACCGTCGGTTAAAACATTGCCATGATGTGTAGACATCGTATTATCTACATCTAAAATAAGAGAATCAATATTATATCTTTCTAGTATTAGCGGGGTAATATCGGTAATTCTATCAAGCTTTATGTTAGGCTTTAAAAGCATATTTTCTACTCCCATAAAAAGTCAAGGGGCTGTCATTACAGACAGCCCCTTTAAAAGCTATTTAGCGGAACTTTCTCTTGCGAGCAGCTTCCGACTTCTTTTTACGCTTTACAGAGGGCTTCTCATAGTGCTCTCTCTTGCGAACTTCTTGAATAACACCGTCTTTAGCAGTTTGTCTCTTAAAACGGCGTAAAGCATTATCCAAGGATTCGTTTTCTTTAATTCGAACTTGACTCATTAATATTCCCTCCCTCCACAGTAATGCAGGGGTATTCTTATAATTTTTGTAGGATATGTAATATCCTTAGCCTGCCATTCGCAAGGCTACAATGTTAGCAACTATGGCAAGTACAAAGAAAAGTATAGCAATATACTTTGTCCAGCGAGCCAAAGAAGCATCCGCAGTTCTTGCCTTTGTCTTAGAAAGGAAAGTATCTGCACCTCCGGAAATTGCACCGTTAATACCTGCACGGCGACCCTGTTGCAAAAGAACAACAGCGATAATAATAAGTGATACCAGAATTACGGCAGCACCAACTATATATTCAACAACGCTCACTTGGTTTCACCTCCATTAGTTAAAACACTTAAAATATGATAACATATTTATTTTAATTTTGCAACTGTTTTTTGTTATTTTACAACAATATTTACGAGTTTTTTTGGAACATAAAGTTCTTTTATAATATTCTTGCACACAATTTCATTCTTAATAACTTCATTTTCTTTTGCAAGTTGTAAAGCATCTGCAGAAGAAATATCAGCAGGAATGTTAAGGCGTGCTTTAATTTTGCCGTTAATTTGAACAACAATTTCAACATTAGCGTCAACACACTTATCTTCGTCAAAGGTGGGCCATTTGGCCTCATTTAGCATTCCGTCGAAGCCGTTCTTAACCCAAAGCTCCTCAGTTATGTGAGGTGCAAATGGATTAAGCAGTATAATAAAGGTCTTAAATTCCTCTTTAGTAATACTGCCGGTGGCTTGAATGGCATTAAGAAGTGACATTAAAGCCGCAATAGCGGTATTCATTTTAAGCCCCTCAATATCCTCAGTAACCTTTTTAATAGTTCTGTGGATTTCAGACTCAATTTCCTTGCGGTAGCCACCCTCGGTAAGGTTATTAGCCAAAGCCCAAACCTTGTCAAGGAAACGCTTACTGCCCTTAATTGAGGATTGACTCCAAGGAGCAGCTTTTTCAAAGTCGCCGATAAACATTTCATAAACACGCATTGTGTCAGCACCGTAGTTTTTAACAATCTCATCGGGGTTGACAACATTACCTCGCGACTTTGACATCTTTTCGCCGTTTTCACCCAAAATCATACCGTGGCTTGTTCTCTTGCTGTAAGGCTCAGCGTTAGGAACAGCTTCAATGTCATAAAGGAATTTGTGCCAGAAACGGCTATAAAGCAAGTGCAAGGTTGTGTGCTCCATACCACCATTGTACCAGTCAACCGGACACCAGTACTCGAGTGCTTCTTTAGAAGCCAACTCCTTATCGTTGTGTGGGTCGCAGTACCTTAGGAAATACCAAGAGGAGCCAGCCCATTGTGGCATTGTATCGGTCTCACGCTTTGCAGGAGCACCACAGTGAGGACAGGTAGTATTAACCCAATCGGTCATTTTGGCAAGTGGTGACTCGCCGTTATCGGTAGGCTCGTATGAGTCAACATTCGGAAGTACTAAAGGCAGTTCACTTTCATCAAGCGGTACATAGCCACACTTTTCGCAGTAAACCACGGGTATTGGCTCGCCCCAGTATCTTTGACGGGAGAATACCCAATCACGAAGCTTATAGTTAGTTTTAACAGTACCTATTCCCTTTTCTGTAAGCCATTCTTGAATTTTAACCTTGGCGTCTTCAACAGGAAGACCGTTTAAGAAATCCGAATTAACGAGTATACCGGTTGCGCAATCGGTAAAGGCTTCTTTCTGAACATCCTCACCGCCGGCAACAACCTCAATAATCGGAAGACCGAATTTCTTAGCAAACTCCCAGTCACGGGTATCATGTGCAGGAACCGCCATAATAGCACCCGTACCGTAGGAAATAAGTACATAATCCGAAATAAAAATCGGAATTTCAATATTGTTAACGGGGTTAATTGCGGTAACACCTTCAAGCTTTACACCCGTTTTATCCTTTGCAAGCTCGGTACGCTCAAAGTCGGATTTCTTTGAAGCAGTTTCTTGATATTCTCTAACCTCGTCAAAATTAGCAATTTTGTCTGCCCATTTGGAAAGAAAAGGATGCTCAGGTGACATTACCATATAGGTTACACCGAAAAGTGTATCTGCACGGGTGGTAAAAATATCAAACGTATCGCCGATATTGGTGTTGAAGGTTACCTGTGTACCATAGGAACGGCCAATCCAGTTTCTTTGCTGAGTCTTAACACGATCGATAAAATCAACA
>JAFSGB010000019.1 GCA_017434895.1 Clostridia bacterium
TATTCCAGTTTACGAAGAAAATATAGAAGAATAAATAGTAGCAAGCAGAAGGCACTTCAATTAGTTTGAGGTGCCTTTTGTTTATTAAAATTTAAAAACAATTGGAAATTCTACTCATAATTTCTACAAAAAGTGTGATACTAACAAAGAACAAAAACAACAACTCGACCCAAGTACTCTAACCCCTTATGTCCAACTGGGACAAACGAAAAAAAGAGGTAAAATTGGCTTAGGCGAGGTGTAATTTGAGTAAACCAACAAATCCCGAAAACCCGCATAAATACTGGGTTTTTGGCACATTTTTAGAGTAGAGAAAAGGAGTAAATATATGAAGGCAACAGGAATAGTTCGTAGAATAGAGGCTCGTGTTATAATAACACAAAAGTGCGATAAAGCCTTATAAATACTGAGTTTTCAGGCAAATTTTAAAGAAAAATTTTTGACAAAAAAAGCATATTTTGACTTATACATAGCAAAAAGCGGAGTGAAATCACTCCGCTTTAAATATCTCCATATGATTTGTTTATAAGACTCGTTTTGCCGAAAAAGTTTTCATCAGGAAAATGTGTTTCGCGCCATTTAAGGTTGTACTTATCGGCATATTTTGAAAAACTCCAAGCCTTTTCACTCACAGAACCGCTGCTCATATGCATTCTTTGAGCAAAATTATAACTTGCATAGTATACTACAAAAAATGAAAGTGTATCAGCAAACTGTTTATAGTCATCTAACAAGTAAAGCTTGTGGGTGTATTTATAATCATTTACCGAAAGATAGGTTTCTACCAAAGCAATTTGAGTGTCACCTTGGTAAATTGTAACGTAATTAAATGAGCCACGAGATAGAGAATAGCAATGGAATATTTCTCCGCTGTCTAACGCTATTGCATAAAAACTTTTTAGAAAACCGTGTTTTGAAAACACAATACTTCCATAAATGTTATCGTTTTTGTAAAGGTGAAAAACTCTTGTTAGATTCGCCTCTCCAAACAAGTATCGCAAAGGGATATAATTAACCCATTTGGAAATATTATAAACACCTTTTATTGTGTTTTCTTTATTGGAAAGTGTTATGGATTGTAAGCGACTGATACTTCCTGCATCACCGCTGTAATAAAAGTTTTCACTTTCAATATCGTAAGATTGCTTAATGTTTGATGTCGTTTGAGAAATTTTTATAATCATCAAATCACCGCTTTTAATTTATTATAACACATTTCATTTCAAAAGTAAATTCAAGCAGTATAAATCTCCTCAAATTACAGATAAAAACAACACAATTTGTAATTTAAGGAGAAATGTTACACGCTTTGCGTGGCAAGGTTCTCGGGCACCCATTCAAAATCTTTGATTTTGCAAAAGGGTGAGGTTCTTATATATGAAAGCAACTGGAATTGTGAGAAGAATAGAGGAATGCGTTATTATAACCTCTAAAAACAGTTGCTAAATCAAAGATTTAGACTGTTTTTGAGAACATAGATACTCGTTACACTCGTATGAGATAGGGCAAACCGCCTGAAAGGCGCATAAACACTAGGGCTTTTGCTGGTTTGCCCCATTGAACGCATTGGTGTCAAAACGAGGTTTTGGGAGGTTTTATACATAGCAAAAGCGAGGTGAAATTCACCTCGCTTTAATTTTACTCTCTCCAATTAAAATCAGGAAGTTCGTCTAAAAGTATTTTTCTGATTTCGTTTTGCTTTTCAATGACACCTTCAAGTCCTTTTTTAGCAAAGAAATCACCGTTGTTTATTTTTCTATAATAGTGTTGTTCTGCTTCTTGATAGTATTTTAGAGCCATCTCATAATTCTTTTCTGTTCCAATGCCGTAGAAGTAAACGTTACCCATACGCATACAAATGTCTGCACCTATCAATTCTGCACAGACTTCTGTCATTTGCTCATAGCAATGAGTGTAAATGTAGAAGGCTTCTTTTTCGTCTTTCTCAACGTAATAGCCGTTCTTATACATATCGCCGATTTTGTACAGCGAATTCAAATGATTATCAAGAGCACCCTTTACAAAATAGTGATACGCTTTTTTATAATCAACCTCTCCTGTGCGGCCGTAATAATAGCAATATCCAAGATTTTCGGTTGCTTGTCGCTCACCGTGCTTGTCTGCCATCGTATAATACTCGACTGCTTTTTCGTAATTCTGTTCACCACATCTGCCTGTGTAATAAAGCGAGCCAAGGTTTGTCATTGCATCGGGGTTTTCTTTAGCAATCTCTTCGAGATAAATCTCAATCATTAGCTCTGCGACTTCTTTTGGCAATATTTCCGCCCCATCTGCATCATGCAATTCGCACGCAAACTCAAAAGCATCCATATATACGGTACCGTCATCTTCAATATTGCACTCAATAATAGATACAATATCCGTATATTTTTCTCTGTCTATCGTTTTGAGAATATTTGACAGTTTTCCATAAAGTGTTTTTTCAGTCATATAATACAACTCCTTTTATTTTATGTATTCATAATACCATACAGAGTGTCCTATAAATCGGACTTTATTAAAAATATTATATCATATTTGTTTTGAAATGTAAATTCGTGCAGTATAAATCTCCTCAAAATACAGATAATAACAACACAATTTGTAATTTAAGGAGAAATGTATATATGAAAGCAACAGGTATTGTTAGACGCATAGAGGCTTGTGTTATAATAACACCAAAGTGCGGTAAAGCCTTATAAATACTGGGCTTTTGAGCCATTTTGAAGCAAAAATTTTTGACAAAAATAGCGAAAATCAACGGAATTATACATATTTTGAGGGGAGCAGAGAAAACTGCTCCTTTTTTGTATTTGTGTGGAAATGTTGATTTTTAAGGTTTAGTGTGGTAAAATATCTGTGCATCTACTTCGGTGAACACATTACTTGTTTTTGGAGGGCAAAAATGGCAATCATACATAATAATGTACAGGCTGATGAAACTACTTTTCAATATTCTTTTTATGAAGCGTTATTAGGAGATAGTACAGAAGTTCATATTGATAGAAGCACAGATGGTTATATTGATGGTACTATTTTTGAGCACAAATTAAATGTTACAAGTTACGGTAAATCAAAAGCTTTGTCACAAGCTTTGATCTATCTTGCAAGATTTAATAGGGATGGTTTGCCAGTGCCAAGAAATATTATGTTAGTAAGCCAAGAAGAAGGAAAAGTATATTTATATAATGCTAACGACTATATAGACATTATAAATAACATACCAGAGTATGCTACTTTACAAGCAAGTAATGGTATTGAGGGTTTTGTAGCATCAACACAACCCGAAATTTTTGATTTTGACTTAAACAATCAGCAAAAATCTTTCGATTTGATTAGTAAATTAAGAGAAAAACCCGAATATGTTAGAATTGATATAAATCTGCATAACGTTTATGGTTGGTCCAATTTTTTCTATTCGACAGCAAGAAAACCGAAAAAAGTAGAATTTTTTAAGGAATTGAGAAAACCGAGAAATGAGTTAAGAGAATATATAAATGCTTGGAATGGAGAGGAATCCGATTTTTCTTTAATTATGGACTTACTAAACGATCCTGCTCAAAAGAAAAAATTAGGTGCATTCTATACCCCTCCTCTTTATGCACAGAAAGCAGTGGAATTGATTAGAAAAGCAATTAAAGATGTTCCTGAGGGCAATGATTATATAATACTAGATAGGTGTGCAGGAACTGGTTCTTTGGAATATGAACTTTCAGAAGATGAACTTAAACATGTTGTTGTAAGCACATATGAATTAAAAGAATGGCATGCATTAAAAGATAGATTAGGGAAATTGGTTAGATGTGTTATACCACCAATTCCTGCAGATAAAAATAAATATCCAGATTATGATGAAAAAACCGGTTTTTTAAGTGGTGCTAATGCATTAGAAAAAGATTTTCTTGAAAGAGAAGATATAATGAAATATGTACGAGATCCGAAATGTAATGTGATTATATTTGAAAACCCACCTTATGCAGATGATAGTGGTGATGCACACAAGGATAAGGCATCAAGAGGAAATACTAAAGAAAATTATATAGCAAGTCAAATGAATAAAGAAGTTAAACCTGAGTTCCCAGGTCTTGTTCAGTCAAAAGACATTGCAAACTTGTTTATATGGTCTGGTTTTAAATATTACTTAACAAAACCAAATGATGCATATATATTGTTTTCACCAATTAAATATTGGAAAACAGGGCATCTTGTAAATAAAACTTTTGTTGAGGGCTTTATATTTAACAGAGAACACTTTCACGCTAATGCATCTGCAATTTCTTGCATTTACTGGAAAAATGTTAATGATGTTCAAGAGACACTTACATTACCTGCATTTGATATTGAAAATAATCAAATTAAAGAAATAAAAGATGTTGAAATTAAAAAAGTTCATAAAACAGTAAATGAACATTTATTTGATAAAAGAATATTTGATACTGATACAGAAGATGGCAATTACAGCGCATCAACTGGTTTAGAAGGGAAGAAATTAGGTAGCACATCAACTGTAAATATATATAATGATAATATACTTGCATATCTCTTTCTTGTGGGTTTTTCCTTTGATCCTAAACATATATATTTAACAAGAAATACTTTGAATTACAGAAAAAATGGTTTTTATTTAAGAAGAGATAATTTTGTTAATAAGTTACCACTATTCTGCGCAAAAGCATACCCACAAGATGAATGGTACGAAACAGATGTATATTCGACGACTGCAGATATGGGAAATGCTTATGAAAATGATAAGAATTTCTTAAAAAAATGTCTTATATATACTTGCTTGACCCAAAAGAACAAATGTCGTTCTTTAGATCATTGCTCAGATGGTAGATTTTATAGAAACGAATTATGCTTTGACGGTGATACTGCTGCAAGTGTTGAACTACAAACATTACTTGATACACATAATTTATCACTAGTAAATACAGAGAAAGATTTAATAGATGATTATAATGTAATACTAAGCGAGATAAAAAAGCAAGATAAGTTTGGAAATTATATTTATTCTGAATATAATCATAATTTTTCTTATGGTATTTTTCAAATCAATGACGAAATCAATATACAGATAGTAATAGGGTACGACAGAAATGGGAACGAAAAAAAGGGACCTAAATATGGCGACTTAAATAATATGTTGATTGATTTCAAAAAAAGAGTTCAAAAATATTATAATGATTATATTATTTCCGATTTGTTTAAATATGAATTGCTGAAATAAATTTTTGCAGTATAAAACTCCTTTGTTGACAGATAATAGAAATATCGCTACAAAAGTTCCCAAAGTGAATCAAAATCAAAAAAGGAACTTTAGGTTTTCAATTATCTAAACAAAGGAGATTTATATATGAAAGCAACAGGAATAGTTCGTAGAATTGATGACCTTGGTCGTGTGGTTATTCCTAAAGAGATTAGACGCACTATGCGAATCCGTGAAGGCGACCCTCTGGAGATTTACACTAATCAAGGCGAGGTTATATTTAAAAAATATTCGGCTGTGGGGGAAATGTCTGGTATGGCATCTCAGTACGCCGAGGCACTTGGACCCAATATTTCCTTGCCGGTGCTCATATGCGACCGAGACCACTGCATTGCGGCAGCGGGAATTTCAAAAAAGACAGTGCTCGAGAAAAGCATTAGCACCGATTTGGAAAGCATTATGGAGGAGCGAAGGCTCGTGAACTTCGGTTCAAACCAAACTCTGCCCGCACTTGACGGGTTTGAACGCGGAATTTGTGTCGTGGCACCTATTGTCACTGCCGGCGATATTAGCGGTGCGGTGGTTCTTGTGAGCAGTGAGAATGGAACTGCTGCGACAGATAGTGATGTTATGCTTGCCAGTGTTGCTGCCAATTTTTTAGGAAGTATTATAGAATAAAAAAGGAATGCTTTGTAGAAAGTGCAAAGCATTCCTTTTTTATTAATCTTTACTGAAATCCTCTAAAACCAGACCTTCGTTACGGTCGAGAGCCCAGTTTATGTTCCACTCACTTGTGAAAATTAAAAGGTTGTTGCCCTTAAAGTCCTGAACCCACTTGGTATCGGAGGTGAGGTTAAGCTTTTTAATGTCAATATCTTTATTTTTAACCCAACGAATATACTGATAGGGGAGATCTTGACGCAAAACATCAACATTATATTCATTCTTAAGACGGTATTCCAGTACTTCAAACTGAAGCACGCCCACAACTCCCACAATAACTCTTTCCATACCTGTACCGGGGTCGTGGAAAATCTGAATAGCACCCTCTTGAGCTATCTGCTCAACACCCTTAACGAACTGCTTTCGCTTAAGGCTGTCCTTTTGTTCAATAAGGCAGAAATGCTCGGGGGCAAAGGTGGGGATACCCTCAAATTTGACCTTTCTTTTAGTTGAGCAAACAGTGTCGCCAATAGAATAAATACCAGGGTCGAAAACGCCAATAATATCACCTGCGAAGGCTTCGTTGATAATTTGTCTGTCATCAGCCATCATTTGTTGAGGCTGGGAAAGACGGACGGTTTTTTCACCTTGAACATGATAGTAGTCGGCGCCGCGTTCGAATTTTCCAGAGCAAATGCGGAAGAATGTAATTCGGTCGCGATGGTTTTTGTTCATATTAGCCTGAATTTTAAAGGCAAAGGCGGAAAAAGTATCCTCAAAAGGGCTAATCTCCTCGTCACCGGATTTTCGTGACAGTGGAGCGGTGGTCATTTTAAGGAAATTTTCAAGAAAGGGTTCAATTCCAAAGTTGGTAAGTGCCGAGCCAAAGAAAACAGGGGTAAGCTTGCCGCATCTTACCTTTTCTAAATCAAATTCAAAGCTTGCCCCGTCCAAAAGCTCGATTTGGTCGACTAATTCCTCCCTTTGATAGGGACCGATTAGCTCGTCAAGCTTTGCAGTGTCGGTAATTTCACACTGGACAGGTTTAATTTTTTCCTGACCACGGTGAAACTCATTAAAGGTTAAAATTTCGCGTTTATCGCGGTCAAAAACACCTTTAAAGCTGATACCGCAACCAATAGGCCAGTTAACAGGGTAGGTGCCAATGCCGAATTCCTTTTCCAGTTGGTCAAGCAACTCAAATGGGTCGCGGGCCTCACGGTCAAGCTTGTTAATAAAGGTGAAAATGGGGATATTCCTCATAGCGCAAACCTTAAATAGCTTACGGGTTTGTGCCTCGATACCCTTTGCGGCGTCAATTACCATAACGACACTGTCAGCCGCCATAAGGGTGCGGTAGGTGTCTTCCGAGAAATCTTGGTGACCGGGGGTATCAAGAATATTAATGCAGTAGCCCTCATATTCAAACTGCATAACCGACGAGGTAATGGAAATACCACGTTGCTTTTCAAGCTCCATCCAGTCGCTGACAGCGTGCTTTGCGGTAGCCTTGCCCTTAACCGAGCCGGCTGTTTGGATTGCGCCGCCATAAAGCAAAAACTTTTCTGTAAGTGTAGTTTTACCGGCATCGGGGTGGGAAATTATCGCAAAGGTGCGACGCCTTTCAATTTCTTGTTTTAAGGTTGCCACTAAAAATTCTCCTCTTGAATTAATTGAAAATCATTGACCTTTTCGCTGCAAACCGACAGAACAAAGCCGTCTGCAGTAAAGGTTTTGATATTTTTATTATTTATAACAGAATATTTTTTAATGTTTCCAAGGCTCTCTCCCTTTTGTTTCAAAATGGCTTCTTTTCTTGTCCAAACATAAAAAAAGCTGTCGGTGTCGGTGACACTTTTTTGCTCGTCAGACGTGAAAAAACGGTCTGCAATTTTAAGGTTAACAGACCTCTTTTTTTCAATATCCACGCCTACAGGGGCATCGGAAAAAGCTACCGCAATTAAATCCTCGCTGTGGGAAATATTAAAATGAAAATCGGGGTAATCCTTTAAAAAAGGTTTGCCGTTTTCACCCTTAGATAATTGGGGTTCTGCGGATAAGACGAGAGTTTCCTTAGCCTTTTTAATAACAAATTCGTAGGCTTTTTTGGACACACTTTTTTTATCCCATACAAAAATATATATCTGTGATTTCATCCTATAGTCTTTAAAACGGAGAAATCGCCCGTACCCTCGCGGTTGTCTTCAAGATACCTTAAAAGCTGGGTTTCGTCACTGAAGAGGGGTGCAAGGTCTAAAACTTCCTTGGTCATAAAACCGCCGGTATAAGCGACTTTTAGCATCTCGCCCAAGGGATTGTAATAACCGTTAATGTTAAAAATTGCAATGGGTTTGTTGTGTTGCCCAAGCTGTCTTAAAGCAAGGGTTTCGAAAAGTTCGTCAAATGTACCAGGACCGCCTGGCATAACAATAAAGCCGTCGGACATATCCTCAAGCAGTTGTTTTCGCTCCCTCATTGTTTCGGTATAAATAAATTCGGTGCATTTATCGTAAAGCACACCGTCAACATCGAAAAATTTAGGAGAAATTCCGATAATTTTGCCGTTTTCTTTGGTACAGCCTCTTGCTGCTGCACCCATAAGTCCTGCGGCACCGCCGCCAAAAACAAGGGTATGTCCGCGGCGCGCCAATTCTTCGCCTAATTTTTCGGTAGCCTCAATGTAAATTTTATCAATATTGTTGCTTGAAGCACCGTAAAGACAAATTTTCATAAATATTCTCCTAATTCGAGATTTTTTCCGTCAAGAACAGCAATTTTAAGGGTTTCACCCTCATACACCAATTTTAATGAGAAAAAGGGAACCTCTTTATCAATAAGCCTCAAAAATATTTTATCTCCCGCCCAAAGGGGCAAGGAGTATAAATCGGATTTTTTAATCCATTCAAGGTCGCCCTCGTCACATTCCTTAATTTCGCCGCTAAAATCGTCACTGTGAAAAAGGTGCATATATTCAGTACCCCATTTGTCCGAGACAAAGGTTACAATTCCGCAGTAACGTGCTGAGTTTAGGGTCAACCCCGTTTCCTCAAGGGTTTCTCTGGCATTACATTCCTCGGGAGATTCACCAATTTCAAATTTCCCGCCGATACCTACCCATTTGTCACGGTTAAGGTCATTTTCCTTTTTTACTCGGTGAAGCATAAGGTAACAACCGTCCTTTTCAATGTAGCAAAGGGTGGTGTTAATCATTATCTGTTACCGCCGTTTCACTTGATACAGTTTCCTCTGATTGAGTGGGAGGGGTGTAGCCGTTAATATAGAAAATTTCAAGGTCAACGTGTTCGCGGTCAAAAATATTGTTATACTGAATTTTCTCGTACTCGTCCAAAATTGAAGTGTAGGGGGAATTGTCACTCCATTTATAGTGATTGCCCTCGGCATCAATATATCCCGCATTGTTAATAACTGGCAACACTTTAGAAAGGCTCAGTAAATACTTGTTGTATTCAGTAAGCTTAATGTTTGCGGTTTCAAGCATAAGGGAAGACAGGTAATTTGAGCTTAACCGCTCGATATACTTCTCCTCAATATCATAGTTTGCCCAAATGTAGAACGGTGTACAGTAACGACTTTGCTCCTGCTCTGGAGTGAGATTTGCAAGACTGTCCACACCCATAATTTCCTCGACAAATTTAGTTTCAATAGAGGGCTGATGGTCACCGAACATACAAATAATGGTAGGCTCTTTAACCTTTGAGAAATAGTCAATAAGCTCCTTGAAGGCATTGTCAGTATGCTTTATAAGGGAAAGGTACTTATTGGTCTTTGGGTATGCTTTTGAGGTGTTTGTAGTATAAATTGTTTCAATAAAATTCGAAGCTTCAATAGTATATCCGCCGTGGTTTTGCATGGTAACATTAAATGCAAAATACGGAGTATCCTTTTGGCGGTTTTCGAAATCTTTAATCAGTAATTCATAATTATATTTGTCACTTACATATTGTCGAAGCAGCATATTGCTATTTGGGAAATTGATATCTACAAGCTCCTGGAGATAGTCGGGGTCACTGCCGTTTGCTCTAAATTCGTCAGTGAGGTCAGGTCCCAGTATATCGTCAAGTCCCCAGAATAAATCAAAGCCCAAATTCTCGTAAACCTCGGTACGCTTCCACCCGATTTTATAATAGGGATGCAACGCATAGGAGGAATATCCCTGTGCTTCCATAGTGGAAACAAGGGATGCAATATGGTTTTTAATATAAAGCATATATGCGTTACTGCCAGAGGGCAAAAAGGCAGTAGAGTGTCCCGTTAAAAATTCAAATTCGGTATTGGATGTGCCGGCGCCAATTACGGGTACATAGAGATTACCTCTAACGGTATTTTCTGTAAGACTGCTTAAAAATGGCATATATTCTTCATTTGTTTGCAGATCGCCCAGCACCCTTAAATCGGAAAGGGTCTCATTCATAATGCAAATAACATTGGGCTTTGTGTAACTGTTATCAGGCTTTTCATCTTTTTCGGTTGTTTCGTTTTTGTTTACATAGTCTTTAAGTGCATTTGGGTCATATTCATTCGGAGCGGACATGTAAAGATATTTTGTGTTGGAGAAAAAGCTAAATACAAAACCGTAGTTTTTGTAGCCTCTTGTTTGATTCCAGAAGTCCGGACGAACTCCCATATCGGCAAAAACACTTGTAGCAAAAAACAAAATCAGCAATACTGAACTAAAGGTAGCGGCAAATGTACGGGAAATAACCTTGGTTAAAAGGTTATATTTCGGCGTTTTTGTTTTAATACCGATAATAAGTAGGAAAATGAAGATAAGGGTGCCTGTAATAATCTTGTAATTAGGGATAAAATTATAGGTACTGGCAACTCCAACGGCGGTGGTAATACTTAGAAAATCCATAGGGATAAATGGGGTGCCGCGAAAATCCATAATATAGCTGTGTGCTACTGCAAAGCCAAAAAGAATAGGGTTTACAATAAGGTAGGATGCCCTTAAGCTGCCGGATAATGCAAAAACTATAAAATACATTATGATAATAACCAAATAGTTACCTAAAAAGCCCAAATATGTCATATTGTAAATAAAAACATTGTTAAGGGCTTCGGTCATGGTAATGGTAATTATGGGAGCTAGGAGAAGGAATACAAGGTGCCAAACCTTATTTAGCTTTTCGTTGGTAATTCTAACTGCAAACGCGGCGGAAAGACCAAGTAAAAAAGGACAAAATAAATCAAATGCCAGCAACAGCCATTTGCCCTTGAACTCTTGCGAAACAAAGGTATTAACACTAAGCGCTACCCCAAAAAGGGAGACAAAAAGCAAAACAATTCCTGTGATTTTACTATTTTTGGTAGAGCTTATCTCAAAATTGTTCTTGAAAAATTTAAGTATTATATTTTTAAGGGCAAGACTTTTTTCTTTTAAAAGCTTTAGTAAAGTCATTTCTTCGCTCCTTTTTAGTAGATGTAAAAAACTTCATTCATTTTGTATTTTACCACAAAGTGAACGAAGTTTCAATAAAAACATAAATCTTTAAAAATTATTAAAATTTAAGCTCGCTTTCAATTAGTAGCAGTCGGTTATATTTTGCAACTCTGTCACTTCGTGCCGGGGCACCGGTCTTAATTTGTCCCGAATTTACTGCTACTGCAATATCGGCAATTGTGGTGTCCTCGGTCTCACCCGAGCGGTGGGAAATTATGGTTTTGTAGCCGTTTTTGTGGGCGAGGTTTATAACATCTAAGGTTTCGGTTAGGGTGCCGATTTGGTTGGGCTTTATGAGTATTGCATTACCGCAGTGCTTTTCGATTCCTATTTTAAGACGTTCTGTGTTGGTGACAAAAAGGTCGTCACCCACTAACTGTAAGCAGTCACCAAGCTCGGCGGTTAGGGTTTCCCAGTTTGACCAATCCTCCTCGGCAAGACCGTCCTCAATGGAAATTATGGGGTACTTTTCGCAAAGTGCCTTGTAGTAGGCGATAAGCTCGTCGGCGGTTAAGGTTTTGCTACGTTTCGGGAGAATGTAGTGCCCGTCCTTGTACCATTCGCTGGAGGCTATATCCAAAGCAATTTTAATTTGTTGATCGTCATAGCCTGCAGTTTTAACGGCTCGCATTATAAATTTCAAGGCCTGCTCATCATTTGAAAGGTTTGGTGCAAAGCCACCCTCGTCACCTACACCTGAAGTTAGACCTTCTTCTTTTAAAAGCTTTCCGAGGGTGATGTAAATTTCACTGCAAATGCGAAGTCCATCGGCAAAGCTTTCAGCCTTTACGGGTATAATCATAAATTCTTGTATATCAATGTTATTATTTGCGTGGGCACCGCCGTTTAAAATATTCATCATAGGTCTGGGAAGGGTAGTGGCATTGATTCCGCCTAAATATTTGTAAAGCGGAAGTCCGAAGGACACTGCCACCGCCTTTGCTACCGCCAAGGACACCGCCAAAATAGCATTAGCACCAAGGTTTGACTTGTTTTTAGTGCCGTCTAGCTCGCACAAGGTTTTGTCAATCAGTCTTTGGTTCTTGCCGTTAAGACCTATAAGTGCTTTTGCAATTTCACAGTTCACACTTTCGGTGGCTTTAAGCACGCCGCTGCCGTTATAACGTGTGTCGCCGTCACGCTTTTCATAGGCTTCAAACTCGCCCGTCGAGGCTCCCGAAGGTACTGTTGCAAAGCCGACGCTACCGTCCTTTAGGGTAACCTCGGCTCCAACTGTCGGGTGACTTCTGGAGTCTAAAAGCTCAAATCCCTTAATTTTTACAATCTCTGTTTTACACATATTAACACCTCTTAAATATGTTTGACTTTTTACAGTGTTTTATGTATAATTTTCTATATGAAAATAGGTAATGTGGAAATTAAAGGTTATGCCGCTCTGGCTCCTATGGCGGGTGTCGCCGACAGGGCTATGAGGGAAATATGTCGTGAGCACGGCTCCGCTTTTTCGGTGGGAGAGCTTACAAGCTCTAAGGGTATAAGTGTTGGGGATAAAAAATCCTATACACTTCTTTTTTGCAGTGAAAAAGAACGCCCTATGGCGTCACAGCTTTTCGGCAGAGAGCCATCTACTATGGCCGAGGCGGCTAAAAAAGCGCAGGAGTTTAACCCCGATTTTATCGACATTAATATGGGTTGCCCTGCCCCTAAAGTTTCGGGTAATGGGGGAGGCAGTGCCCTTTTAAAGGATTTACCCTTTGCCGAAAAAATAGTTAAAGCAGTAGTAGATGCTGTGGATATTCCCGTAACCGTTAAAATGCGGACGGGTTGGGATGAGGATAATATTGTTTCACCCGAGCTGGCAAGAAGGTGCGAAAACGCGGGAGCTAAAGCTATTACAATCCACGGCAGAACAAAAAAGCAGATGTACGCCGAGGGGATTGATTTTAAAACCATTGCCGAAACCGTAAAAGCGGTTAAAATTCCCGTTATTGCTAATGGGGATATTTCAGACGGGAAATCTGCTAAATATATGTACGAAGTCACGGGCTGTGACCTTGTTATGGTGGGCAGAGCCGCTCGCGGCAACCCCTTTGTTTTCGAGGAAATAAATGCTTTTATGGAAAACAAGGCTTATACACCGCCCACCCTTAAAGAGCGGTTTGACGTTTTAAGAAAACAAGTAGGGTTAATGGTGGAATACAAGCAAGACCATCGGGCTTTTTTGGAGGCCAGAAAGCACACCGCTTGGTATATGCAAGGGCTAAAGGGAGCGGCAGAGTTAAGGCGGCTTTGCGGTACGGTCAGTTCTTTCCTAGATATTGAAGAGGTTTGTGAAAAGGCACTTGAACTTAATAAGGATTTATGGTAATATTGTAGGGTTGAAAGGAAGTTGTATATATGTCTGGACATTCTAAATGGAATAATATAAAAAGGAAAAAGGAAAAAACCGATGCGGCGAAAGCTAAAATTTTCACCAAAATCGGCCGTGAAATTGCCGTTATCGTTAAAACGGGCGGAGCTAATCCCAACGAAAACAGTAAACTAAAGGATGCTATTGCCAAGGCCAAGGCTAACAATGTGCCGAATGAAAATATTGAGCGTATTATTAAAAAGGCAGCAGGCGACGGCGAGGCTAACAATTATGAGGAGCTAATCTACGAGGGCTATGGTGTAGGCGGAATTGCCGTTGTGGTTGAAACCCTTTCCGACAATCGCAACAGAACTGCGGGAGAAATGCGTCATTACTTTGATAAGTGCGGCGGAAATCTTGGTCAGTCGGGCTCGGTTATGTTTATGTTTGACCGCAAGGGTGTTATTAATATTGAGGCAGAGGGTCTTGACGAGGACACCGTTATGGAAGCAGCTTTAGAAGCAGGTGCTGACGATTTCGAATTTGACGGCGATGTTTTTTGCATTACCTGCGGACCAAACGATTTAGGTGCAGTTCGCGATGCTTTAGAGGAGCAGGGATATAAATTCCTCTCTGCCGAGATTGAATATATTCCTCAAACAATGACCGCTCTTAACGACGAGGAGTCGGTTAAAAAAATGGAAAAGCTAATTGATATGCTTGAGGAAAATGATGATGTTCAAGCTGTTTGGCACAACTGGGAAATGTCCGAGTAATAATATTAAATGGGAATTTTAATGAAAAGGATTTCGGTTACAAAAATTAAGTATTTCCGTTTTCACCAAGGCTACACTTTTAAAATCTTAGACGATTACTATGGAAATTAAGAGAATCTCCCATTGAGGCACCCTTCTGACGAAGGGTACTCGGGGGAGATTTTTATTATCTGTAAAGAAAAAAACTTGACAGACCGATAATTTTATGTTATAATCCGTATTCGGTGAGATTATATGAGTAAGGATTTATATATTTCCTCCCTTTTGGATATCTACGGCAGATTTTTAAGTGAAAAGCAAAAAAGTCTGACCGAGCACTACTACAACGAGGATTTATCCCTTTCGGAAATTGCCGAAAATGAGGGGATAACCCGTCAAGGTGTTAGTGACAATATCCGCCGAGCCGAAAGTAAAATGAGGGTTTGGGAAGAGGAATGCGGTTTTTGCGAAAGCTTTTTAAGGCTAAAGGAATTAAGCCTAGATGCCGAAAAAGGAAGCAGTGCCGCAATTAAAGAAATTCTCGAAATAATAAATAATTTGTAAAGAGAGGTGACCGTAGTTGGCATTTGAAAATTTATCCGATAAGCTATCGGGTGTATTTAAAAGGCTTCGTTCCAAGGGCAGACTTACCGAGTCGGATGTTAAAACTGCTATGCGGGAGGTTCGTTTGGCACTGCTCGAGGCCGATGTTAACTACAAGGTTGCCAAGGATTTCACCAACACCGTAGCTGAAAAGTGCATTGGCGCCAATGTTATGGATAGTCTTACTGCTCCCCAAATGGTGGTTAAGATTGTCAAAGAGGAGCTAACTGCTTTAATGGGCAGTGAGCAAGCCAGACTTAACACTGCCAAGAAAATTCCCACAATTATTATGATGTGCGGACTTCAAGGCTCCGGTAAAACCACCCATTCGGCAAAATTGGCAAAATTTTTAAAAGCTCAAGGTCACAGACCAATGCTTGCTGCTTGCGACATTTATAGACCCGCCGCAATCGAGCAGTTAAAGGTTGTGGGCAAAGCGGTGGACACACCCGTTTTTGAAATGGGGACCGAAAAGCCCGAGGTTATTGCCAAAAAAGCAGTAGCCTACGCCAGAGATTACGGTCATGATTTTTTGATTTTAGATACCGCCGGCCGACTTCATGTTGATACCGAGCTTATGGATGAGCTAAAGCGTATTACCGAAGCGGTTGAGGTTAACAACATTTTGTTGGTTGTTGACTCAATGGTAGGTCAAGATGCCGTTAACATCGCCAAGGCATTTAACGATATTTTGGAGATTGACGGCATTATTTTAACCAAGCTTGACGGTGACACCCGAGGAGGAGCCGCACTGTCGGTTAAGGCGGTTACAGGCAAGCCCATTATGTTTGCGGGCGTTGGTGAAAAGCTTGACCAGTTGGATGAATTCCATCCTGACAGAATGGCGTCGCGAATTCTGGGTATGGGTGATGTGCTTTCCCTTATTGAAAGGGTTGAAACTGAGCTTGACGACAAAAAGGCGGAAGAGGCCGCGAGAAGGCTCGCCGAAAACAAGTTTGATATGAATGACCTGCTTGACCAGTTTCACCAAATTAAGAAAATGGGTTCCATTAAGAGCATACTTTCAATGATACCCGGAATGGAAAAGCAACTAAGAGATGTTGATATTGACGATAAGCAAATGCTTCGCATTGAGGCGGTTATTACCTCAATGACTAAAAAGGAAAGATCAAAGCCTGACATTATAAATGCTTCCCGCCGCAGGAGAATTGCCGCCGGTGCGGGGGTTAAGGTGGAGGATGTAAACCGCCTTATGAAGCAGTACGAACAGATGAAAAAGATGTTCAAGCAAATGAATCAAAAGGGTGGCAAACGAAAGATGTTTAAGGGTATGAATTTACCAAGCAATTTCGGTAATATGGGTTTTTAAGGTTTATAATCTTAAATATATAAATTTCACAGACGGAGGTGTAAATACAATGGCAGTTAAAATCAGACTTCGCAGAATGGGTGCTAAGCGCGCTCCTTTTTACCGTGTAGTTGTTGCTGATTCCCGTTACCCCAGAGATGGTCGTTTCATCGAGGAAATCGGTACCTATGATCCCACTAAGGATCCGGCTATCGTAAATATTGACAGCGAAAAAGCTAAAAAGTGGATTTCAAACGGTGCTCAGCCCACTGATACCGTTAAGGCATTGCTCAAGAAGAATGGCGTTCTTTAATTGAGCCACAGATTTGGAGTATTTTAATGAAAGATTTATTAGTTTCCTTGGCTAAGGGATTAGTTGAAAATCCTGAGGCCGTTGAGGTAACAGTTGACGAGCCTAATGAGGCCGGCGTTACTGTTTACCATCTTCATGTTGCTGAAAGCGATATGGGTCGCGTTATCGGAAAGCAGGGCAGAATTGCCAACGCTATTCGTGTAGTAATGCGTGCCGCCGCCAGCAGACAAAATGAAAGCGTTTCGGTTGAGATTGATTAATCGAAGCAAAAATAAACACATCTTGTGGCACCTTCCTTACGGAGGGTGCCACAGTTATATTCGCCTTGCGGCGACTCTTTTCGGCAGGTAATTATACCTTTATTAAAGTATATGACCCACTATGACACTTTCAAAATTCGGAAGTGTCATTTTATATTTAATATAAAAAACGGAGACAGCTTCTTTGCGAAGTGTCTCCGTTTTGGCGGGTTTTGTTATTTAAGTCTTCTTAGGATTTCTTTGTTTTGGGCGATTATTTCGCCGAGACCGTAGATTAAATAGAGGAAAATCAAAGAAATTACTCCGCCGAAAACCAGAATTAAGGCAGACAGGAAAATTAGGGAGTGGTCCATAAAATAAACAACTGCGGCAATGGCAAGAAACAAAAGGAAAAACGCAATAGAAACCACATACGAAATTATCTTAATTACCTTTTCGATGTTTTTAAGTCCTTTTTCACCGTATTCATCGGCAGCTTTTTTTGCCACATAAGCAGCGGCTTTTACTGCCTCTTCGGTTTGCTTTACGGCCTTTTTGACCGAGCTGGGGGAGGAGGAACTAATATCCTCAAAAACCATTTCGTTATAATCTTTGTTTTCCAAATTGATTCCTCCGTTAAAGTCTTTCAACACCCAAGGTAACGCTTTCACCGTTAATATCCCACTCTTTAACAAAGCCTACGGGGGTGGTAACGGTGAGACTGTCAGCCAAGGTGTCGCCGGTAATATCGGCAGTTTTATTTTGGGCGATTTTTGTCACAGTTTCACTGCCTTCAAGGGTGATTGCAATATGGTCTGTAACCTCAAAGCCGGCTTCCTTACGCATAGTTTGAAGCTTGCTAACAAGTTCTCTTACGAAGCCCTCTTCGATTAGCTCGTCGGTAAGATTAGTGTCAAGAGCAACCGTAATACCATGGTCGGAAACGGTGAAGAAGCCCTCCTTTTGGTTGGCTTCAATTAGCAAATCGTCAGCCGTAAGCTCAATTTCACCAATAGAAATGTTAAGCTTAATAGTACCGTTTTGGTCAAGCTCGGCTTTAGCGGAGCCGTCGAGCTCGGCTAAAGCATTTCTGATTTCACCTAAGTTTTTGCCGTACTTGGGACCTAGGGTTTTAAGCTGAGGCTTAAAGGTGTAAGAAACGAAATTATCAACCTCTTTTGTGAACTCAACCTTTTTAATATTAAGCTCATCGCGGATAATTTCGGTGTAGAACTCCTCAATCTCACTATCAGTCTTAACATACATAACAGAAAGGGGCTGACGGTTTTTGAGGTTGGAGCCGTTTCTTGCGGAGCGACCGAGTACTACAATTTCAAGCACCTTTTCCATTTGCTCCTCAAGGCGAGTGTCAATTAAAGACTCATTAACCTCGGGGAAATCACAAAGGTGGATACTCTCGGGTGCAGTCTTATCAACATTGCGAACAAGGTTTTGATAAATGCTTTCAGACATAAAGGGTATCATAGGAGCGGCTGTTTTAGCGGTGGTAACAAGCGCAGTGTAAAGGGTTAAGTAAGCAGCGATTTTGTCGTCGGTCAAGCCCTCTACCCAGTATCTTTCTCTGCCGCGGCGAACATACCAGTTACTCATTTCGTCTACAAAATCTTGCAATGCACGGGCAGCTTCAGGAATTCTGTAATTACCGAGATTTTCGTCAACTGCCTTAACGGTAGAATGAAGTCTGGAAAGCAACCACTTATCCATAACGGTTAGCTTATAATCATTTATATTATATTTTGTGGGGTCAAATTCGTCGATATTGGCATAAAGCACATAGAAAGCATAGGTATTTCGAAGGGTGCCCATAAATTTGCGCTGACCCTCAATCACTGCTTTGCTGTGGAAACGGTTGGGAAGCCAAGGAGCGGAGTTAGTATAGAAATACCAACGGATTGCATCGGCGCCAAACTCTTCAAGCGCATCAAAGGGGTCAACAGCGTTGCCCTTTGATTTACTCATTTTTTGGCCGTTTTCGTCTTGAACGTGGCCAAGGACTATAACATTCTTAAAGGGCGCCTTGTCAAAAATGAGGGTGGAAATAGCAAGTAATGAATAGAACCAACCTCTGGTTTGATCAACTGCCTCGGAAATAAAGTCGGCCGGGAACTGAGAATCAAAAAGCTCCTTGTTTTCAAAGGGATAGTGGTGTTGAGCAAAGGGCATTGAGCCTGAGTCAAACCAACAGTCAATAACCTCGGGAACGCGGTGCATTTCTTTACCGCAGTGAGGACATTTAATGGTTACAGCATCAATGAAGGGACGGTGAAGCTCGATATCCTCGGGGCAGTTATCCGACAGTTCCCTAAGCTCTGCAATAGAGCCGATAGAATGCTGATTACCGCATTCACAGGTCCAAATATTAAGAGGCGTACCCCAGTAACGGTTACGGGAAATACCCCAGTCTTGAACATTCTTAAGCCAATCACCGAAACGGCCCTTGCCGATACTTTCGGGAATCCAGTTAATGGTGTCGTTATTCTTAATAAGGTCGTCCTTAACGTCGGTCATCTTGATAAACCAAGACTCGCGAGCGTAGTAGATAAGGGGAGTGTCACACCTCCAGCAGAAGGGATAGTCGTGCTCGAACTTGGGAGCATCGAAAAGAAGCCCCTTGTTGTCAAGGTCAACCAAAACCTTAGGGTCAGCGTCCTTAACGAAAAGACCGGCATAGGGGGTTTCATCGGTCATTTCACCTTTGCCGTTAACGAACTGAACAAATGGTAGGTCATATTTTCTTCCAACCTTGGCATCATCCTCGCCGAAAGCGGGAGCAATGTGAACAATACCTGTACCGTCGCTCATAGTAACATAGCTATCACAGGTAATGAAATGCGCCTTTTTGTTTTGCTTTTCGCAAACGGGCTTTTGGAAGTCAAATAAAGGCTCATACTCTTTATATTCAAGGTCACTGCCCTTAAATTCAGCTATTATTTCGTAAGCAGGAGTATCCTCGGCGGCAAGTTTGCCTAAAACCTTGTCAAGAAGCTCCTTTGCCATATAGTAGGTGTAGCCGTCGTTGGCATTTACCTTACAGTAAGTATCGTCGGGGTTAACGCAGAGTGCTACGTTGGAGGGCAGTGTCCAAGGAGTTGTTGTCCAAGCAAGGAAGTAAGCATCTTCGCCTATTACTTTAAAGCGTACAACTGCACTTCTTTCTTTTACATTTTTGTAGCCTTGAGCCACCTCGTGAGAGGAAAGGGGAGTACCGCATCTCGGGCAGTATGGCACAATTTTAAATCCCTTGTAGAGTAAACCTTTATCATAGATTTGCTTTAAAGCCCACCATTCGGACTCAATAAAGTTGTTGTCGTAGGTAACATAAGGGTCATCCATATCAGCCCAGAAACCAACTGTTTTGGAGAAATCCTCCCACATACCCTTGTATTTCCAAACGCTTTCCTTACAGTGAGCAATAAAGGGCTCTAGGCCGTACTCCTCAATCTGCTCCTTACCGTCAAGTCCCAAAAGCTTTTCAACCCCCAACTCAACGGGCAGACCGTGGGTATCCCAACCTGCTTTTCTGGGCACCATATAACCCTTCATGGTTCTGTAACGGGGAATCATATCCTTAATAACACGGGTTAGTACATGGCCTATGTGAGGCTTTCCGTTAGCAGTAGGAGGACCGTCATAAAATACATAAGGCTCGCCCTTAGCTCTTTCCTCGATACTTTTTTCGAAAATCTTGGTTTCACTCCAAAATTCTTCAATCTTTTTTTCTTCCTCAACAAAATTAAGGTTGGGTGAAATACTGTCGTACACTTAACTGTACTCCTTTCAATATAAGGGTAAAAACGCACAGCCGCAACTGTGCGTTTTTTTAAAACAGATATTAAAATGCTAAAATTACTGCTCCTTGGGAGCGGTTGGAATTTGTTGCTTTAGTGCTGCACGTGTCTTGCGGATTTCGCCTAGATTTGCAGTAAGACCCTCGTCAGCGCGACGCATAATATCGTCAACAAAATCTTGAGCAGCCTTTCTCATTTCGCGGCTCTTGCTTTGAGCGGTGGAAATGATTTCAGCAGCCTTCGCTTGGGAAAGCTTTACGATTTCCTCTTGAGCTACCATTGCCTTAGCCTTTTCCTCGGCGTTACGGATAATACCGTCGGCCTCGCGCTTAGCGTTGGTGATAATGTCAGCACGGTCTGCAACGATGCCCTTTGCCTGCTTAATTTCTGCGGGGATGTTAAGACGGATATCGTCCACAACTGCACGCAGCTTTTCAACGTCTACAACTGTTTTTTTGCCGGGGATTTTGAAGCCTGAGTCCAGTACTTCATCAAACTGTTCAAGTAATTCATCAAGTGTCATTTTGTTTTCCTCCGTAAGCCTAATGGCCTTTATTTTTTAAGATTTATCCTATCTGTTATATCCTGCTTAATAACCTTTGGTACAAAATGGGAAATATCGCCTCCCATGGAAGCAATCTGCTTTACCATACTGGAGCTTAGATACATGTTTTGTGCCGAAGTGGTTAAAAAGAGGGTTTCAACCTTTGGGTTTAGCTCCTTGTTTGTAAGAGCCATTTGGAATTCGTACTCAAAATCTGACATAGCACGAAGTCCTTTAACAATTGCGGTGGCGCCGATTTGAGCGGCATAGTCAGCGAGCAGTCCCTCGTAATGAACAACCTCAACATTGGTAAGGTTAGGGATACATTTTTTAACCATCTCTACCCTTTCCTCGGGGGTAAAGGAGCAGTTCTTTTTGGAATTGCTTGCCACTACTACAATGACCTTTTTAAACATATTTGAAGCCCTTGTTATAATGTCAAGATGACCGAAAGTTACGGGGTCAAAGCTTCCGGGACATATAGCAATTACATTTTTGTTCACTACGGTTCACCCTTTCTGTAAACGGTAACAAGAACCTTGCCGTAGCGGTAAGCTTTATGAATGTAAAAGCCGCCAATTTCAGGTTCCAATTTAACCTCTGGAGGATGCTCGCAAATAATGGCACCGTAGTCATTCATAAGAGGCAGAACCGCCTTAATTGCGGGGGTTAAGAGTCCCGCAGAGTAGGGTGGGTCTAAAAACACATAGTCAAATATATCGCGGCTCATTGCACAAAAGGAATCAAAATCAGATTGGTAAACCTTAGTTTTATCACCAAGACCGCAAGCCTCGATATTAGACTTAATTATTCTTACAGACTCTTTTGAGGAATCTACAAATGTACAACTTTCTGCACCTCGGCTTATAGCCTCAATTCCAAGCTGACCAGAGCCTGCAAATAAATCAAGCACACGCCGACCCTCAATATCAAAATGCAGGGCACTGAAAATCCCCTCTTTAACTCGGTCGGGGGTGGGGCGAACATCTCTGCCTTCGGGGGTAGTGAGCCGCTTACCCTTTAAAGTGCCGGTTATAACTCGCATAGCATCACCGAATGGATTATTTGTACTATTATATCATTAAACTATGTCTTTTGTCTACACTTTTTTGAAAATTAGTTGCGAATTGTGGTATTGCTTAACGAGGTTTCGCCTTTATACGAATTAATGTAGATTTCTACAACAACCTCAGTATTCACCTTTTCACCGTATTCGGGCAATTGTTTTAATACTGTTGCGGGCTCACTGTCCTCGTCATATTTTTCCATTACTTTAATGTTTTCGTATAGGAAGCCTTGCTTTAAAAGCTCAAGCTTAGCCTCTTGCTCGGTGTAGCCTTTAAGGTTTGCAATGCTGATTTCCTTAGGTCCTAAGGAAATCGTAACCTCAATTTTGGTGTCTCTGGCAGCCTCGGTGCCAGCCTTTAGGTTTTGGGCACAAATTGTACCCTTTGGATAGTCATTCGAATAGGCCTTATCGGTAAGCACAAACTCAAACATTTCCCAGTTACTGTTATCGATAACCTCGGAAAAATATATTCCACTAAGATTAGGTATCGGATATAGCTTTGTAGTAACATCAGCATCGCTGTCTACATCTCCGATAGAGTCAACCTCAGGCTCGATAAAGGAAACAACACTCTGTGCAGAGGAATTTTCTTCGTTTCCGAATACAGAGTCCTTAAATACTGTAAAAATAAGCAGAACTGCTACAAGAGCGAAAACAAGCACTGTGCAAAGGGCAGAGATTAAAACGTACTTTGCCGAGCTGTTCTTTTTCTTTTGTGGTGGAGTGTTTTTTTCAGTTACAGGCTTTTTCTCTACTGCAGCAGGCTTTTCAATTTCGCCGTAAACCAGCTCGTTTTTAAGAATTTCAATATTTTTGGTGCGGTTTTTAGGGAACACCTGTAAGCCGTTGGCTAAGGCTGCCAAAACCTGATGAGGCAATTCCTCGGCAAAATGAGCAGGAATTGTCATTACATCGCTATTAACTCTGTCAGTGGCAACGGGTGGAACAGTACCGATAAGTACTCTGAAAAGAACGGCACAAAGACCGTAAACATCGGTGAAGGTGTCGTTATAAAGCTCATCCACACCGTACTGCTCTAAAGCGGCAAAACCGTCATAAATATAATTTTCAAGCTCACTGTTACTGCGGCGAAGCTTTTTGATGGAATATTTTGAAAGTCTCAGCTTTCCGTCACGTCCTACAATTACGGTATCGGGGGAAATTCCGCCGTGAATGTAGCCGATTTCGTTCATGCCCTCAACTGTATCAATAAGGGGTAGGAACAATGGACGGGCTTGCTCCCACTTAAGGGAACCGCCGTTTTTAATTAAAAATTCTTCAAGTGTAATTCCTACAATGTATTCGCAAACTGCATAAGCGGTGCCATTTTCCTCAAAGGTGTCATAAATGGGAGGAAGGGAAGGGAGAGTGGAAAGTATAATTGCACGGTTAATCTCCAAAAATTCAAGTAAACCTTCATTAAAGGTGTACTTTCCGTCCGCACCTATGGAAACGGTTTTGTCGGGGTTGCGGTGCGCAAAGCCCTTTGGAAAATACTCCTTGATTTTAATCTTGGACATTTTTGAGTTATCCCAGCCTATGTAGGTGATGCCCTCGCCGTCGGCTTCAAGCATGCGTCCTACAATATATCGGTTGGCAACAACGGACTTTAGGGGCAGACATTCCTTCGGGTTGGCAGTAGAATTATCAAACCCGCAAATGGGGCAAACCCTTTCGCCGCCGTTGTCACTCATACAGCCTAAGCATAATCCTTCGGTATTTAACATAAAAAATCCTCCGAAATCAATTTCTCTCACCAATAATTATATCATATTTGTCAAGTTAGTCGCAAATTGGTATCATTTTTTTGAAAACGCAGGTGTGGTGCGGGGTAATACGTCGGTCCTCGTGCAAAGAGCCGAAGTACCAGTGCTTGTATTTGCAGGAACGTCCGATTTCCTCAAAATAACCGCCCAATTTGTCAACGCGGTCATTGTCCCCGCGAAGCATTAGCATGGAACTTTTCACAAGGGAGGGAGGCTCGTGGGTGATTATATAGTCCACCTTAAGTCCCGCCTCGTCAAGGTTTTTGGCACCTAATGCCATTTCCTGAGGGGTCGGCTCCTCCTCACGCCACCAAAGGCCGTTTTCGATTCGCATATCCTTGTCGGTGCTTTCTCCCCCTCCAAAAGTGAAAAAGCGCTTTCCCTCAATATCAAAAATCTGCCCGCGGCAAAGGTGAATTAAATTACCCTTTATTCTGTGCACCATTCCGCCATGCCAATAGGTGGTGCGGGCAGCGTTTATTTTTTTCATATTATCGTGTGTACCATCCAAAAAAGCGGTAACAAAGCGACGGGTAGAAAGGTAGTCAATTACCTGTTTTTCGGTTTTTGAGCCGTCAAAAATATAGCCGAAATCCCCCGCGACAATGAAAACATCACCCGTTTTAAGCCGCCTAAAATTTTTGTCGTAAAGCCTTTCAAGCTCACCGTGGGTGTCACCTGTAATATAAACCGTAATTTTTCACCACTCTCAAAAAAATATGCTTTTATTTTGGCATAATATATGTTAATATATAAGTATGCAAAAACATTATACCACATATTCGGAGAGATTTCTATGCTTAAAAGAATATTTTTAATATTTTTATGTATTTTTTCGCTTTTGCCCACAATTTCCGCATCGGCTTATGAGGTGACTAACTTTGAAATAACCGCAAAAGCGGGGGTACTTATATCACTTGATACCGACGAGTATATTTACAGTAATAACATTGACCAAAAAATTTATCCTGCGGCGATTACCAATATTATGACCGCCCTTGTTATATTGGAGAGTGATAAGTACTCACCCGATGGCAGAATTACTATGACCGAAAAGGCGCTTACCGACATTTTAGGTACCGGAGTGGCAGTAACTAACACTAAGGCAGGGGAGGAGTTTTCCCACACCGATTTGCTGCATTTTATAATGATGTGCTCCTGCGGAGATGCCGGATATTTGGCGGCGGATTATTTTTACGGCTCACATGAGGCTTTTGTGGAAAAAATGAATGCCAAGGCTAAGGATTTAGGGCTTGAAAATACTAATTTTACCAATCCTATAGGACTTCACGATGAAAATCATTACACCACCGTAAGGGATATTGCCACCCTTTCAAAATACGCCTTGCAAAATAAAACCTTTAAGGAAATTTGTGCCAAGCATCGCTACAATATGGAAGCCACCAATATGCGGGACAAGCGTATTTTGTCTACCACAAACTTTTTACTTGATACCACAACAAATTACTATTACCAGTATGCAAGCGGGATTAAAACCGGCTACACTGATGAGGCGGGCAGATGTATTGTTGCAACCGCTTCCTATAATGGATATAACTATCTTTGCATTTTAATGAATTCCCCAAACAATCCCTTAAAGCGCAGTGAATTAAAGGAATGTGCCGACCTTTTCCGTTGGGCGTTTAATAACTTTAAGTTTAAGGAAATTGCAACCTCAACCGAGCCTGTTTGCGAAATACCACTTAAGCTTTCAATGGACACCGACTTTGTACCGCTTTATTTTGAAAAGCCTTTCATTTCGGTGCTTCCTAAGGATGCGGACGATTCTACAATAGTTATTAACACCAAGCTTAAGGTTGACAGCGTTAAGGCTCCCGTCAGAAAAGGTCAGGTACTTGGTGAGGCCGAGGTTATCTTTGCCGAAAAGGTTATTGGCAGGGTTAATTTGGTGGTAGGTGAAGATGTTAAGGGAAACGCACTTTTAAAGGGAGTGGATTTTGTAAAAGGAATTTTCACCTCGGTTTATATGAAGGTGATTTATGTAGTACTCGGTATTGCAGTTTTAATTTTTGTGGGATTTTGCATTAAAATGAATCTTTCACGCCTAAAAAAACGCAAGGTAAAATATGTGCCTTATGATAAGAAAATAAAGTAAAAGGAAAGCCGCTTCTTTTGAAGCGGCTTTAAATTTATGCACTCAAATAATACTTAACCAAGGATTGAAGCAGGGTGTCACGGTCAATTCTACGTATTAAATTACGGGCGTTATTATGAGTCGTGATGTAGGTCGGGTCCTCCGACAAAATATATCCCACAATCTGATTAATCGGGTTATAGCCCTTTTCTTTTAGTGCATCATATACCTGCATTAGCGTATCACGGATAATCTGTTCGGTCTGGTCACCGATAGAAAAGGTCATAGTTCTGTTGTCCATAAATAACACCTCTTACAACTAGTATACTGTTATTGTAGCTGATTTTTACTTAAAGTGCAAGTATTATTTTCTAAGCTCGGCACCAACCGATTCGAGCTTCTTAATAATTTTGGTATTTGCTTCGTCGATTTCTTTATCTGTAAGGGTATGGTTGGCAGAACGAAGCCATACACTGTATGCTACACTCTTTTTGCCTTCTGGAATTTGAGCACCCTCGTAAACATCGAAAAGCTCAATTTTTTCACAAAGTCTGCTGGCTCCCGAGGAAATTGCTCTTTCAAGGTTGCCAACGGGTATTTCTTTATCAACAAGCATAGCAAAGTCACGCTCAACTGCAGGAAACTTGGGCAGTGGCTTATATGTGCTCTTTCGTTTTTCAATTCCAAGAAGTACGTCAAGCTTAATCTCAGCTACATAAACCCTTTGTTCAATGCCGTACTGGGAGGCAACTGTGGGGTGAACCTCACCGAAAACACCGATATTCTTGTTGTTAGCCTTAATTAAAGCCTGTCTGCCGGGGTGGAGGTAAGGTTCGTCGCTTTTTTCATACTGGGTATGTGCACCCATTAGCTTACATACTGCCTCAATAATACCCTTTAAGGTAAAGAAATCCTCGCTCTCGCCGTAAATACCGATTGACATAGTGGGCAGCTCGTCGGGTTGCTCTGTTAATGGCAATGCCTTCGGAACAAAGCGCTTGCTGATTTCGAAAAATCTGCCGTTTTTGATTTTCTTATTTATATTGGTGGCAAGAACGGTCAGCATACTGGTGGTTAACTGTGTTCTCAGAGTTGAGTACTCATCACCAAGGGGATTTATGATCTTAATTTGTTTCCGACGGGCATCGTCCTCGGTAAGCTTTAGTGTGTCAATTGCCTTTGAGCCTATAAAGGAGTAGGTGGCAATCTCAAAAGCACCCGAAGCGTTTAGAAGCTTTTTGATTTTATTGGTCTTAATTCTTTCGGGTAAAAGCTTACCTCGAACCACGGTGCCTCGCATCGGAGTGCCGATAATATGGTCATAGCCGTAAATTCTCATAACCTCTTCGGCTAGGTCTGCTCGGCCCTCAATATCGTCGCGAATGGAGGGTACACGGCAGGTGATTTCCTTGCCGTTAATTGTAGTGTTAAGTCCCAAACGGTTTAAAATTTCAACGATTTTGTCATCGGGTACATCTACACCGATTAGTTCCATTATTTTGTCAGTGGTAACGGTGATTATTCTGTCCTCGGGAAGTCCCTTGTTACAGTCAATTACACCGTCAATAATGTCACCTGCATCAAGGCCACTGATTAGCTGTAAAGCACGCTCAGAAGCATATTCTGCATTTTTAATGTCAGTGCCCTTTTCAAAGCGTCCACTGGCCTCTGTTCTGATACCTAAAGCACGTCCCGTGTGACGGACATTATCTCTGCGAAATTTTGCTGACTCAAGGAACAAATCCTTGGTGTCATTCTCAATTTCGCTTTCCTTACCGCCCATAATACCGGCTAAACAAGAGGGCTTTTCGCCGTCTGCGATAACCAGCATATCGGGGGTCAAATCATATTCCTTGCCGTCCAGAGTGGTTATTTTCTCACCCTCATTAGCGTTTCTTACAATAATTTGCTTACCGTTTAAATCATTGTAATTAAAGGCGTGCAAGGGCTGTCCGGTTTCAAGCATAACAAAGTTTGTAATATCAACAATGTTATTAATGGGCCGCATACCGCTGGCTATTAAGGATTTTTGCATCCATTCGGGAGATTCTTTAATTCTTAAATTTTTAACAATTCTGCCGATATAACGGGGACAAAGGTCATAGTTTTTAATGTCAATACTTATATAATCATTAATATCACCGCCAACAGTTTTGTAAGTAGGAACGGGTGCCTTAAACTCGGTGCCTAATACTACGCCGATTTCCTTGGCAACGCCCAGATAGCAGTTACAGTCGGGGCGATTTGCGGTGATTTTAAAGTCGATAATATAATCATCAAGTCCCAAAACCTCACGTATATCTGTGCCGACGGGGTGGGTGTCTTTTAAAATTAAAATTCCGTTTACACTTGCCCCATCGTAATCAGCCTCGGTAAGGCATAGCTCCTCACCCGAGCAAAGCATACCGTTTGAGGGTACACCTCTAAGCTTACCGCTTACAATGTGCATACCGTTTGGCAGATAACTGTCATTTAAGGCTGCGGGAACAAGGTCGCCCACCTTAATGTTCTGAGCGCCGGTAACAATTTGAACAAGTCCGTTTTTACCAATGTCCATTTGGCAAATCTGCAAATGGTCACTGTCCTCATGAGGCTTAATATCAACAATTTTTGCTACAACCACATTTATAAGGTTTTCGCCCTCTTTTTCAATACTTTCAACCTCGAAGCCTGCCATAACCATTTTGTCGCAAAGCTCCTCTACGGGGACATTTATATCAACGTAATATTTGAGTGTTTTCAAAGAAATTTTCATTTTAAATGCCCTCCTTAAAACTGGTCTAAGAAACGCTTGTCATTTTCGAATAACAAACGAATATCACTGATTTTGTAGCGTGTGGTGGTAAGTCGGTCTAGACCGATACCGAATGCAAAGCCGGAATATTCCTCGGGGTCAATACCGCAGGAACGCAGTACGTTGGGGTGCACCATACCGGCACCTAAAATTTCAATCCAGCCACTACCTTTACAAACTCTGCAGCCTTTTCCGCCGCATTCACTACAGGTAACATCAACCTCAACCGACGGCTCGGTAAATGGGAAAAAGGACGGACGAAATTTAACCTTAGTATCACTTCCATAAATTTCGTGGGCAAACTGCTCGAGCACACCTTTCAGGTCACACATAGTAATGCCCTTGTCAACAACTAGTCCCTCAATCTGGTGGAAAACGGGGGAATGGGTAGCGTCAACCTCGTCTGCACGGAAAACTCTGCCCGGGCAGATAACACGGATTGGCGGTTTTCTGGTTTCCATTGTACGGATTTGTGCGGCAGAGGTTTGGGTTCTAAGTAGTAAATTATCTGCTAAATAGAAGGTGTCCTGCATATCGCGGGCAGGGTGGTCGGCGGGCACATTTAAGCACTCAAAGTTATAGTGGTCGGTTTCAACCTCAGGACCGTCCACAACATCAAAGCCCATTGACTGGAAAATGTCAATCATATCGTCAAGTACTGTGTTAAGCGGGTGCAGTTTTCCAACCTTAAGCTCCTTGGCGGGCATAGTAATATCTATAGTTTCCTCGGCAAGCTTTTTTAACTGCTCTGCCGATTTGAGCTCTGTTTTTTTGTCGGCAATAAGGCATTCAAGCTCACTCTTTGCCTCATTTACCAAGGCACCCATTTTTGGTCGCTCATCGGGAGCGAGACTACCCATTTGCTTTAGAATAGCGGTAAGCTCACCCTTTTTGCCAAGGTATTTAACCCTTATGGCTTCAATTTCACCCTCATTTTGAGAGTCTGCCACCTGTTCCTTTGCTTCAAGCAATATGGCACTAATTTGTTCTTTCATAAAATAACTCCTTTTCTTAGGGCAAAAAAATAAACTTCGCCCCATAAAACTGGGACGAAGTATAATAATCTCCGCGGTACCACCCGTATTTTTGCATTAGAGCAAACACTCTTTAAAGCTTTAACGGGCTTACCCGTCGGCACCTACTGTTTGTTCAGCACCGCTGCTCAAAAGGGAACTTCACCGAAAAAATCACTTACATCTGCTTTCAGCCTATGGCAGACACTCTCTAAAAGGCTTTATTCGGTTACTTTTCTTTATCAACGCATTTACGTAATGTATGTTAACACAAAAATTAAAATTTTGCAAGCACTTTTTAAGGTTGATATTTAAAATCAACCGAATTTTTCGCTATTGTCGTATTTTTCGTCTTCAATAGCGTTACTGTTTACTTGGTTTTTTCGGTTTTGGCTGAAAAGCCATTCAAAAACCTCAACATTATGCCAAGTTCTGGCCCAAGAATTATGGCCGCAGTCTTCGTAGATGGTTAGCTTTGCATTTCCGCCGCAAGCATTTATTTTATCCACCATTTTTTGACTTTCCTCGGTTTTAACAACCGGGTCACTGTCACCGTGGAATGCCCAAATAGGCATCTTGGCAATTCTTGCCGCATTCCAGTACATACCGCCGCCGCAGATAGGAATAAGAGCGGCATAAAGCGTAGGATTGCTCATTGCCATTTGCCAAGACGCATAACCACCCATACTATTGCCCGTCAAATATATGCGGTCGGCGTCTGCATAATCCTGTGTGCTTATAAACTCGGCAAATTTATTTAGAGTTTCAAACATATCAAACCAAGTATTTTCAGAGCACAACGGTGCAACAGTCACGCAGGGAAACTGTGTGTATTTTTGTATCATACTGAAAAATCCGTGATTTCGTAATTTATCAGTATCCTTAGCACGTGTGCCGGCACCGTGCATAAGAATGATCACAGGATATTTTTTATTTTGGTCAAAGTTATCTGGTAATTGTGTGAGATACTTCATACCCATAAAGATTTGCTCAGTTAACATTTGTTTATTACCCCCCATAATACTTTTTAACTGCTTGTAAAAAAATGCCACAACAGCACAGGGCTTATGTGGCATTGGAGCTGCTAACCAGAGTCGAACTGGTGACCTCATCCTTACCAAGGATGCGCTCTACCTCCTGAGCCATAGCAGCAAATATTTGCGACTTTGTTATTATACTTTATGTTTTATTTAAAGTCAAGCAAAATTTTATGTTTATTGACAAATATAATTTTGTTCAATATAATTAGTATATTATTTTTTAAAGGTAAGAATAATTTATGAACGAAAATCACATAAGCTGTTGCTTTACGGGGTATAGACCTCAAAAGTTTCCATTTAGTTTGGAAAATAAAACAAAAGAATATACAAGATTTGAAAATGCTCTTTTTGAGCAAATTTTAAGTTTGGCTGAGCAGGGTTGCCACACATTTTACTGTGGAATGGCAATGGGCTTTGACCTTGTTGCCGCAGAAAATGTTATCGCAGTTAAAAATGCATTTAGGGAGCCTTTAAAGGTGATTTGTGTTTTGCCCTTTAAGGGTCAAAGTGCAACCTTTAGTGATTATTGGAAACGAAAATTTGATTATGTTTTAGAAAACTGCGATGAGCAAATTTATTTGGCAGAGAATTATTTTAGGGGTTGCTACCAACAAAGAAATATTTATATGGTGGATAACAGTGACTATGTTGTCACTTGGTATGACGGTCAAAAGGGCGGCACCGAAAATACTGTGCGTTATGCTCTTAAAAAAGGACGGTATGTTTTTAATATCTGCGAAACACCTGATAATTTAGGATTTCAGACTAAAATTAAAGTTTAAAAAGAGACAGTCTTAGTTAAGATTTAAGACTGTCTCTTTTTTTGCCCCTAAACGAAAGCTATCGAGGGCAGGTCAATCTTCTAAATTTAAAGCTTCAAATGGGTTTACGGCGATACCGTTTTTGAAAATTTCAAAATGCAAATGTTCCTTGTCTCCAAGTTCTGCGGGAACTGTACCGGTCACACCTAAAATGTCTCCCGCTTTAACAGTATCACCAACCTTAAATTTAATGTCATTAAGGGAGGAATACTTTGCAGTAAGACCGTTTCCCATATCAATACTCAAAACGGTACCGTACGGACTGCTTTCGTCAATTCCTATAACCTTTCCGTCACCGCAAGAGCTTACATGGGTTCCCTTTTCACAGGCAATGTCAATTCCGCTGTGAAGTCGCATATCACCAAAGGTTTTGGAGTATACAAGCTCCTTGTCGCTAAATTTTTTTACAATTTCACCCTCTACAGGCTTGGAAAAATTTTCGCCGTACGGAACCGAGGTAACATTTTCACCGGTAGGCTGTGTCACATCGGAATTTATCATTTCGAAATCTGTGCTTGACACATTATTATATGAAGATGTAATGTCCACATATTCCGAATTAATGTCGGAGGTTAGCATACTGAAATCTGAAACAACGTCCGATGCAAACGAATTTATATCCGATTTCACATCCTCATACATACTTCCCATATTTGATTTAATATCGGAAACCGTATCGTCTAAAGCATTTCCGGAATCATACCTTGATAGGGCAAACCATGCGGCGGCAGCTATTATTAAAATCGCAACGGCAATAGCAATTATAAGACCGGTGCTTGTTTTCTTTTGATTTTCAGAAAAATTATCTTCCTCGTATTTCAAAAAAACCATTCCTTTCTTGTTAGTTCATAATTATTATTGACACTAAAAATTTTTATATACAATTTTAAAAATTAAAAAATCGTTTACAATATATATACGAAAAGGAAAAAATTATATTGTATTATACAAATGTACCGAAAGGGAGCCGCACTCTTTCGAGTACAATTTCTCTAACAAGAGAAATTCTCTCCTCAAACCCCTTAAAATGGAAAAGAGCAGTTTCTAAAACTGCTCTTTTTCATTAAATATTTCGTGTGAATTTTCTTATAGGATCTACACAAAAAAGTGGGTATTTATGCTGTTTGGCAGACAAATAAGTAAGATTTATCTAAAATATAACTTATTACTTCTTACATATTACTTATTACTTTCAAAAAAATCCTGAATTTTTAGGTAAGAGTGATGAAGTAAAAGGTAAAAAGTAAAAAATCCCAAATGTTTGCACATTCAGGATTTTTTTGGTGACTCGGACGGGGTACTCTGCGTTCACGAATTTATTGACCACTGCCAGTGGTACCCAATAAATTTTGTGTACTCGAGACTCCACAAACCCAAAACCCTAACGCGGGTTTTGGGTTGCTTCGACGAACCCGACGGGTTCTCATCCCGTCCTTTTTGTAAACAAAAAAAATCACCCACCCCCAAAGGGATGAGTGAATTTTGGTGACCCGGACGGGATTCGAACCCGTGTTACCGCCGTGAAAGGGCGGTGTCTTAGGCCTCTTGACCACCGGGCCGGAGTGGTGGCTGTAACTGGATTCGAACCGGTGACACCGCGGGTATGAACCGCGTGCTCTAGCCAACTGAGCTATACAGCCAAATTTAAAGCGACTTACATATTATAACGAACAAGTCGCATTTTGTCAATACTTAAAACTATTTTTTTTCGCCTATTAAATTAAAGTATTTTTCAAGATAAATTTTGTGGGCAACGGTTATAATAATATTACGAAGCATATGCTTTTCGTCGGTCAGATTAACGTCCGCGTAATCAGGGATTGCTTTCGTATTAAAAATATGAGAAATAAGCATTTCAAGCTCTTTGGCAAAATAATTATAGGCAATCTCCGAGTCATAGGTCTTTTTTTGAATGTCCACTGCTAACTTAATGTTATCCATTGAAAGAACATTTTTAACAACCGATATAAATATAAGATGTGCAATTTGCTCTCGGTCATACTGTTTTTTTACGGGATTACTTACAATACCTTTTTTCACATAGTTGCTAATCATTGAACCTGTTATAGTACCTCCGAATAGAGGTGCTAGGGCTTCGGAAATATACTTTGAGGTCTGCTCCAAATATAGTCCGACATTTGGAATTTCATTGTATTTGGGCAAATGAAATTCTTTTATGTCCTTAATTAACTCGTTTTTTTCATAAATATACATTTTAAGTTACTCCTTGAAATAAAGAAAATCTACCACGGCTCTTTCACTGCCACCCTTGGGAATGTTTAAAAGTTCGTTTTTGTAAACCAAAGCCGAAGAACCGCCACCGTCAAAGGAGCGGGCATACTCGCAGTTTAGGTCGTAAAAAATATTTTGCATTTGGTAAAAGGAAAGTCCGCTTTCTTCGGTTTTTTCGCCTGCAACAATAATATAATAATTGCAAGGCTCCACCATACCGATAGCGGTTCTTGGATATGCCTTACTTCCAACGGGATTGCTTTCATTTATAACATTAGTTCGTTGCCTTTTGCCGTCACTTAGCATTAGTGGGTCGCGAGTCACCCAACTTTCAACAACGCCCATTTGAAGCAATTGGTCAGCGGTAGTGCCGTTTTGAGGAGTGAAAATTGTACCGTCTTTCTTAAGACAAATTTCTCTGCCTGCAGAAATATCGGTGATGTTATCTGCTTTTTTACCGTCTTTAATAATCACATCATCCAAAGGCTTTCCTGTGTCGTAGGAAAAATAACTCCCGTTAATTCCGAGAGTCCAACCGAGACGTTTTGAGGCAGATGTCGGAGTTTCTCTGGTACCGCCGTAATCGTCAAAGGAAAGACCGCCTCGAATTTGGTTGGGGGACTTGATAACTATATGAGCCAGCCAATATGATTGTTTCGTATCAGTTTCATATTGTTGAAGCTCTATACTGATAGTATCGCTTTTATATTTATGGTAAGCAGGCTTTCCTGTAGAAGTAACAGTCAGCTTTTTATCTGTGGGGTACTTAGGCGCTTTAACAACATTAGTGCTTGATGAAGCTACACTTGAAGTAGCAGTGCTCACAGTAGAAGTTTCATATTCGGAAGTATTACTTTTTTTATTTGTGCTATTAATAACGGTTGTAGTTTCTTGTTTCACGGTAGTTTTACCATCGTCCTTAGAATTAATTGTAATGGTAACCTCATTTTCAGAAGGTTCATAAATACTGGTCTTAATATCAGCTATATATTCTGTCTGGGAACATCCTATCAGTAAAAGAAAGGCTACAACTAATGAAATATGGCTTATAATATTTTTCATTTTGTATCTCCTTTAAATTATAATACTATTTTACAGTAAGTTGCAAAAAAAGTCAACTAATAAACTTGTTATCGGTTTTCAAAAAACTCTTGACAAGGTAAGTGATTTGCTATATAATAAATTTAACATCGGTTTTTAGAAAACCGATATAAAGCTTAAGGAAAACGAGGTCAATGCTTTGAATATCAAAATTGTTTCTGATTCATCATCGAATATATATGATGTAGAGGGTGTGGATTTTAAAAGTGTACCTCTTAAGATAATCTCCGAAAGTAGAGAATATGTGGATACTCCTGATTTGGATGTTAAGTCTATGGTCGAGGATATGTATGAAAGTAAAGAGCGTTTTTCTACCTCTTGCCCTAATGCTTTTGACTGGGGTGAGGCTTTCAAGGGAGGCGAAAACATTTTTGCCGTAACAATTACAAAGCATCTTTCAGGCTGTTATTCGGCGGCTTTAAACTCTGCTGAGGATTTTAAGGCAGAAAACCCACAGGCTAATATATATGTAATTGACAGCCTTTCTACCGGCGGAGAGATGCAGTTAATAATCGAAAAGCTAAAGGAATTAGCTGAAAAAGGTCTGACTTTTGAGGAAATAAAGGACGAAATTGAAGATTACCAAAAGCATACACATTTGATTTTTGCTCTCAGAAACCTTAATAATCTTGCCAAAAACGGTCGAGTAAACCCCGCCGTTGCCAAGATTGCAGGTGTGCTTGGTATTAGGATTATAGGTAAGGCGGACGACGGCCACCTTAAAACTGTTCATAAGTGTAAGGGCAAGGCAAAAACCCTCGAAACGCTTAAAAATGATATGCTGGAAATGGGCTTTAAGGGAGGAAAGGTTAGAATTTCCCACTGCTTAAACGAGGAGTCGGCAAACGAGCTTAAGGATAAGATTTTGACAGTTTACCCTGAAAGTGATATTGAAATTTTGCCTTGTACTGGTCTTTGCAGCTTTTATGCCGAGCTTGGCGGACTTTTAGTCGGTTTCGAGGACTAAAAAACACTTTACAAAATTTAAAAATAGACGTATAATTAAACAGCAGTGAAAACTGCTGTTTTAAATTTTGGAGGTAGCTTATGCTATTTAAAAAATCAACCTATGATTTTTGCATCGTTGGGCTTGGAAACCCCGGAATCCAGTACGAAAGTACAAGGCATAATGTGGGCTTTATGGCGGTTGACCTTTTAATGAAAAAGCAAAACGCTCAGTTTGGCAAGCATAAAATGGAGTCTCATTTTGGGGAGTGCCAAATCGGTAAAGCAAGAGTGCTTGTGGTAAAGCCACAGACCTTTATGAATAATTCGGGCACAGCAGTATCCCAGATTACTAAGTTTTATAAAATTCACAGTGACAAAATTATTGTTCTGTCGGACGATATTTCCCTTGATGTGGGTAAAATTAGGATAAGACGTAAGGGCAGTCACGGCGGTCATAACGGTCTTAAGGATATTTTCCAGCTTCTCGGAACCGACGATATAACGCGTATAAAAATAGGTGTAGGTTCAAAGCCTCACCCTGATTACGATTTGGCTGATTGGGTGCTAAGCCGTTTCCCAAAAGAGGATTTTGAAAATTTGGAAGTCGCTCTTAATAATGCGGTTTTGGCTATTGAGGAAATTATAAAGCGGGGGATTGACTCTGCTATGAATAAATACAGCAAATGAGGACCTTATGGAGTTTTTAAACAAAATTTTGTCCTCAGACCCCGATTTTAAAGCGGTTTTAAAGGATATTACCGCTCAACGCTTGCCTTTTGCTTGTACGGGACTGTCAAGTATACACAAGGCAGCGGTTATAAGCAGTATTAAATCTCAAACAGGGCAAAAAATTGCGGTGGTCACCGAGGATGAGGCTTCTGCGTTGCAAATGGAGTCCGACTTTAAGGCGATGGGACTTAATGCCATTGCTTTTCCGCTCAGAGATTACTGTCTTTTGAATATGTCGGGCGTTTCAAAAGAATATGAACATAAAAGAACAGACACCCTATCTGCCTTGGCAGATGGGGCATTTGATGTTGTATGCTTTTCGGTAGATTCTGCTGTTCAGTACACCGTTTCGCCCGAAGCTTTGGAAAAGGCAAGGTTCAAATTAGGCACAGGTAACGAAATAACTCCTGCCGATTTAACCGAGAGACTTTTAAGATCGGGGTATGTGAGAAGTGAAATTTGCGAGGGTAAGGGACAGTTTTCCTCCCGCGGCGGAATTTTTGACATTTTCCCTGTAAACTGTGAAAGTCCTGTAAGAATTGAATTTTGGGGCGACGAGATTGACACTATTTCCTACTTTGACACCGAAACACAAAGACGCACTTCCCACACTGACAGTATTGAGATAACCCCTGCTAACGAGGTGTTGATTCCTCCCGAAAAGCTGGCGGGAATTTTAAGCGATTACCTTAAAACCTCCAAAGAGCTAACCGAAAACCAACAGAAACAACTAGAAAATGATATAAATGCACTGGAAAACGGAATAACCGTTCCAATGGATAGATATTTGCCTCTTATTTATCCAAACGGGGAAACGGTATTTGATTATCTTTCTGACTGTCTTATTTTTGTTAGTGAGTCGGGAAATATCAACGAGAGACTCAAATCAATGGAAATCGCACAATCATCCGATGCCGAGAGTCTTTTGGAGGATGGGATTTTATCCTCTAAAACCGCAAAGCTGTATCTTAGTAAATCAGAGTATTGGGAAAAACTAGAAAAAGCGGTTATTTTGGAAAATTTCCCGCGCACCTCTTATGAGCTTAAAATTAAGGACATTGTAAACTTTAACTACAAGGGCTCCACACCTTGGAGCGGAGATATTAACGTACTGACTGAGGATATTGAATATATACTGTCCCAAAAAGGCAGAGTTGTTGTTTTGGCGGGCGAAGCTCGGGCGGCGAGGGTGCTTATTGACGAACTGAACCGCAAGGGTATTGTTTCCAGTTTCAGCGAAATGCCAACCGACGCTTTATCGGGTGTAACGGTCACTTTGGGCGGTGTTTCGGGCGGTTTTGAAATACCGAGTCAAAGGTTTTTACTAATAACACATAAATATATTGCCGCCGAAAAAAAGCATAAGCGAAGCCGTCCTAAAAATTCAAAGGAAATAGGCTCTCTTGACGAGCTTCACCGTGGGGATTATGTGGTACATGAGGCTCACGGTATAGGTATTTTCGACGGTATTAACCGCATCACCAATGACGGCGTCACCAAGGATTACATTAAAATTAAATATGCCAAAACTGATGTTTTGTATGTGCCTGTAACTCAGCTTGATTTGGTTTCCCGTTATATCGGTGCTGCAGGTGAGGACGGCAGGATAAAGCTTAACCGTTTGGGTGGCACAGAGTGGCAGAAAACCCGTACCAGAGTTAAAAAGGCCGTTCGGGATATGGCAAAGCAGCTGACCGCACTTTATGCTAAGCGTATGTCGGTTAAAGGCTATGCTTTCGGGCCCGACACCGACCTTCAAAACGATTTTGAACGGCGTTTCGAGTATGACGAAACCGAGGACCAGATAAGGTGTATAAATGAAATTAAAGCCGATATGGAGCGAGAGGTTCCAATGGATCGACTTCTCTGCGGAGATGTTGGCTTCGGCAAAACTGAGGTGGCTTTAAGGGCGGCGTTTAAGTGTATAAGTGAGGGCAAGCAGTGTGCACTTTTAGTCCCTACAACCATTCTTGCGATGCAGCATTACAACACTATTGTCCGCCGTTTTGGGGAAATGCCCATAACAGTAAAGCTGCTTAACCGTTTTGTACCGCAAAAGCAACAAGAAAAGATTATAAGCGACCTTAAGTGCGGACGACTTGATATGGTGGTCGGCACCCATAGACTTATATCAAAGGATGTTGCCTTTAAAAATATAGGACTTGTTATAATTGATGAGGAGCAACGCTTTGGTGTTGCCCAAAAGGAGCGACTTAAAGAGCTTTATCCTTTTGTTGATATACTGACTCTCAGTGCCACCCCAATACCCCGTACCCTTAATATGGCAATGTCGGGACTTCGTGATATGTCCAGTATAGACGAGGCACCCGGTGACAGACATCCTGTTCAAACCTATGTCTTAGAGTACAATCAAGGTGTGCTTATAGATGCTATAAACAAAGAAATAAGGCGAGGCGGTCAGGTTTATTATCTCCATAATAGGGTAGAAACCATTGAACGCTGTGCCGCAAGGCTAAAGCAAAAACTCCCCGATGTTAGCATCGGCGTAGCTCACGGTAAAATGAATGAGGACGAGCTGATCGGCATTTGGAAAAAGCTTTTGGAACGGGAAATCGATGTGCTTGTTTGCACAACGATTATTGAAACGGGTGTGGATGTGCCAAATGCCAACACTCTAATAATTGAGGACGCTGACCGAATGGGTCTTTCCCAATTGCATCAGTTAAGGGGTAGGGTAGGGCGTTCTCCCAGAAGAGCTTATGCCTATTTTTGTTTTGGACAAAACAAGCAATTGAGTGACGTTGCCTCTAAAAGGCTTGAGGCAATAAGAGAATATACCGAGTTTGGCTCAGGCTTTAAAATTGCAATGCGCGACCTTGAAATAAGGGGAGCGGGCAGTATTTTAGGCGGTGACCAGCACGGAAATATGGAGTCAGTCGGCTACGATATGTACCTAAAACTCCTTTCCGAGGCGGTAAACGAGGAAAACGGAGCTGTACCTGAGGACGATATACCCTGCACAGTTGACCTTAATGTTTCGGCGCACATTCCCGAAAGCTATATAGAGTCACTGTCGGCACGGCTCGGTATTTACAAGCGAATCGCCAATATACGCACCGACGAGGACTGCGAGGATGTAATTGACGAGCTTTGTGATCGCTTTGGCGAGCCGCCACAGTCGGTTATGGGTCTTATTGATATCGCTGTTTTGAGAAACAAGGCGGCCAATGCCAAAATTATGGAAATTACCGGTTCCGGAAATATGGCAGTACTGCATATTAATTCAATTGAGCCTCAAACCGTCCAAAAGCTGACAGAATATTTCGGAAACCGATTTATGCTAAGGGTTACAGACAAGCCGGTTTATACAGTACGGCTCAACAGGGGGCAAAAAATGTCACAGCTTGTAGCAGAGCTTGCAAAAGCCCTTTGATAAAAAAACAGTGGACTTTTTATGACAGTTAGTATATAATGAATTTAATTGTATTGGAGGAATAAAAAATGAAAGCTATTAAGAAAATCACTGCCTTGGTGTTAGTGGCTTTAATGACACTTTCCCTTTCGGCTTGTATCCACAAAAAGGATGAAATTGCAGTTACTGTGGGCGATGTGGAATTTACATCTGCTTATTATATGTGCACATTAATCGCTGCCGATTCCGAAGCAAAGCAGAAAATTAATGAGGATACCGAACAACTTACAGAGGCTGAGGCAAACGGAACCGAGGATATTGATTATTACACAAAGAAAATAGAAAAAAAGAGCTATGAAAAGTGGGTTAAGGATAGAACAATCGAACTTTTGGAGAATATTGCCGCCTATAAGACTGCCTGCAAGGAAAAGAAGCTTGAGCTTACCGACGAGCAAGAGGCAGAAGTTGCACAGAGTGTTTCCTACTATTGGGACAGCTATGGGTATTCCCAGTACTTTGAGCCTAATGGTGTAAGCCGTGCAACCTATGCTAAATATACGGAGGATGCATATTATTCGTCAGTTTATTTTGATTCTATCTATGCCAAGGGCGGCACAAAGGAAATAAGCACTGAAAATGTTAATAAGGAAATAAGCAATAGCTATATTCTTATTGACGAAATTTCCATTGCTTATGAGGAAAAAGCTACCGACGACCAAAAAGCTAAAAACAAACAAACTCTGGAGAATTACGCTGCTGACATTAAAAATGGCAAAAAGACCTTTATTGATATTTACAAGGCTCACAATGAGGTTAAAGACGAGGAAACCGAGACTGAGGAAACCAACGAGGTTAAACCTGTAAATACCTATGCTGCTGTTCTGGGTAAAGAAGGAACAAATTTTGAGAGTACATACTACGATACCTTTGTTAAGTATGAATATGATGTTCCTCAGGTAATTGAGTTAGACGACGAAAGCGGTGTTGCGCTTGTAATTAAACGCGACATATTCAAGGATCAATATTTCGTTGATTATATTGATACCCATGCCAGACATACTATAGCTGACGAGGATTTCGAAAAGCATATTAAGGACTATTCAGAAAAGCTTAAAACCAAAATTAACAATTACGCTGTCGGTCAGTTTAAGGTTAAAAAAATAATAGTGCCGGAAATTGTTTATTAAAACTAGATATTAAAGGTGCCGTTAAGGCACCTTTTTTATTGCAGTATATCCAAAAAAGTGTCGATTTTTGTATAAATTCAACAAAATTAGTCGTAAGAAATTTAATTTAGTTTTGAAAATTTGACAAAAACGCCTTGCAAAGACGGGTTTAAATTGATATAATAATACTGTAAAGTGATTAAAAGGGAGTAATAAAATGTGGGAAAAATTAAATAGCTTTGAGAATAGTGTACTAACCGATGCTTATGATGTATTTGGCTCCTTTTTAAAGGCAAATTCTGTGATATTTCGTGTTTGGGCTCCGAATGCAAATACAGTGTCTGTGGTAGGCGATTTTAACGGATGGGATAATAATAAAAACAAAATGAATAGTATAGGCTACGGTGTATGGGAAGCCGAAATTGAGGGTGTCAAGATGTTCGACTCTTATAAATATGCCGTTACGGATAAAGTGGGGAATACGGTACTTAAATCCGACCCCTATGCCCGTCATTTTGAAACTGCACCGGGTAATGCTTCCAAAATCTATTTTGATAATTACAATTGGAAGGACAGGGAGTGGATTAAGGGTAAAAATGGAAAAAATATTTACGCTTCACCCGTTAATATTTATGAGGTGCACGCCGGCTCCTGGAGAAGATATGAGGACGGCAATACTTTTGACTATGTAACACTTGCTAATGAGCTGGCGGTATATTTAAAGGAAATGAATTACACCGCCGTTGAGTTAATGCCTATAACTGAGTACCCCTTTGAAGGCTCTTGGGGTTACCAAGTAACGGGTTATTTCGCTCCCACCTCCCGTTACGGAACACCTGAGCAGTTTAAAAAGTTTGTGGATATAATGCACCAAAACGGAATCAGTGTTATTCTTGATTGGGTGCCTGCCCACTTCCCTCGTGACGAGCACGGTCTTTTCCGTTTTGACGGAACACCTTGCTATGAATATGAGGATCCGCGAAAGGGTGAGCACAAGGAATGGGGCACTGTGGTTTTTGATTACGGCAAGCCTCAGGTTAAAAGCTTCCTCATTTCCAGCGCTAAGTTTTGGCTTAAGGAATACCATATTGATGGTATCCGCGTGGATGCGGTGGCTTCAATGCTTTATCTTGATTACAACCGCAAGGACGGGGAGTGGATGCCCAACATTCATGGAGGTCACGAAAACCTTGAAGCTATTGAATTTTTGCGTGAGGTTAATGCTGCCGCTTTCGAAACCGACCCCAATGTTCTTATGATTGCTGAGGAGTCAACCGCTTGGCCTATGGTTACTAAACCTGCCTTTGATGGAGGACTTGGCTTTAACTTTAAGTGGAATATGGGTTGGATGAACGATATGCTAAGGTATATGTCTCTCGATCCTTATTTTAGAAATCATAATCACGATTGTCTAACCTTCTCGTTTTTCTATGCTTTTTCCGAAAACTTTGTTTTGCCTCTTTCTCATGATGAGGTGGTACACGGAAAATGCTCTATGATTGAAAAAATGTCGGGTGAATATGAGCAGAAATTCCAGTCGCTTAAAGCGTTTTACGCTTATATGATGGCTCACCCGGGTAAAAAGCTACTCTTTATGGGTCAAGAATTTGCCCAGTTTATTGAGTGGGATTACAAAAAAGAGTTGGATTGGTTATTACTCGGGTACGATGCGCATAAGAATATGAAGTCCTTTGTTAAGGATTTAAATAAATTCTACCTCGATAATTCCCAGTTTTGGGAGATTGATTATTCTTGGGAGGGCTTTGAGTGGATTTCCAGTGACGATAACTCCCAAAGCATAATTGCTTTCCGCCGAAAGAATAAGGCGGGTGACGAAATTATCACCGTTTGCAACTTCGTTCCCGTTGGCAGAACTGATTATAAAATTGGTGTGCCGGTAGCCGGCAGCTACAAAAGAGTATTTTGCACTGATGACGTGAAGTACGGCGGTAATACCATACCTAGAACCGTAGGCTTTAAGGCTAAAAAAGAACCGATGCACGGCTGTGATTACTCGGTAAGCCTTGAAATTCCGCCTATGTCTGTAAGCTATTTTAAATTACCTCAAAAGAGAAAAAAGATAAATAAAAAACAAAAGGGAGATGTTTGTTTTGAAAAACAAAAAAATCGTGGCAATGCTGCTTGCGGGCGGTCAAGGAAGCCGTCTGGGTGTGCTTACAAGTAAAATTGCAAAGCCGGCTGTGCCTTACGGAGGAAAGTACCGAATAATTGATTTCCCTCTTTCTAACTGTGCAAATTCCGGTATTGATACTGTGGGAATTCTTACTCAGTACAAACCTTTGGAGCTTAATGATTATGTTGGCTCAGGCAAGCCTTGGGACCTAGACCGAAGTGATGGCGGAGTGCATATTTTGCCCCCTTATCAAGGTCTTTCGGGGGAAGGCTGGTACAAGGGTACTGCAAATGCTATTTATCAAAATCTTGAGTTTATTGCAAGGTATGACCCCGAGTATGTTGTAATTCTGTCTGGCGACCATATTTACAAAATGGATTACTCCAAAATGGTTAATCAGCACATTAAGGATGGCGCAGCTTGCACTATTGCAGTGCTTGATGTAAGCCTTGAGGAAGCAACCCGTTTTGGTATTATGAACACCCATGAGGATGGCACAATCTATGAGTTTGAGGAGAAACCGGCCAAGCCTAAGAGTACCTTGGCTTCAATGGGTATTTATGTTTTCTCTTGGGATAAGCTTAAATATTACCTAACTGAGGATGAGGCAAATCCCGATTCCTCTAACGATTTCGGTAAGAACATAATCCCCGCAATGTTAAATGCAGGTGAACTTCTAAAGGTTTACCGTTTTAACGATTACTGGAAGGATGTCGGTACGGTTGACTCTTTGTGGGAGGCCAACCTTGACCTACTCAATCCCAAGATTGACCTTAATCTTTCAGACAGAAACTGGAAGGTTTATTCACGCTCTAACAGTCAGCCGCCGCAGTATGTGTCTGGGGACGCTAAGGTTGAAAATTCTCTCGTTACTGACGGTTGCGAAATTTACGGTAACCTTGATTACTCGGTGCTTTTTGAAAATGTAACTGTTGAGGAGGGCGCAAGTGTTGAGTATTCCCTTGTAATGCCCGGTGCCGTTATTAAAAAGGGCGCAAAGGTTCGCTATTCCATAATTGCAGAAAATGTTGTGGTAGACGAAAATGCTGATATCGGCGGTGACCCCGCTGTTGTTGGAACAGAAGGCTGGGGCATAACTGTTGTTGGTGAAAACCTAACCATTGGCAAAAATGCCAAGGTCAGTGCAAATAAAATGATAACCGAAAATGTTAAGGAGGGTGAGGAGATATGAGAGCAACAGCTGTTTCGGGACTTGTTTTTGCAAATGCTAACGACAAGCTACTTAAAAAATTGACCGAGAACCGTTCAATGGCATCTGTGCCCTTCGGCAGTAGATATCGTCTAATAGATTTCAGTCTTTCAAATCTTGTAAATGCGGGAATTACTAACGTAGGACTTATTACTACGGGTAACTACCGCTCACTTATGGACCATGTAAGCAACGGAATTTACTGGGACCTTGACCGTAAAAACGGCGGGCTTCATATTTTAGCTCCGTATATGGCAAGCGATATAAGACGCTTTAGAGGTACGGTAGATGCTTTAAATGCCGCCACGGATTTCATCGAACGCTGTGAAAGTGACTATATTGTGCTTTGTGCGGGTGATATTCTTGCTAATGTGGATGTTTCTGATGTTATTAATACACATATTGAGAGCCAGGCTGATATTACTCTAGTTTACCACAAGGGAATGCTTCCTGTTAACCGTGCCGATGCAATGGTATTTACCTTTGGTGAGAGTACAAATATTAAGAATATAAGCTTTGATTACAGTAATGAAAGTGAGCAATACTACGGAATAGGTATTACTGTTATTGCAAGAGAGCTTTTGTCAAAGCTTGTAAGAGATGCAGTTGAAAAGGATTTAGAAAGCTTTAACCGTGATATTCTGGCAAAAAAGGTTAATGAGCTTAAGATTATGGGATACGAGCATAAGGAGTTTATCACCCTTATGAACGGAACCGATACCTATTACAATGCTCATATGGCATTGCTTGACAGTAATGTACGCAAGGAGCTCTTTAATCCCGAGCGTCCCATTTACACTAAAACCCGCGATGATATGCCCACTCGCTATGGAGTAGAGGCTGATGTTAAAAACAGTCTCATCGGCAACGGCTGTGTTATTGACGGTGTTGTTAAAAATAGTATCTTGGCACGCGGTGTTAAGGTAGGAAAAGGTGCCGTTGTTGAAAACTGTATTTTAATGCAGGAAACAAGGGTAGGTACAGATGCTAAAATCAGCAATGTAATTGCCGATAAAAATGTTACTATCGGCGAGGATATGGTGATTAAGGGTACCACTGAAAAGCGTGTGTTTATCAACAAAAACGAGATTATTTAAGGAGTAAAAAAATGAAAGTATTATTTGCTTCAAGTGAGGCCTATCCCTTTGCAATGTCAGGCGGCTTAGCCGACGTTGCGGGTGCACTTCCGAAAGCTTTAAGAAAGCGTTTCGTAGGTTGCAGAATTGTATTGCCCTTATATGGCACAATATCCGAAGAAATGCGTGAAAAAATGACCTTTATTACAAGCATTACGGTGCCGGTTTCTTGGAGACGCCAATATTGCGGTATTTTTGAGGCTCATCTGGACGGTGTCATTTACTATTTTATTGACAATCAGTATTATTTTAAGCGTGACAGCCTTTATGGGCATTATGACGATGCCGAGCGCTTTGCATTTTTCTCCCGTGCGGTTTTGGAAATGATTCCCTATATCGGCTTCACACCCGATATTATTCACTGCAACGATTGGCAGACTGCTTTGGTGCCGGTTTACCTTAATGCTTTTTATCGCTATGATCAGCTTTATAAGGATATGAAAACCGTTTTTACCATTCACAATATTCAGTATCAAGGTAAGTACGGATATGAGCTTACTGAGGATGTTTTAGGTATTCCTAAGGAGAGTGAAAGCCTCCTTGATTATGACAACTGCATTAACTTTATGAAGGGCGCAATTCAGTGTGCCGACAAGATAACTACTGTTTCACCAACCTATTCAAGGGAAATTTTAGACCCTTATTATTCACACGGGCTTGATGGTATACTAAGTATGTTTACCTATAAGCTGACGGGTATTGTAAACGGAATAGACACAGATGTCTACAACCCCGAAACCGACACTCTTATTTACAAGAACTATAATGTTGGTAATATTGGTGACAAGGCAGTTAACAAGGCTAAGCTTCAAGAGGAACTGGGTCTTCCCCAAAAGGCAGATACGCCAGTTATCGGTATTGTAACAAGACTTGTTAAGCACAAGGGAATTGACCTAGTAAAGCATGTTTTTGAGGATATGCTGAAAGCCGATTTGCAGTTTGCAATTTTAGGCTCGGGCGAGTGGGAGTTTGAAACCTTCTTCCACGAAATGGCAGCCAAATATCCAGAAAAGGTGGGACTCAAGTTAGGCTTTGTCCCGCAGTTGGCTCATAAAATTTATGCAGGAGCAGATATATTCCTAATGCCCAGTCAAAGCGAGCCTTGCGGTTTGGCACAAATGGTAGCTTTGCGTTACGGCACAATCCCCATTGTAAGAGAAACAGGCGGTCTTAATGATACAATTCACGACAGTGGGGATGGTGAGGGCAACGGCTTCACATTTAAGTCTTATAATGCTCACGATATGCTTAATACTGTTTGGCGTGCAATTACGGGCTATGCTGATAAGGATGGTTGGGCAGTACTTCGTGAAAGAGCAATGAAGTGCGACAATAGCTGGGGGAACTCAGCCAACGCTTATATTAGGCTATATAAGGATATTATTCCTAAGTAAAGAATTCAGGGGTTGCCAAAATAAGGCAACCCCGATATAATATAGTTATCAGTTTTGAAAGGACGATTATTTTGGAAATTTTAAAGTCTATTATACTTGGAATTATTGAGGGTATTACAGAGTGGTTGCCTATAAGCAGTACGGGTCACATGATACTTTTCGACGAGTTTGTCACCCTTAACACCTCTGATGCCTTTAAGGATATGTTTTTTGTAGTAATTCAGTTGGGTGCTATAATTGCGGTAATTTTGCTTTTCTGGAATAAGCTTTGGCCCTTTCATTTAAAGAAAACCGAGGTAACACCGTATTTTAAAAAAGAAAATGCCGTTACAAAACTTTGTAACGACTATGTTTATGTTGACAGATTTATTTTGTGGTTTAAAATTTTGCTCGCAAGTCTGCCTGCTGCAATTTTAGGACTTATGTTTGACGACCAGATTGACGCGATGCTAACCGGTGACCTTCGGGCTTACATAGTAGCCGCCGCATTAATTGTTTACGGCGTTTTGTTTATTATAATTGAAAATATAAAAATTAAGGGAAAAATTGAGGATCTGGGCAGTCTTTCTTATAGAACGACATTTTTTATAGGTCTTATTCAGTGCTTGGCATTGGTACCTGGCACCTCGCGAAGCGGCTCGACTATTCTCGGTGCAATGCTTTTAGGTCTGTCACGCACCGCCGCCGCAGAGTTTTCATTTTTCCTATCAGTCCCTGCAATGGTGGGCGGAAGTGGTATAAAGGTGCTTCAGTTTTTTGCCGATGGTAACACCTTCAACGGAATGGAAATTGCAATTTTACTAGTGGGGACCGTTACGGCATTTATTGTATCTGTGATTGCAATAAAGTTCCTGCTAAGCTTTATCAGAAAACACGATTTTAAAGCGTTTGGATATTACAGAATAGTTCTTGGTATAATAGTTATTTTATATTTTTCGTTGGTCAACTAAACTATTTTGCAAATTCTTTATATAAATCTATTTGACCGTAAAATGCGGGCCATTTTGAGGAATTTCCCATTGTGACTGCAATGTATTCCTCACCGCTTTCGTTTGCCTTGCCAAAGGTACATACACAGTAGCCCGCCTCATTTACATATCCGGTTTTGCCGCCTAAAATTTCGGCGGTTTCGGCTTCGTTTCCGTACATATAACTGAACAGCGTACTGGAAAGCAAAATACCGTTGGGATTTTGCGGTGTTTTTTGAGTAGTGTACTGATAGGTTGAAAGCACCTCTCGGCAAAGCTTATTTTGGTAAGCATAATCGGTTATAATTGCCATATCGTAAGCAGTCGAATAATTACCCTCACTGTGAAGCCCCGAGACATTTGTAAAATGGGTGTTTTCAAGTCCCATTTCCTTTACCTTTTTATTCATAAGCTCTACGAAGGCTTCCTCGCTGCCGGCAATTTTTACTGCCAATCCCATTGCACCGTCAGCACCCGAAGGTAAAATCATACCGTATAAAAGGTCGCGCATTGTAACCTTTTCACCGTTTAAGAAGCCCGCAACCGAAGCATCTGCTACAAAAAGAGGGTCGGTAATTTCATAGGTCATGGTAAATGTATCGTTTAAATCTATGATATTTTCTACCGCCACAAGCAGTGTCATAATTTTAAGGGTAGATGCGGGATAAATTTTTTCGTGAGCATTCCGCTCTGCTACGATTTTACCGTCCGAACGGCGAACAACAATGGCTGTTTTGGCATCATTGCTATCGGGAATTTTTACGGTATTCTCATCCGCAACGTAATCTACTTTTTTAGGTTTCTCAACCGTTTCTTCTTTTTTGTCGGTAACGGTTTCGTCACTTTGAAGTGATAATTTTTCGTCATTCTTATTTCCCGTTGCAATCGCAGTCACTATTACCGCAAATACCAAAATTAAGGCAAGAGCCAAAAAGCCCCGCCTTAATCTTATTACCTTGTAAAGACCTTTCTTTTTAACCGTTTTTGGTTTTAAGACGGGTCTTTCTTTTTGCTCGTTATCGAGTCTGCTATTAAGTTTTTCAAAATAATCATTATACTGTTTATCACCGAAAAAGTCTGACATTAAATATAACTCCGAAATTAAGATTTAAAAGCCTCTGCCGGCACCGCCGCCTCCAAAGGAGCCTCCGCCGCCTCTAAAACCGCCGAAACCGCCTCCGCCCGAGCGGAAACCGCCACTGTGACCGCCATGGTGAATATGGGGCATTCCAAAGAAGAATATACCACCGCCACGACGTCGGGATAGTAATGAAATTACAATCAAAACCACCAGCATTATAACCCACGAGGCAACAACCTCGCCACCGTCACTGTCAACTGTGGGACTGACATTTTCAATATTAACATATCCGTCTGCAGGAGCAAGACCGTATTCAATATAAACCTCGTTTATAATAGCCTCGCCGATTTTCAGAAGTCCTGTGCTGAAATCGTCATTTTTAAGATAGGAAAGGCCGTAAACATCAATAATTCTACCGGTTTTGCTGTCGGGGAGAGCGCCTTCAAGTCCGTAGCCTACGGCCACAAAAATTTCCCTGTCATCGCGTGACAAAAGAATTATTATTCCATTGTCTGATTCCTCGTTGCCAACACCCCATTTTCTGCCAAGCTCGGTAGCATATTCAAAGGGCTCGTCACCGCCTAAATCCCCGACGGTAACAATGACTACTTGAGAGGTGGTAGCTTTTTCAAGTGTCGCCGCTTTGGATACGAAATCACCCTCTTGAGTGTCATCAATAACATCTGCAAAGTCATTTACAAAAAACTGTTCCGTTGGTTCGGGGTATTTTTCCTTTTGCTCACAACCGCAAAGACTAAATATGAGCAGTAGAATCGCCGATAACTTTAATATTCTTTTCATTTTAATCGAAATCTACTATGGGCGCGCTGTTAGCGGCACCGTCCGCCTCAAAATATTCGTAAGTCTCAAATCCGAAAAGGGAAGCCAAAATACTTCTGGGGAACTTTTTGATTTCTGAATTATATTCCTGAGCTTCCTCATTATAGTCTTTACGGGCAGTGGCAATACGGTTTTCACTGCCGCTCAATTCATCAGTTAAAGCCTTATATTGCTCATTAGCTTTAAGGTCTGGATAAGCTTCGGTTACTGCATTAACCCAAACATTAAGCGCACTGTCAAGTCTCTGAGAAGCCTCAACCTTTTCGTTAGTTGTACCTGCATTTTGAAGGGCAGTTCTAGCCTCGGTAACAGCGGTTAGGGTGCTTTGCTCATAATCACTGTATCCCTTAACTGTGTTTACAAGATTTGGGATTAAATCGTATCTTCTTTGCAAATAGGTAGCAATAGTTGAATATGAGCTTTCAACCTCTTCACGATTTTCTACCATATCGTTATAAGACCCAATAAGACTGCCGGCAATTATTACAACTACGGCAATTACTGCAATTAAAATTATTAAACCTTTTTTCTTCAATTTAAAAACCTCACTTTCAAGGGTATTATACTACAGAATTTAAAAAAATGCTACTGTTATTTAGTTTAAATAAAAAACTTCACAAAATAATGGGTAATTTTTGTAAAAAGCTTTGATTTTTATATTCGGGTATAGTATAATCACTATATGGATGTCGAAATAGGGCAAAGCCTTATTTCGACTGCGAATTCTTTGAATTCGCAAACAAATACCAACGGGAAAATGAACATAATCATTATAATGAGGGTTGTAAAAGGAGGAGTGTACTTTGCATACAAATTTCACTATTTCTTTGGATAAAATAATTTCAGAATTTTCCTTAGAAATTCTTAATATTCAAAGTCCTGCTGAGGAAATTTTAATTTCCTCCACCGAGGTTAACCGCCCCGGACTTCAGATGGCGGGATATTTTGAATTTTTTGACAAAGAGAGGATTCAAATCATCGGCAAAAGCGAGGAAAGCTTTTTACGTCGATTTACCATTGATAAAGCCGAGCTTCGACTCAGAGAGCTTTTCTCACGCAGACCCTCGGCAGTGGTTATTTGCCGTAATTTAGAGGTAAATGACATTTACCGTAAAATCGCCGAGGAGTACGGTGTTCCGCTTCTTAAAACCACCCTTAGCACTTCGGAATTTGAGGCGGCTTTGATTGCATTTTTAAATTTGCATTTAGCTCCCAGAATTACCCAACACGGTGTTCTTGTTGAGGTTTACGGTGAGGGTATATTACTTCTTGGAGAAAGCGGCGTAGGTAAAAGCGAAACTGCCATTGAGCTTGTAAAGAGAGGCCACCGTCTCATTGCCGACGATGCGGTAGAAATTAAACGTGTTTCCAGTAAATCCCTCGTAGGAAGCGCGCCCGATAACATAAGGCATTTTATTGAGCTTCGCGGAATAGGTATTATAAATGCCAGCCGTATTTTCGGTGCGGGTGCAGTTAAGCTTACCGAAAAGATTGATTTGGTTATTAATCTTGAGCCTTGGGATATTAATAAGGTTTATGACCGAATGGGGCTTGAAAGCCAAACCACTGAAATTTTAGATCTTAAAATTCCATCACTTACGATACCCGTTAAGCCCGGTAGAAACTTAGCGGTTATTATTGAGGTTGCGGCTATGAACAGTAGACAGAAAAAGCTTGGCTACAACGCCGCAGAGGATTTGCTTAAAAAATTAGGTATGACAGAGAATTAAAGGAGAAAAAATTATGTATAAATTAGGAATTGACCTTGGAGGAACAAATATTGTAGCAGGTGTTGTTGACGAAAACTTCAATATCGTTGCCACCGCGAAACGAAAAACCAGCTGTCCACGACCCGCTGAGGAAATTGTTGAGGATATGGCAGCGGTAGCTTTGGAGGCAGTAGAAACCGCCGGACTCAAAATTAATGATATTGAGTCAGCAGGTGTTGGCTCGCCCGGTTCCATTAATCCTACCGATGGTATTGTGGTTTACTCAAACAACCTGGGCTTCTATGACCTACCCCTTGGAAAGCTCTTAAAAGAAAAAACCGGTACCCATTTTTATCTTGAAAATGATGCTAATGCTGCAGCTTACGGCGAATATATTGCTGGCGCAGGCAAGGGCTCCAGCAATTTTGTTATGATTACCCTTGGTACCGGTGTTGGCGGCGGAGTAATTATAGATGGGAAAATGCTTACCGGCTCTAACTATGCCGGTGCAGAGCTTGGCCACACCGTAATTTTTGCCGACGGTGAGCAGTGTAGCTGCGGCAGAGTCGGTTGTTGGGAGGCGTATGCTTCAGCTACTGCCCTTATCAGGCAAACAAAGCAGGCTATGATTAGGTATCCTAAATCAATTATGTGGGAGCTTGTAAACGGCGATATTAATGCCGTTAACGGCATCACTGCCTTTGATGCTTGGCGTCAAGGTGACGAAGCCGGCAAAAATGTTGTAGAAAAATATATCTACTATCTTTCGATAGGCATTTCAAACAATATTAATATTTTCCAACCGGAAATTCTCTGCGTTGGCGGTGGAATTTCCAAAGAGGGGGATAATATAATAATCCCCTTACAAAAAATTGTTGACGGCGAAAACTATGCGAGACTAATTCCTAAAAAAGCGGTTATTAAAGCCGCAGAATTGGGCAACGATGCGGGCATTATTGGTGCCGCTTACCTAGGTGATTTATATAAATAAGGGTGAATTTATGGATTACAGTGTTTTTGAAGGACTTTGCCGTGATTTGGGGCTAAGCTACAAATTAAACGAGCCAATGAAAAATCACACCGGCTTTAAAACGGGTGGTGAGGCTGACATTTTCGTGACTGTCAGCGACACCGACGCTCTTTCTTGCCTGCTCGAAACCGCAAAAGCACTGAATATTCCTACCTTTATTTTGGGGAAAGGCTCAAATTTACTGGTTTCAGATAAGGGAATTGAGGGCGCAGTTTTAAGCCTTGCAGGGCTTGACAAAATAAGTATTGAGGGGGATAAAATCACCGCCGGAGCCGGCGCGTCCCTTACTGCCCTTTGCGTTTTTGCAGCAAACGAAGGACTAACAGGTCTTGAATTTGCCTACGGCATCCCAGGCACTGTGGGCGGAGGACTTTTTATGAATGCCGGAGCCTACGGAGGAGAAATTGCAGATGTTGTAACAAGTGCCAAGTTCTTGACCCCAGAGGGTGAAATTGGTGAAATTGAAAAGGTCCAAATGAATTTAGGCTACAGAACCAGTTGCTTTAAAACCGTTGGCAATGTTATAACCGAGGTCACCTTTGCCCTTAAAAGAGGCAACAAGGTGGAAATTTGGGATAAAATGAACGACCTTATGGAAAGGCGAAAAACCAAGCAACCGCTTGAATACCCAAGCGCCGGCAGTACCTTTAAGCGTCCCGAGGGGCATTTTGCAGGAGCGCTCATTGAGGAAAACGGCCTAAAAGGTGTTAGCGTAGGCGGAGCCGAAGTTAGCGTCAAACACGCCGGCTTTGTAATCAACAAAAACAACGCTACTACCGACGACATTTTAACTCTTATGAAAAAAATTAAGGACACTGTAAAGAAAAACAACGGCATTACTTTGGAACCGGAAGTAATATTCGTAGGAAGGAAATAAAAATGGAACTGCTAATTGTTACCGGACTTTCGGGCGCGGGAAAATCACAATGTGCAAACGCCCTTGAGGATATGGGCTTTTACTGTGTTGACAATGTCCCCCCTACAATTATTCCCTCATTTGTAAATTTAGGGGTAACTGCCAAAAATCAGCTTTCAAAAATGGCACTTGTGACCGATACCCGTGGCGGTGATATGTTCCATAGCATTAACGATGTGCTAAATAGCCTTGACAACCAAGGCACCGATTATAAAATCCTTTTTCTTGATGCGCGAAACGAGGTGCTTGTTCGCCGTTACAAGGAAAACAGAAGAAAGCACCCGCTTAATAAAGACGGTCAGATTTCTATTAATGAGGCGGTAGAAACCGAGCGTAAAACTCTGGAGCAAATCCGCAACCGCTCGGACTACATAATCGATACTAGCCTTATTTCCAACGCCCAGCTAAAGGAAAAGCTTTCTGCTTTGGTTTACGGTGATACCCACAGTGCACTTAAAATACAGTGCAAATCCTTTGGCTTTAAATACGGAGCTGACGGCGAGGACGATTTGATTTTTGACGTTCGTTGTCTGCCCAACCCCTTTTACGATGAAGTCTTAAAAGAAAAAACAGGGATTGATGATGATGTAAGAAACTATGTTTTGTCCACTGAGGAAGCCCATAAATTCCTTGACAAGCTTACCGATTTTATAGACTATTCTGTACCCCTTTACGCCAAAGAGGGTAAAAGCCAGTTAAATCTTGCCTTTGGTTGCACAGGAGGCAAGCACCGCTCGGTAACCTTTGCGGAAATCATCGGCAAGGCTTTAAAGGATAAAAATTATGACTGCTCTATTGTTCATAGAGATATTTTAAAGAGGTAATAAAATGTCTTTTTGTTCCGAGGTTAAAAGCGAGCTTTTAAATTTAAGACTGTCAGGCTGCTGCTTATCCGCCTATTCCTACGGATTTATGCTGTTTGGCAGATCTTTTTCTATAAAGAGAATTGCTCTCCAAACCGCCAGCGAGGATGTAGCCAAGGGTTACTGCAACGCTATTTTTACAAGTTATCGCATAAAGCCGCAAATTACCAAGGGCGGCAGTAAGCGGCCTACCTTTGTGGCAGAAGTTACGTCAGAAGCGGACAGGCTTAAAATATTAGCCGAAAACGATTTTGGCATGAACACCGAGCTTATTGACGACACAATTTTCGTAAGAGAATGTTGCTTTGGCGCTTTTGTTCGGGGTGCCTTTTTGGCTTGCGGAAACATTAACGACCCCGAAAAAGAATATCGCCTCGAATTTAATGTAAAGCTGGAAACCATTGCTCTTGAACTACAAGCGCTGTTTTTAGGAGTTGGAATAAGCCTTAAAAGCACAAAGCTTGGCAAGGGTTTAAAGCTTTATACCAAGGACAGTGCAGTTATTGAGGATTTACTCACCCTAATGGGAGCTTCAAAGCACACCCTTACGATTATGGATACTAAAATTATGAAAAGCGTTAAAAATAACATTAACCGCGCTCGAAATTGCGATAGCGCAAATATTTCTAAAACGGTGGAAGCGTCTATTAAGCAACGCACTGCCATTGAATTTTTAGAAAGGGCGGACAGACTTGAAAGTCTGCCCATAGAGCTTTTAGAGGCAGCAAATTTACGAAAAGCTAATCCAGATGCCACCCTTAAGGAGCTTTGCCGTCTTTCCACTACTCCCCTTACAGTTTCGGGACTTAACCATCGCTTTGCCAAAATAATAGAAATTTACGAGGAAATAAAAAAATAGATTCTTCGTCGCAAGGCTCCTTATAATATCATTATAATGAGCGAAGCGGAGAATATATTAAAGGGAGGGAGCCGTTTTGGAGTTTACACATCTTCACGTTCATACTGAATATAGCTTACTTGACGGCTGTTGCCGAATTAAAAAGCTAATTGACAAAACCGCCGAGCTGGGACAAAACGCTATTGCTATTACCGACCACGGCGTTATGTACGGCGTTATTGAATTTTATAAATATGCCAAGGAAAAGGGTGTTAAGCCCATAATCGGGTGCGAGGTTTATGTAGCTCCCCGCAGCCGTTTTGACAAGGTTAAAGGACCCGACAGTAGTTATTCACACCTTGTCCTTCTTTGCAAGGATAACGAGGGCTACCAAAATCTAATTAAATTAGTATCTCTAGGTTTTACCGAAGGCTTTTATTCAAAGCCCCGTGTGGACAGAGAAGTCTTAGAAAAATACAGCAAGGGTCTTGTCTGTCTTTCAGCCTGCCTTGCGGGTGAAATTCCAAAAAGCCTTTTAAGAAATGACTATGCCGCCGCCAAGGAAACCGCCCTTTGGTACAAGGGCGTTTTCGGAGAGGATTACTACCTTGAAATGCAAAATCACGGTATAGCCGAGCAAGAGGCTGTTAATTTAGGGCTTAGAAAATTAAGCAAAGAATTAGGTATTAAAACCGTTGCCACTAATGATGTGCATTACATTGAAAAGACCGACAGTGAAATGCAAAGAGTACTCATTTGTATTCAGACGGGTAACACTGTGTCAGGTGAAAACCCACTGGAATTTAAGACAAATGAATTTTATCTTAAAACTGCAGACGAAATGGCGGCAGCATTTCCAAATGACCTCAACGCCCTTGAAACTACCGAGGAAATTGCTCAAAAATGTAATGTAGAATTTGAGTTTGGCAAGATTAAGCTTCCTAAATTTAATATCGGCGACCGCGACCATTTTGAGTACTTTAAAGAAAAGTGCGAGGAGGGGCTTTACCGAATTTACGGGGACAACCCTTCAAAAGAAGTTACCGACCGCCTTAATTACGAGCTTGAGATAATTAACAAAATGGGCTATGTTGACTATTATTTAATAGTGGCAGATTTTGTAAACTACGCCAAAGAAAACGGAATACCCGTAGGTCCTGGGCGTGGCTCAGGCGCGGCTTCTCTTGCCGCCTACTGCATAGGAATTACGGGCATTGACCCCATTAAATACAATCTGTTTTTCGAGCGTTTTTTAAACCCTGAGCGTGTTTCAATGCCTGATTTTGACATTGACTTTTGTTACCGAAACCGCCAAAAGGTTATTGATTATGTTATAAACAAATACGGAAAAGACCGAGTTTCCCAAATTGTCACCTTTGGCACCCTTGCCGCCCGCGCGGCAGTGAGGGATACAGGCAGAGCAATGGATGTGCCTTACGCCCTTTGTGACAAAATTGCAAAATTAATTCCCTTTTCTGTGGGTATGACAATAGCCCGCGCAATGGAGGGCTCAGCAGAACTAAGAAACATTTACGAAAACAACGAGCAGGCTAAAATACTACTGGATATGGCTATGAAACTTGAGGGTATGCCAAGGCACGCCTCCACCCACGCGGCAGGTATTGTTATTTCTGACCGACCGGTGGCAGAATATGTCCCCCTTTCGGTTAATGATGATGCTGTTGTGACTCAGTACACCATGACCTCCCTTGAGGAATTGGGACTTCTTAAAATGGACTTTTTAGGGCTTCGCAACCTTACAATAATTGATGATACTGTAAAGTACATTCACAAAGCAGACCCTACCTTTGACATTGAAAAAATCCCCCTTAACGACAAGGCAACCTATGCGCTTATGTCAAAGGGCAATACCGACGGCGTTTTCCAGTTTGAGTCGGAGGGTATGAAAAGCGTACTCAGACAGTTTGGCCCTACAAATATCGAGGATTTAACCGCTATTTTGTCTCTTTACCGACCGGGACCTATGGATTCAATACCAAAATATATTCACAACCGCCACAATCCGCAGGATATCAAATATTCCACACCCCTTTTAAAGCCAATTTTGGATGTCACCTACGGTTGTATTGTTTACCAAGAGCAGGTAATGCAGGTATTTCGCGCTTTGGCAGGCTATTCCTTTGGCAGAGCCGACATTGTTCGCCGTGCAATGGCAAAGAAAAAGCACGCCGTTATGGAAAGGGAACGTGAATTTTTCCTTTACGGTGAAAAGGATGAAAACGGTAATGTTATTTGCGAGGGCGCAATAAACAGAGGTGTGCCCGAAGCAGAAGCAAAGGAAATTTTCGAAGATATGTCCAGCTTTAGCTCCTATGCCTTTAACAAAGCACATGCTTGCGCTTACTCCTTTTTAGCTTACAGAACTGCATATCTTAAATGTCACTATCCCGCCGAATATATGTCGGCTTTAATGACGGCTATGCTTGACAGTACCGCTAAAATTTCCCTATACACTGCTCAATGTAAAAAAATGGGGATTAAGGTGTTACCACCATCTGTCAATGAAAGCTTTGGAGGCTTTACCCCTAAAGAAGGCACTGTCCGTTTTGGTCTTATGGCAATAAAATTTTTAGGTGCCGGAATTATTGACCGACTAATTTGCGAGCGTGAGGCAAACGGTAAATACACGAGTATGTACGACTTTTGCCTTAGAAACTACTCCCGTGAGCTTAACCGCAAGGCGCTTGAGGGAATGGTTAACAGCGGCGCCTTCGATGGTCTTGAACCAAACCGCCGACAGATGCTTTACAATATTGATGCTTTGCTTACTACTGTTGAGACCCAAAAGCGGTTTTCCTCCCAAGGTCAGCTCAATTTATTTGAGGAAATTGGCGAAAATACCGCCTTTGTTCCCCATCCCATGCCCGAAATGGATGAGGATATGAAGCTTAGCCTTGAAAAAGAGGCGACGGGGCTTTACCTTTCAGGTCACCCCTTAGATAAATATTCCGGTGTGCTTTCCCGAATGGGGCTTACAAAAACCACCGATATTTTGTCGGGAAGCAAGGGAGACAGCAGTCGCGTTACCCTTGCGGGAATTGTATCCCCATTAAAGGTGCGTCAGCTTAAAAATAATAATATTCTTGCCACTGCTCAGCTTGAGGATATGTATTCCGCAGTGAATATTACGGTTTTTTCCAAGGCTTACGAGCAGTACCGCGAGCTTTTAGTTAGCGGTCTGCCTTTAATTTTAAGCGGAAAGGTAAGCGAGCGTGAGGACCGCGACCCCGAGGTTATCTGCGAAAAGGTGGAGTTTATCCCTGAAAACGCAGCCTCGCAAAGGAAAAGTATTAAAAAGGGACTTTATCTCAAAATCTCCTCTGCTTCCTCCCCCGAATTTGAAGTAGTAAAGAAAATTTTAGGTAGGTTTAGCGGTGACATTCCCGTAACTATTGTTTGCAGTCAGGATAACCGCCGTCTTGCGGCGCCTCGCAGTCTTTTTGTAAATGAAAATTCCATAATGCTAACCGAATTAGAGGAGCTTTTGGGACAGGAAAATGTGAAATTTGTAAAATAGAAAAATTTCGGGTTGAAATTTCAGCAAATTTGTTATATACTAAAATTTGATTTATTTTAGATACTATCTTTGGAGTGATTATAAATGAAAACTATTGGTGTACTTACAAGTGGCGGCGACGCCCCAGGTATGAACGCTGCAGTTAGGGCAGTTGTTAGAACTGCAATTGCCAATGGTATGACTGTTAAGGGCATTATGCGTGGCTACAACGGACTTATAGACGGCGATATTGTCGACCTTACCGCCCGTTCTGTTTCAGATACCATTAACCGTGGCGGTACAATGCTTTACACTGCCAGAAGTCCCCGTTTTAAAGAAGAAGAGGGCATTATGGAGGGTGTTGAAGCTTGCAAGCGCGAGGGTATTGAGGGCGTTGTTGTAATCGGCGGTGACGGTTCCTTTAGAGGCGCCCGCGACCTTTCTTTGCACGGAATCCCCTGTGTCGGTGTTCCCGGTACCATTGATAATGACATTGCCTGCACTGATTACACAATCGGTTTTGATACCGCAATGAACACCGCTATGGATATGGTTGACAAAATCCGCGATACCGCCCAGTCTCACGATCGTTGCAGTGTGGTTGAGGTTATGGGTCGCCATGCCGGTCATTTGGCGCTCCAATGCGGAATTGCCGTTGGCGCCACCGCAATTTTAGTGCCCGAGGTTGAGTTTTCACTTGACGAAATCATTGAAAAAATCCGCATTACCCAAAAAACCGGCAAGCAACACTTTATTATTGTTGTAGCTGAGGGCGTTGGCGGTGTTGAGGAAATGGCAAAACTGATTGAGGGCGCTACCGGAATTGAAACCCGTGCAACCACTCTCGGTCATGTTCAGCGTGGCGGTAACCCCACTGTTAGAGATAGAGTAAGGGCTACCCAGCTAGGCTACGCCGCAGTTAAGCTTTTACAGAACGGCAAGGGCAACCGCGTTGTTGCAATTAAGAATAATACTGTTGTTGATTACGATATTTATGAGGCACTTAATATGGAAAAGAGCCTTGATATGAGTATGTATGAAATTGCAAATGTGACATCAATTTAATCTATAAAGTTTAAAATAAACTTGACAAATCGGTATTAAAATGATATACTCAATATTAATTAAATGCGTTGAAGGAATTATTTTTTGCATTAAAGCTTTAAGAGAGTCGGCGTTTGGTGAAAGCCGATACTAAAATGCATTATAAGTCTCATTCCTGAGCAGAACGGCTGAATTTAGTAAGCTGTTACGGATTGTCCCGTTATCATGGCAAAAAGCTTGATAGAGCTTTAATGAGTGACCGTTTTATACGGTAATCAGGGTGGTACCGCGAAAGAATTTTCGTCCCTGAGATTGCAAGAGCAGTCTCAGGGACTTTTTGTTTAACCGAGACTGAAAGAAAGGTTGTATTTTTATGAGAATCAGTATTTCAGACAGAACACTTTGCAGTGAAAATCAAAGCTTTTCGTTTAAGGAAAAGCTTGAAATTGCCCGTCAGTTGGAGCGTCTTTGCGTAGATGCGGTAGAGCTTCCGGCAATAGAGAACGTGAAGACCGACACACTGCTTGTAAAAACCATTGCCTCATTTGTTAAGAGAAGTGTTATAAGCGTGGGTGTTGGCTACACCTTGGAAAGCCTTAAAAACGCAGCCAATTCAGTTATTACTGCCGAGCATCCCCGTCTAAGAGTAGAGGTACCCGTTTCCACCGTCGGAATGGAGTACACCTGCCATAAAAAGTCACCTAAAATGCTTGAAACTGTGTCAGAATTAGTAGAGGAAGCCAAGAAAAACTGCAGTGATGTTGAATTCTGTGCAATAGATGCCACCCGTGCCGAGGTGGATTTCTTAAGGGAAATTATCCTTACTGCTTGTAAAAAGGGTGCAAATGTCATTACGGTTTGCGACAATGCTGCCGAAATGATGCCGGAGGATTTCGGTAAATTCATAAGTAACATTAAGGCTTATATACCCGAAGGTGTGGCTTTAGGTGTTTTGGCCGACAACAAAAACGGTCTTGCTGCAGGTGACAGTGTTTCTGCTATCCAAAACGGTTCCGCTGTGATTAAAACCACCACTGCCGGCGGTGAAATTGACCTTGAAACCATGGGTAACATTATTAAGAACTGCGGTGGCAAAAACGGTTTTGAAAGTAACCTTAAGTACACAGAAATGAACCGCATTATAAAGCAAATCGGCAGAATTATTACCAGTGCCAACAACGAAAAGAGTGCTGTTACGGTAAGGGAAGCTGACTATAGCGGTATAAGGCTTGACAAAAACGATACCAAGGAAGCAGTGCTTACCACCGTTATGCAGTTGGGATATGATTTGACCGACGAGGACTCTGCTAAGGTTTACGAGGAGTTTTTGCGTGTTGCCGAAAACCGTGAGGTTGGTGCTAAAGAGTTGGACGCCGTTGTAGCAAGTGTTGCCTTGCAGGTGCCGCCTACCTACAAGCTTGTAAGCTATGTTATAAATAGCGGTAATGTGATTTCCACTACTGCACAGATTACTATGGAAAAGGACGGCAAGCAGCTACAGGGCATTTGCCTTGGTGACGGCCCGATTGATGCCGCATTTTTAGCCGTTGAACAGATTGTTGGCGCCCACTATGAACTGGACGATTTTCAAATTCAGTCCGTAACCGAGGGCAAGCAGGCCTTAGGCTCTGCCGTTGTTAAGCTAAGAAGTGGCGGAAAACTTTATTCAGGTAACGGTATTTCTACCGATATTTTAAGTGCCAGTGTCAGAGCGTACATCAACGCTGTTAACAAGATTGTTTACGAGGAGGCTTAAACCTTTATGAAATACTCGTTTTTAACAAAGGGTTGGCACGACAACACCTTTTTGCAGTTTATGGATATAGCAAAGGAGCTTAAATTTAAGGGAATAGAGCTTCACAACATTCACAACCGACTTTTTACCGACAAGGACGGTGCTTTTCACGATTACACTGCCGCCGCAACCTCCAGAAAACTTTTTGAAATGAAGCTGGAGATACCTTGTATCGATACAATCTGCAATTTGGCGGATATTTCCAAAAAAGCAGAAAATATTAAGGAAATTGAGGACTGTATTCACATTGCCTCTAATCTTAAAATACCTTATATTCGTATTTACGCCAGTGAAAGAGAATATACAGAGGAGAAAAATGCAATTGTAGAAAGCACCATTGCAGAGGTTTTACCGATTGCAGAGGAAAACAAGGTTTGCCTGCTTATGGAAACCAGTGGTATTTATGCCGACACCTCACGTCTTAGAGCCTTGCTTGAAGGCTTTGCCAGTGACTCCTTGGGTGCTTTGTGGGATATGTATTCCCCTTATTTTTTGGCAGACGAGCAACCTGAGACCACCATTAAAAATTTGGGTGCTTACATTAAACACGTTCATATTAAGGACGCCGTTCGCCGTGAGGGCCGTACTGAATTTTGTCTTATGGGCGAGGGGGAAACACCTATTGCTGATATGATGGGTGCACTCAGAAGTGTGAATTATGACGGTTTTATCTCCCTTGAATGGGACCCTAAATGGTGCGAAGAGTTGGACGATATGGAGATTATTTTCTCCCAGTTCGTCAACTATATGAAGCAGTTTAGCGACACCTCCAAAAGTGATAATTCTCTATACTACAACCGCGCTCATACCGGTAAATACGTTTGGGAAAAGGATAGACTTATTGACTGCACCTTTTCTGAGGTTTTAGACCGAATGGTTGAGGAATTTCCCGACCAGTATGCTTTTAAATACACTACCCTTGATTATACCAGAACCTACAGTGAGTTCCGTGACGATGTGGACACCTTTGCCCGTGCTTTGATTTCAATGGGTGTTAAGGCAGGCAGTCACGTAGCGGTTTGGGCTTCCAATGTTCCCCAGTGGTACATTGCTTTTTGGGCAACAGTTAAATTGGGAGCGGTTCTTGTTACCGTAAACACCGCTTACAAAATTCACGAAATTGAATACCTTTTAAAGCAGTCGGACACCCACACTTTAATTATGACCGAAGGAGCAAAAGACTGTAACTACGGTGAAATTATAGCTGAGCTTTGCCCAGAGCTTGAAAACACAAAGACAGGCTCGCACTTGCACGCAAAGAGACTGCCATTCCTCAGAAATGTTATAACCGTAGGCTACCGCTTAAAGGGTGCTATGAATTGGGAGGAGGCTCTTGCCCGTTCTTCCCAAGTACCCCAAAGCGAGGTACTCAGAATGGCAAGTCAGGTTGACAAGGACGATGTTTGCAATATGCAGTACACCTCGGGTACAACGGGTTTCCCAAAGGGTGTAATGCTGACCCACTACAATGTTGTTAATAACGGAAAATATATCGGTGACAGAATGGAACTGTCCACCGCCGATAGAATGATGATTCAGGTACCGATGTTCCACTGCTTTGGAATGGTGCTTTCAATGACCTCGTCAATGACACATGGTGCTACCATGTGTCCCATGCCTTATTTTTCACCAAAATCGTCACTTGCCTGCATTAACAGTGAGCGTATTACCGCCTTTAACGGCGTACCCACAATGTTTATTGCAATGATGAACCACGCCGATTTTGCAAAAACTGATTTTTCCCATATCCGTGTGGGAATTATGGCAGGCTCTAACTGTCCGGCTGACCTTATGAAAAAGGCAACCGAAGACTTGAATATGAAGGAAATTGTCTCGGTTTACGGCCAGACAGAGGCGTCGCCAGGATGCACTATGAGCAGTTATTTCGACTCCTTAGAGGTTAGAACCGAAACCGTAGGAAGCGCATTTGCAAATGTCGAATGTAAGGTTGTTGACCCCGAAACGGGTCTTGACTGCCCCGACGGTGTTAACGGCGAGTTTGTAGCGAGGGGCTACAACATAATGAAAGGATACTACAAGATGCCAAAGGCTACTGCAGAGGCAATAGATAAGGACGGTTGGCTTCACACAGGAGACCTTGCCTGCCGAGATGCCAACGGTAACTACCGTATTACGGGCAGACTTAAGGATATGATTATTCGCGGAGGCGAAAACATTTATCCTAAGGAAATAGAGGAGTTTATCTACACCTGCGATAAGGTGAGCGATGTCCAAGTTATCGGTGTTCCCGATAAGCAGTACGGCGAGGAAATTTATGCTTCCATTATTCTTAAAAAGGGTGAAAGTATGACCGAAGAGGAAATGAAGTCTTACATCGCCGCTAATATGGCCCGTCACAAGGTACCCCGTTACATTGAATTTGTGGATAAATTCCCAATGAACGCCGCCGGCAAAATCCTTAAGTACAAAATGCGTGAGGATGCCGCCAAGAGATTAGGGCTTGAGGAATAATGGTTAAAGGATTTTATGTAGTTGATGCCCACTGTCATATTTACCCCGAAAAAATTGCCTCAAAGGCGGTGGCGGGTACCGATAGTTTTTACGGGGTGGTGTCGGTTAACAAGGGCACCATTGCCGACCTTTTAGAAAAGGGCGAAAGGGCGGGTATTGACCGATTTGTGGTTCAGTCGGTAGCTACTACCCCAAAACAGGTTAAAAGTATTAATGAATTTATTGCAAGCAGTGTAGCAGAAGCGCCAAACCGTTTTACGGGACTTGGAACGCTTCACCCCGAAAGTGAGGATATTACCGGAGACATTGAGCATTTAGTGTCACTGGGCTTAAAGGGCGTTAAGCTTCATCCCGATATTCAAGGTTTTAAATTGGACGATTATAGGTGTCTTAAAATCTATGAGGAATGCGAAAAAAGAGGGCTTATAATGCTTTTGCACACAGGGGATAACCGATACGATTTTTCCAATCCCAACAGACTGCTTCCCATTCTTAAAATCTATAACAATTTAACCGTTATCGGTGCCCATTTCGGGGGATATTCCATTTGGGATGAAGCGTCAAGAAAGCTTTGCGATATAGACAATTTTTATGTTGATTGCTCCTCTACCTTTGGGTTTATTGAAAAGCCTAAGGCAAAGGAACTGATAAAGCGTTACACTGCCGATAAAATCCTTTTCGGAACAGACTATCCGATGTGGGATATTGAAAGTGAACTTGAATACTTTTTTTCGTTAGGGCTTGACGAACGGGAAATTAGGAGTATACTAAGTTTAAATGCGAAAAAAATATTTGGAGTGATATAAATGAGTAATTATAAAAAAGGAACTCAGTGTGTTCAAGGGGGATACACCCCCGGTAACGGCGAGCCGAGACAAATTCCCATTATTCAAAGCACAACCTTTAAATATGCTACAAGTGAGGATATGGGTAAGCTTTTTGATTTGGAGGCAAGCGGATATTTTTATACCCGCCTTCAAAACCCGACTAACGATACAGTTGCCGCTAAAATATGTGAGCTAGAGGGCGGTACCGCCGCAATGCTTACCTCGTCCGGTCAAGCCGCATCCTTTTATTCTATTTTTAACATTGCTTCTTGCGGTGACCATATTGTGTCTTCATCTACAATTTACGGCGGAACCTACAATCTTTTCGCCGTTACAATGAAAAGAATGGGTATTGAATTTACCTTTGTAAGCCCAGACTGCAGTGAGGAGGAGCTAAACGCCGCTTTCCGTCCTAATACTAAGGCGGTTTTCGGCGAGACTATTGCTAACCCCGCTTTAGTTGTGCTTGACATTGAAAAATTCGCTCGTGCCGCTCATTCTCACGGTGTACCTCTTATTGTGGACAATACCTTTGCAACCCCCGTTAATTGCCGACCCTTTGAGTGGGGTGCTGATATTGTAATTCATTCCACCACTAAGTATATGGACGGTCACGGTACCGGTGTTGGCGGTTGTATTGTAGACTCGGGTAAGTTTGACTGGACAAAGTACCCAGAAAAGTTTGCCGGACTTTGCACTCCCGACGACAGCTATCACGGTGTTACCTACACCGAGCGTTTCGGACTTGAGGGTGCCTACATCACAAAGGCTACTGCTCAGCTGATGAGAGACTTTGGCTCTATTCAGTCACCACAAAATGCATTTTTACTCAATTTAGGACTTGAAAGTCTGCACCTTAGAATGAAGCGTCACTGCGAGAATGCAATAGCCGTTGCAAAGGCTTTAAAGGACGATGACCGCATTGCTTGGGTTACTTGTCCTAACCTTGAGGGTGACAAGTATTATGAATTGGCACAAAAGTATCTGCCAAACGGCGGCTGCGGAGTTGTGAGCTTTGGCGTAAAGGGCGGAAGAAAAAATGCCGAGGCCTTTATGAAGGGTCTTAAAATTGCCGCTATTGAAACCCACGTTGCCGATGCCCGCTCTTGCTGTCTGCATCCTGCAAGTGCTACACACAGACAGATGAATGACAAAGAATTAGAGGCGTGCGGAATTAGTGCCGATTTAGTTCGTTTCTCTTGCGGAATCGAGGACAGCGAGGACTTAATTGCCGATATTAAGCAAGCTTTGGATTCCTTAAATATGGTTTAAATTTCAAGAGTTTTCTTACGCAATCGCTTGCTTTATTCGTAAAGCCGTAGTATATTATTAGTCCAAAACAAACCAAGTAATGAACAATGGCTTAAATATGAGCACAGGCGGACTTATCGGTACTTCTTTTTACGGCAGAAAAAGAAAAGAAAAATAACGATTGATTTAAAAGGACACTGAGTCTTAAAAACTCGGTGTCTTTGCTTTATATATTATTTTATGTTCTCTTAAAAATCTTGTAAATTCGGCACTTTGAAAATTTCCAACAGCACCGTAAATGAAACATAAATTATCCCTTGCCAAATGAGGATAATCGGTGTATAATTATTTTGATTAATAAAAAAGGACTGTTTTTATGAAACTAGGTATGGTGGGACTTCCAAATGTAGGAAAATCCACGCTTTTTAATGCGATTACAAATGCGGGTGCGGGTGCGGCTAACTACCCATTTTGCACAATCGAGCCGAATGTGGGTATGGTAAGTGTTCCCGACGAGCGACTTGAAAAATTGGCCGAGATTTATACTCCCGACAAATTCACCCCCGCAGTTATTGAATTTGTGGACATTGCAGGTCTTGTTAAGGGGGCCAGCAAGGGTGAGGGACTCGGCAATAAGTTTTTAGCCAACATTCGCGAGGTTGATGCTATTGTTCACGTTGTACGTTGCTTTGAGAGTGACGATATTATCCACGTTGAGGGCAGTGTTGACCCTTTGCGTGATATTGAAACCATTAATTTAGAGCTTATTTTCTCGGATATTGAAATGGTTACTCGCAGGCTGGATAAAACTCGCAAAGCCTTAAAGGGTGATAAGGGCTTGGCGGGTGAAGTAGCATTCCTCGAGAGGCTTATGGCTCACCTCGAAAACGGACTTCCCGCACGTTCGGTTGAAATCACCGATGACACAGAGCTTGAGGTTTTGAACACCACCGCATTGCTTTCTGCAAAGCCGGTAATTTACGCCTGTAATATGAGTGAGGACGATTTCACATCCGGTATTGAGACCAACGAAAACTACCTTAAGGTTAAGGCATTGGCAGAAAAGGAGCAGGCGGAAATTTTACCGATTTGTGCCGCTTTGGAGGAGGAAATTTCCTCCCTTTCGGAGGACGAAAAGGTTATGTTCCTCGAGGAGCTGGGTCTTTCCCGTTCGGGACTTGACCGAATGATTCAAAAATGCTACTCGCTTTTGGGTCTTATTTCTTATCTGACCGCAGGCAAACCCGAGGTTAGGGCGTGGACTATCAAGAAGGGCACAAAGGCTCCTCAGGCGGCGGGCAAAATTCATACTGATTTTGAGCGTGGCTTTATCAGAGCAGAGGTGGTAGCTTTCGACGACCTTATGGCTTGCGGTGGCAGTATGGTAACCGCCAAGGAAAAGGGTCTTGTTCGCAGTGAGGGCAAGGAATATGTTATGAAGGACGGAGACATCGTCCTCTTTAGATTTAATGTTTAAGAGGTGTTTTAGTGGAATTCTTTCACAGAACTTGGGCGGAAATTGATTTAAAAGCCCTTGAAAACAACCTAAAAACCGTAAAAAACACCGCCGAAAATTCTAAAATCATGGCGGTTATAAAGGCTAATGCCTACGGTCATAGCGTGGAGCTTGTTGCCCCTGCCTTGGAAAAGGTTGGAGTGGATTTTTTTGCGGTTTCCAACATAAGCGAAGCCTTGCAGTTAAGGGATTTAAATATTAAAACCCCCATTTTAATCCTCGGCTACACCCCCGTTTTAGCGGTAAAAAAACTCGCCGATAACAACATTTCCCAGTGTGTTTACAGTAGTGATTATGCAAAGAGCCTTTCCGACGAGGCGGTGAAAAATAATGTGGAGCTTAAAATCCATATTAAGCTTGACACGGGTATGTCACGCCTTGGGTTTGACTGCCGAAGCGAGGAAATAACAGGCATTGACGAGGCGGTTACATCGGCGATGCTACCTAATTTCAGCCTTGAGGGGATTTTCACCCACTTTGCCGAGTCGGACAGAACACCTTTAGAGGATGACGGCTTTACCGACCGCCAGTTCGCCCGCTTTAAAACGGGAGTAAAACGGTTGAAGGAAAGCGGCCTTAAGCCAAAAATTGTTCATTGCTGCAACTCGGCGGCAACCCTTTTGGACAGTGACAAACGGCTTGACCTTATAAGGGCGGGCATTGTGCTTTACGGACTTTCTCCCAACCCAGCACTTGAACTAAAACAAAGACTCGACCCCGTTATGACCTTAAAATCGGTGGTTTCAATGGTAAAAACCATAAAAAAGGGTGACAGTGTTAACTACGGAAGAACCTTTACGGCAGAAAAGGACACAAAAATTGCAACCGTAGCCGCCGGCTATGCCGATGGGTACCCCAGAGCGCTGTCAAATAAGGCGTATGTCCTGATAAGCGGCAAAAAAGCCCCTATTGTAGGCAGAGTTTGTATGGATCAGCTATCGGTTGATGTAAGCGAAATTTCCGATACTAAAATCGGTGACGAGGTTATCCTTTTCGGCAAGGAGCTATCGGTAGACAGTCTTGCAGAAATCTGCGGCACAATCAACTATGAAATCATTTGTAACATTTCCCCCAGAGTACCGAGAATACTTAAAGGCAGTTAAAAATGAAATACTATTTTCTTTTCAATCCCTTAGCCGGCAAGGGCAGGGCAGAGCATTTTGCCCTTGAACTTGACCGCGAAAACCCCGATGCCACCAAATGTTACGATATGACAAAAATTGACTCCTTTGCAGAATTTTTAACTAAGCTTTCCGCCGAGGACGCTCTTGTTATCTGCGGTGGCGACGGAACCCTAAACGGCTTCATTAACAAGACCGCCAATTTGGAGATTAAAAACGATATTCTTTATTTTCCCGCAGGAAGCGGAAACGATTTTATGAAAGACCTTAATCGCGTGCAAGAGGATAAAGAGTTTCGTATTAATGACTACATAAAAAACCTTCCTGTTGTTACAATAAAGGGAAGGGATTACCGCTTTATAAACGGTGTGGGCTTTGGAATTGACGGGGTAGTTTGTGCCGAGGGCGACAGGCTTCGAAGCAAGGGCAAAAAGGTAGATTACACTACCCTTGCAGTAAAGTGTCTTGCAAGATTTAAGCCTGTCAACGCCACTGTTACGATTGACGGGGTGGAGAAAAAATACCAAAATGTTTGGATGACCACTACAATGAAGGGTCGCTTTTTCGGGGGAGGAATGATGGTTGCCCCTGACCAGAAAAGAGATGATAAAGACGGCAAAATTTCTGTTTTGGTGGCACACAGTCTTTCCAGACTTAGAATTTTGACCCTTTTTCCCTCAATTTTCAAGGGAAAGCATATTAAATACACAAAATATATTGACCTTTTAAAATGCGACAGCATTTCAGTTGAGTATGACACCCCATGTGCACTTCAAATGGACGGCGAGCCTATGCTCGAAATCACCGGCTACTCGGCCACCATAAAATCAAAGGAAAAGGTTTTGGTATAATGAAAATTGCGATTATTACTGGTGCTTCGTCGGGCTTGGGTCATGAGTTTGCCCTTGAGACCGCCCGCCAAAGACGAGAAATTGAGGAAATTTGGCTTATTGCCCGCCGTCGGGACAGACTGGAAGAACTGGCAAGTCAAATTAGTAAAAAAACAAGGGTTCTAAGCCTTGATATTACAGACGACGGCTCCCTTGCTACATTATCAGCCCTTTTAGAGGAAGAGAAGCCCGAAATTTCACTGCTTATTAACAACGCAGGCTTTGGCAGACTTGGTGACTTTAAGGAGCTATCCGCAGAGGATTCCCGCGATATGCTGCGCCTTAACTGTGAGGCCTTGACGGTTATTACCCGTATGTGTCTGCCCTTTATGACGGCAAACAGCGAGATTATAAATACCTGTTCAATAGCCTCTTTTGCACCAAATGCCAGAATGGCGGTCTACTCATCTACAAAGGCTTATGTTTTAAGCTTTTCAAAGGCTTTGCGCTTTGAATTAAAACCCGATAAAATCAATGTTTTAGCCGTTTGTCCGGGACCAATGGACACCGAGTTTTTACCTGTTGCCGGCATTGCAAAGGGCACAAGCTTTACCTTTGACACACTCCCTCGCGACAACCCGACAAAAATTGCCGAAAAGTCGCTCAAGGTGTCAAAAAAAGGTGTAGGCGTTTATGCCTGCCACCCATTTTACAAATTCTACCGCGTTTTGGCAAAAATTTTTCCACACAGTATTGTTATGAAATTATGTAAAACATAATAAAGCAAAGCTTAAAATAAAAATAGACAGAGTTTTTAAAACTCTGTCTATTTTTCTGTTTCGATTTCGATTTCGCTATTTTTAACGAAAAATGTTATATCACCGCTTGAATCTGTACGATATGTCTTAATGCCACGTTTTTCAAGTTGCTTTAGGGTTGCTATATGCGGGTGATTGTATATATTATCTTTCCCCACCGAAATAGCGGCATAGACGGGATTTGCCTCCTCTAAAAAGTCGCCTATTGTGGAAGTGTTGCTGCCGTGGTGCCCAACCTTTAAAACATCGCACCTAATATCGATTTTATCAGCAAGTAGCTTTTTTTCAACCTTTGCCTCGGCGTCGCCCATAAAGAGAAATTTTCTGTTATCCTTTTGAGCCTTTATTATAAGCGAGCGGTTATTGTCATCCATTAAATCATAGTAGGCGGCAATAACACTTACATCAAAATCGCCTATTTCAAAGGTCATACCCTTTACCGCTTTGAAAACCTCTCCGCCGGAACGGGTGATTTTATCAATAGCAAGCTCGGCAGAGTAAATGCCGTCGCTAAAGGTGGAAAGCTCGGGCAGAATTAGATTTTGCACCTTAAAATCCTTTAAAATTTGCTCTACGCCACCGGTATGGTCGGTGTGAAGATGGGTGAAAATAAGGACATCAATAATTTGAATTCCCTCTCGGTGCAAGGAAGATGCCAGCTCAAGCGCATTTTCACTGTCACCGGTGTCAATAAGGGCGGAATAGCCGTTACTGTGAATTAAAATACTGTCCCCTTGACCTACATCAATAACGCGGACGAAATCCTTTGTGTCGTCCCAGCCGCTTTCCCTTAATTTGAAAAGAATATTATCTGTAAAAACTAAACAAAGGACAGTGGCGGTGACACAAAGTATCACCGCAATAGTAATAATTAAGGTTTTCAGCTTTTCGCGTTTTAGCATTTATTCCTCACCAGCGGCTTCTCTTTCAAGAAGCTGGTCCATAGTTATAAGCACCTTTCTGGGCTTGGAGCCTTCATAGGGTCCGACAACGCCCCTTTGCTCCATTTCGTCTACAATTCGAGCCGCTCTTGCATAGCCAAGCTTTAGCTTTCTTTGAAGCAGTGAGGTTGAAGCCATACCGTTTTCAACCACAACGCGAATAGCATCGCTAAGCATTGGATCCTCCTCGGGACCGTCCTCCACAAGACCTGTTTTCTGCTTTTTTTCCACTGCGGCTTGACGCTCAATTTCCACCATAATGTTATCGTCATAATCAGCGTTCTTGCTCTTTTTAATGAAATCAACAACTGTTTCAACCTCGCCGTCGCTTACGAAACAGCCTTGAATACGGTTGGGCTTTGGTGCACCTGCAAAGCGGAATAACATATCGCCTCGTCCCAATAGCTTTTCTGCACCCGCACCGTCTAATATAGTACGGCTGTCAACCTGACTGGACACTGCAAAGGCAATTCGGGTCGGAATGTTCGCCTTAATAACACCTGTAACAACATCAACCGAAGGTCTTTGTGTGGCAACAAGCAAATGCATACCCGCAGCACGAGCCTTTGCGGCAATGCGGTTAATGGAATCCTCAACCTCTTTTGGTGATGTCATCATAAGGTCGGCAAGCTCATCGATAATAATTACGATGTGAGGCATTTTTTCGATGTCCTCGTCGCCCAGTTCCTCAACAAACTTGTTGTAGCCTTCAATGTTTCTGACACCTCGGTCAGCAAACATTTTATAACGCTTTTCCATTTCGGTAACTGCCCAACCAAGAGCACCTGCGGCCTTTCTGGGGTCGGTTACAACCGGCACCAAAAGGTGAGGTATGCCGTTATAAACACCCAGCTCTACCACCTTGGGGTCAATCATTAAAAGCTTAACCTCGTCGGGAGTTGCCTTATAAAGTATACTCATAATAATTGAGTTTATGCACACCGATTTACCGGAGCCTGTGGCACCTGCGATTAGTCCGTGGGGCATTTTTGCGAGGTCGGTAACAACGGCGTTGCCGCCGATATCACGACCCAAAGCTACTGTAAGCTTTGACTTTGCCGAAACAAAATCGGGGGCTTCAAAAATACCTCTGACCCCTACAACATCGCTTTGCTTGTTGGGTACCTCAATACCTACTGCCGCCTTGTTGGGAATTGGTGCTTCAATTCTAACACCAGCGGTGGCAAGATTTAAAGCAATATCATCTGACAAATTAGTAATTTTACTAATCTTAACACCGGCAGAGGGCTGAAGCTCATATCGGGTAACTGTGGGGCCTCGACTGATATTTACAATGCGTGCCTCCACACCGAAGCTTTTAAGGGTGTCGATCAAATGCTCGGCAGTAAGCTCGGTACCGCCCATAGCCGCCTTGTTGTTTTCAGCAGGTGTTAAAAGACTTAACGGTGGGAAAGTATATGCATTTTCATCCTTTTCACCGTTTTCAAGGTTTTCGGTAAATTCCTTAGTCTCTGCTTTAAAGTCGATTTTTTCGGCCTCTGCTTCGGCTAAAGCCTTATTAAGCTTTTCCTTATCATCGGCACCATCAGGCTGAGCTAAAACCTCCTCGGGCATAGGCTCGTCATAATAGGTGCTTACCACCTTTGCTTGTTTACGAGATAAATCCTCGGCCTTGAGTTTACGCTTTTTGGGCAGGTCGTCAACCGAAATGTCCGGGTCAAAACCCTTAATAAGCTTTAATTGCTTACCTTCTTTTTCTTCCTTTTCCTGATAAGCCTCCTCAACCTGCTCCTTGACTGCCTTAACCGGTCTTGAAACCGCCTTGAAAAGTGAAATAAGGGTAGTTCCGGTAACGAGCATTAAAACCACGAATATTAGCAATAAAACCGTTATCCAAGCACCGGTTTCACCGAATGCGAGACAAATACCCTCTCCGATTAGGCCACCGATAAAGCCGCCTGTTTTTTCGGTGAAATTAAGGGTCAGCTGCTCGCTGAATACCACATCATTTCCACGCGGCATATAAGCAAATATGTCAATCGCCGCACTGATAAGTATTAAAAGCACACCTATACCGATGCTTCTCAGCTTCATTGAGGCTTTAAACTTGTCAAGGCCGTAAATAATTGCAACAATACCTATAAAAAAAGGTATAATATAGCCTATAAAGCCAAATACTCCTAAAATTGTATTATGTAGCCACAGCCACAAATTTTCTCCCTTAATAAAGACAACACACAGAAAAAATATCGCTACTGCAAACCAAATGACCGACAGAAACTGACGGCGTGCATTGTTGCTTTGCTTGGTGCTATTTGCGGTTTTTCTACGTTTTTTTGCTGCCATTTTTATTCTCCTATATCCTTTTTTATTTGTATCATAAGCTCCTCTTTAGAGGAAAATTTCTTTTCACTTCTTATAAATTCCTTTAAAGTAACCTTTAACTCCTTGCCGTAAAGGTCGCCGTTAAAGCCTATTATAAAGGTTTCTGCTATTAAAAAATCTATTGGGTAGGTTGGTCTGTTTCCAATGTCTGTAACGCCTTTATATACCTTACTTTCAATTAAAACCTCGGTCTTGTAGACCCCGAATTTAGGTTTGCATAAAACCTCTGGGTAGGCTTGATTAATTGTCGGAAAGCCAAGGGTTTTGCCTCTGCCGTCACCCTTAATTATGGGGGAAGTAAAGGAAAAATCGTACCCCAAAAGGCGGTTTACTTTTTTTATTTCACCCTCACGCAGCGCTTTTCTTATAACACTGGAGGAAACAATTTCGCCGTCCTCGGTGACAGGGTTAGCAATTTTCAAAGCTATATTGTTTTCACCGCAAAATTCCGCCAAAAGTTCAGCATCACCCTTACCCTCAAACCCAAAGTGGTAGTTAAAGCCGCATGAAATAATGGCGGGGTTAAACTCTTTTTTAATATATTCTAAAAATTCGGCAGGGGTCAAATGCTCCACCTCGGAAAAATCAAGAGTTTTCACGTCACAGCTTAATTTTTCGAGCATTTTTATCTTTTTCTCGGGGGTTAAAAGCAGTTCTACACTGCCTTTTTTAATGCATTTTGGAGGAATATTGAAAATCAGTGCAATTTTATTATAGCCGTCAGGTATATCAAGCACCGACAAATGTCCTTTATGCAACCCGTCAAAGGTGCCTAAAGCTACTGCATTTTGCATTAATTTTCAACTCCCATTCATAATTCATAATTCCGAATTACGCATTTAACTGCAACTTGTTGCCGCTTTATATCTGCAAAGCCGACACCAAGAAAAACGCCATTGTGCTTTATCCTAAACAGCTCACCGTCAAAAAAATCGTCAGTCGGAATATTAAGTCTTTCAAAGCTCAGCTGACCGCCGTTGCAAAAGCGGGTCGCTTGCTTTTGCGTTATGTTAACCGCTCTAAGGTGGGAAACTACCGTTTCCTCGCTTAAAAGGTACTGACCGATGTTATCCTCGGTCAAATCGTCCAGTGGTACACAATCTTCAATACAAAATTGGGATGTTTTAATTCTCCTTAAAGAGTAAAGGGCGGCTCCGCAGCCTAACGCCTCTCCCAAATCACGGGCAAGAGAACGAATATATGTACCCTTGGAAACAAAAAACTCCACTTTAAAGATATTTTCACCGCTTAAATCCTCGATTAAATTTGCTTCGAAAATTTCTACCTTGCGGGAAGAAATTTCGGTATTTTTACCCTCTCTGGCCAGCTTATAAAGACGGACACCGTCCTTTTTTATTGCCGAATAAGCGGGAGGTACTTGGTCGATAACACCCAAAAAACCGTTGAGTACGGCTTTAAGTTGTTCGGATGTTATGTTAACCTTTGCTTCCTTTAAAACCGTTCCCGTTATATCGTCGGTATCGGTAACTGTTCCCAGTTTGATTTCGGCAATATACCTTTTATCCCCCTCCAAAAGAAGCGAGGATAGCGCGGTAGCCCGTCCCAAAAGGACAGGCAAAACTCCCGTTGCCATAGGGTCAAGCGTCCCCGTATGGCCGACTCTTTTTTCTTTTGACTTTCTTTTCACGCGGTTAACTGCCGAAAAGGAGGTCATTCCTGCAGGCTTATCTAATAAAAGAAGTCCAATCATATTGCATCTAGGTTCCGCTTAACGGCATCCAAAACCTTAGCCTTAACGGTTGCCAAATCGCCCTTAACGGAAGCTCCGGCGGCGCCCTTGTGACCGCCGCCGCCTAAGGTCTTACAGATTTCGGAAGCATCAAGGGGAGAGTAGGTTCTAAGGGATACCTTAAATTCATCATCACCCGTTTGCTTCAGAGTAACGCCGGCAATAACCCCCTCGACACTGCGGGAAATTACGGCAATACCCTCCAAATCGGTACCGCTGCAGCCCGTTTTGTACTGCATTTCGTCGGTGACTGTCAATACCATACATCTGTCGTCAAAATGGAATTCGGCAGAGTTTAGAACCATAGACTCAAGCTCAATTAATTTTTTTGACTTGGTATCAAACATAAGGCGGTTAATTTCAGCCGCATTTATATTGTAGTCATAAAGTGCGGCGCAAATAAGCAGGGTTTTTTTGGTTACGGTAGAGTACTTAAAGCAGCCTGTGTCGGTAGCAAGACCGGTGTAGATTGCCTTAGCGGTAATATCATTAAGGTTAACCCTCATTTTTCCGATTAGCTCGAAAATACATTCTGCGCAGGCGGCGGCATCATCATCCAGATACAGATTTTTTGCATATTTTGTATTTGAAATATGGTGGTCGATACAAAGATCAACCTTGCCTCCGAATTCCTCCTCTAAAGCGCCTAAAAGTCGGCTATCTGCCACATCAACCGCAATAATTGTGGGATTTTCATTCTCAATATGGTCGGTTTTACGGGCAAAATAGTCATACTTTTTAGGAATAACATCCGGACATATAACCTCTGCCACCTTACCGATTTCATTAAGCGCATAGTAAAGTGCATAGGCAGAGCCTAAGGTGTCGCCGTCGGGGGAGGCATGGGTTAAAATAACATAATTATTATGATTTTTTAAGAATCTTGCCGTCTGACCGAGGGTGAGCTTGCGGCAGCCCTCGTTAGTTTTTCTCATCATTAACATTATCCTCTTTAAAGTTTTCAATAATTCTTGAAATATTAGCACTGATATTAATTGAATCGTCTGCTACAAAGCGAAGCTCGGGCACCTTGCGAAGCTTTAGTCTGGCGCCAAGCTCCCGTCTTAAAAATCCGGCGGCGCCCTTTAGCGCTTTAACCGAAGCTACAGTGGTTTCGTACCCCTCAATGGCGCTGACATAAACAGTAGCGTAGGAGAGGTCGCCTGAGACGTCAACCTTTACAATGCTTAAAAGCTTGCTTACTCTGGGGTCCTTTACTTCACGCAACAAATCGGCTAAAGCAATTTTAATATCAGAGGTTATGCGGTTAATTTTAAATCCGGCCATTAGTCTCTGTACTCCTCCATAATAAAGGCTTCGAAAATGTCGCCCTCCTTAATGTCGGCAAACTTTTCAAGACCGATACCGCACTCATAACCTTGAGCCACTTCCTTAACGTCGTCCTTAAAGCGGCGGAGTGAATCAATCTTATCCTCGCAGATAACAATACCGTCGCGAACCAAGCGGATTTCACAGTTACGGGTCACCTTGCCGTTGGTAACGTAGCAACCGGCAACAGTTCCTACATTAGAAATCTTGTAAACGCTTCTAACCTCGGCATTACCGATAAGATTTTCACGGAATTTGGGTGCCAGCATACCCTTCATAGCGGCGGTAATTTCCTCAATACAATCGTAAATTACGCGGTACATTCTCATATCAACACCGTCTTTCTCAGCGGTGGCAGCAGCCACAGCGTCAGGACGGACATTAAAACCGACAATAATTGCTCCGCTGGTGGTGGCAAGCATAACATCTGACTCGTTAACGGCGCCAACACCGCCATGAACAACATTTACACGAACCTCATCATTGGAAAGCTTAATAAGATTTTCACGAACTGCCTCAACACTACCTTGAACGTCAGCCTTAACGATAATGTTAAGCTCCTTAATATCTCCACTGCTAAGGTTCTGGAATAGGTTATCAAGTGTAACCTTTTGCTTAGCGTTGTTAAGCTCATCCTTAGCCTTTTGCTTTCTCTGTTCAACAAGCTCTCGGGCTAGACGCTCGTCGGAAACGGCATCGAAAACATCTCCGGCATTAGGTGTCTCTGCAAGACCGGTAATCTCTACCGGTACAGACGGACCGGCAGCCTTTAAGGTTTTGCCGTTTTCGTTAGTCATTACACGAACTCTACCCACAGATGTTCCCGCAACGATAATATCACCGCTCTTAAGTGTTCCGTTTTGAACAAGCAGGGAAGCCACTGGGCCGCGGCCCTTGTCAAGACGGGCTTCGATAACAATACCGTGGGCTTTTCTGTCGGGATTAGCCTTTAATTCTTGCATTTCTGCAACAAGTAGGATATTCTCAAGCAGATTATCAATACCCATTTTTGTTTTAGCCGAAACTGGAACACAGATAATATCTCCGCCCCATTCCTCGGGTACTAGCTCGTGCTCGGTTAACTGCTGCATAATTCTGTCGGGATTAGCCTCGGGCTTATCCATTTTGTTGATGGCAACAATAATCTGAACCTTTGCGGCCTTGGCGTGGTTAATCGCCTCAATAGTTTGGGGCATAATACCATCGTCTGCGGCAACAACCAGCACCGCAATATCGGTAGCCATAGCACCGCGCTGACGCATGGAAGTAAATGCGGCGTGACCGGGGGTATCAAGGAAAGTAATGTCATTTCCGTTGCAGTTTACTCTGTAAGCGCCGATGTGCTGAGTAATTCCGCCGGCTTCGGTGTCGGTAACAGCAGTATCACGGATAGCATCTAATAGGGATGTCTTACCGTGGTCAACGTGACCCATAACAACAACAACCGGATCTCTGTGTTGGAGCATCTCGTCACTGTCCTCGGTAACATCCATAATCTGTTCCTCGATAGTAACAACAACTGCTTTTTGTATCTTAGCACCCATTTCGGTAACAACGATTTCGGCGGTATCGTAATCAATAACCTGATTAACGTTTGCCATCATACCAAGCTTCATTAATTCTTTAATAACCTCGGCGGCGGTCTTTTTCATAGCGGCCGCAAGCTCGCCTACGGTAATTTCCTCGCCAACAGTTACGGTAATGGGAGTCTTTTTAATGCGTTCTAACTGCATTCTCCTCATCTTATCGGCCTCGGTCTCACGCTTTGCACCCTGAGGACGGCGATAATCCTGAGATTTTTGCTTAATTTTCTGCTTTTTGGAGAAATTGTCCTTCATAGAGTTTGCAGGGGCAATTGTCTCATACTTTTCATTGTATTTGTCGATATTAATATTAGAGGTACGGGTGTCAATATGACGGATTTCGGCAGGACCTCTGTTAGGAGCAACCCCTGGTGTCTTATCCTTTTTCTTAGAAACAAAAGGCTTGGGGTCACTGGGCTTAAATTCCTTTTTAGGCTCGGCTTTAGAAGCTTCTTTTTTAGGCTCGGCTTTAGAAGCTTCTTTTTTAGGCTCGGCTTTAGAAGCTTCTTTTTTAGGCTGAGCTTTTTTAATTTCCTTTTTTGGTTCCTCTTTCTTTTCTTCGGGAGCCTTTTCACCGTTTTGAGCAGCTGCTGCGGCCTTTAATTGCTCAAGAATTGCCATTTGCTCAGCTAATTTTTTGTTCTTTTCGCTTTCTCTGTCCGCTTTGGCTTTTTTACGGGCATCGTCACCCATTGCAAAGTAACCGTCAAAGCTTTTAACCTGTCTGTCAAGGGTGAGTTTGTTAAAAACCAGCGCAACCTCTGTTTCGTCAAGCGTGGCGCCCGATTTTTTTCCCTCTCCCGTAAGAGAAGCTACAATATCTGCAATGTCCTTGGATTTCATACCGAAATCCTTGGCAAGGTCACTTAATTTATATTTATTGGTCATTAAGAATTTCCTCCTTTATGGCTTCTGCAAAGCCCTCATCGTTCACGGAAATAATACCGCATTTATGTCCAACAGCGTTTGACAACTCAAAAATACTTGTGGTGTTAAGGCTTAGTACTTCATATCCGCTTTTCTGTGCTTTAAAAATGACTTCCTTTTTGCTTTTTGGGGAAATATCATTTGCCGTAACAACAAGTCTTACCTTTTTTCTTTCCAGTGACTCCTCGGTAGCTGAAAAGCCAAAGCTAAGCTTCCCCGCTTTAGCGGCAAAACCTAAAAGGGTTAATGCTTTAGTCTTCATTTTTAAGCTCCGCCTCTAACTTTTCATAAATCAAAGGCTCGATTTTTATTGAAAAAGTGTGATCAAGGGCATTTTGCTTTGTTACCCTTTTAAGGCAGTCGGCATTAGGGCAAACATAAGCGCCTCTGCCGTTAAGCTTACCTGTTTTATCAAGCTTAATTTCTCCCTCGGGGGTTTTAACAATCCTTATAAGCTCTCTTTTAGGCTTCATTTCTCTGCAGCCTATACACATTCTCATAGGTATTTTCTTAGTTGTCATATTAACACCTTAATTTCAAATTTTAGCCCTCGAAAAATCCGCTTTCGGGGTGAATATCAATTTTCCAGCCTGTCAGCTTTGCGGCAAGACGAACATTTTGACCCTTGTTGCCGATTGCTAAGGATAACTGTGCTTCGGGGACACTTGCCTTGCAAACCTTGGGATCTTCACTCTGAATTTCCACCGATGCAACCTTTGCGGGAGACAAAGACTCGGCAATGAACTCGGCGGGATTTTCACTGTACTTTACAATGTCAATCTTTTCGCCCTTTAGTTCCTCAACAATAGCGTTTACACGCGCACCCTTAGGACCGATGCAAGCGCCGACTGCATCAATTTCAGGGTCAGCGCACCAAACGGCAATCTTGGTTCTGGAGCCGGCTTGACGGGAAATTGCTTTAATTTCAATAGTGCCGTCAAAAATCTCGGGAACCTCGGTTTCGAAAAGTCTGCGAACTAACCCCGGATGGGTTCTGGACAGCATTACACGGGCGCCACGATCGGTTTCCTTGACATCAACCACATAAACCTTAATATGGTCACCCTCCTTAATAACCTCGTCAGGCACCTGTTCGGTTTTGGGAAGTGTTGCCTCCTTAGTGCCGATAGTAAGAATTGCATTGCCTGTTTTGGGGTCAATCTTTTCAACATATGCGGTAAGAAGCTCGCGGTTTTTACTTTGGAACTCTGCCAAAGCTTGACCACGCTCTGCTTCACGAACACCCTGACGGAAGTTGTTTTTTGAATTTTGAGCTATAACACGACCGAATTTTCTGGGGTCAAGGGTAATATCAATAAAGCCTTGAGCTACCGAATCAGGGTTAAGCTCTGCGGCGGCTTCCTTGGAAATTTCTGTATAGGGGTCAACCACTTCGTCAACAATAGTCTTGCGAACAAAAACAGAAAAAATCTTTTTCTCGGTGTCGATAATGCAGGACACAATCTCATTTCCGCCAAAGTCCTTTCTGGCGGCAACAACGATAGCATCGGCAATCTTTTCTGCAATAAACTGCTGAGGAATGCCTTTTTCTTCCTCCATCATACTTAAAGCCTCGAAAAACTCCGAGTAATCAATTTCTTTTTTAGTAACCTTTTTAGCTCTTGCCATTTTTATTAATTCCTCCAAACAAAATATATTAATTAATTTTCAAAATCATCAAGGTAGGCCTTAGAAATGTCAGCCTTTTGGAATGTCATTTCTGCGTTTTGGGTTTCAAGCACCACGGTGTCACTAGCTGATTTTAGCGTGCCCGAAAATTCCTTTGCTCCGTCCAGTGCCTTGTAAAGCTTAATTTTAATCGCTTTACCCACTGCCCAGCTGAAATGCCAATCACGCACCAGCTCACGCTCAATTCCGCAGGAGCAAACCTCTAAATAATAGGATTTGTCAATAGGGTCAGCCTCGTCAATAACGGGGTCAATGGCATGGGAAACGGCAGTGCAATCGTCAATACCGATGCCGTCTTGCTTATCAATAAAGACACGCAAGTACCAGTTGGCACCCTCCTTTAAAAAGCGGACGTCCCAAAGGGAAACGCCTTGGGCTTTCACGGTTTCCTCAATTAGAGAATAAACCCTTTCTGCTGCATTTGCCAAAATTATACCTCCTCAGCAAAACAAAAGTGAGCGGCTTTCACCACTCA
>JAFSGB010000020.1 GCA_017434895.1 Clostridia bacterium
AAGCTGCAAACCGTATTCGGATGACTTCTTTCTACCTTGTCCGTGTTGACCGGGAGCATAAGCTCTAATACCAACAGAACACTTTTCAGAGTAGCATCTTTCACCCTTTAAGAATAATTTCTTACCCTCGCGGCGGCAAAGTCTACATACTGCACCGGTATATCTTGCCATCTTTTGCACCTCCAAATTTTGAGTGTTAGTAAATTAATTTTGAACTGATTAAACGCGTCTTCTCTTAGGAGGACGGCAACCATTATGAGGAATAGGGGTAACATCCTTAATCATGCTAACCTCTAAGCCTGCAGTCTGCAATGCTCTAATTGCAGCCTCGCGTCCCGCACCGGGACCCTTAACAAATACTTCAACGGTTTTAAGACCATGCTCCATAGCCGCTTTAGCAGCAGTTTCAGCTGCAGATTGAGCTGCGAAGGGAGTAGATTTTCTTGAACCTCTGAAACCGAGCTCGCCGGCAGAAGCCCATGAAAGAGCATTACCCTGAGTATCGGTAATGGTAACTATTGTATTGTTGAAGGTAGACTGAATATGAGCAGAACCACGTTCAATGTTCTTTTTCTCGCGACGGCGTCTTGAGCCGGCCGCTTTCTTAGCAGTAGCCATCTTATCTTCCTCCTACTTACTTTTTCTTATTAGCTATAGTCTTCTTGGGACCCTTGCGAGTACGGGCGTTAGTCTTAGAACGCTGACCTCTTACGGGCAAACCTTTACGGTGACGAAGGCCTCTATAGCTGCCGATTTCAATAAGTCTCTTGATATCAAATGCGATGGTACGGCGACGGTCACCCTCAACCTGAAGGTTGTGGTCGATGTATTCACGCAACTTTGAAATATCATCCTCGGTTAAATCCTTAACTCTTGTGTCGGGATTGATACCTAAATCGGCAAGGATTTTTTTAGATGTAGTAAGACCGATTCCGAAAATGTATGTGAGACCGATTTCTACACGTTTTTCATTCGGAAGGTCAACACCAGCAATACGTGCCATTAATCAAAGCACCTCCATTTTTTCTTGTATGGCGGATTATCCGCCATTTGCGACTGTTAAATTAACCCTGACGTTGCTTATGCTTGGGATTCTCACAGATAACCATGATTTTGCCCTTACGCTTGATTATTTTACATTTTTCGCAAATCTTTTTAACAGAAGGTCTGACTTTCATTCGATTTTGCCTCCTTTAATTTTAAGAACGTGACAAAAGTCACTTATTTGGAACGCCAAGTAATGCGTCCCTTGGTTAGGTCATAGGGGGACATTTCAACTGTTACCTTATCACCGGGGAGAATTCGTATATAGTTCATACGAAGCTTACCGGAAATATGGGCTAAAATCTTGTGTCCGCCCGGTATCTCTACCTGAAACATTGCATTAGGCATAGCCTCAACAACGACGCCTTCAAGTTCTATCATATCTGATTTAGACATTTTAGTTTCTCTCCTTACTCTTAAAAATCGCAAGCGATTTTCTAAGTTGTTTATTATTATTAAAGCAATCGGCTTCTAAAACTGTGCTCAGAAAAGATAAATGCTTCACATTCTTTTTTTTTGGACGTTCAAGCGGTCTTTCCTTACCGTCACACACTAAAACGTAATTTTGACCGTCCTCGACAATGACCAAAAAATAGCCCTTGTCCCGTCCTTTTTTTGAACATACGATTTGTCCTACCATTTTAAACCTCACATAGAGTTAAAACTCTCGGGCCGTCGTTAGTGATAACAACTGTATGCTCAAAATGAGCTGAAAGTGAACCGTCCTTTGTCAGCACTGTCCAGCCGTCTGGCATAATCTTTACATCATAACCTCCGGCGTTAACCATTGGCTCGATTGCAAGTGTCATACCGGGCATTAGTCTAACCCCTCTGCCGGCGGTACCGAAATTCGGAACCTCCGGTGCCTCGTGAAGTGATGTGCCAATCCCGTGACCCACAAATTTGCGAACCACAGAAAAGTCATTTGCTTCAACAAAGCTTTGTACTGCAGCCGAAATATCACCGATTCTGCCGCCTGACACTGCAGCAGCAATGCCCTTATATAGGCTTTGCTCTGTAATGTCCATCAGCCGCTTCGCTTCAGCGGAAACATCTCCGCAAGCGAAAGTGGCGGCATTGTCACCGTGATAACCATCAAACTCAGCACCAAGATCGATACTGACTATATCCCCTTGCTTTAATTTTCTGTTTTTGGAGGGAATACCGTGAATTACCTCGTTGTTTACAGATATACAGGCGGTTGCAGGATAGCCTTGGTAATTTTTAAAGTTGGGAACTCCTCCCTGACTTAAAATATAATCCTCAGCTAATTTATCCAGCTCGGCCGTAGTTACACCCGGCTCTACCGCCATGCCTGCTGTTTTTAATGCTCCAGCCGATATTCTGCAAGCCTCTCTCATAATTTTAAGCTCGCGACCGGTTTTAAGCACTATCATATCCTACTTCTCCAAAGCGGCAAGAACAAGGCGGGTTGTATCCTTAACCTCTTCTTGACCCTCTACACATATAAGCTTTCCGCAGGATTTGTAATATTCCTTTAAAGGCTCGGTTTGGCTATGGTAAACCTCAAGTCTGTTTTTAACAGTCTCAGGCTCGTCATCCTTACGGATAACAAGTGCACCGTCACAGAAGTTACATTTGCCCTCAATTTGTGGCTTTTTATACTCTGTGTGGTAGCTGGCGCCGCATTTTTCACAAACACGTCTGCCCGACATTCGCTTTACGATTTCCTCGTCCGCAACCTCAATAGAAAGAGCAGCGTCAATCTGGAATCCCATACTGTCAAGCGCTTCGGCTTGGGGAATTGTACGGGGGAAACCGTCAAGAATGTAACCGTTTTGGCAGTCACTTTCAGCCAAACGCTCCTTGATGATACCGATTACGACATCATCAGGAACGAGGTTTCCGGCTTCAATAAAGCTTTTGGCCTTTAAACCCATTTCAGTACCGTTTTTAAGTGCAGCACGGATAATGTTGCCGGTAGAAATAGTAGGAATATTGTATTTTTCAGAGATTATCTCTGCTTGGGTACCTTTACCGGCACCCGGAGCTCCCAAAAGAATTAATTTCATTTTCAAACACCTAACTAATCAAGAAAGCCCTTGTAATGACGCATCATCATCTGGGATTCAAGATTACGAACTGTGTCAAGAGCTACGCCTACCATAATCAGTACAGAGGTACCGCCTAAGGAAATGTTGATTTTACCAACATTTCCTACAACGATAGGAAGTATTGCAATAACACTTAAGAAAAGTGCACCCATTAGGGTTATTCTTGACAAAATCTTTGAAATAAAATCGGATGTGGGCTTGCCCGGACGAATACCGGGGATTGCACCGCCGTTTTTACGCAGATTATTTGCCATTTCAACCGGATTAAACTGGATTGTTGCATAGAAGTAAGCAAATCCGATAATCATTAAGAAATAAATAACTGCGTAGAAAATTCCCTGAACGCTGAAGAGATTTAAAATCTTAGCGAAAGAGGACTGACGCTGTGCATCGTTCATAAAGCCCAAAATCATAGTGGGAAGCATAAGGATTGAGGAAGCAAAGATGATTGGCATAACACCTGACATATTAACCTTAATCGGAATATGTGTGTTTTGTCCGCCGTACATCTTATTTCCTACAACGCGCTTTGCATATTGAATGGGGATTCTGCGTTCTGCGGCTGTCATCCAAACAACAAATGCGATAACAGCTAAGAAAGCAACTAAAATTCCGATAACGGCAAACTTCTGGTCATAATCCTTCCAATAAACCCATAAAGCGCCTGCGGCTTGAGGACCGCGGGACAAAATACCGGAGAAAAGAAGTATTGAAATACCGTTGCCGATACCCTTAGAGTCAATCTGTTCACCAAGCCACATTACTAAGGCAGAGCCAGCAGTAAACGCAAGCACTATAACGAAGCCTGCGAATATTGTAGCACCCTTACCGTCAATGGTTAGGAATGAGCTGCTCTTAAGATAGATATAGAATGCAGAGCCTTGGATAAGAGCCAATATTATGGTTGCATAACGGGTGATTTGTGCCAGCTTTTTCTGGCCCTCTTCACCTTCTTTGGAATATCTTTCCCAAGCAGGAATAACCACACACAAAAGCTGAACTATAATTGAAGAGTTAATGTATGGGGTAACACTCATTGCAAAGATTGCACCGTAGTCGAGACCGCCACCGGTCAAAATTGACAGGTAACTGAAAAATTGATTTGTGTCAGTTGATTGCATTGACTCACGCAAAGCAGTTACGTCAATGTAAGGAACTGGTATTACCGAACCGATACGGAAAATTAAAAGGATAAAAACAGTAAATAAGATTTTATTTCTGAGTTCCTTAACTCTCCAAGCGTTCTTTAATGTTTCTAACATTAAATCACCTCGGTCTTTCCGCCGGCAGCAGTAATTTTCTCAGCAGCAGAAGCAGAGAAAGCGTTAAGCTTAACCTCAAGCTTTCGAGTAAGCTTTCCGTTACCTAAAACCTTTACAGGAAGGTTTGCCTTTTTAATGATTCCCTTTTGAGCTAAAGCAGCAACGTCTACGACTGTACCGTCCTCGAACACTTCTAAAGCGGAAACATTAATTGCAAGCCAATCCTCGGCAAATATATTATTGAAACCACGCTTCGGAACAC
>JAFSGB010000021.1 GCA_017434895.1 Clostridia bacterium
TGAACGTTTATGCTCATTCCACAAGAGAAGCAAAACGTACTTCCGCACGACTGCTCGATAAGGTAGTTGGCGGATAAAAACAAAAAATTTCCCTTATTTTCGCTCATAAGGGCAAAAACAAGGGAAAATACATAACATTTGAGTTTGTAATTGACGAAAAACTCAGTAATATCAAGGTTTTTTAGAGTGTAGGACAGTTAATGTCTGACAAACTATAATTTAAAATGACCGCTTGCTGCGCCCTCCATTCGGAGGGCGCAGCATTTATGCTTGTTTTATTGTGCTTTAGATAAAGTCATTTTTTATGCAGAAAAACTTGAAATTATGCATAATTTGATGTATAATAACTATGATTATAGCTTTTACTTGAAAGAGGTGCCTTTATGACACGAAAAATGGCGAGAGAGGAAGCCTTTATTTTAATATTTGAAAAGGTTTTTTCAAAGGAAAGTATAGAGGATATTTTAGAATTGGCGAAAGAGGCTCGCGACCTTGTGCCCGATGATTATATTATTACAGTTTTCAAAGGCGTTTACGAAAAACTGGATGAGCTTGACGGTGTTATCGGCGAAACTGCAATCGGTTGGAAAAAAGACCGAATTTCTAAAACCGCACTGTCGGTTTTACGCCTTTCTATTTACGAAATTAAGTATATGGAGGATATCCCCGTATCGGTTTCAATTAATGAGGCAGTGGAAATATGCAAAAAATATGCCTCCCCTGAGGATGCCTCCTTTGTGAACGGTATTTTGTCTACCGTTGCAAAAAATATTTAGTATGTCAAAGTCGGCATTAAGCGTCAAGCAGTTAAATTTTTATATCAAAAATTTAATCGAGGGCGACCCCAGACTTCAAAGTGTTTATGTCGTGGGGGAACTTTCTAACCTTAAAAGCCACTATGCTAGCGGTCATTTTTACTTCACCTTAAAGGATAATGATGCCGCTATTGGTTGTGTAATGTTTCGTTCCTTTGCTTCTCGCATTAAATTCGAGCCTCAAGACGGTATGCAGGTGCTTATTCGGGGCAGAGTTTCGGTTTATGAGCGGGACGGGAAGTACCAAATCTATGCCGAGGATATGCGTGACGCGGGATTTGGTGACATTGCCCTTAAATTTGAGCAGACTAAGGAAAAACTTCAAAAAGAGGGACTTTTTGACCCCCACAGCAAGCGAAAGCTACCCGAATTTCCAAAAAAAATCGCCGTTATGACCTCTTCGACAGGCGCGGCAATAAGGGACATTTTCAATATTTTGTCACGCCGTTGGCCTTTGGCAGAGGTTGTCATGTGTCCGGTATCGGTGCAAGGAGAGCTTGCAGTTCCCGAAATGCTTAGTTCTTTAGATAAGCTTTACACGGTAGAGGGCGTTGACCTGCTTATAATCGGTCGCGGTGGCGGCTCGGCGGAGGATTTGTGGGCCTTTAATGACGAAAGGCTTGCCTACAAGATTTTTGAGTCGCCTTTTCCCGTAATTTCTGCCGTAGGCCACGAAACTGATTTTACAATTTGCGATTTTGTGGCAGATTTGCGGGCACCTACCCCCTCTGCGGCGGCAGAGCTGGCTGTTCCCGACCGCGAGGAAATGCTTTTAGCCCTTAAAAAGCAAGAAGCCAATCTTCTAAGCCTTTTAAAAGCGAAATACGAAACCTCGAAATTAAGGTTTGAAAAGCTAAGCCGCAGTAGGGCGTTAACTAACCCGCTTGCCACCGTAATCAGTGACCGAGCCGAGGGTATTGACAGGTTAAGCGATAAAATGGTAGCGGCATTAAATGAAAAAATCAATTCTTTAAGACTTGTTTTAGGAAAAAATGCGGCAAGTCTTGATGCCCTCAGCCCTCTTAAAACCTTGTCACGAGGTTACGCCGTTGCAAGTAAGGACGGGAAAACGGTGCAGAGTGTGAAAGAATTGAAGCCCAAAGATATTTTTAATATCCGCTTTGCCGACGGTGAAGCAACCGCCCAAATCACAGAAATTAAGGTGAATTAAATGAGTGAAAAAATAGATTTTGAAAAGGCATTAAAATCTCTTGAGGAGGTAGTTTCAAGCCTCGAAAAGGGAGACCGCACCCTAGAGGAAGCTATTGCCCTTTTCGAAAAGGGAATGGCAAATGTTAAGGATTGTCAGTCTGCTTTAAAGGAAGCTGAAATAAAAATTATACAACTAAGCGAGGCAGAGTAAATTGGATTTAAATGCTGTTTTAAATGATTACAAAAATCAGGTGGAAAACCGCATAAATGAGCTTTTCCCCGAAAGCGATGTTAAGTACAGAAGCGTAATTGATGCTGCCCGTTACAGTCTTTTAAACGGGGGCAAGCGTATTCGCCCCGTTATTATGATGGAATTTTGCCGTCTTTGCGGTGGCGAGCCGAATGTAGCCCTTGACTTTGCGGTGGCTCTCGAAATGATACACACATACTCTCTTATTCACGACGATTTACCGTGTATGGATAATGACGATATGCGTCGCGGTAAGCCCTCTTGCCACAAGGCTTTTTCTGAGGATGTGGCACTGCTTAGCGGTGATGCTCTGCTTACCGAGGCTTTTTTCATTGCCGCTAACGCCCCAGTTGCCCACGATAAGTCACTAAAGGCGATTTCCTATTTAAGCAGTAATGCGGGAGTCCACGGTATGATTGGCGGTCAAGCACTTGACCTTTCCTTTGAAAGAAAAAACCCAGATGCGGTGGCTTTGCAGGATATGTATATGAGAAAAACTGCCGCACTGCTTATTGCCGCCGCCTCAATAGGTTGTGTTGTTGCCGGCAGGGATGACGAGGAAACCCTAAAAAGCGCCGCAAAGTATGGATACAACTTAGGTCTTGCTTTCCAAATAATTGATGATATTTTAGATGTCACTGCTAACGAAAAGGTTTTAGGAAAACCAACTCACAGTGACGAAAAGAATAACAAAACCACCTTTGTTACAATTTTTGGATTAGAGAAAGCCTTTGCCATAGCAGCCCAGCTTTCCAATGCCGCCTTGGACGCTCTTGACGAAATCGGGGGCGACACCGAGGCACTTTACGAGATTACAAATTATTTACTTGATAGAAACAGTTAAGGAAAGTGAAATAATTGGATTATCCGATTTTGAGCAAAATTAAAAGTCCTTCGGATGTTAAAAATATCGAAAAGAAGGATTTACAGCCTCTTTGTGAGGAAATAAGGCAAAAAATTATAACCACCGTTGCAAGTAACGGCGGTCATTTGGCATCTAATTTAGGCGCGGTGGAGCTGACTGTGGCTTTGCACCGTGTTTTCTCCTCCCCTAAGGATGCAATTTTGTTTGATGTAGGTCACCAGTGCTATGCTCATAAGCTGCTTACCAGCAGATTTGACAGATTTGACACTATAAGAAAAGAAAACGGACTTTCGGGCTTTATGCGACCCGAGGAGAGTGAGCACGATCCCTTTGTTACGGGGCATAGCAGTAATTCAATTTCCGCCGCCTACGGTATTTACAAGGCCAAAAAGCTCCTCGGCGAGGATGGCACCGCTGTTGCAGTAATAGGTGACGGTGCCATGACGGGCGGTATGGCCTATGAGGGACTTAACAATGTTGGCACTGATATGGCTAAGTTTATTGTTGTGCTTAATGACAATAAGATGTCCATTTCCAAAAATGTGGGTGCTTTGGCTTTGAGTCTTACAAAGCTTCGCAACCGCCCGCGCTACCATAGATTTAAGTTTGCTTTCAGCCATTTGCTTGTAAAAATTCCGTTAATAGGAAAAACACTCAATAAGATTGTGTACAAGCTTAAGGAGTCCTTTAAAAATGCTATCTATAAATCGGATTTCTTTTCGGTTTTGGGCTACAATTATTTAGGCCCTGTTGACGGGCATAATATTGAGGGAATGGAGTCAATTTTCAGAGTAGCTTTAAGCTACAATCGCCCCTCCTTGGTGCACATTGTAACCACCAAGGGCAAGGGCTATTCCTTTGCGGAAACTAGTCCAAATAACTACCATGGGGTATCGCCCTTTAGGGTAGAGGCCGGAGCCGAAAACAGTGGAAAGCTTAATTTTTCTGCTGTTGCGGGCAATACTCTTTACGATTTAGCCGAAAAGGACAAAAGAATTTGTGCCATTACCGCGGCTATGACCGAGGGTACGGGATTGGATAAATTTTCTAAAAAATTCACATCAAGATTTTTCGATGTAGGCATTGCCGAGGCTCACGCCGTTTGCTTTGGCGCGGGCTTAGCGGCAAAAGGAATGAAGCCTTACTTTGCGGTTTATTCCTCGTTTTTACAGCGAGGATTTGACCAAATAATTCACGATATGGCAATCGGAGGCTTTAATTTACGACTTCTTGTTGACCGAGCAGGTATTGTAGGTGAGGACGGGGAAAGTCACCAAGGTCTTTTCGATGTTTCTTTCCTTACAAGCGTACCTAATATGACCGTTTTCTCACCTTCAAGCTACAAGGAGCTTGAATACAGAATTAATTATACTGCAGAAAATGACGGACTTTTTGCAATTCGCTATCCCAGAGGATGCCAAAAAAACTGCGGTGACACCGATTTTACAGAGGATTTTACTCTTTTGAAAGGTGAAAATAAAAAAGCGGTTGTAATCTACGGCCGACTTTTCAGTGAGGCTTTAATTGCCCGCGAGCAGGTCGATTTTAACATTGTAAAGCTTAATAAAATTTACCCCTTGAGTGACAAATTAATCGAAACCCTTAAAGGCTTTGAGGAGATTTATGTTTTTGAGGAAGCTATGAAAAGCGGCGGTATTGGTGAGCATTTGTCGGCACTGCTTTTGGAAAAGGGCTTTAGCGGTAAATTTAAAATCAATGCGGTTAACAATGAATTTGTACCGCAGGGCAGTACCGACAGTGTCCTTAAAAAGCTTAATTTAGATAGCACGGCTATATTAAACGAGGTAAAAAATGGCTAAAATAAGACTTGATGTAGCCTTGGTGGAAAAGGGTTTTTGCGACAGCCGTGAAAAGGCAAAGCGTCTGATAATGGCAGGTGTGGTTTACGTTAATAACCAAAAGTCGGACAAGGCGGGCAACACCGTAAATCCGGACGATGTAATTGAGGTTAGGGGCAGTACCCTTAAATATGTAAGCCGAGGAGGGCTTAAGCTCGAAAAGGCCATGGAGGTTTTTCCAATCAGTCTGGACGGTTTTATCTGCGCTGATATAGGTGCTTCAACCGGTGGCTTTACCGACTGTATGCTGCAAAACGGAGCCGGCAAGGTTTATGCTATTGATGTGGGATACGGTCAGTTGGCGTACAAGCTTCGCACCGACGGGCGTGTTGTTAATTTAGAAAGAACCAATTTCCGCTATGTAACAAGGACTGAAATTCCCGAAGCTTTAGATTTTGCTTCGGTGGATGTTTCCTTTATTTCTCTGTCCTTAATTTTGCCGGTTATGCGTACTCTTTTAAAGGATGGCGGCACTGCAGTTTGTCTTATTAAACCCCAGTTTGAGGCGGGAAGGGAAAATGTAGGCAAAAAGGGTGTTGTAAGGAAAAAAAGCGTTCACATTGCGGTAATTGAAAAGATTATAAATTTACTCAAAGAAAATAAATTTTCCCTTTTGGGACTCACATTTTCACCAGTTAAGGGGCCAGAGGGAAATATAGAATATTTATGTTACATTAGAAAAGACGAAAACCCAATAGATAATGATTTTTCCGCCGAGGAAGTTGTGGAAAAATCCTACGAAGCCCTTAATTAATAATGTCGGAATATACGACACATATAATTATACATTACGAATTATTAACGAGGTGATTTTATGGTTGTTGCGGTTTTACCTAATCTTGATAAAAATGGTTGCAGTGAAGTTGTGGAAAAGCTTTCGGTTATCCTCAAAAACGAGGGGATAACGGCTTATTTGCCCGATAACATTGTTGCTGCCGGCTTTGAGTATGCTCCCGAAAATGAGCTGTTCGAAAAGGCTGATATTATAATTACTATCGGCGGTGACGGTACCATTATCCGTTACGCCAAAATAGCCGCTAAATACGATAAACCCGTTTTGGGAATTAATGCGGGCAGAATGGGTTATCTTGCTAATTTGGAACAAAATGAGTTAAGTCTTATTTCAAGGCTTAAAAATAATGAGTATTTCACTGAACGGCGTATGATGCTGTCGGTGGATGTTATGGAAAACGGCAAAAAGGTGGGTGAATACACCGCCCTTAACGATACGGTAATCACAAGCGGATTTATTTCACGAATTATAGACGTAAGTGCCACCGTTTCGGGAGATAGTATTAATTACCGAGCCGACGGTCTTATAGTTTCAACACCCACAGGCTCAACGGCTTACTCAATGTCGGCGGGGGGACCAATAATTGACCCGCTTATGCAGAGTATATGTATAACCCCCATTTGCTCACATTCATTATCCGCAAAGCCGATTTTAATGTCGGCAAATTCAACTGTTAAGCTTAAGGCGTTTTCAAAAAAACGCACCGAAATTTTTCTAACAATAGACGGTAGAAAGGTTTGCCCTGTCAGACCCTATACCGAAATTTATATTAAAAAGGCTCCCGAGTGTGTGAAGCTTATAAGACTTAACAACCGTTCATTTTATAAAACCCTATCCTACAAATTCAAAGATTCAAGGAGTATGTAAAATTGAAGCAGAAAAGACAGCAAAAAATTTTAGAGCTAATTGAAAGTAAAGGATGGCTTACTCAGGAGGGTCTTGGTGCGGAGCTTCAAAAGGCAGGCTTTAATGTGACCCAATCCACCGTTTCCCGCGATATTAAGGAATTAAAGCTCATAAAGGGCAGAGATGCCGACGGTAACTACCGCTATTTGAGTCATAAAACAGAGGAAAAGCCTCATACCGACAATCGGTACGGCAAAATGTTCAAAGATGGGGTTAAGAGTATGGACTATGCCCTTAACAATGTGGTCATTAAATGCTTTGGAGGTATGGCCTCAAGCGTATGTGTGGCGGTTGATGCACTGTTTGGCGATATGATGCTCGGCTCTCTCGCAGGGGACGATACAATTATCATTGTGACCCGTTCCGAGGAGCAGTCTATTACTTTAATGAACGAATTTAGGAAGATTAAAAATGCTTAAATTTTTACATATCGAAAATATCGCCGTTATTGAGATGTGCGATATTGAGCTGTCCGAAGGCTTAAATGTGCTGACGGGCGAAACGGGTGCGGGAAAATCCATTGTGATTGATGCCATAAATGCCGTTTTGGGCGAGCGGACAAGCAAGGATTTAATCCGAAGCGGTAGTAATGAAGCCGTGGTTTCGGCACTTTTCGGGGATTTAAGCGATAACGCTTTAAGCATCCTAAAGGAAAATGATGTTGACCCCGACTGCGACGGCAATGTGCTGATAACCAGAAAATTAAGCCTTAACGGCAAGGGTATGATTAAAATTAACAGCAAACCCTTTACCGCTACCGCTTTAAGGGAAATAGCACTGGAGCTTATTAACATTCACGGCCAGCACGATAATCAAGCACTGCTTGATCCCGAAAAGCACTGTTACTATGTGGATGCGGTTGCCGAAAACGAGACACTTCGCGAGGAGTATTACAAGGAATTTAAAAATCTTAATAGAATCCGCAAGGAATTAAATTCTCTTGTTACCGACGAGGATGAAAAATTACGAAAAACCGACCTTTTAAAATACCAAATAAACGAGCTTGAAACCGCTGATATTAAAATTGGTGAAATTGATGAGTTGAGGCAAAAGCTTCAAATAGCAGAGAATTTTGAAAAAAACCTAAAGGCATTTTCAACTGCAAAAGCGGTTTTGGGCGGTGACGACGATACCGATGGCGTTATAACCAAGCTGAAAATTACAGAAAAAATGCTTAGCGCCCTCCAAAATGAAGACGCGCAAAAAAACAGCGAGGCACTTAGCGAGGTAATTTCCAAGACGGAGGATATTTTAAGCGAAATCACCTCTTTTGCCGATAATTTAAGCGAAAATTATCAAAATCCTAACGAAATTAATGTAAGACTTGATTTTCTCGGCAGTCTTATGCTAAAATACGGAAATAGCGAGGAAAAAATGCTTAGCTTTTTGGAAAATGCCAAAAAGGAGCTTGAGGGCATTACTCTTGGTGATAAAAGAGAGGCGGAGCTTGAAAAAGAGCTTGAAAATGCAAAGCTAAAGCTAATTTCTGCGGGTGAAACTTTAAGCGAAAGCCGTAAAGCAGCCGCCGAAATCTTTTCAAAAGCCGTTTGTGAAATTTTAGAGCAGCTTAATATGAAGGGTGTAAAATTTGTCACCAAAATTTCTCATGACCGATATACCTCCAAGGGTTGCGACAGTGTAGAATTTTTAATTTCCGCCAACCGAGGTGAAGATGTAAAGCCACTTCATAAGATAGCTTCGGGCGGTGAATTATCCCGCGTTATGCTCTCTATTAAGAGTGCACTGCTCAGCAAGGATAAAATCGGCACTATGATTTTTGATGAGATTGATGCAGGAATAAGCGGCTTTGCCGCAGACAAGGTAGGGCTAAGGCTTAAACGCTTGGCAGAGCAAAAGCAGGTTATTTGCATTACCCACTTGGCACAAATAGCCGCCATGGCGGACAGTCATTTGCTGATTGAAAAGCATACCGAAAATGAACGCACAAAAACTACTGTAACACCGCTTTTCGGTGATAACAGAATAAAAGAAATTGCACGAATAATGTCCGGCAAGGAAATTACGGAAAATATTTATAATTCCGCAAAGGAATTATTGGATAGGAGCAATATTTAGTATGACAATTTATGACGAATTAGTAGCTCGCGGTCTTATCGCTCAGGTGACCGACGAGGAGGAAATTAAGGAGCTTATTAATAACGGCAAGGCTACCTTTTACATCGGCTTTGATCCCACTGCCGACAGTCTGCATGTAGGTCATTTTATGGCACTTTGCCTTATGAAGCGGCTTCAAATGGCAGGCAACAAGCCTATTGCCCTTATCGGTGGAGGTACAGGTCACATCGGAGACCCCTCGGGCAGAACCGATATGCGTTCTATGATGACTGCTGAGCAGATTCAGCACAACTGTGACTGCTTTAAGGAGCAAATGAGCCGTTTTATTGAGTTTGGTGAAGGTAAGGCTCAAATGGTTAACAATGCCGACTGGCTTTTAGACCTTAACTATGTTGAATTACTGCGAGAGGTGGGAGCTTGCTTTTCGGTTAACAATATGCTTAGAGCCGAGTGCTACAAGCAAAGAATGGAAAAAGGTCTTTCTTTCCTTGAGTTTAACTATATGATAATGCAAAGCTATGACTTTTATCATTTGTATAAGGAATACGGCTGTAATATGCAGTTCGGCGGTGACGACCAATGGAGCAATATGCTTGGCGGCACCGAGCTTATTCGCAAAAAGCTCGGCAAGGACGCCTATGCTATGACCATTACCCTGCTCCTTAATTCCGAGGGCAAGAAAATGGGCAAGACCGCAAGTGGTGCCGTTTGGCTTGATAAAAACAAAACTTCGCCCTATGATTTCTACCAGTATTGGAGAAATGTCGGCGACAGTGATGTTTTAAAGTGTATCAGAATGCTTACCTTCTTGCCTCTTGAGGAAATTGACAAAATGGACTCTTGGGAGGGGGCTCAGCTTAACACTGCAAAGGAAATTCTCGCTTTTGAGCTTACAAAGCTGGTACACGGCGATCAGGAAGCACAAAAGGCTCAGGAAACGGCAAGGGCGGTATTTGCGGGGGCAGGCAGTCACGAAAATATGCCCACCACCACCCTTTGCCACAGCGATTTCACCGACGGCAAAATCGGCATTCTTGATTTAATGCTGAAGGCAGAGTTAACTGCTTCTAAGGGTGAGGGCAGACGCTTAGTGACCCAAGGCGGCGTCAGTGTTAACGACCAAAAGGTTACCGACCCCACACAAATGTACGAAAAGTCTGATTTTAAAGATGATTTTATCCTTAGAAAGGGCAAGAAAATCTATCACAAATTCATAGCAGAATAATATAAAGCCTCGGTTTTTACCGAGGCTATTTCAAATTAAATGAAAATTTTGTTATCTTTGACGATTATTGCCGTTCCTTTGTGGACGGTGATTTTTGCTTTTTTGCCTATAAATTCGTTGCTTACCCCCAATGGGAAATCGTAGGTAATTTTAGTTTTTTCAAGTTCGTATAAGAGTCCCGAAATCGAAATCTCACAGTTGGTTGTTGCCGAAAAAACCGAAATATTACCCTTTTCTTTTTCGGAAAAAACTATCTCTCCTTTTGTAACCGCAGTAGCCACAAAATCCGCTCCGTAAAGAAAACCCCTGGCACCGTTATTCGTAATATATGAAAGGGTTTGCATATTTGCAAGTGTGTGGTCAAGGCGTCCTCCCGCACAGCCGTAAAGAAAAAAGGTATCATATCCTCTGCTAAGCCCTATTTTTACGGCTAAAAGAGTATCGGTATCGTCCTTTTTTGAGGGATGCTTTATAACCTCAGTATCGGTTGGGACTACCTTTAGGGAATCGAAATCGCCAACCGCCAAATGTGGCTTAAAACCCAGCCTTTTAAGGCTTAGATATCCTGCATCGGCGGCGATTAAAAGGTCGTCCTTATTGATTTCAAACTTTTTTGGCAGTCCCTCGGCAGAGCCGAAAATATAGCAGTTTTTCATACAAGCTCTCCTTTGCAGGTATCTGCATTTGCAAGAATTATTTTTACATTTCCGAGTTTCCCTGCAAGATTTTCCGAGCTTTCGGCTTCAACCCTTGCATAATTTTCGGTGTAGCCTATCCAGTTGCCGTTTTCATTTGTCTCAAAAAGCACCAAAACGGTTTCACCTACAAGGGCTTGTAAAAATTCACTCTCGCTTTTGTTTGTTACAGCTATCATTTTTTGACTGCGGGCTTTTTTTACTTGGTTGGAAATTTGTCCCTCCATTTTGTCGGCAACGGTGCCCTTTCGTCTGGAATAAGCGAAAACGTGGGTCTTGGCAAAGCTTATTTTACGGGCAAATTCCAAGCTTTCCTCAAATTCCTCTTCACTCTCCTGAGGAAAACCTACCATAATATCGGTTGAAATGGAAGCGTTGGGGAAAATAGCTCTTATTCTTGTCACTAAATCCTCGTAAAAAGCAGAATCATAGTGCCTATTCATTCTTTTAAGCACACTGTCACTGCCCGACTGCAGTGACAAATGAAACTGTGGACAAAACTTTCCCTGTGCTTTAAAACGCATTAGCATTTCGTTACTGATATGGTCAGGCTCCAACGAGCCGAGGCGGACCCTTTCAATACCGTCAACACTGCAAACAATATCCACTGCATCACAAAGATTTATATTTTCCCCTGCGCCGTATGCGGAAAGGTTGATTCCCACAAGCACAATTTCCTTAAAGCCTTTAGATGCAAGCATTACGGCTTCATCATGAATTTTATTTAACGGCTTTGAACGGACAAACCCTCTGGCGTAGGGGATAATGCAGTAGCTACAGTATCTTTCGCACCCGTCCTCGATTTTTATGTATGCTCTGGTTCTTTCGGCAAAGTCGGAAATTGCGGGCGTGTTGAATTTTTCGTGTCTTTCGTGTTTTAAAATTTCGGTAACACCAAGGCCTTGCTCTGCCAAGTCTACAACACGCTTTAAATCGGTGTTTCCGACAATAATATCAGTATTAATGCCATTTACTTCATCGGCCATCTGTGCCATACAACCGGTAAGAACAATTAACGCTTTGGGATTTTCTCGGCGAAAACGGTTTAAAAGCTGACGGGTTTTACGGTCGCTTTCTGCCGTTACGGTACAAGAATTTATTATTATACAGTCAAAGCAGTCGCGGTGAGAAACGGCGGTGTGACCTTTTTTTTCGAAAAGCTCTCTTAAGCTTTGCGTTTCATACTGATTAACCTTGCAGCCCAAGGTATAAAATGCAATTTTCATTCTTTACTCCTAAATAATTCTAAGCACATTTTATTATACCCATTACTGCAAAATGTTTCAAGTGTTTAATTGCGAACGGCTTTGTTGCCTGTAATAGCAGAGATTTTACCTATAAAATAAGCACTAATAGCGGTAATAATAATTTCGGGAATCATATAAAGTCCGTTATAAATTACCGAGTAGAAAAGGGACAGACCAAAGCCTGAATATCTAGACAAAACCTCGGCACCGAACTCACCACCCATAGCATCGGTGAAAAACCATTCTGCCCAAGTGCCGAAAAGGATTGCGCCGGAAATAATGTGAACAAGGTATCTGGCGCTGACGGCTAATATAGAGCCGAGGCAGAGGGCAACCGAGGGGTTACCGTTTTTGCGGAAAGCTCCGCCTAAGCAAAGCACGCCGAAGGCTACAATGTAATCAAGAAAAATTGAAGCCAAGGCGTAGGGCAAAGCCATTTTGTCCTCTCCCACGAAAAAGCCGGAAACGGTTTTAAAGCCGGTAAGCATTTGAAGCGCCGCATAGCAAAGAGCTGAAGCACTGCCCCAAGCAATTCCGTAGCGGTAGGAAATTATTATTACGGGGAGCATACTTAAAAGGGTTATTCCTCCGCCTTGCGGCAGACTGAAAATCTCGATTAGCGACAAAATAGTGCCAAGGGCTATAAATATGGCACTTACGGTGATTTTTTCGGTTTTTGATGATTTGAACATTGTAATTTCCTTTCTTTTAAGCAAATTAAAAGTGCCTGCAAATAAATGCAGGCACTAAGACACAATGAAAACCATTTTCCCTACGCCGGCATTATCCGTATCAGGTTAAAGGGTTAAAGCAGCGTTATTGCTTAGTCTCAGCCGAGTAGCCTCAGCACCCCATTCACTTTTTCCATATTATATAACCTTAGTCTTTGCTTGTCAAGAGTTTTTTGGAATAAAAATATGTTGAAAAAATAGAGTGAATCTGTTATGATAATATAAACTAGTATACTTGTGCGAAAATTTGTGAATTAAGGTGTTAAGATGAAACCATTACCCAAATCATATTTTAACCGTCTAAGAATAATAATTGTACTTTTGCTTTTGGATGCCCTTGCTTTGGCCACATCATTTTTGGCCTCGATGTGGATTAAGTTTGATTTTAAAATGAACGATGTTCCTAACGAATATGTAGAGGAATTTTTCAAATACATTTGGCTTTGGGTTCCGATAGCACTTGCTACCTTTGCAGCTGTCAAGCTTTATAACAGCATCCTGACCTTTGCAAGTACGGATATTTTATTCAGAATTTTTGTAGCCTACGCATTTTTAACTGTGGTTTTGGGCGGTGCTTATTATTTTGGTGTTGTTACAATGGCGCCCTCCTACTATATAGTAGGTATGTTTTTAAGCATCGTTTTTACAACCGGTATTCACTTTGGCCGCAGGATTTTGCGCGGTATTAGTGATTATGTCACCAAAAACACCGAGAGTGTAAGCGAAAGAATTATGGTTATCGGCGCGGGTGTTGCAGGCAGAATGATTATCCGCGAGCTTGCCGAGAGTGATAAAATCCAGTCTAAGGTGGTTTGCCTTATTGACGACAATCCTTCGAAAAAGGGTTGCCTTTTGGAGGGTGTTAAGGTTGTAGGTGACCGAAATGACATTATTTTCGCTGCTGAAAAGTACAATGTAGACAAGATCATTTATGCCATTCCCAGCGGTGATGCCGTAATAAAAAAGGAAATACTCAGTATTTGCAGCGAAACCAAATGTAAGGTAGAGCTTATCCCCGGTATTTACCAAATGGTTAACGGGCAGAATGTTTACGGCAAACGCAGAAAGGTACAAATTCACGACCTTTTAGGACGTGACCCAATAAAGGTAAATCTTGACGAGATTTACAAGTATATTTCGGGCAAGGTAGTAATGGTAACCGGCGGTGGCGGTTCAATAGGCAGTGAGCTTTGCCGTCAGATTGCAATGAGTGCTCCCAAAAAGCTCATTATTTTTGATATTTACGAGAACAACGCCTACGATATTCAGATGGAGCTTAGAAGAAAATACCCTTATCTTGATTTAGAGGTATTGATAGGCTCTGTCAGAAATACTGCCCGTCTTGATTATGTGCTTTCAACCTTCAAGCCGGAGATTGTTTTCCACGCCGCCGCTCACAAGCACGTGCCGCTAATGGAGGACAGCCCCAACGAGGCTATTAAAAACAATGTTTTTGGAACCTATAAAATGGCACAGGCCTCGGTTAAGTACGGAGTTAAAAAGTTTGTGCTTATTTCCACTGACAAGGCAGTTAACCCCACCAACATAATGGGTGCTTCCAAGCGTCTTTGCGAAATGGTTGTTCAAATGATGAACCGCGAGGCTAAAGATACCGAGTTTGTTGCCGTTCGGTTCGGAAATGTTCTAGGCTCTAACGGAAGCGTTATCCCTCTGTTTGAAAAGCAGATTGAGGAGGGCGGTCCCGTTACAGTTACCCACCCCGAAATCACCCGTTTCTTTATGACCATACCTGAAGCTGTGTCCCTTGTGCTTCAAGCGGGATATTATGCCAAGGGCGGTGAAATTTACGTTCTCGATATGGGACAACCTGTAAAAATTGTCGATATGGCAAAAAATCTTATCAAGCTTATGGGCTTTGAACCTAATGTGGACATTATGATTGAATATACAGGCCTTCGCCCCGGTGAAAAGCTTTACGAGGAGCTTTTAATGGCCGAGGAGGGACTTGAAGATACCGAAAACAAGCTTATTCATATCGGAAAGCCCATTGAAATGGACGATGAACTCTTTAAAAAACAGCTTAAGCGTTTAGAGGAAGCTTATAAGGAAGAAGTAACCGATATGAAGGATATTGTGGCAGAAATTGTGCCAACCTATAAAAGAAATGACAAATAAAATACAAAAGGAAGTAATCTGTTGAAACATTCAAAGCATACACGGTCTCGTTCTCAAAGCCGAAACCTTAATTCTTACAGCAACCGAGACATATCCTCTAAGAGTTCTAAGACAAAAAAAGCATTAGATATCATAAGTAAAATTCTTTTCCCGATTGAAATGATGCTTGTAATTGCACTTATTATCTATGCTACCCTTATTGAAATTTTCCCTTTAACCTATATTTTTATTTTCATCGTGCTTTTGGGAATTTTGGCGGGAGTTCATATTAGACTTTTGTCGGGCAAAAAACGAAGAATTAAAAGAAAAAGAATTATAAGCATTTGTATGAGTGCTGTTATGTTCGTGGTATCCGGATTCGGTATGTCTTATTTCGGTATTATTAATAATGCTATCGGCGACCTTACTATTGATGGTGCTCAGCAGGAAAATGAAGCTCAGGTTGACGATATCTCTAAGCACCCTTTTTTGGTATACCTTTCGGGCGACGATACGTTGAATGCTAGTGAAATTAACGAAAGCGGACGTTCGGACGTTAATATGGTTGTAGCTATAAATCCCCAGCAAAAAAGAGTTTTAATGGTTTCAACTCCGAGGGATTATTATGTCCCGCTTTACGGCGATAAAAATAAAATGGATAAGCTGACCCATGCTGGCAGTTACGGAATTGAATGCTCAATGGAAACCCTTGAAAAGCTTTACGATATCAAGTTTAACTATTATGCCAAGCTGAATTTTAAATCGGTTGTGGATATAGTTGATGCTGTTGGCGGAGTTACAGTGAATTCAGAATATAATTTTTCCAGCGGACACTCATATACCGGAAAAATGTATTTTTTTAAGAAGGGCGAAAACTTCTTGGACGGCGATAAGGCATTGGCCTTTGCAAGAGAAAGGAAGAGCTTTAAAAATGGCGACCGTCAAAGAGGAATTCACCAACAGGTGCTTATAAAGGCGGTTGTTGAAAAGGCAATTTCGCCTTCAATGCTTATACCCTCTAATATAGAAAATATGCTAAAGGCTATTTCAAATAACACGAAGACAAATTTTTCCGAAAAGGAGATAAAAAAGCTTATAAGCTATCAAATGTCAACAATGAGCGAAGAATGGACCTTTGATTCAATTTCGGTTGACGGCAAGAACGGTAACAACTATACCTATTCCTATCCCAATCAGCTACTTTACGTAATGATACCCGACACCGATACTGTAGAAAAGGCCAAGCTGGCTTTAGATGCCGTTATCAACGGTGAGGAAATTGTTGATGGTACCGAAAGTAATGTAAGCAGTAGTAAATAAATTAAAAAATCTGCCATATAGTTTATTTGGCAGATTTTTACTTTTCGAGGAGTGAGCTTATGAATATCATTGTCGCAGGCTTGGGTAAAATCGGGGTTACACTAATTTCGAATTTGGTTACCGAGGGTCACGATGTTGTTGTCATTGATAATGATCCTCAAGTAGTAGAGGATATTACCAATATTTATGATGTAATGGGCGTATGCGGAAACTGTGCCGATACCGATGTTTTAGCAGAAGCAGGGGCGAAAAATGCCGAGCTTCTTATCGCGGTTGCAGGCTCTGATGAGCTTAATATGCTTTCCTGCTTTTTGGCTAAAAAAATAGGCACAAAGAACACTATTGCACGAGTACGCGCACCTGAGTATAACGACAGAAGCCTTGGAATTATGAAGCAGCATTTAGAGCTGTCAATGATAATTAATCCCGAGGCATTAGCCGCCCGCGAGCTTTTCCACAATCTTAAATTGCCGTCTGCCGCTAAGGTAGAAACTTTTAGTGTGAGAAATTTTGAAATGATTGAGCAGGTTTTAAAGGCAAACTCGCCTTTGGAAGGTGTTTCTTTAAGTGAACTTCGTTCACGCTTTAAAGCCAAGTTCCTAATCTGCGCCGTTAAGCGCGGAAGTGAAGCTTACATTCCCGACGGTAATTTTGTGCTTAAAAGCGGTGACAGAATTGGTCTTACCGCCGAGCCTACTGAAATTGTAAAGCTTTTAAAGGAAATGGGAGTTGTTCAGACTAAAGCTAAAAATGTTATGATTTTAGGCGGCAGCCGTACCGCATTTTATTTGGCAAAGCGACTGGCAATATCGGGTAGTAAGGTTACAATTATTGAAAAGGACCGACAGCTTTGCGAGGAACTAAGCGAGTTAATTCCTAAAGCTACCATAATTTGCGGTGATGGCGCCAATCAGGAGCTTTTAATCGAGGAGGGACTTCATTCTGTGGATGCCTTTGTTTCTCTTACGGGAATGGACGAGGAAAATATTTTGCTTTGCTCCTACGCTTCCTCAGAGGGTGTGCCCAAGGTTATTGCCAAGGTTAACCGCGATTCATTACGACCTCTTGCGGAGCATTGGGGACTTGACACAATTATTAGCCCCAAGCTATTTATTACAAATGTTATTTTACAGTATGTGCGCGCACTTCAAAATTCAGAGGGCAGCAGTGTGGAAACCCTTTATAAGCTAATGGACGACAAGGTTGAGGCTTTGGAGTTTAATGTAAAGTCTGATTTAGGATTTTTAAACAAGACCTTTAAGGAGCTTACCTTCAAGAAAAATACCCTTGTTGCGGGAATTATAAGAGACAGAAAAATTATTATCCCCTCCGGTGACGACTGCTTAAAGGCGGGAGATAAGGTTATTGTTTTGGCGGCTAATCAACGACTTAATAAGCTTTCTGATATACTGGCTTAGAGGTAAAAGGCTATGAATAAAAAAATGGTTTTTTATATGCTTGGAAAGATAGTGCAGCTTGAGGCGGCGCTAATGGTACCCTCGCTTATTTGCGCTTGTTTGTATAAAGAAAACCGCATTGTACTTTCCTTTGCAGTGACTATTGCCATTGCATTAATAATGGGATTTGTTCTAAGTGCTCTCGGTAAAACAAAAAATAAAGAAATTTACGCCAAAGAGGGCTTTGTAATTGTTGCGCTTGCTTGGATTGGTATGTCGGCGGTGGGCGCCGTACCATTTGTAATAAGCGGTGAAATTCCAAGCTTTTTGGATGCTTTTTTTGAGACTGTCAGTGGGTTTACTACCACTGGCTCCTCAATTTTAACCGATATTGAGGCTATGTCCAAGGGGCTTCTTTTTTGGCGAAGCTTTACCCACTGGGTAGGTGGCATGGGTGTTTTGGTGCTTGTAATGGCAATTTTACCGTCAGAGTCCGGTCGCACCATTCATATTATCCGTGCGGAAATGCCAGGTCCGGTTATCGGTAAACTTGTACCTAAGGTCAAGAGTACTTCGAGAATACTCTATTTAATTTACATTTTCCTAAGTGCCGTACAGGTAATATTTTTACTTTGCGGAAATATGAGCTTGTTTGACAGTCTTGTTCATACTTTCGGTACTGCGGGTACCGGTGGCTTTGGCGTAAGAGCTGACAGTATTGGTGGCTATAGTCCTTATATTCAGTGGGTTATAACTATATTTATGCTGATTTTCGGGGTCAATTTTAATATTTACTACTTTATTTTGGCAAAAAAATTTAAGTCAGTGCTAAAAAGTGAGGAGCTTCTGGTTTACATTTCGATTATTGTTGTATCCTCTGGTGTTATTGCAATTGATATTTTTAATAATATAGCCGAAATGAATGTCCTTTCTGACAGTATTCGCCACGCAACATTTCAGGCGGCTTCAATTGTAACTACTACGGGCTATGTAACGGTGGATTACAACTTATGGCCAGGACTCTCTAAAACGATTATAACAATCCTACTGTTTATAGGCGCTTGTGCCGGCTCAACGGCTGGTGGATTTAAAGTTTCCAGAGTCATAATGATTTTTAAATCCATTAAAGCAAATTTAAAGCATTCCCTACATTCCCGTTCGGTTGAAGTGGTAAGGGTTGAGGGTAAAAGTCTTGACAGCGAAACCGTTTCGAGTGTTAAGAGTTATTTGGCAATTTATATATTTTGCTTTGTTATAATTTTAGCGCTTATAAGTTTTAACGGATACGATGTAGAAACCAATTTTACTGCGGCGGCAACCTGCTTTAATAATGTTGGACCCGGACTCGGTATGATAGGTCCCGCAGGTAGCTTTCAGGAATTTTCTAACTTCTCTAAATTAGTGCTTTCTGCCGCAATGTTGCTTGGTAGGCTTGAGATTTATCCCATGCTACTTCTTTTCTCACCATCGGTTTGGATTAAAAGAAAGGCAAAAGTAAAGGCTAAATAAATGAAATTTAAAAGAACCATAACAGCTGTTTTATGTTTTGCTGTGACATTTTCCGTAATTTGCGGCTGCCAAAGCAAAGAAAAACCTCGAAAAAACAGTCAAAGTTCACAATCTTCTTCAATAACTGAATCGGCAGTCACAACCGGTGTCGCTACCGACCCCCAAGGCGGAGAAACGGGAAGACCTTTAGGTGAGACTGTGAATATTGAAGATATAACCCCTAAAAAAGGCGTGCAAAACGGTATAGACGTTTCCAAGTGGCAAGGGAAAATCGACTGGAACAAGATTAAAAGCCAAGGGATAGATTTTGCTATTATAAGGGTAGGTTACAGGGGAGAAAACGGCAATATTTATAAAGACGAATATGCCGATTATAACATTCAACAGGCCGATAAAGCAGGAGTTTTGGTGGGAGTGTATTTTTTCTCTACGGCTATAAATACTTCAGAAGCTAAAACGGAGGCCGAGTGGGTTAATGAAAACATTAAGAATTATCCCATTTCACTTCCTGTTGCTTATGACTGCGAAGGATTTGCAAAGACCAATAGCAGAATGTATAGTTTGAGCGCTAAAGAAAAAACTGATAATGCCTTGGCTTTTATAAACACGATAAAAAAATTAGGGTATGAGCCTATGTTTTATGCTTCGAAAAGCGATTTGATTAGCGCATTTGAAACTCAAAGAATAGAAAATGTCGCAAAAATATGGATAGCGCATTTTGACGGAAAAATTTATCCCGAAGCGCAAAATCCACAGTACAGCGGTAAATATACAATGTGGCAATACACCAACAAGGGTGTGGTTTCAGGGATTGACACGGATGTTGATTTGGTAGTTTCTTATGAGCAGTTTTCCAAAAAAACTCCTATTGAAAACGGTGAGGTTACGGAAGCGCAGGTGCCTAAGCCTGTTGATAATATTTATAAAGCCGTGAATGACCGAGTTACAGCGAAATATGAGGTGAATTTGCGTGAAAACGCGACTTCTAACTCTGCGCAGGTGGGTGTTTTAAAAGCGGGCGAATATTTAGAAAGAATAGCTATAGGAAGTAACGGTTGGTCGAAGCTGTTATTTGGAGGGAAAACCGTATTTGCTGTTTCGAGTTATCTCACTAACGAAGAAAATTATCAAGAACCGCAAGAAAGTTCTCAGACCGCTTCCGTAAATGATGGATATACCATCACAAATGATAAGGTAACGCCTAAAAATTCTGTAAACCTAAGGCGTGAGCCCACAACGAATTCCGAAGCTGTTGTGGAAATTTCCAACGGAACTGTGTTAGAGCGAGTGGCTAAAAATAACGACAACGGTTGGTCTAAAATTTCTTATAACCGCGAAATTTTATATGCGGTAAGCCAATATCTTACTACCGACCTTAATTATAAACCGTATAATTCAGAGCCGCCCTCCGACCAAAGCGGTGAAATGTTTTTCCACAAGACTGCAGATAAAGTTACAGCAAAGACTGAAACTAATTTGCGCTCTAATCCCGCAGGCGGAGAGGACTCTCAGGTTGTATATCTTCTCAAAAACGGGGAAATTGTTGAGAGAACAGGATATAGTGACCGTGGTTGGTCTAGGGTGATTTGGCAAGGACAAATCCTTTATGCTGTTACAAGTTATTTAGAGATTACTCCTTGAAAATAGTATTCAAATATTATATAATTTAAAAAAAGTAAAGGAATTTGAGATATGAATTTTACTCCTTTAGACAATAATGGACTTGTTGAAGGCTTTTGCATTATAAAAAGCGTCGATGTTAAAACCTCTACCAGAGGGGATAGCTATCTTGATATGATGCTTTCCGATAAGGATGGGGAAATTAATGCCAAGCTTTGGCGTTACGACAGGCAAATTCACGGGGAGTATTCTGCCAACGAGTTAGTCAAGGTCAGGGGTCAAATTTCACCTTATAACGGTGCAGACCAGCTTAAAATCGACAAAATTCGCCCTACTATGATTAGTGACGGTGTTGACCCTGCCGATTTTGTCAAGACCGCGCTTTATTCGGGTGAGGAAATGTTTTCTGAGCTTTATTCTTTAGCAGAAGGCTTCAAGGATGAGGATTTAAGGAAAATAGTATGCGCTATTTTGGAGGATAACCGTCTAAAGCTTCTTTACTGGCCAGCCGCCTTTAAGCTTCACCACGCAGTTCGGGGCGGACTTATGCTTCACACCCTCTCAATCGTGCGTTTGGCTCAAGGTGTTTGCAAGATTTATCCCTTTGTGGACGAGGAGCTTTTAATCGCGGGCGCTATCTTGCATGATATTGCAAAGCTCTCGGAGTTCGAGGTTGCCGATACAGGCATTGCAACAGGCTATTCGGTGGAGGGCAATCTTTTAGGACATTTGGCAATGGGCGCTAATGTAATTGACCGCTATGCCAAGGATTTGGGAATTGAAAGCAATGTTCCGCTGTTACTTCAGCATATTTGTCTTTCTCACCACGGTGAGCCGGAGTTTGGCGCTGCTGTGAGACCTATGTTTATTGAGGCGGAGTTGTTAAGCGAGCTTGACCTTATGGATTCTCGCATTTATGAAATGAAGGAAGCGGTGGAGTCTACTGCTGAGGGCGATTTTTCCGGCAGAATTTGGGCAATGGATAACCGCAAGCTTTTTAACCACGCAAGAACAGATTTGAAAAAAGAAACTAAACTTTTTTAAGGAGAATAATTATGAAAATTACTAAGGATATGCTAATCGGCGATGTTTTGGATATTGATACCGGCTGTGCTGAATATTTTTTTGAAATAGGTATGCACTGCCTGGGTTGTCCCGCATCAAGAGGAGAAAGCATTGAGCAGGCCTGTCAGGTTCACGGCACCGACTGTGATGCTTTAATTGAGAAATTAAATAAGTATTTTGAAAACAAATAATGGAAAACTTGAGTCTTAGACTTAGCACTATTGCCGAGTCGGTGCCGCAAAACGCCCTTGTTTGCGACGTTGGTACCGACCACGGCTTTTTGCCTATTTACCTCAAAAAAACGGGTAGGGCAAGGGGTGTTATTGCCACTGATATTAACGAAAAGCCTCTAAAAAAAGCCGAAGAAAATATCAAAGCCTCAGGCGTTCGGGGAATTTCTCTTCGTCTTTGTGACGGGCTTTCGGCTCTTAGCAAGGACGAGTGTGATACTGTTATTATTGCCGGCATCGGCGGTGAGGTTATTTCGGGAATACTGGAGCGTGGCAGTGAAATTGTAAGGAAAAAGGATGTTACAATTATTTTACAGCCTACCACTTCACCCGAATTTTTGCGAAAATGTCTATACGATAACGGCTTTGAAATAAAAAAAGAAACCCCGATCGAGGAAAATGGCAAGCTTTATTCTGTAATGGTTTGTGTTTTTACGGGAAAGGCGCAAGAAAAACCTAATTGGTTTTACTTTTCGGGGCTTGTTAACGCTGACAGTAAGGTGGGCAAACGATACATTGAAAAGCAAAAAAACCGAGCCCTAAAATGTGTTAAGGCTCTTAAAAATATTGAAGCAAAGCAAAACGAATATTTATATTATAAGGAAATTTATGAAGGCCTATGGCATTTGACGGAGCATTTTTAAGTAAAGTCTTGGCGGAAATTTCCACTGCCAAGGACTCCCATATTGATAAAATATACCAACCGTCCCGTGACGAGTTGGTTTTTCTGCTTCGTAAGAAGGGCTTTGCAAAACGCCTTTACATAAATGTGAAATCGGGAGCTTCTAGGATTCATTTTACCGAGGAAAGACACGAAAACCCACAAGTTCCTCCTAATTTTTGTATGCTTATACGGAAATACATTTCTTCTGCAAGGCTGGTGTCGGTAAGCCAACCCTCATTGGAAAGGGTGGCGGAGCTTAATTTCAGCGCCGCTAACGAAATGGGTGACACCGAAAATTACCGCCTTGTTTGTGAGCTAATCGGTGGCAAGGCAAATGTTATTTTAGTCCGTGAAAACGGCAAGATTGTAGACGCCTTAAAGCACAGTGATGTGGAGACTGCAAAGCGTTTAATTCTGCCTAACGCAATCTACGAGTACCCCGAAAAAGAGGAAAAACTGAACCCCTTGACCGCCAAGCCTGTTTTAGAAAAGCGAGAGGACTTGGCAAAGAAGCTTCTTAGTCAAATTGAGGGCTTTTCTCCCCTTGTTTGCAGAGAAATTGAATACAAGGCAGAGCAAATGGGATTGGAAAACGCATATAATTATGTTTTGGGAAACCTAAAGGGTGAGGGTGATTTTTGTTTAATCACAAAGCCCGACGGTGAGCATTTTGAATATTCCTTTACCGACATTTCTCAATACGGGAGTGGTTTTGGCAAGAAAAAATTTGAAAGTCCCAGTGCCTTGCTTGACGAATTTTATCTTCAAAAGGAAAAGGATGCCCGTATTAATGCCGCCGCTCACGATATTATAAGGCTTGTTAAAAATCTTAAGAGCCGCACCGAAAGGAAACTTTCTGTACGGCTGGGCGAGCTTAAAAAATGTGAAAACCGCGAGACTCTCAGAATTTACGGCGAGCTTATTAAGGCTAATCTTTACAAACTAAAGTCGGGTGACAGTGAGGCTGTGGTGGAAAACTACTACGACGAAAATCTTTCGGTTATTAAAATTCCTTTAAATCCCGCGTTGTCTCCCTCCAAAAATGCGGATATGTACTTTAAGGAATACAAAAAGACCTACACCGCCGCCGAAACTTTATCTAGGCTTACAAAGGAGGACGAGGTGGAAATCAAATACTTTGAGTCGGTGCTTGAAAGCATTGAACGGTGTGAAAGTGTGGCTGAAATTAGCGAAATCCGTGAGGAATTAAGGCTTGGCGGTTATATAAAGCGCGCTCCCCAAAAGGGAAGTCGCAAGGCACAGGCTTCTAAAATTAAGGAATATATTTCAAAGGAGGGCTATAGAGTTTTGGTGGGTAAAAATAATACCCAAAACGACTATTTAACTACCAAGCTTGCCCGTAAAAACGACTTGTGGTTTCATACTAAGGATATTCACGGCTCTCACGTTATTGTAATGTGCGGCGGCGAGAAGGTGAGCGATGAAACTATTCTTTTTGCCGCCGCCCTCGCGGCCGCAAACTCAAAGGCAAAAAATTCAACTCAGGTGCCTGTGGATTACACCCCTGTTAAATTTGTAAAAAAACCCCGCGGTGCCAAAATGGGAATGGTGATTTACACCACCAACAAAACTGTTTTTGTTACTCCCGAAAGGTAGGAAAAAGTATGAATTTAGGAATTTCTACTGCCAGTCTTTATCCGCTAGAAACCGAGCTTGCTTTAGAAGAAATAGGCAGGGCGGGAATAAAAAATACCGAGATTTTCTTTAACTGTGAAAGTGAGCTTAAGGACAGCTTTATTGATATTTTACTTGAAACCAAGGAAAAATACGGTATGAATATCACTGCCGTTCACCCGACAATGTCCCTAGCTGAGTCTTTTATGATATTTTCGGCTTATGAACGCCGCTTTTACGAATCGCTAAAAATATTTAGCCGTTATTCCGAAATTGCAAAGGCTTTGGGTGCAAAATATATAATTCTGCACGGTGGTAAGCCTAACGGGGTATTAAATGATGAGGAATACTGTCGGCGTTATATGGCGCTTAAGAATGAAACCCGTCAAAATGGCATTACTGTGCTTCAAGAAAATGTAGTGCACTACCGTTCGGGGGACGTGGAATTTTTACGCAGTATGAGGGAAATTTTAGGTGACGAGGCAGAATTTTGCTTTGATATAAAGCAGTGTATCCGTTGCGGTTATTTACCCTTTGAGCTGATAGATGAATTTTATGACAACATAAAGCATTTTCACATAAGCGACCATTCAACCGCAGGGGATTGTCTGTTGCCTTTAAACGGGAAATTCGATTTTAAGGGTTTTTTTGAATATCTTAATAAAAAAGGATATAAAGGCTCGCTTATGACCGAGGTTTATCACTTTTCTTATGAAAATTACAGTGATATATTTCACGCCTACAATAAATTGTGTACACTTTGTGAGAAATAACAAAAAATAGTGCTTGATAATTCTATAGTTTTGTAGTATAATGTTTTAGCGTGGTGTATTGCACCAAAAAGTTTTTTGAAATGAGGATACATAGTGAATAATTACAGTTTTACTTACATGCTTAATGTAGCCATTAAACACTGGATTGCTCTGGTTGTAGCAGCAGTTGTAACCGCTACGGCAGCGTTTTCTTATTTTAATTTTATTGCGGAGCCGAAATACAGTGCAACGGGTTCAGTTGTTGTTACCAACGGTACTATTATTGACAGTCAGCAGTATGTTAACAATACTACCAACAACAAAAGTGAAATTGAGAATTCTGACGTACTGGCTTCCCTTAACTTTGCCGATACTGTAACAGATATTCTCAAAACCCCCGATATTTACAAGCAACTGGCTGATAAAATTAACGGTGATTACACCTTTGACGAATTAATGGCAAGAACTACCGTTACAAGAAGAAGCGATACAACCCTTTTTGTTGACATTGAGTTTATTGCTCCGGATAAGAAAGAAGCAGTAGAAATCCTTAATGCATATTTGGAGTTAGCGCCTGAATATATCAATAAAATGGTTAAGAATGCTTCATCATCTATTGTTCGCGCAGATAAGTCAAGCTGGGATTATCCCAGTGATATTATAATAATTTTATTCGGCGGATTAGCCGGCGCCATTGTCACCTATATGATAATATTCTTTATCTATTCCTCAAGCAATGTAATACGCGATGAAGAAAGCTTTAGAGAACACTTTGATATCAGCATTATCGGTGTAGTTCCGGATTTTGCCGTAACAAAGAACAACGAAAAGAAATACGGCAGCTACTACGGTACGGGAGGTAACAAAAATGGCAAATAAAAATGTTAATGCCAATATTGCAACCAAGGCTCCCTTTGCTGTTGTTGAGGCTTACAAAAATATTAGAATCCGTCTTCTTTCTATGTTGGAGGAGTCGGGCGGTAAGGTTATTGCTTTTACAAGCCCTAACGCTTCCGAGGGTAAATCTACTACAGCCGTTAATATGGCAATTAATTTAGCACAGCTTAATAAAAAGGTTATTCTTGTGGATACCGATATTCGCCGAGCAACCGTTCATAAGAAGCTTAAGATTGATAATTTCACAGGATTAAGCGACATCCTCGCAAGAGAGATTACTTTTGATAATGCGGTTACTAAGTACAACAATTTTTTGGATGTACTAACCAGCGGAAGTATTACAAATAACCCCTCAGACCTAATCGGTTCTACCGATTTTGACAAGCTTTTGGAGCAATTGAGACAGGAGTATGATTTTGTTATTATTGATACTCCTCCCGTTAATGTAATTTCCGATTCCTTGTCGGTTTCACAGAAGTGCGACGGTGTAATTATTATCACCCGTATCGGAGTTACAACCTATGCCGATGTTAGGGATGCTGTTTCTTCTTTGGAAGATTTGAACATTAATGTTTTAGGTACTATTATCAACGGCGCAGGTGGTGCGGGCAGTAGCTACAGTAAGTACGGAAAATACGGTTCTTACAGTAAATACGGTTATCAATAAACTAACTTTCCCATAACTATTAATGTTATGGGAAAATTTTTTAAGGCGGTGATTTTTTGTATTTTGATATCCATTCCCATATACTTCCCGAAGTGGATGACGGGGCAAAAAGCATTGAAGAAGCGGTTCATTTACTTGAAGCCTCAAAGAAAAACGGCGTCAAAGCAATAATTGCCACCCCTCATTTTTACCCCAATGAAGTTTATTTTGAAGATTTTTTAGAATTGACTACTACCGTTTTTGAAGCGTTAAAGTCTGAAATTAAGGGAAAAGAGCTTCCAGATATTTATCTCGGCTGTGAAATTTTGTATTTCAGGGGCTTGGGATTAGTAGAGGATTTAGATAAGCTGACTCTCGCCGACTCAAAATATCTTTTAATCGAGCTTACCGCTTTCGATATAAGGGAATACTTTTTTGAGGATATTACCGCTTTAATGGAGCGCGGCTATATCCCTATTATTGCTCATATAGAAAGATATCAGCATTTTACGGGCTTTAAAAAGATAATGAAATTTGTTGTGGAAAAAAATATTGCCGTTCAGCTTAATGCTCAATCCGTGTTGGAACTTAAATATAAAAGGACTGTCAAAGGCATTTTAAAATCAGGAGTTTTTTGTGTTATTGCATCGGATACTCATTCTGTGGAACACCGTCCGCCGAAAATACTTGAGGCGCTTAACCGCATTGGAGAGGTATTCGGTGAAGAGTACCGTCAAAGAATAACTGAAAATTCCCACCATCTTTACAAAAAAATCACAGGTGATAGTATTGGAAAGCCGCAGTTTTAAAATTACAAATAAGGATGATTTGGTTTATATTCAGTTCCCGAAATTACTGGAGTGTGACTGTGTTCACCATATTTTTTCCACCCGTCACGGTGGAGTGAGCACGGGTGATGCCAGTACAATGAATTTGAGCTTTAGCAAGGATACTTCAAAAGAAAATGTAGTTAGAAATTTCGAAATTCTGTGCTCGGCAGTGGGAATTGGCACCGAAAATTTGGTGCTAAGCCACCAAACCCACACGAATAATGTAATCACAGTTAATGAAAGCCACCGTGGAACCGGCTTTTGCAAGCCCTCCTTTTGCGATGTGGACGGTATGGTGACAAATGTGCCCAATGTGGCGCTTGTCACTCAGTATGCTGACTGTACACCCTTGGCTTTTTGCGACCCTGTAAAAAGGGTTATTGCCACCTCCCACGCTGGTTGGCGGGGCACTGTCAAACTAATTGGTAAGCGTACAGTGGAAAAAATGATGAATGAATTTAATTGTAACCCAAAGGATATTATAGTGGGAATCGGACCTAACATTGGACAGTGCTGCTATGAAGTAGACGACCTTGTTATTGACGAATTCCGAAAGCTTGATTTTTTAAATTTGTCGGATTTTGTTGTCGCAAAGGATAACGGTAAATATATGTTAAATCTTTCTGAAGCCAACCGACAAATACTGATTTTTTCGGGAATTGACCCTGAAAACATTGATGTTGGCGACATTTGTACCTGCTGTAACAGCGAGGATTTGCACTCCCACAGAGCAACGGGCGGCAAACGGGGAAATCTAGCCCTTATAATCGAGCTTAAAGCGTAAAATATGCTTGAAAAATCAGGTGTTTTGTAGTATAGTTAATTAGTTGTTGAGGAGGTCATATAATGGCTGATTATTTTAAAATGGATAAAGTGGCGCTTGAAACCGAATTTAAAACGGTAAGTGCTGAATATGAACGTTTTCGCGCTATGCATTTGTCTCTTGATATGTCAAGAGGCAAGCCTGGCTCCGACAGTATGGATGTAAGCCAAAAAATGTTTGATTCTGTCGGTAACCATATTGGCTTTAAGAATATTGACGGAATTGATTGCAGAAACTATGGCGGCTTGGACGGACTGGTTGAGCTTAAAAACCTTTTTGCCGAGATTTTGGAGCTTTCGCCCGACCAGATTATAGTAGGAGGAAATTCCTCTCTTAATATGATGTTTGATACTATTGCACAAGGTATGACCCATGGTATGGGCGGGGAGCCTTGGGGAAAGCAAGATGGTCTTAAATTCCTCTGTCCCGTTCCCGGATATGACCGTCACTTTGCTATTACTGAGTATTTCGGTTTTGAACTAATTTCTGTTCCTATGAACGAGGAAGGTCCGGATATGGATATTGTTGAGGAACTGGTCAAGGACGAAAAGGTTAAGGGAATTTGGTGTGTGCCTAAATATTCCAATCCCGAGGGCGTGACCTTTAGCGATGATGTTGTAAAGCGTATGGCAAGACTTAAGCCCGCCGCAGGGGATTTCAGAATTTTCTGGGATAATGCCTATGCAGTACACGATTTGTATGACGAGGGCGAACACCTTTTAAATATTTACACCGAGTGTGTTAAGGCAGGAAACCCCGATTTGCCCATAATCTTCACTTCTACCTCTAAAATCACTTTCCCCGGAGCCGGAGTTGCAGCTGAGGCGGCAAGCCCCAATAATGTAGCAATGCTAAAGGGCAGAATGAAATTCCAGACCATTGGCCCCGATAAGCTTAATCAGTTAAGACATGCTAGAATTTTCAAAAATGCCAAGGATGTCAAGGACCATATGAAAAAGCATGCCGAGATTTTAAGGCCTAAGTTTGAAACAGTTTTAGCAAAGCTTGACTCACAATTGGCTGATAAAAATATTGCACGTTGGACTAAGCCTAAGGGCGGCTATTTTATAAGCCTTTATGTTCCAAAGGGGACAGCTTCTAGGGTTGAGGAGCTTTGTGCCAATGCCGGAATGATACTCACCGGCGCAGGCGCCACCTACCCCTACGGTATAGACCCTGATAATTCCAACATACGAATTGCTCCCTCATATCCGAGTGTTGATGAGCTGGAAAAAGCATCAAGCATACTCTGCTTGGCAGTAAGGTATGCAGCTTTGGAAATGCTACTAGAAAACAACTCGTAATGTTGACTTTACGGTGATTTTCTAGTATAATAATACAATAGATATTAAAAAACGGAGGATTTGCCAATGAAACTTAAAAAGACAGGCAAACTGAATTTTTTTGTAGTTTTCATACTGATTTTAGCCCTTACATATACGGCTTTCTTCGGCGTTGAAAATTACTACGGTGATAATCGCGAAATTATTTTCAAGGGCGCTCAGGATATTCGCTGGGGAATTGATATTAAGGGCGGTGTTGAGGCCGTATTTTCACCCAACAAGAAGGATGTTGAAATCACCGCGGAGGATATGGATGCCGCAAAGGCTATTATTGAAACCCGTCTTGTAAATGAAAACATCACCGATTATGAGGTTTATACTGACTCGGGCAACCACCAAATTATTGTACGTTTCCCTTGGGAAGCGGGAGAGAGTGATTTCGATGCGGTTGCTACCGTTAAAAAGCTGGGCACATCGGCAGTGCTCGTATTCCGTAAAGGAAGCGAGAAAACCGGTAAGATTGTGCTTCAAGGCGCGGCAGATGTTAAGAGTACATATCCCGCAGTTGACCCAGAAACAAACAATCCGCTTGTAGCTTTGGAGTTGACTTCACAGGGTAAGGATAAATTTGCTGCTGCTACTGCTGCAATGAAGGGTCAACAAATCTCAATCTGGCTTTCCACCACCACTTCCGAGCTTGACGAAAACGGCGAACCTATTGTGGAGGAGGTTTTACTTTCTGCCCCCACGGTTCAAGAAGTCATAACCAACGGTGAATGCACTATTTCCGGCGACGGTATGACCGCCGAGTATGTAAAAGAGCTTTCCGAACAGATTAACAGCGGTAAGCTGCCCTTTGCGCTTACTGTTGATGACAGTAAGCTTCAAATAATTTCACCAACCCTCGGCTCTGACGCTTTAAGAGTAATGCTTATCGCCGGTGCCATTGCTTTTGGTGTTGTGTGCTTGCTTATGATTTTACGCTACCGATTAAACGGTGTTGTAGCCGCTATTGCACTTCTTGGCCAGCTAGCAGGCTCTATCGCTTGTATTTCCGGTTTCTTTGGCTCGGTCAACAGCTTTACACTGACTGTGCCAGGTATTGCGGGTATTATTCTTTCTGTCGGCGTGGGTGTTGACTGTAACGTTATCGCCGCCGAGCGTATCCGAGACGAGTTCGAAAAAGGCAAGACCATCGACGGCGCTATTGACAGTGGTTTTAAGAACTCACTTAGTGCTATTATTGATGGTAACGTTACAATTGTTATTGTATCCTTGGTGCTAATGGGTGCCTTTGGCAGTCCCGACGGTATCATGGCAAAGATTTTCTCGCCAATTATGTCACTTTTTGGAACGGCAATAACAGGCTCTATTTATTCATTCGGTTATACACTCCTTGTAGGTACCATTTTCAACCTTATAATGGGTGTTGTTGCCTCCAAGCTAATGCTTAAGAGCATTTCAAAATTCAAGGTTTTCAGAAAGCCTTGGTTCTACGGAGGTAAAACAAATGCGTAAATTTAACATTGATTTTAACAAGTCCTTTAAATATGTAATTATCGCTTATGCAGTAATTTTCGCAATTGGTATTATTTCCTGCTTCTTTGGAATTAATCTTGATATCAATTTCTCAGGAGGTGCTAAAATCGCTTATTCCTATATAGGGGATATTGAAGTTAAAGATATTGAGAAAATTGCTGACGAAAAACTGGATGCTTCCTTTACTCTTTCAAAAAGCACCGCATTAGCTGGTGACACTGAAACCTTTGAAATTGCACTTTCCGGCAAGAACGCACTTTCTGCTGAAAATCAGGAGGAATTAACCTCGGCTTTAGAAGCCAAGTTTAAGGACAACAAAATTACCCTTTACAATTCTAACTCGGTTAGCCCCACAATTGCCGGCACTTTCTTTGCCAAGAGTATTGTGGCTGTGCTTATAACTGCATTTTTTGTAACAGTTTATGTTGGTTTCCGTTTCAAAAAAATAGGTGGTGTTTCTGCTGCTCTCACCGCAATGGTCGCTTTAGTATTTGATGTTCTCGTTACATTCTTTGTTTGCGTTATTTTCGGTCTTCAAATTGATGCCAACTACATAGCTGTTGTGCTTACAATTTTAGGTTACTCCCTTAACGATACAATTGTTATTTACGACCGTGTTCGTGAGAATAAAAAGCTTAATCCCACAATGGAAATCGGTGAGCTTGTAAACATAAGCATAAACCAGACAATTATCAGAAACATTGTGACTACAATTACCACTATTTTGGCAGTACTTACAATTGTTGTGGTTTCCGAGCTTTACGGTCTTTCAAGCCTCCGTACCTTTGCTATTCCTATGGCATTCGGTCTTATATCCGGCGGTGTTTCCTCCCTCTTTGTGGCAGGTCCGCTTTGGGTTATTTGGAAAAACAGAAAACAAAAAAAAGCATAATAAAAATCGTCTTTGGAAGAAATTACGTAAAGAAGTTTCTTCCATTGTCGCATCAAGAAAACCACACGCTAAGCGTGTGGTTTTCTTGATAAAATAATTATTTGTTTAAAAGCTTGAAGTACAATATAACTAAAGCACCTTCCGTAAGGAAGGTGCTTTATCTACATGATTTGTTTTTATGCAACTACTTCTGCTATATCAAATAGCTTCTTGGGTAACTCTTCCTTATCAGCTGAAACGGTGAACAGGAATTCAACATCGTCAATCTTGGAGAGTCTATTAAAGAAATCAACAAGCTCATTATAATCTCTTGTTCCTATTCTAAGGGTTGCGTCACCGAAAATGTGGGTAACGTCATGGTTTCCGGACTTAATTCCTGCAAGCATTCCGTAGTATTCGCCGTAACCGGAAATGCTGTATGAGTCTGCATCTATAAGACGGGCCTTATGAGTTACTGAATAGGTTAGGGTGTCACCCTTTTCAATGCAAACAACGTTGCCGAGACTTTCAGCTGCTGCAACATTAACCAAATCAACTAACTTTTTGGTTTTGCCCGAACCTCTTCTTCCAATAATGATTTTAATCATTAAAAACAACTCCTTTATATATTTTTCTGCCGTTTGGCAGTAGCTTCTGTTATTTTCCGAGTCTTTTTTCAAGCTCGGCCTTTTGAGCCTCGAAACCGGGTTTGCCGAGAAGTGCAAACATATTCTTTTTGTAGCTTTCAACACCAGGTTGGTCAAAGGGATTAACACCTAACATATAACCTGAAACGGCACATGCCTTTTCAAAGAAGTAAATCAGCTCACCTAGGTTTTCCTCATCAGGCTTATCAACATTAATGATAAGATTGGGAACGCCGCCATCGGTATGAGCAAGTACAGTACCCTCAAAAGCTTTGGAGTTTACAAAGGACATATTCTTTCCTGCAAGGAAATTAAGGCCGTCGCCGTTGTTTTCCTCGGCTTCGATTATAACATCCTTGTCACTTTCGCCGAAGGTTACAACCGTTTCGAACATTAAGCGGCTGCCGTCTTGTACGTACTGACCCATTGAGTGAAGGTCGGTCGAGAATGTAACCGATGCGGGGAACAGACCCTTATTGTCCTTGCCCTCACTCTCGCCAAATAATTGCTTAAACCATTCAGCCATCATTGTAAAGCGTGGCTCATAGGAAACGAGCAACTCAATGGATTTGCCCTTGCGGTGAAAGGCATTTCTTAAAGCGGCGTAGGTGTAGCAGGGATTTTCTAACATATTGGGGTTATTGAATTTTTCTATACCAACCTTGGCGCCTGCCATTAGCTTATCAATATCGGCACCTGCGGCAGCTATTGGAAGCAGACCCACAGCAGTCAGAACGGAAAATCTACCGCCAACATCGTCAGGCACTACAAAGCATTCGTAGCCCTTTTCGTCAGCCAAGGCTTTAAGTGTACCGCGAGCCTTATCGGTGGTGCAGTAAATACGCTTTGCAGCTTCCTTTTCACCGTATTTTTCCTCTAAGTATTTGCGGAAAACACGGAAAGCGATAGCCGGCTCGGTAGTGGTACCCGATTTTGAAATAATGTTAACCGATACGTTTTTGCCTTCACAAAGGGCTAAAACATCGGACAAATCGGAACCCGAAATACTGTTACCTGTAAAATAAATTTCAGGAGCACCGTTTCTTAATGAATTATAGTAGGGTCCCTTTAAAAATTCGATAGCAGCTCTGGCACCCAAATAGGAACCGCCGATACCGATAACTATAAGTACATCAGAGTCACTGCGGATTTTATCTGCCGCTTTCTTAATGCGGTCAAATTCTTCTTTGTCATAATCCCCGGGTAAAGTTACCCAGCCTAAAAAATCATTACCTAGACCTGATTTTTGGTTTACGGCCTCATGAGCAGCGGCGACCTGAAATTTTAGACCCTCAAGGTCATTTTCTCTGATAAAGCCAGACGCAAAAGATTTGTTAAAACTGATTGACATTTATCTTCCTCACCTTTCATTTTCTTTATTTTACAATAAATTCCGTCATTTTTCAAGAGGTAATAGCATTAATTCATTAAAAGTTTTCATATTTTAAATATTCCTTTTAAAATATGTTCGAAACTAAGGAGAAAATCCCGTTTTTTAATATCCTCCTTAGCGGTAATCGGTATTCTGCCGATATTTTCGTCGCCGTTGTAAATGTTAACATATCCTACGGTTTGACCCTTTTTTATAGGTGCCGTAAGGTTCTTTTGCCATTCTGTTGTACGGGTAATATCGTTTTTAGCGTTTTTCGGCATTAAAAGGCTGATTTTTCCGTCAGCCTTAACCTTAACGCTTTTAATTTCACCTGAATTTACATTAGTTTCGGTTTCTTTAAGCTCGGCACCAATTTCGGTGAAAGAATAGTTGGCAAATCCGTAATCAAGAAGCTTTTTTGCCCCCTCAAAGCGGTCGTTACTGGTTTCCCCAGCCATTACAACCGCAACGAGAGACAGTCCCTCACGCTCGGCAGTGGCGGAAAGACAGTATTTTGCAATTGAGGTGGTACCTGTTTTAAGTCCCGTTGTGCCCTTATAAAATCTAACCAGCTTATTTGTGTTCACAAGCTCTGATTTACCGTCTCTTAATGAGTCCATCCAAACGGTGGAGTAATCCTTAATAAGCTCATGCTTTATAAGCTCAGCAGACATAATCGCCACATCCATAGCCGAGGTAATATGCCCCTCGGCGTCAAGGCCGGTGCAGTTTTTAAAGCTGGTGGAGTTCATTCCAAGCTCCTTTGCCCGCTCGTTCATAAGTGCTACGAAGCCCTCCTCACTGCCGGCGACAAGTTCGCCTAATGCTACGCAAGCGTCATTAGCGGAAGCTATAACTGTGGCTCTCAGCAAATCGTCTACTGTCATAGCCTCCCCAGGTTCAAGCCAAATTTGGCTTCCTCCCATACTGCAGGCATGTTCACTGGCGGTTACCACCGTTTCAAGGTCAAAAGCGCCTTTGTCCATAGCTTCCATAACAAGGAGCAGTGACATTATTTTAGTAATAGAGGCAGGAGATAGCTTTTCGTCGGCATTTTGCTCGTAAAGAATTTTGCCGGTATTTGGCTCCAAAAGCACGGCGGATTTTGCTTTGATTTCAAGGGTTGTTCCGATGGCAGACGTGGTGACGGTGTCGCTTAGCGGCACCTCTAAGTCGCTGATGTCACATTCGCTTGAAACAGTGACGGTTTGGGCACAAACCGTCATACTAAGCACAAAGGATAAAATCAGAAAAAGAGATAAAAATTTTCGCATACTAACACTCCTAAAACACGTTACTTGATTTATTATATGCGAAATTTTTATAGTAGATGTTATGTAAGAATAATACAAACCCCTTTTAGGTTTAAACTAAAAGGGGTTTGGTTTCAAAATAATATTAAAGGGATTTTCTTGCAACTCCGGTTTTTATGGCAGTATCAATAACTGCTTTTGAAACAACCTCAGCCACACGCTTGTCAAGTGCGGGGGCTATAATGTTTTCCTCGGTGATTTCGTCATCGGGTATTAAGGAAGCGAGCGCAAAAGAGGTTGCAACCTTCATTTCCTCGTTAATACAGGATGCTCTGCAGTCCAGTGCACCGCGGAAAATTCCCGGGAATGCCAAAACGTTATTGATTTGATTTGGGAAATCTGAACGTCCGGTGCCGACAACTCTGGCACCTGCTTTTTTTGCCAAATCAGGCATGATTTCGGGGGTTGGGTTAGCCATGGGGAACATAATAGCATCACTATTCATAGCTTTAACCATTTCTTCACTTACAATTCCCGGTGCCGAAACACCGATGAATACATCTGCACCCGTCATAGCATCGGCTAAAGTGCCGGATTTATTTTCAAGATTAGTGTAATTTGCAATATCCTCTTGAGCGGGATTGTTGTTTTTATCACCCTTGCAAATAATGCCGAATCGGTCACACATTGTAAGGTTTTTAACACCCATATTAAGTAAATGCTTACCAATTGCAATGCCTGCACTGCCGGCACCGTTAATAACAACCTTTACCTTGCCGATTTCTTTCTTTACTAGCTTTAAAGCATTTATAAGAGCCGCTGCCACAACAATGGCAGTACCATGTTGGTCATCGTGGAAAATCGGAATGTCGCAAATTTCCTTGAGCTTGTTTTCAATTTCAAAGCAACGGGGAGCGGCAATATCCTCAAGGTTAATTCCACCGAAGGAGCCGGAAATAAGGTAGATAGTACGAACAATTTCGTCAACATCCTTAGAGCGTACGCAAAGCGGGAAGGCATCAACGTCGGCAAATTCCTTAAAGAGTGCACATTTGCCTTCCATAACGGGCATACCGGCTTCCGGACCGATGTCTCCGAGACCTAAAACGGCAGTGCCGTCAGTAATAACGGCAACGAGGTTTGAACGTCTTGTTAAATCAAAGGATTTGTTATAATCCTTTTGTATTTCAAGGCATGGCTCGGCAACACCGGGAGTGTATGCTAAGGATAAATCCTCACGGCTGTTGATTGGAGCTCTTGAAATAACTTCAATTTTTCCGCCCCATTCATAGTGCTTTTTTAAAGATGCTTGTCTTATATCCATTATAATCACCTTTTATTTTTCCCATGGGAAAACATAGTCAAGCTTTAATTCGTCGCGAACTGCACTGATTTCGGCTTGAACAGATTCATTAATCGGAACACCGCTGTCTTTTCTTTCCTGCCAAATGTCCCATTCTTTCTCACCTGCGGTGTAGATGCGTTCTGCACCGGGCATCTTTTTAGAAGCACGCATACTGCGTGTGATTTCACCGGCTTTTTTACGAGCCAAGTCTTCACCCAGAAAATGGTCGGTGTCAATGGCAATAAACCAATGTCCTAGTTGATAGGGACGTATATTTCCGTTTTCATCCTTACCGTCGAGTGCCTTGCCGTATGCACCGTCTTGAAGAATGGATGAGAAAAATTCTACTGCAAGTGCAAAGCCATAGCCTTTATAGCCTGCGAGGTCTTCACCGATACCACCAAGTGTTGTAAGGGCGGCAGTGCCGTTACGAATTTTCTTTAATGCAACACCCGAGTCACCCTCAACTGCCGAGCCGTCGTCAGCAATAATTGTGCCGGGGTGAACATCTTCACCGATTCTCTCGTAATATTCAATTTTACCGTTTTGTGTAATAGATGTAGCACAGTCAAAGTTGAAATCGAAATCCTCATCAGTAGGAACACCTATTGTAAAAGGGTTTGTACCGAACATACCCTCAACTCCTAATGTAGGAGCAACAGAAGGACGGGCGTTTGTTCCTGTCATACCTATACAACCGGCCTTGGTAGCCATAGTGGTATAATAGCCTGCAATACCGTAATGACAAGAATTGCGAACAACAACCATACCCATACCGTATTCCTTGGCTTTTTTGATTGCCAGTTCCATAGACTTATATCCGATAACCTGTCCCATGCCGTGATGACCGTCAATTACAGCGGTGGTGGGGGTTTCTTTTATGATTTCAAAATTTGTCACAGGCTGTTGAATTCCTGCCTTAATTCTGTCAAGATAAACCGGTTTAAAGCGGTTTACACCGTGTGACTCAATACCGCGTTTGTCGCTTGCTAAAAGCACGTCGGCACAGATTTCGGCATCGGCCCTCGGTATTCCGTAACCCACAAATGCATCAATTGCGAAATTTGTGATAGTTTCCCAGTCTACGATGTGTTTCTTACCCATAAAAATTCTCCTTTTATAATATAATAAAGAAACGAAAAACCAAGAGTATAAATACTCTTTAATTATTCGTTTCTCCAATTCTCAAACGATTATTTACTATAAAATTTTATTACATATCCCAAAGTGTCGTCTTCCCTGTTGAAACTGCAACCGTTCCGGCACGAAGTGCCGTCATTACCTCATCCTTTGTTTCAATTAATCCGCCTGCAATTACATCGGCACCGTTGTTTGTAAAGTGTTCAATAACCTTTGGTACAACTCCCGGCATAATTTCAATCAGGTCTGCACTGCCAACAATTTCACGGATATTACTTAGTCCCTGCGAATCAAGTGCGAAAAAGCGTTGAACGGTAAGCAAGCCTTTATCCTTAGCATAATTAATAAGCTGATTTCGGGTGCTTATAATACCACTGACTCCGCATTTAGCAAGAAAATCAATTCCTGTGCGGTCCTTTCCTATTCCGTCGGCAAGGTCCAGATGAACAAAAATGATTTTATTATTTCTGAGTGCTTCGGATATTTTTTCTTTTATGGTGATTAAATTGGCTTTAAGATAAAAAATAACTTCCACCTGAGATGAAATAGCATCATTCCAACCATCATCACGAACTGCGGCAATAATCGGATTTCTTTCTAATGCATTAACAAGGTCGCATTTTGTCATAAAACAAACTTCCTTTTAACATTAATAAAAAGAAAAAGATGCAATACTACCTAAAGTAATTTTGCATCTTCTCTAACAACTCCTAAAATATTATATCGCATTTAATTATGAATGTCAATGATTTTTATGGGTTTATCCGTTCTTTAAATCCTTGATATTATATCCGATGTGGTTAGGTTTTTCAATATAATTAATAATTTCCTCTAAGTCGTCCGAAATAAGATATAATTCTTTACAGCTGTCATTAATAAATTCCTTTTCCATGGCACTTAGCATTGTGGCATTAAGCTCGTTGTAGTACCCGAAAATATTATAAAGTGCAATCGGTTTTTTATGTCGGCAAAGCTGTTTAAGGGTGAGAATTTCAAAAAATTCCTCGTAGGTACCGATACCCCCCGGAACGATTACAAAGGCGTCGGCATTATCCTCCATAATTTGCTTTCGCTCCCTCATAGTTTCGGGCATAATAAGCTCATCGCATTTATCATAAATCGCCTCAATATTTTCCTCATCAAAGAATTTTGGAATAACACCGATAATGCTACCGCCGCCCTTAGTAAAGCCTCTTGCTGCCGCCCCCATAAGACCGTTTCCGCCGGCACCGAAAACCAGTCCGTGAGAGCGTTTTGCCAAAGCCTCGCCCATTTTTTCTGTAGCGGTTATATATTTTTTATCAATTGTGGGGCTTGCCGCCCCGTAAACACAAATTCGCATAAAATTACTCCTTTTTACTAGGCTCTCGATTGAAAGCTACTTAAAATGGCATTTTGTAGTAACTGTTTTATTCTGAGTGAAGAAGCTTTAAGCTTAATCCTTCCATTTCTCAATAATTGTCCTTATTTGAGAGGTAAGCCTTGCATTTTCCTTATTAGGCCTGCCATGACGGTTTTTGACAAGTCTGAGCAGCTTTTCGGCTTCGGCTACCATTGTTCTGTAAATCAACTCTGCACGGGTGTTGGTTTTTTCGTATTCCTTTTTGTCGACAGGCTTTCCAACAGTTAAAATCGTAGACGAGCCGCTTGCCAGATTGAATTCGGTACCGCTGTAGGGGGCAAAGGCATTATATCCCATTTCGTTAAGTAGATTTTTGAAATCTTCGCATGCATCCTCGTCGCCGTGGTTAACAAAAATTTGGGTCGGCTTTGTTTTAAAGCCCTTAAGCCAGTTTATGAGACCGTCTCTATCAGCGTGACCGCTTGTGCCCTCTAAACTTGCAATTTCAGCGTTGACCGAAATTTCCTCGCCGAAAAGGGTAACTCTTGCCTCCCCGTCAAGCAGACGTCTGCCCAGACTTCCTCCTGCTTGATAGCCGACAAAAAGGATAATATTGCTTTCTTTCCATAGGTTATGCTTTAAATGGTGTCTTATTCTGCCTGCCTCACACATACCGCTGGCGGAAATTATTACCTTGGGGTTGGGGTCGTCGTTAATAAGCTTTGAATCGTCCGCCGTTTCGGTGATACGAATACCCTCAAACCAAATGGGGTTGATGCCTTTATTTAAAAGTGCCAGTGTTTCCTCGTCAAAGCAAACGGGGTTGCACTGCATAAAGATAGAGGTAGCCTCGCTGGCCAAAGGACTGTCAACATAAACGGGGAATTTGTCGTGACCTGTCACCAAGCCTTTTTCCTTAATCTCTCTGATAGCGTAAAGCATTTCTTGTGTTCTGCCCACCGCAAAGGAGGGGATAATTACATTACCGCCTCTGTCAAAGGCACGCTGGATATGGCGTGCAAGCTCCTTAACAGAGTCCTTGCGTTTACCCTCATGCAAACGGTTGCCGTAGGTGGACTCAATAACCAAATAATCGGTTTCCTCTACAGTTTTTGGGTCACAAATAATTCTTTGACCCGTATTTCCCACATCTCCGCTAAAAACAATCTTTTTGGAGGTATCGCCCTCGTTTAGCCACAGCTCAATACAAGCCGAGCCGAGCAAATGTCCTATATCGGTGAAACGAGCGTCAATACCCTCAGAGGCTTTTATTATTTCACCGTAGCTGCAACGGCGGAAAAGTGCCAATGCACCTGCCGCATCCTTGGTATTATAAACCGGCTCCACAGGCTCGCCACCGGCACGAAGTGCTTTTCTGGAACGCCACTGAGCCTCCATTTCTTGAATGTGAGCCGAGTCGCGAAGCATTATATTACACAAATCACAGGTCACATCAGTAGCGTAAATCCTACCCTTAAAGCCCTCCTTAAAAAGGCGGGGCACCAACCCAGAGTGGTCAATGTGGGCGTGGGTTATGAAAACAGCCTCAATATCGGCGGCGGCAACAGGCAAAGAAATGTTTTGGAAAACATCTCTGCCCTGCTCCATACCGCAGTCCACCAGATAGTATTTGCCTGCAACCTCTAAAAGGGTACAGCTTCCCGTTACCTCGTGAGTAGCACCAATAAACTGAATTTTCAAGTAAAACACCTCCGTTTAAATTAATTGTAGCACAAGTTCTGATAAAAATCATTAACAAATTATAAAAAAAGAGCCTTTCGGCTCTTTGGGATGTTATTGTTCGATGAAGGGTTTTAGCTTTTTAATTACAGGAGGCGTAACAATTGCAAAAACAATTGCAAAAACAACGGCAAAAACTATCTTTACGGGCAAAAATAGTTTTAATAAAACATTCGAAAAATCTGCTAATATATTAAAGGAATAATTAGCGGCAATGTTTAAAAAAGAAAGTAAAAGAGAGCTTATAATAAACTGAACTGATAAAACAACTCTTTTGCAGTTCTTTTTAAAGGCCAAAAACAAAAGGGCAACCGCCAAGCTGTAAAGAATAGTCGGTATCATCCAAATAACCGATGACCAACCAATACCGTACGGAGATAGCATTTGCGACAAAAACGAACCCACAATTCCAACAGCAGTGCCCCAAATGGGTCCTAAAGTGACAGAAGCCAATATTAAGGGAAAGCAGCTTATTGGGATTTGGTAATTGTCGCCAAAGGTTAAAATGCCGCTATACATTGCAAGCAGTTCAAGTGCTACGTAAAGTGCCGCCAAAACCGACGAAACACACAAGATTTTTACATTTGCTTTTTTCATAAAAAAATCCTCCTTTTACCCGTTATACGAATAATAGGAGAAAATATTAAAAATCCTTAAATTATACGTAAGCGGGATGCGATATTCTTACCGCGGAAACATCCTTCGTCCTAAAAGCAACTCCCCGTCTTTTAAGCACTTAACGCAAGAATATCTACTCTTTATACATTTATTATACTAATACAATTTTATTTGTCAAGTAAATCTTTGATAACCTCGTTTGCAATTATCAGCCCTGCGGCGCCTGTAACGGTTACAATGCTACCCACATTTCCGCTTTGGTTTTTAATAGGCGTTTCGTCAGAATAAAGGCATTTGAGTTTTTTAACTCCACTTTTTTTAAGCTGGGCTCTCATAACACGGGCCAAGGGGCACCCCTCGGTTTTGTAAATATCAGCGATTTTAAAGCCCAAGGGATTTAGCTTATTCCCAGTGCCCATTGAACTTATTATGGGTGTGCCGCTTTTTTGCGCAGATAAAATCAGCTCCACCTTTGAGGGAACAGAGTCAATAGCATCTACAATATAATCGTACTGTGAAAGGTCAAAATCAGATGAATTTTCCGCCGAATAAAAGACCTTAAAGGGTATAATTTTAACGTTTTCATTAATGCTTTCAGCTCTTCTTTTAGCCGCCTCTACCTTAGGAAGACCCAAGGTATCACCTGTGGCGATTATCTGACGGTTAAGGTTTGTTTCCTCCACACAGTCACTGTCAAAAATGTGGATTTCTCCCACGCCCGTTCTCACCAGCGCCTCAAGAGTAAAGCTGCCAACACCACCGACACCGAAAAGAGCAACCCTTTTGCTATTCAATTTTTTAACGGGATCCTCACCTAAAATCAAAGAGCTTCTCAAAAACATATTCATTTCATCACCTAAGTTAATTTTAACCGCTTTCGCCGTTTTGTCAATACTTGAAAGTGAACAGCTTATGTGTTATTATTTATATGAAGCTTTTTAGGAGTGATTTTTATGCTACTTTGTGCGCCTACCGGATATTTAAGTAAGGTTTTCCCCGTTAAAGAGGCGGTTAAAATCCTAGCCGATGCAGGCTATAAGGCATACGACTTTTCCCTTTGCGGAAAAAATAATGCTAGAGATTTGGCTGACAGTGAGGACTGGCGTGAGAAAGCAGAGGATTTGAAAAAATACGCTGATAGCTTAAAGGTGGTTTGCAAGCAATCCCATGCCTACTTTCCCTCCAGCGTGGGAGACGAGGAAACCGATAAGGAAATTTACAAAAAAATTATCCGCGATATGGAAATCGCCTCGATTTTGGGGGCAGAAATAATAGTAGTTCACCCCAAGCAGCATCTTAAATACGCCGAGCATGCCGAGGAGCTTTTCCAAATTAATGTAGAATTTTACAAGAGCCTCATTCCTTACTGTAAAAGGTTCGGCATTAAGGTGGCAATGGAGAATATGTTTCAGCGGAATAAGGCGTCCGACTCGGCAGTGGACAGTACCTGCTCCCGCGCTTGGGAATTTTGCAAGTATATGGACGCGGTGGACAGTGAGTGGATTGTAGGACTTTTAGATGTTGGGCACGCCGCATTAATGGACGCCGACCTTGTGGATTTCATTCAAAAGCTGGGCAACCGCCGACTAAAAGCGCTTCACATTCACGACAACGACGGCAAGCGCGACCAACACACCCTGCCTTTTACCAAAAGCTTGGATTTTGCCGCCCTGACTAAGGTATTGGCTGACATTGATTATCAAGGAAATTTCACCTACGAGGCAGATGGCTTTATGCTGAAATTCCCGAAAGAATTACTGCCTACAGTTGCCACCTTTATGCGTCAGGTTGGAGATTATTTAGTAAGGGAAATCGAAAATAAACGAAACTAAAGAAAGGGGCGTCGGCCTTGAGCAACAATTTAACAAGACTTAAGCAAAAGGCTAACCGCCTACCTCTTACAGCGGGAGTTTATATAATGAAAAACTCCCAAGGAGAGATTATCTACATCGGCAAGGCGAAAGCCCTTAAAAACCGAGTGACCCAGTACTTTGGGAGCGGAAATCAGCACACCGAAAAGGTGCGGCAGATGGTAAGAAATGTGGAGGATTTTGATTACATCCTCTGCGACAGCGAGTTTGAAGCGTTTATTTTAGAAAACTCACTCATAAAACAAAATCAGCCAAAATATAATATCCTTTTAAAGGATGACAAGGGCTATTCTTACATTAAAATAACAAAGGAAAGGTGGCCGAGAATTTCGGCGGTTAAAATGACCGATCGCCAAAACGAGTTTATCGGTCCCTTTAATTCGGGATATGTGGTAAAGCAGACGGTGGACGAGGCAAGAAAAATCTTCAAAATTCCCGACTGCAACCGAGATTTTGACAAAATAAGTAGCCCTTGCCTTAATTTCCATATTGGCATTTGCGATGCTCCTTGCCGTGGTAAAATTAGTAACGAGGCTTACATTGAAAGCATTAATTCCGCCAAGGAATTTATTAAAAGCGGTGACAGTGGGTCACTCGGTCTTGAAAATTTGGAAAAGAAAATGCTTGATGCCGCCGAAAGTCTGCGTTTCGAGGAGGCGGCAAGGCTTCGTGACCGCATTAAAGCTATAAAAAAGCTCCGCGACCGTCAAAAGGTGGTAAGCATCAGCCACAAGGAACAGGATGTTATTGCTACCGCTTTTTTAGGGGAACGAGCTTGCGTGGAAATACTTATTTTCCGTGGTTTTAAGCTGACCGACAAAAAGCAATTTTTCATTGAGGGCTTTAGCGACAAGGAAAGCCTTTACAGTGAATTTTTGCCCCGCTATTACGGGGAAAACGAGCCTCCTCAAAGAGTGCTTTTAGATGTTCCCGCCGAGAATTTCGGCGTTTTGGAGCAGTGGCTTAGTAAACGAGCCGAGAAAAAGGTAAAGCTGATAAACCCAAAGGCAGGCGACCAGTTAAAGCTTATCGAAATGTGCCTTACAAACGCCGCCGAAAATCTTTCGGAAAAAACCGAGAGAACGGGTAAAGAAATGTCCGCTTTAAACGAGCTTCAAGCCCTTTTGGGGCTGGAGAAAACGCCTCGTTATATAGAAGCCTACGATATTTCCAACACCGCCGGCAGCGAGAATGTGGCGGGAATGGTTGTTTTTAAGGATGCCAGACCTTTTAAAGCGGCCTACAAAAGATTTAAAATTAAAGGCTTTATCGGTCAGGACGATTACCGCTCTATGGCAGAAGTGCTTGACCGCCGTTTTGCGGAATACGAAAAGGGCGACGACGATGGCTTTAGCGCACTGCCCGACCTGATTTTACTTGACGGTGCAAAAGGGCAAATTTCCGCAGTGCTTCCAATACTTCAAAAACACAATATAGATGTCCCCGTTTTCGGTATGGTCAAGGACTCCAAACACCGCACCCGCGCTATTGCTACAACAGGCGGGGATATCGCCATTAAATCCAACCGACGGGCATTCACCCTAGTAACTAATATTCAAGACGAGGTGCACCGCTTTGCAATCGGCTACCACAAAAAGCTACAATCAAAGAGCGTTACGGGAACAGAGCTTTTGCAGATTGAGGGTGTGGGCAAGGAAAGAGCCAAGGTACTTTTAAAGCATTTCGGCAGTATTGAGAAAATTAAAAAAGCAACCATAAAGGAGCTTTGTGCAGTTAAGGGAATATCACCCAAAACGGCAGAAAATGTAGTTAAATATTTTGGGAATATTTAATTACATTTTGTGTTAAAAAGAGTTACAAAATGGTGACAAAAAAGCGAAAAAGTTGATTTTTGGGGTAAAATATGGTATAATCCGTTTGTATGTACACATTGGAGGTGTATTTATGAATAATTTTGATGGTAAGGATTTATACAGCTTTGATAATTCTGCTAACAAAATTGAAAATGGAGAAACCAGCTTTGACCTAAATGACTTTTCCTCTCACACTGCAGAGGAAACTGAAGTTGTCAAAGAAAAGAAACAAAAAAAGCAAGACAGAAAGCAACGTATTATTAAAATAGTTCTTACTGTATTTTTAGTAGGTCTTATCACAGTTTCGCTTGTAGTGGGTGCTTTCATGTTCTATGCCTTTACCATGGTTGACCCTACAATGGACGAGGATTTAAATAATTTAGCACTAGATTTTACCACTACTATTTACGTGGATGACGGTGACGGCGATTACAAGGAATACCGTCGTTTGCATAGTCAGTTTAACCGTATTTGGGTAGATTATGACGAGGAAAGTGCCAAAGAAAAGGACCCGTCTTACACAGGTATACCGTATAATCTCGCAATGGCGTTTGTTGCCATTGAGGATAAAGGTTTTAACGACCACAACGGGGTTGACTGGAAGCGTACCTTTGCCGCTTTTGTCAACGAATTTTTACCGATTTCAAACTCCCGCTTCGGCGGCTCTACCATTACTCAGCAGTTAGTTAAGAATTTAACTGACGACCGCTCACAGAAGGCCAGCCGTAAGGTGAGAGAAATTATGAGGGCGAGATATCTTGAGGATAACTATGCCAAAGCAACGATTTTAGAGTGCTACCTTAATACAATTCCAATGGGTAATGGCACCTACGGTGTTGAGGTTGCGGCAAATTATTATTTCGGAAAGCGTGTTAAGGATTTAACCATTGCCGAATGCGCAAGCTTGGCTTCTATCACAAAGGCACCGACATACTATTCACCCGATAAGAATCCCGAGGAAAACAAGCTTCGCCGAGATGTAGTGTTAAGGGAAATGTATTCGCAGGGCTACATCACCGAGGAAGAGTATGAAAAAGCAGTTGACTCAGAGCTCGTTGTAACGGCAGATAAAAGTGTCCTTAACCAAAACGAAGTGAATTCCTATTTTATAGATGCTCTTATTAATCAGGTGTCCAGTGACCTTTCTGAAAAATATGGCTATGACAAGTCTCACGCAGACCAAATGTTTTATAACGGCGGTTATAAGATTTATGCAACGGTTGATGTTGAGATGCAGGAAGCGGCAGAAAAGGTGTTTGCCGACGAAGCTTATAACATTAAGAACAAAAACGGAGATGTTCTACAAGCGGGCATTACCATTATGGACTATGAAGGCAGAGTCAAGGCAATGGTAGGTTCTTTAGGTGAAAAGACCGACAATCGCGGTTGGAATAACGCTATTGATGCTGTTCGTCAACCCGGTTCCACAATGAAGCCTATTGCAGCATACGCCCCTGCTATCGAACAGGATTTAATTCATTTTTCAAGTATTTTGAATGACACTAAAACTAATTATAACGGCTGGACACCGGTTAACTGGTATGGCTCTTATTGGGGAAATGTTACTACTCAGTATGCTTTAGAGCGTTCAATAAACGCAATTCCTGTTTATTTGGTTAATAAGCTAAAACCAAAAAACTCCTATGATTTTCTTACCCAAAAGCTGGGAATTACCACCCTCAATGAGGAGGATATAAATCTTTCTCCCTTGGGTATGGGAGGAACAAATGGCGGACTTAATACCCTTGAATCCGCTGCCGCTTTTGCGATTTTCGGTAACGGCGGAAGGTACTATGAGCCGACATTTTATACCAAGGTTACAAACCAAGATGGCAAAATTATTCTTGAGCACAAAACAAACTCCAAAATGGCGATAAGCGAGGATACCGCCACTATTATGAATCATCTCTTGCAGACCGTAGTTTATGGCAGTAACGGTACAGGTAAGGGTGCCGCAGGATATATTTCGAATATGAAGATTTATGCAAAGACCGGTACTTCCAACGACCAAAATGACCTTTGGTTTGTGGGCGGAACGCCTTATTATGTTGGGTCATGCTGGTGCGGATATAAAACCATGCAACCGATCGCCAAATCTTACAGTGGAATAGCAATGAAGCTTTGGGGCAATGTAATGTCAAAGGCACATTCGGGACTTGCCGCCAAGGAATTCGAGGATAGCCCCTATGCAGTGGAAAAATACTACTGCAAAACAAGCGGAGATATTGCCAATTCGGGTTGTCCTGATAAGGCAGTAGGTTGGTATAAAACAAGCAACTTAGACCCTAAAAATAAATCATATATTCCGATTTGTACTGCTCATGAGGGCGATGCTATATCAGACCCCGGCACCGAGCCTGACACAGACACATCGTCTAATACATCAAGTAATGATTGATTTTAAAAAAGCAGAGTCTCAATGGGCTCTGCTTTTTGGAGGTATTATGCTGAATTTTAGAAAAATTGAGCTTGAGGACAAGCCTGTTTTAGAAACATTTTTGAAAAATTCAGAAGAGATTTCCTGCGAAAACACATTTGTCAATCTTTATGTTTGGCAAAAGGCATATAACAACGAGATAGCTATTAAAGGGGAAACGCTCTTTATAAAATACGGCGAGGGCGATAGCGAAAATTTTCGTCTGCCTATTGGCGGAAATCTTGAAGCGGGGCTTAAGGAAATTATCAACCACTGCGGAAAATACCCCATCTTTTGGAGCCCTATAAACGAGAATTTTGCCAGTTTGCCTAGGTGGTTTACCGAAAAATACGATATGTCACCTACACGTGACGGATTTGATTATATTTATCTTTGCGAGGATTTAGCACTGCTTAGCGGTAAAAAATATCACTCTAAGCGAAACCATATAAGTGCGTTTTCAAAAAAGTATAGTTGGCATTATGAGGATATAAGCGACAAGAATATCGATAAAATACGGGAATGTGCTGAGCTTTGGTACAGTGAAAATGCCGATAGACTTGACAGATATGCCCTTTGTGAAAAAGAAGGGGTAGAAGAAGTTCTGTCTAATATGGAAGCTTTAGATGTAGTCGGCGGTGCTGTTTTTGTAGAAAATAAGGCGGTGGCATTCACCTTAGGTACCCCGATTAATGAAAAAGTTTTAGATGTTTTTGTCGAAAAGGCACTACCGGAATATGCCACTGCTTATGCCGTAATTAACAATGAGTTTGCAAAAAGGCAAGAAAAATATAAATACCTAAACCGTGAGGATGATATGGGACTTGAAAATTTGCGTCGCGCCAAGCTTTCCTACCGACCCGCAGTAATTTTAGAAAAATACATTTTCACACCTAAGGAATAATATATGAAAAGAGAAATTCAAATTTACCGTGAAAGCTTTGGGGTTTCAGAGGAATTTGAAAACCTGCTTTTTAAGGCATCCCCCGAAACTTTCAAGGTTAATAACCAAACAGTATCACAGCTTTTTTTATTGCAGGCTACTATTGTAAAAAATGAAATTAATATTCCTTGCAAATATCTTTTTGCTGCCGCAACCAAAAGAGAAGAACGCAAAAAGGGCTATATGAAAAAGCTTATTAGCGGCATAACTGAAAATCAAATTTTAATACTACGCCCCGCAAACAAAACACTGATTAACTACTACAAAAAGTTAGGGTTTACGCTTTTCACCGCCAACGATTACAAAAATAACGGATTTGCCGTTGAACCCGAGGGACATTTCCGTTTGTTAGCCGACCTTGAAGGTAAAACCAATGACGGTGAATTTCCTCTTATGGCAGTCAATTCACCAATAGATTTAAACGGAATTTATTTTCCGTTTACGTTGCCGTAATTCAGCAAAGCTAAAAAATAAACCACGCTTGTTAAACAAGCGTGGTTATTAATTTAACTAATCCAACCTAAATTATTTGGGTCGTAGCCGGTATCAGTATCCTGTGTGCCTGCTATATTGCTGGAAGTTCCGCTTTCAACCTTTTCGGTTGTGGAGGAGGTTTCATTTGTTGGGGTACTCTCTGTTTTGGATGATGTTGCCTGTTGTTTATTATATTCAGCAGGGTTGTTCAACGCATCCTCGGTAATAACATCCTCAACATAAACCACATTACCATCATCGTCGGTTTTCTCAGTGGCGGGTGTGGAAGGCATGCCTTCTTCGATGGGTATATTATAATTTGAGGAAGAATCCTTACCGGTATTCTTATCCTTATTTTTCTTTCCGCAACCAGTGGTTAAGACAAGACATATAACAAGCAGAATAACTGTTAAAAGAGATAATATTTTTTTCATACTACTTTAAAAGATTATTGATTTCTACAATGTTGTTGTAGGAGTTGTTCAAAGTAGCACCGAACTCAATATGGTAAGCGTTAGATGCATCCTTATAGATTACATAAGGCTTAACCTGAATTTCCTTGGCCTTGTTAGCACTGTTATCAGCAAAGTAAACAGCAACACTGTAAACCATATCAGTAGCGGTTGAAGTCAAATAGTTATTAGCTTTTACGTTGATCATAGCGGTGGAATCATTAAGAACCAATTCACCCTGGGCATTTACGGTAGCACCGAGAGTAGCAGCCTTAGTTGTAAGAGTATCGGTATAAGCTACAACGAAACCGCAGCTAACTGCAATACCGCCTTCAACAGCGTTTGTTGCTTCTTCACGGAAAAGCTTAGTGCCGAAACGGATAGCGTCCTTCTTTTCACCGGAAGCTGCACGATATTGAGCACCGAGTGAATTGAGTATAGAACCAACAGTGATTTCTTTATTGGCAACGACAATGCCATCGTCCTTTAATGCTTCGTCAGTATCAGCAACAGAAATGTCGGTAAGAGAGAAGGTAGCTGTAGAAAGCTGACCTAAGTCAAAGCAAAGGTCTGCCCAAGCAGTGGTACCTAAGTCATCGCCCGTTACATTGTCGGTAGCAACAACGAAAGTGATAGAATTGTCACCGTTTGAAGTGTACATATCAGAATTTTCGATGCCTGCTTCAGCAAATTTGCTGTCAGCCTCAACAATAGTAGCACCGGCAGTCCAAGCTAGGGTGGCTTTTATAGCACCATAGGGCTTATCGGTGGTAACAGATATGTACATTTTGTCATTAATGGAATCATATCTTCTGTTTAGCTGAACCTTGGGTTCAAAATCAGCTGCAAGAGAAGTAACAGACATAGCGGTTAGGCACATAACAATGGCCAAAACCAACACAAGAAGTTTCTTTAGGTTTTTCATTTTCTTATCCTCCGAATTCAAGTAGTAGAATTAGTGCTTATGGGATTTGATCGCCGTCAACGTCATTATCCGTAAGGGGACTAGTAGTGATAATATCGGTTGCTGAAAACAACTGAATTGTAAGCTCTGGTAATTCGAATTCTTTTTTCATGAAAGCATCTCCTAACAATTAATTCAATGTCAGAGGGCACTCCGACATATATTACGCTACTATATTATCATAATTTTCGGTGTTTGTCAATAGTTCTTTTAAAAATTATATGTGACAAAAACAAGGATTGTAATTTGTGTAAAATTTCCAAGAATGATTAGGAAAGGAAAGTGATATTATTAGATAACAGACAAATTGGGAATTATTAAAAAATAAAAAACCGCGCCGCTTTGACGGGCACGGTTTAGTAACTAATACAGTTGTAAATACCTGATTAACTCAGTGCATTATAAGTAGCAAGAATGTTATTGAAGGAATTTTTCATAATGCTACCCCATTCTATATGGTAATAACCTGATGCATCCTTGTAGATCACATAGGGCTTAACTTGAAGCTCCTTAGCCTTATTTGGACTGTTTTCGTCTTCAAAGTAAACAGCAACAGTGTAAATCATATAATCAGCTTCGCTCTTTAAGTACTTTTGAGCTCTCACATTTATCATGGCATTTTCATCATTAAGTATAAGGTTTTTTCCTTTTAAAGTAGCACCAAGAGTAGCATCTTCTTCTTCAAGTGTTTCTGTATAACCCAGAATGTAACCGCAGCTAACTGCAGTACCGCCTTCAACGGCGTTTGTTCCTTCTTCACGGAAAAGCTTAGTACCAAAACGGATTGCAGCCGGTATGCCATCTGAAGCTGCACGATACTGTGCACCTAGGGAGCAGATTGTATTGCTGGCGACTATAGTGTTTTCAATGTCTGCAATAGTGTTGGTGTTCATTACATCGTCAACACTTGCAACGGAAATATCGGTAAGATTAAAGGTTGCATTAGAAAGTCCGTTCAAGTCAAAGCAAAGCTCGACCCAAGAGTTTGAACCTAATGGTGTAGTGGTTAAATTTTTGGTTAAAACAGTAAATGTTATGGAATTTGTTCCGATTGAGTACATATAATCTTTGATTTCGGCCTTGTCAAATGTACTGTTAGTAAAGTCAAATGTAACACCGGCATCATGCTCTAAAGTGGCTTTAATCGCACCGTAGTAGCCGTCAGTAGTAATAGATATATACATTTTATTGTCGTCGGTATTGTATCTTCTGTTAAGCCTCACAATCGGCTCAAAAGTATCTGCTGCAGAAGAGGTGAAAGAAACGCAGGTGATACATATAACAACGGTCAAAATAGACACGAAAAGTTTTTTGATTTTTTTCATAATATTATCCTCCGAACAAAAATTTAGGCCAAAACTGGCATAGTATGTACAGGGGTTGTACATTATAGTTACTATATCTTCATAAAAAACGAATTAAACAGAAAACAACACGATACATCCTCTATTATAGTATGTTATCACATTTTTGATTTTTGTCAATAAAAAACAGGAATTTTTTTGGAAAAAGAGGGATTAAAATTAATTTTGCTATTGACAAATGGATTGATTTATTTTATAATAACTCTTGCTCGTTTGGGGCATTAGCTCAGTTGGTTAGAGCAACCGGCTCATAACCGGTCGGTCCGCGGTTCGAGTCCGTGATGCCCCACCATACTAGAGGCTCGACATCCAATCCAACTTAGTAGGTACAAAACTAATATTTGTGCCATGTGACATAAGTTTGGATGCGAGTGTTAAACCTCAGCAAAACTCAGCATTAAACCATAAAAGCTAAAATTTATAGGGGTATGGTGTCAATGGTAGCACACCGGTCTCCAAAACCGTTTGTGAGGGTTCGAGTCCTTCTACCCCTGCCAAA